>DBGM01000014.1:0-18696 GCA_002295885.1 Phycisphaerales bacterium UBA854
CCGGCGAATGCGACGACGGCGTCCCAGACCTCCTGCGGCGGCAGGTTGAGGCTGCCTTCGCGCTTCTCGGCGGCGCCGGCCTTCTCCATCAGTTCAACCTGCATCTCGAGGATCGGCTTGATGCCCTCCTCGTAGCCGAACTCGATGGCCTTGAGCATGTCGGCCTCGGAGATCTCCGCGGCGCCGACTTCGATCATGTTCACGCCGTCGCTGTGCCCGGAGAGCACCAGGTCCAGATCGGAGTACTCCATCTGGGCCTGCGTGGGGTTGACCACGAACTGCTCGCCGTCGTCGGTGACGATGCGGCCGACGCGGATGGTGGCGACCGGTCCCTCGAAGGGAGCGTCGGTCAGGCACAGGGCCGCGGAAGCGCCGGTGCAGGCGAGGACGTCGGTGTCGTTCTGTCCGTCGTGGCTCATGACCCAGCACTGGATCTGGACCTCGTCGATGAATCCGTCCGGGAACAGGGGGCGGATCGGACGGTCGATCATCCGCATGGTCAGGATCTCCTTCTCGCCCGGAGCGCCTTCACGCTTGCGGAACCCGCCCGGGAACTTGCCGCCGGCGCCGAGGCGCTCGCGGTAGTCGCACTGCAGGGGGAAGAAATCCAGGCCGGGGCGGGGGTTGGCCCGCATCGCGGTGCACATGACCGCCGATTCGGCGTAGCGGATGATGATGGCGCCACTGGCCAGCTTCGCGACCGTGCCGGTCTCCATGCGGAGGGTACGGCCGCCGATTTCGCGTTCTACGTAGATGTCGTTCATTGTTCTGCCTTCGTCGTTGTGGGGACGGCCCATGTGGCCGGCTTCCCGTGAAAGTTCCGGGGACCGCGTCCGGACCGATGGCAGATGATGGAGGGCAGTGCCGTCGGGGCATGGCTGCCGTGCATCAACTGCCACCCGTCACCAGGCGGCAACCCGGGCATGTCGAATCGATTACTTCCGCAGTCCCAGTCGCTTAATGAGGGCGCGATAGGATTCCGGCTTGGTACGCGACAGGTATCGCAACAGGCGATTCCGACTGCCCACCATCTGGAGCAGACCGCGCCGGGAGGCGTGGTCCTTCTTGTTGCTCTTGAGGTGTTCGTTCAACTCCTCGATCCGGGTCGTCAGAATCGCGACCTGAACCTCGGGCGAACCGCAATCGGTGTCGTGCCGGCGGTAATCGTTGATAATCGTGCTTTTGTCTTCTACCGTCAGACTCATTCCGTCTCCGTCAACTTCTCGAGTTCTTGCTCGTCGTTCAATCGAAACGGAGATTCTAGCGAACCGCCCCCCTCCTGTCCACGACGGGATTGTCCGTTCGGGGTCGAATGCGGCCTTCCGGGGGCTTCCAGAGGGGTTCTCAGGCCGGATTCGAGGCCGGAGCCGCATTCCCGGTGAGCTTTCCAAGCCATTCCCGGACCCTGCCGCACCCCTCGGCGATCTGTTCCTCGGAGATGGCGAAGCTCATGCGGACGTGCCGGGGGCCGGGACCCAGGAAATCATTGCCGGGAACCACCGCCACGCCGACCTCGTCCAGCAGGGCCGAGGCGAAGTTGAGGGCCGACTCGATGACCACACCGCCCGGAGTCACCCGTCCGAAGGTGCAGGAGATGTCCGGGAAGATGTAGAAGGCGCCCATTGGTCGGGGGCAGACCACCCCCTCCCACTGGCGGATCAGACCGTGGATCAGTTCGGCCCGCCCGGCGAAGGTTCGACGCATGCCCTCGACCTCGGCCCGGCCGTCGGTCAGGGCGGCCTCCACGGCGGGCATCGTGAACGAGGTGATCGAGGACGTCATCTGGGACTGCATGGTGTTGATGGCCTTGATCACGGCCCCCCCGCCCCCCGGAGCGCAGGCGTATCCGATCCTCCAACCGGTCATGGCAAAGGTCTTGCTGAGCCCGTTGATGGTCACCGTGCGATCGCGCATGGAGTCGATCGACCCGACCGAGAGCGCCGGCTCGTCGCCGTAGACCAGCTGCTCGTAGATCTCGTCGCTGACCACCGTGACATGCTCGTGCCGCTCCAGCACCGCAACGAGTCCCCGAAGTTCGTCCGGGGTGTACATGGTGCCGCAGGGATTCGAGGGACTGTTGAGCAGGAAGACGCGGGTGCGGGGCGTGATGGCGGCCTCCAGCTGCGCAGGCGTGATCTTGAAGTCGGCCGCGGCAACCGCGGGCAGTTCGACCAGCGTGCCGCCCGCCAGCTCGATCATCGGCTTGTAGGACACCCAGGCCGGGGTGGGAAGCACGACCTCGTCCCCGGGATCCACAAGTGCCTGCAGGGCCAGGTAGACGGTGAACTTGGCCCCGTTGTTGATGGTGATGTGATCGGCCGTGCAGTCGATTCCGTTCTCCTCCCGCAGCTTCGCCGCCACGGCCTCGCGGGCCGCGGGGGTGCCGGGCGTGGGTGCGTAGTGGGTCTGGCCGTCGTGCAGGGCGTCGATGGCCGCATCGCAGATCACCGCCGGTGTGGTGAAGTCCGGTTCGCCGGCTCCGAATCCGATGACATCGGCTCCGCGGGCCTTCATCTCGCGAACCTTGGCCGTGATCGCCAGGGTCGAGGAGGGGGGAATGGCAGCCGCTCGCTTGGAGATGTTCATGGCCGGAAGTGTACTTGGAAGAAAGCTCTTCCGGAGCCGCGAACGGACAGTTTCCACCCGATACAATCCGAGGTCATGCACTACGAATCACACCAACCGGTGCTCGACGATCTCGAGGCGCGGATCTTGACCATCCGCGACTCTCTTTAACTACGACGACAAGATCGCCCAGCGGGAATCACTGCAGAACGAGATGAACGAGGCGTCGTTCTGGGAGAACCAGGACGAGGCCCAGAAGACGATTGCGCAGTTCAAGCTGCTCAAGGCGCAGACCGAGGGACTCGAACAGGTCATCGAGCGGTTCGAGGACGCCACCGTCGGCTACGAGCTCGCCAGCGACGAGAACGACGACGACCTTCTGGCCGAGGTCGACGAGCAGCTGTTCGAGCTGGCCGCGAGCATGGAGAAGGTCGAACTGCAGTCGCTGCTCAGCGGCAAGCACGACCATCGCGACTGCTACGTCTCCATTCAGTCCGGAGACGGCGGCACCGAGGCCGACGACTGGGCCGCGATGCTGGATCGAATGTACCGGGCCTTCTGGGACGCCCAGAAGTGGAAGTACGACCAGATCAGTCTCGTGCACGGCACCGAGGTCGGCATCAGCAACGTGACCTACCACCTCAAGGCGCCCATGGCGTTCGGCAACATGAACTGCGAACGGGGCACGCACCGGCTGGCGCGGGTCAGTCCGTTCAACTCGCAGGGCAAGCGGCAGACCAGCTTCGCCACCGTGGACGTCATTCCCGAATTCGAGGACTCCAACCTGGAGATCGACGAGAACGAACTCGAGCTGACGGCGTTCGCACGGTCGTCCGGCCCCGGCGGCCAGAACGTCAACAAGGTCGCATCGGCGGTGCGGATCGTGCACAAGCCCACCGGCATCATGGTGGTCTCGTCCACCTACCGCGACCAGCTCCAGAACAAGCGCCAGGCCATGACCGTGCTGCAGGCCAAGCTGGAGCAGATCGAGGAGGAGAAGCGCCAGGCCGAACTGGACGCCGCCACCGGAGGCAAGGTGGACCGCGGATGGGGCACCCAGATCCGGAGCTACGTCATCTACGACAACCGGGTGAAGGACCATCGCACCGGACACGAGGTCGGCAACCCCCAGACCGTGCTCGACGGCGAACTCGGCGGCTTCATCGACGCCGAGCTCAAGCGAAGACGTTCGGAACGGGATTGATCAGTCGAACGGCAGTTTCGCGAGATCGACGTTGCCGCCCGTGATGATGAGACCGACCCGGTCGCCCGGAATCCCCTCGAACGCCTCCGACAGGACCGCGGCCAGGACCGTCGCGCAACTGGGCTCGATGATGATCTTCATCCGTTCCCAGATCAGCCGCATCGCCTCCACCACCCGGTCGTCGGACACGGTGACGATGGTCTCCAGATGGTCACGCAGGATGGGCCAGGTCAGTTCGCCGAGGCTCGTGAGCAGCCCGTCGCAGATCGTGTCGGGCCCGGTCTGCGGAATCAGTTCACCGGCCGCGAGCGAGCGGGCCGCATCGTCCGCACCGGAAGGTTCGGCGCCCACGATCTTCGCGTCGGGGCAGAGTGATGCCATCGACAGACAGGACCCACTCATCAGCCCCCCCCCGCCGACCGGTACCACCAATGCATCCAGCGGACCAACCTCCTCCACGAGCTCCTTCGCCGCGGTGCCCTGGCCGGCGATGACCTGGGGGTTGTCGTAGGGATGCACCATGGTGGCGCCGGTCCGGTCGACCACCGCTTGGCAGGTCGTCTCCCGGGCCGCGAGCGTCGGCTCGCACGGAACCACCGTCGCCCCGTAGCCCTCCACGGCCCGCCGCTTGACCTCCGGCGCCGACGTGGGCATCACGATCCAGGCCGGAATCCCCCGCTGCCGCGCGGCCAGCGCCAGCGCCTGGGCGTGGTTGCCGCTGGAGTGGGTGCACACGCCGCGGGCGGCCGACTCGTCGTCAAGCGAGAGCACCGCGTTGGTCGCACCCCGGAACTTGAAGGCGCCCACCCGCTGCAGGTTCTCGCACTTGAAGAAGAGCGAACGTCCCGCCATGGCATCCAGCGTGCGGCTGGTCAGGACCGGCGTGCAATGGATGTGGCCCGCGATGCGTTCGTGGGCGATCCGGATGTCGTCGAAATTGACCGCGTAGCCGGTCACGCTTCACCGAAGACGCGCTGGTAGGAGATGAGCAGACCGGCCCGGGTGATGCCGACCCCGGCCTCGTCGGCCAGCTCCATCGCCCGCCGGACGTTGCCGGCGACCGTCTGCTCGGTGAACTCCTTGGCCTCCGTCACCTTGGCGCGGGTGCGGGCGTTCTCCTCGTCGGTCACGTCCGACACCATCTCCACGTAGGCCGCGATGGCACCACCGGGGTTGGCGATGAAGTCGGGAATAACGGTCACCCCCCGTTCCTCCAGCAGTCCCCGTGCCTCCATGGTGCAGGGGTTGTTGGCCCCCTCGACCACCGCGGAGGCCGCGATGGCGTCCACGTTGTCGGCGGTGATCACGTACTGGACTGCACAGGGGAACAGCACATCGACCGACTGGACGAGCACGTCGTCCAGTTCGGTGCACACGTGCGGGCCACCCTCCAGGGCGGCCCGGGCCGCGGTGAAGTCCATGGTGACGATGGCCTCGGCCAGCTCGCCGTCGAACTCAGATTCGATCCGCCAGCATCCGCCGAGCCGCGGATCGGCGATGTAGCGGACGGTCATTCCGTACTCGGTGGCGTAGCGACAGACGGCAGCGCCCATCGCACCAACACCCTGCACCGCGATGGTCGCGCTCGATGGCGTGCGACCGGTCTCCTCCAGCATGGTCCGGGCCGCGACGGCGACGCCCAGCCCCGCGATGCCCTCCACGTCGTAGTCCGTTCCGCCCATGTGCACCGGCTTGCCGGTGAAGCAGCGGGTGGACTGCAGTTCGTCGCAGCACCAGAGGCAGTGGTCGGGATGGGCCCCGATGTCGTAGCCGAAGCCGCCCCACGGCCCACCGTTCTCGTGCAGGATCGGCGCAACGAGCCGGGCGAACCGGCGGTACCGCTCCTCGAATCCGTCGGACGTCGGATCGTCCTTCATGCCGGACTTGGCCCCTCCGGTTCCGATGCCGGCGGCTGCGTTCTTCAGCGTCTGGGTGCGGGCCAGCATGCGGAGTTCGTCCATCGACATGCCCGAGTGGATTCTGGTTCCCCCCTTGCCGACGCGTCCGAGCGGACCGTCCTTGCAGCTCAGCGTGCTCCAGACGACGACCCATCCCTCGACTCCGAGTTCGGGATCGCGGACGGTCAGTTCGAGTTCCGGCTCCATCGAGTTGAATCGTGTCTCGTAGGCCTGCAGTGCGTCTTCGAATTCGATCCGATTCATCCGTGGGTGTCCTCAGAGGGTGAAGCGGCCTGCAGGTGCACCGACCAGGCCGGGGGAATGTTCATGGTGATCAACGTGCGCCGCCCGTTGTGGTCACGCTCGAGTTCGGAGAGGAAGTCGCCGTGCGATCGAAGCGCCCTGCGCCCCCCGCCAC
Organism: Phycisphaerales bacterium UBA854; assembly: GCA_002295885.1. Taxonomy (GTDB): domain Bacteria; phylum Planctomycetota; class Phycisphaerae; order Phycisphaerales; family SM1A02; genus UBA854. The sequence continues at coordinate 6,086 of DBGM01000014.1, forward strand.
CGACGAAGGGCGCCTTCATCGGACGCATGCCGACATACTCGAAGTAGGTCAACCAGGCCCCGGGGGCGAGCAGGCCGAGCATGATGTCGAAGATCCGCTGGGTGAGCTCCAGCGGAAAGTTGTTGAACGGAAGCCCGCAGACGATGGCGTGGTACGGTCCGTCGAGCTCCGCCTCCTCGATCGCACACTGATGGACCCGGACGGACTGTCCGGGGTGGCACCGCCGATGCGGAGCCACCACGTCATCGTCGAGACGCCTGGCGAACGGGGCGCTCAGCTCGACCGCATCGAGGGAGTCGCCGTCGCGCATCCCCTGCAGGATGTGCCGAGTGAACGCTCCGGTGCCGGAGCCCACCTCGAGGAACCGACGGGGCCCTTCGCAGGTGTGCAGGTTGGAGGTCATGGCCCGGGCCAGACCGCGCGACGATGGAGCGACCGCACCGGTGGTGCGATAGTTCCTGACGGCCTCGCCGAGGAATCCAAACATGAAAAGCGTCCCGGACGGGGTCAGCCGGCGACCGATGCCGTCGTTGCGGCCTCCGCCTGCTCGACGAGGGTGTCGAACGTCGCGGGGTCCTCGATCGCGATCTGACTGAGCATCTTCCGGTTCAGACCGATGCCCGCACGCCCCAGACCGTTGATGAAACGGCTGTAGCGGGTTCCGCGCATCCGGCAGGCGGCGGAGATACGGACGATCCAGAGTCGACGGAAGTCACGACGACGCGCCCGACGATCGCGGTATGCGTTCTGTCCGGCCCGGATGAGGGCGACCTTCGCCTGCTGCTTGTGACGACTCTTGGTACCCCAGTAGCCTCGTGCGGCTCGGAGTACCCGGCGGCGTGCCTTGGTTCGGGCTGCGCCCTTGCGTACGCGTGGCATTGCATCCACTCCACTTCTTGCTGCCCTGGTCGGGGTCCCGCGTCATGCGGAAACTCGTACCCGCCAGAAACGTCTGATCGATTCAGGCCTCGGTGGTGTCCTTGGACACCGTCTTGCTCGCCGAAGCTGCCGTCACGCGAGCGTGCAGCATGCCGGCGATCCGCTTGAGATCGCTGGCGTGGGCGAAGTTCGGCTCCCGGTAGGAACGCAGCAAGTCGCCGGTCTTGTGACTGCGACGATGGCGACCGTAGGCACGGCCCATCTTGACCTTGCCGCTCTTGGTCATCCGAATCCGCTTGAGCAGTCCCTTGTTGGGCTTGTTCTTAGGCACGGTATCTGTCCTGCCACCTGGGGCGTTGAATCCGAATCACCCGGAAATCGGGTGAAGAGGAAAAGGATACCAGCCCCCCGTTGGGTGTCAACGGAAGGCTCGCAGCGGGGCCCGAAAGGGGGGTCAATGCGTCAGGAAGGCGTCCGGAAGGTCCAGCTCGTCCCAACGCTCGTCCGGCAGGCGAAGATCGTCGCCCTCGTGGATGTGGCTGGCGAGCTGGAGGGTGCTGCCATCCGAGAACAGCACGGTCGGAGACCAGGAGATCTTGGTCTGGCTCTGGATCCGGAGACTCTTGCGGGCCTGATCGACCGTGATGATGCTGATGTGCTCGAGGGTGGGATTGCTGTCGCTCATCAGGATGTTGGAAGCGCGGGAATCGAGGTGGAGCCCGTGGTGGTTCGGCTGCGTCTGGAAGCTGTAGCCGTCACCGACACCCTCGCCGTCGAGGTAGCCGCCGTCGAAGAGCGGCTGCAGATCCAGCCGATCCGGGGCCTCGCCGAAGACGGGAGCGAACCGATCCACATGGGTGGTGGGCAGGACGTTGTCGTTGGAACCGGCGTAGCTGAGGAGCCCACGACCGATGCCGGCGAGATTCTGACTCGAGTACTGCTGCAGGGCCGAACGCTTTCCGGCGTTCATGATCGGGAAGATCACGGCGACACCGAGAATGACGATGGCGGCCAGGGCCACGAGTTCCAGGGGGCCGAAGCGACCGGACCCGGCACCGTTCACCGCGTCGGAGAATCGCATGCGGTCCGCCTGATCCGAATCGTGACGATCGATGCGGGCCAGCGTCGCATTCACAAGCGTCTGGCGATCCGAGTCGTCGAGGGGGTCCGCGGGATAGGCGTCGAGCACGCCGAGCATCTCGGCCATGCGCTCGAGGCGGGCCCGCTGCTCGTCGTCGATGTCGTTCACCGCGGATACGTCGAAGCCCGCTTCGACCAACCGGTCGAACAAGCTCGCGTCGGCATCGTTCATGCCGTCAACCCGTTCCTCACTCATCCGTTCCCTCCTCCATTGACGCTCCGAGTCCTCGACCGAAGGCCGCCACCGCGGAATGGAGGCGGCTCTTGACGGTCCCCAGGGGGATCTCGAGCGTTTCGGCAATCTGTATGTAGCTCATCTTCTGGTAGTAGCTCAGCAGGAGAATCTCGCGAAAGTGCTCCGGCAGGTCGTCGACCACCTGCTTGACCTGCGCACGATTCTCCGTACCCATCATGCCCTCCCACGGCTGGTCGACTCCGGATTCGAGCAGGTCGGCGAAGGACTGGCCCTCACCGCTGGCGTCGATCGTCGTGGACAGCGACATCGCCTTGCGGCGGGCGTTGCGGCGGTGGTAGTCCCGCCCCTTGTTGACCGCGATCGTGTACAGCCAGGGCTTGAATCGACGCGAAAGGTCGAAGGTCCCCGCGGACTGGTGGATCTGGAGAAAGGTCTCCTGGAAGACGTCCTCGGCGGCGGCGCGGGAACCCGTCTGCTTGGTCAGGAACATGACCAGCTCGTCGGCGTACCGCTGCACGATCTCGGCAAAGGCCTCACGGTCTCCGTCGAGGTAGGCGCTGAAGAGGTCTTCGTCTGACCGATGTTCCACGCTGGTCTCCGCTTCCACTGCCTGTCCGTGCACTGGCTCGGACTCCCGCCGCAGGCGGTTCCAAGGAAGCGAAATCATACCCAAGCCCGTCAGAAGAGGGCGGCCGGGCATGTTCATCGCGAGGGATGCATCGAGTGCGGTCATGGAACTTGATACCGGCGTCCCCCGACGTCGGTTCGCGGGGACCTGCGATCAAAGGCAAAAAAACCGCCTGGACCACCGCAGAACACGGCCGACCCCTCTTCAAGGCTTCAAAAAGACGCTTTCCGCCCCACCCGTGCCCCGTGGACACATCGGTAATCGGCCCGCACTCGCGTCGTGTGCCTCCCATCCGCCTTCGCGATCCGGACCACCCCGCGGGGATCGGCCGGGCCGTCGCAGGCCGCGCGGCGTGCGATCCGCTTCCGTGGCCCATCCGGTCGGGTTGAGCTACAGTCCGCGTCGCAAGGAGGCGAATGCCGTATGAGTGGTTGGTGGGTACAAGTCGCGTGGAACATCGGTCCTGCATACCTGGTGAGCTGGATCTTCTGGGTCCTCTTCAGCATCACGCTGCACGAACTGGCCCACGGCTGGGCCGCACTTTCGCAAGGTGATCAGACTCCACGTGAACTGAATCGCATGACCGCCAATCCCCTCGTTCAGATGGGGACGACATCGCTGATCTTCTTCTTCATCATCGGAATCGCCTGGGGCATGATGCCGGTGAATCCGTCCCGGTTTCGTGATGGACGGCGGGGCGAGATCATCGTCGCCGCCGCGGGACCGGTGCTGAACCTGCTGCTGGCCTTCGTGTCCCTGACCATCCTCGGAATCGTGATCGCGTTCGGCCCCGAGCAGCCGGGCAACTGGCTGCGGGCCATCGAGACCTTCCTGCTGGTGGGCGGATTCCTGAATCTCATCCTCTTCGCATTGAACCTGCTCCCGATCCCGCCGCTCGACGGCTCCCGCATCCTCGGTGCCATGTCGATCCGCATCCGCCACTTCTACTCGCAACCCCAGTCGCAACTGCTGTCTCTGGGACTGCTGGTGGCGATCTTCTTCTTCGGAGCCGGAAACTTCATCTTCGCCGGCTCGATCGAGCTCGCCGGTGCCTATACGGACCTCGTGGCACGGCTCCTGGGAGCCGGTACCCCCTCCTGAGAGCCGAAAAACCCCTTGTGGGGCCACCCGGGGAGCGATACAATCCTCGTTTCGTCCACCCGGCGAAGCATCATCCCCACGGGTCGCTCCACCCACGGCTTGCGAGCGACCTCCCGGGGTGCCGTTGAGCACTCGACAGGCGTCGAGACTCCTCGAACCGGGTGCCAACAAGGAGCAGGCCGATCATGGTCGTATTGCGTCTGAAGAGAATGGGACGGCGTCACCGCCCCTTCTACCGTGTCAATGCCATGGACAAGCGCGCCCCGCGCGATGGACGTGTCATCGAGGAACTGGGCTGGTTCGATCCCGTCAAGGGAAACGACGAATACTCCCTGAAGAATGACCGCATCGAATACTGGTTGAGCGTCGGCGCACAGCCGTCGGACACCGTGCGTTCACTTCTGAAGCGGGCCGGCATCGATCCGACTCCCGGAAAGAAGAAGGCCGCCAGCGGTTCCTGAGGGAACCGGCGGAGTCCAGATCATGCGCATCGACGTGCTCACACTCTTCCCGGACATGTTCACGGGCGTGCTCAACACGAGCATCCAGGCCCGCGCCGCCCAGAGCGGTCGCGTGACCTGTCACGTCCACGACATCCGTGACTGGGCGGACAACAAGCACGACAAGGTCGACGACCGTCCATTCGGCGGCGGCCCGGGCATGGTCATGATGTGCCAGCCGCTCTGGAACGCCGTCCAGGACGTCGAATCCCGTGATGCGACTCCTCCCCGCCGGATCCTCCTGACCCCCCAGGGCCGATCGCTCGATCAGCCGCTGGTCGAGGAACTGGCGGGCGAAGATCGGCTCCTGCTGATCTCGGGGCACTACGAAGGCATCGACGAACGGGTCATCGACGAACTCGAACCCCTGGAAGTGAGCATCGGAGACTTCGTGCTCACCGGCGGGGAACTGCCCGCCATGGTGCTCATCGATGCGGTCACCCGACTCCAGGACGGCGTGCTCGGACACGAGGACTCCGCCCGGGAGGACTCCTTCGGACTCCGTGAGGACTGCGAAGGACGGCTGCTGGACTCACCACACTACACGCGGCCCCGCGTCTGGCGGGATCGCACCGTGCCCGAGGTCCTGCTCAGCGGCGATCACCAGGCGGTCGCGGACTGGCGCCTCCAGCAGATGAAGCAACGAACTCGTATACGACGTCCCGACCTGATGACCCCCTCGAACTGAGGTCGGTCGGTCGCGAACGATAGACAGGGGCATGTCCCCGGAGAAGTGAAATGAACAGGCAACAGACAATCGAATCCGCCACCAGCGATCAGCTCAAGTCCGACGACCAGTTCCCGGCCTTCAGCGTCGGTGACACCCTCGACGTCCACGTGCGGATCATCGAGGGTGAGAAGGAACGCATCCAGGTGTACCAGGGCGTCCTGATCGGCCAGAAGGGCCGCGGCGTGAACCGGACCATCACGGTTCGACGCATCGTCGCCAACGAAGGCGTCGAGCGGATCTTCCCGCTGCACTCACCGCGCATCGCCAAGATCGACGTCGTTCGTCGTGGCGATGCACGTCGTGCGAAGCTGTACTACCTCCGGGAACGCGTCGGCAAGAGCCGTCGTCTCCGGGACCAGCGTCGCGGACTCAAGCACGTCAACTGAGCCGGTCCTGCGGGGTGCTACCCCGCCTGCCGTCTCCAGTTCTCGAACGTGCCGGGCTCCTTGCGCCGCGCCTTCATGCGCGGTGCAGCGTCGGACGCATCGGCCTGCGAGTTCACCCAGCCGGGTACCTTCGGGACCCGGCTGTTTTCATTGATACGCTTCGACCGGGCCTGGTTGACGTGGGCCTCGAGCCGACGGATCGACTCCCGGATCGAGTTCGATGGCTTTGATTCGTTGTTCATCCCTGTTTCCTCTCTGACATGGGTGCCACAAGTCGTATCGGACACCTGGTCGGAGGGATGAAGCCGTGCAGGCCGGAATCGGACCCCCGCAGACGGTACAGACCGCACAGACGGAACAGCTCGAATCAGTCCGGGTCGTCCTCGAGCATCGCCCGGGATGCCTCGCCGACCTGGTCGTAGATGGTCTCGAGCAAACCGGAGAGCGGAAACTTTCCGTCCATGGGGCTTGCCCCGAGGCGACGGAGCAGCGCGTGGGGAATGTGCTGCGCCGGCATGCGTGGAGGAAGCTGATCGAGCGAGGGAGACCGCCAGAACTGCTCGATCGATTCCGCCAGCGGGACCGCGGCCTCCAGTTCGCCCTGCAGGTTCAACGGCGGATGCGCGTGCGCTCCCTCGCTGAGACGCATGGAACGACGCTGGCGGATCCGCTGCACCATGTCGTCGACGCCCTGCCCGCGAAGGCGCAGCATGGCGAGAGGCTCGACCACCAGGCGCTCGGCGATGAGCCACGCCACGGCGGCGGCACGACGACGGGCGCTGCCGCTGGGCGCCTTGGTCCGGATCCCCACGGCCTCGTCACGGCCGGGAACGAGATCGACGTTGCAGGAGAGGAAGAGCTGAAGCAGATTCGGGGGGCACTCCCCTTCCATGAACCGGGCGGTGTAGACGGCTTCGGACGCCATCGCATCGACGACCCGGGACCAGCTCGGCTCGTCGAGCGTCGGCACGCTGACCGTCACCCGTCGGCCTCCTTCACCCTCTTCGCTCACGCTGGCGGACACGAATCCGACCCCCAGCTCGATGCTGCGGACGCGTCCCGACTGCGCCGCCTCGAGGCCCCACTCCATGGCGTCATCGCCGAAGTGGTGCGTCATGGAATCGAGCCAGGTGCCCGCGATGGAGTGCTCCTGCAACTGGGCGGGAGGAAGCCGCAACTTGCCGCCGCGTCCCGCCCGTCGGGTGGAACGGTTCGCCGTGGAGTCGACCTGCTTGCGATCGATGCTGCGGGTCATGATTCGAACTCCAGAGCCGAGGGATTCAACTGCAGCACCTCGCGGAGCTGACTGGTGGACATCTCCGTCAACCAGTCGTCGCCCGCCCCGATGATCTGTTCGGCCAGTGCGGTCTTGTCCTCGATCATCTGGTCGATCCGCTCCTCGAGCGTGCCCTGACAGACGAACTTGTGGACGTGCACGGTCCGCTCCTGGCCGATGCGGTAGGCACGGTCGGTGGCCTGACGCTCGACCGCGGGATTCCACCAGCGGTCGTAGTGGAATACGTGGTTGGCCGCGGTCAGGTTCAAACCGAGTCCGCCCGCCTTGAGCGACAGAACGAACACGGGGGCGGTTCCGTCGGCCGACTGGAAGCGGTCGATCATCTTCTGGCGACGGGGCACCGGCGTGCCTCCGTGCAGGAAGAGGGTCTCGCAGCCGAGGTCGTGCTCGATCATGCCCGACAGCAGACGGCCCATGCGGCGGTACTGCGTGAAGACCAGCGCCTGCTCACCGGTGGCCAGGACCTCCTCGAGGAGCGTCATGAGGCGTCGGGCCTTGCCGGAACGACTGGAGAGCTGGCGGAGATCGCTGCCGTCGGGCGAGACGATCCGGTTCAGTTCATCCTGGCCGCTCATCTGCGCCGGATGGTTGCAGATCTGCTTGAGCTGTCCCAGCAGCGAAAGGATGAGGCCCCGACGCTGGATGCCGCTGCTGCGATCCACGTCGTCCATCATCTGCTTGACGACCCGTTCGTACTGTTCGCACTGCTCCTGGGTGAGCGTCGCGTACTCCTTCGTCTCCACGCATCCGGGCAGGTCGGAGATGACGTTGCGGTCCGTCTTGAGCCGTCGCAGGATGAACGGCTGCACCAGACGGCGGAGCTGCTCGGCCTGGCGGGTGTCCCGCTGCCGCTCGATCGGCCGGGCGAAACGTCGCCGGAAGTCGGAGGCCTCGCCGAGGTAGCCGGGGTTGCAGAACTCCATGATCGACCAGAGTTCGGTCAGCCGGTTCTCGACCGGGGTGCCGGTGAGTGCGATGCGTCGCGTGGCCTTGAGCGCACGGATCGCCGCCGTCTGCTTCGTCGGAGGATTCTTGATGTACTGCGCCTCGTCCAGGACGACCCGGTGCCAGTCGACCGGATTGAAGCTGTCCTGATCCCGGACCACCAGTGCGTAGGTGGTGATGACCACATCCATGTCGGCGATGGCCTCGGCGAAGTCCTCTCCGACGGGACGGGTGGGACCGTGCTGGACGTGCACGTTCAGTTCGGGCGCGAACCGCTCGATCTCCCTTGCCCAGTTGCCCATCACCGACGTGGGAACCACGAGGAGACTCGGAGCGAGGCGATCTCCGTCGCGTCGCTCGTGCTGCAGGAGCGCAATCAGCTGCACCGTCTTTCCGAGCCCCATGTCGTCCGCCAGACAGGCACCGAGGCCGAAGCGGTCGAGGAAGTTGAGCCAGCTGACGCCGCTGAGCTGATACGGACGGAGCTCACCGGTGAACCGGTCGGGCTGGGGCACCATCTCGATGGTCGATGATTCCTCGTCCGGCTGCGAGAACAGCCGGCCGACCCATCCCGTCGCGTCCACGCCCCAGATGGGAAGCCCCGTGTCGCAGTCCGACTGCCCCGACGCGAGACGGATCGCCTCGGCCAGCGACATCGAATCGGACTCCTGCCCGGTCATGAACTCGACCGCGGACCGGACCTGCTGCGGATCGATCTGGATCCAACGGTCGTGGAGCCAGACGATCGAGGAGTTCTGGCGTGCCAGCGATTCGAGCTCCTTGATGCTCAGCGAGGTCTGTCCCGCGGTGATCTGCCACCGGTAGTTGATGAGACTCTGCAGACCGAGCAGCGACCGCTCCAGACCGGGATCGAGGTCCGCCTCGTCCGGCGAATCGATCTGCAGACGAAGTCCGATGAGGTGGTCGTCGACGCCCCACCACGCGGGAACCGCGATGCCGAAGCCGGATTCCTCGAGCAGTGGACGGTATTCCTCGAGGAACGTGCAGGCCTGATCCGTCGTCAGATCGATGCCGCAGGGCGTCGCCTCGTTCAGCAGCGGTTCGAGCGGGCTGTACAGCCGTGCGGCACGACCGAGCTCGCCGATCAGAAGCTCCCTCGCATCCAGATCGGGATCGCCGCAGAGACGCTGCACTTCGGACGTCTGCTGCCAGATGTCCTCGGCCTCCAGACGCTCGGCCGCCCGGTCGCACGTCTCGAGTGCGATGGAAAGATGCCAGGTCGCGTTCGAGTCAGCTCCGTCCTCGGGCGAGTCGAGAACCAGGCAGCCCCGCAGGACACGATCGCGATCGATCTCGTCCAGACGACCGATCCACCGTCGGGCGTCGAGGAACAGCTGATGGCCGAACTCGCCGTGCACGGCGATGTCGCGTCCGGTCGAAAGCAGTCCGCGCAGCCAGGCCACGTGCGGATCGCTGTCTTCACGACCCTCGAGCGAGTCGATGAAGTCGTCCTCGACGAGCGTGCGCCGCACGACCCCCTCGGCCATCGCCCCGATCATCTCCTCGAGGAGGAACTGGGGATCGGATTCGCCGCCGACGACGCTCCGCAGGACGGGAGGCATGGCCGAGATGAGGCCCACCATGTGGGACATGGTCTCCTCGTCGAGCAGCCAGGGCCTCCACGATGCGGTGAGGTGTCCTTCGTTGTCCGATCGCAGGGAAGGGATGAATCGCTGGTCGGAAAGCAGCTCCAGCACGAACTTGGCCGAGGACGCGAGGTACTGGACGGACTGCCCGCACTGGATCCGAGCGGAACGGACCAGCCGTTCCAACTGCAGCAAGCTGGCGGGAAGATCCCCGCCCTTGAAGCGGATGGTCGGCACATCGAACTCGCCCAGCCAGGCGTCCTGCTCGTGTTCGACACCACCCACCACGCTGCCGAGACGATCGCTGGGCCAGGGACCGAGCAGATCCCGCGGCAGGCGAAGTCGCATCGTGTCCTCACCGTCGATGCGATCGGTATCGAACCCGCACGTTTCAAGAAGGATTCGCTTGAGCTCCAGCGGCGTGAGTGCGTACAGGTGCTCGCGCTCCTGCACCAGCGGCTCGGCCACGGCGCACTCCGTCGAGCCGTCGGTCCGGCCGTCGGCATCGTGGCCCGGAATGAGGACGAACCGCTCGGCGGATTCTCCCCACACGTGCACGGAACCGTTCTGCCAGTTGGCGTGTAGTACGACGAGCATGGGCGTGCCGACCTTCTCCCTTCCCTGTCGAGGCGGCCTAACGACTGATCGCGCTGGGGCTCGAACCCAGGACCTACCGCTTAAAAGGCGGTTGCTCTACCAACTGAGCTACGCGATCTCGAATGGACGATTGTACCGGTTCCCGGACCCAATGCCGCCATTTCAGACCCTTGAACGTGATTCTGGAACCACCCACAGGTCCTCCACACCCCGCAAAGAGCCTTTCGAAGCCCCCAAGGCGGACCTCAAGCCTGCGGCTCGACTCGTCCGATAAGAGGCTTGGCGGGATTCGAAGTTCGGTCCCCCCCGGAACGACTGGAAGTCGTTCCCATGGAAGGATTTGCGAGTCCAGCGGCGGAGCCGAGGACACGCCGGGGACTGGCCCGTGACGGGATCCTGGACGCCCATCTGCTGCCGAATACTGCTGCCCGCACTCCTGCTGGGTGGATGTGGAACCAATCCGGGCGAATCGGCCAACCCCGAGGAATCCCGCAATCTGAGCCTCTTCGGCCCCGGAGCCGACCCGACGTCGGCCCCGTCCCTCCAGGGCGGACTGCAGCAGGTCAGCTTCAGCGTCGAGGGCGACTGCACCGACCCCTGCATCGATCATCGCGGTCGTACCATCGCCTTCGCATCGAATCAACACGGGCCCACGTACGACATCTACGTCCGACCGACCACGGGAACGTCGCTCACCCGAATCACGACGGATCCCGGCCAGGACGTCATGCCGGCCTTCTCCCCCGACGGCCAACGACTGGCCTTCGCCTCGAACCGAGCGGGGCAATACGACATCTACGTCGTGGATCTGGCCGGAGGACACCCCGTCCGCATGACCAGCGATCTCGCAGACGAGTACCACCCCACCTGGTCCGCGGACGGCCGCTACATCGCCTGGAGCCGCACCAATCCAACCACCAGCCGGAACGAACTCTGGGCGGTCGATCTGCAGCATCCCGGACGGACCATGTTCCTCGAATACGGCACGATGCCGGAATGGTCACCCGATCCCGCCGAATCGACGCTCGTGTTCCAGCGGGCCCGCCAGCGCGGCAGCCGGCTGTACGGTCTCTGGACGATCGAACTGAAGGACGGACAGCCCGGAAGACCGACCGAGATCGTGTCGGCCGCCAATGCCGCGACGATCAATCCCACCTGGTCGCCCGACGGAAACGCCGTCGCCTTCGCAACCGTCACCATCGACCGGGGAGCCGCCGTCGAGGACACCCTGGACCTCTGGACCGTGCAGCGTGACGGATCGCGTCTGCAGCACATCACACGGGATGCGGGCGACGAATACCTTCCCAGCTGGGCCGCCGACGGCCGGTTGTACTTCGTATCCGAACGGAACGGTGCCGCCAACATCTGGTCCGTCGCGATCGAACCCCCAACGACTTCGGAGGCATCGCCCCGGTTCGCGGATGCGGCACCGGACGATCCATGACGATTCTTCCGTCGCGGTCCGAACGGATCGCAACGGACTTCTCTCGTGCGGCGGAGCCCGCACGATCTCGGGCAGGACGCCATGACAAGTGCACAGACCATGCAACCGAACGAGCATCGCTCGGGCCTTCTCCGCATCGGCGGACTGGCTGCAATGCTCATCCTCGCCATCGGCATCGGCTGCCAGCAGCACCATCGGGGCGGACTCCACCAGCCCTCCGGTCTGCTTGCACCGTACGACGAACCGCAGTTGTGGGCCGTCGCACCGCTGGCGAACGAATCGGGTACGACCGCCGTCGATCGAATGGCGATCACGGATCTGCTTTCCGAGCAGTGCCAGCAGATCGACGGCATCGACACCGTGCCGGTGAACCGGGTGCTGCTGGCAATGCAGCGACTCGGCATCCGATCGATCACCACCCCGCAGGATGCGAGGCAGCTGATCGTCGTGCTCGGTGTCGACGGACTCGTCGTCGGAACCATCACCGCCTGGGATCCGTACCAGCCCCCGAAACTGGGACTGGCCATCCAGCTGTTCACCGACGAGACCATTCCGAACGGGGACCCGTTCGATCCGGAGCACGCACGACGTGCGACCGGAGACCTCCGAACCGCCGGCACCGCGCGACCCGTCGCCCAGTCGGCAGGGATCTGGGACGCCTCGAACCACCGCACCCTGGCGTCCCTCGACTCCTTCACCCGCGGCCGAACCCGGATCGATTCCGCCTACGGCCCGGACCTCTATCTGGTTGACATGGATCTGTACACGCAGTTCGTCGCTCATCGACTCGTGGAAAATCTGCTCAAAAACGAGCATTCCAGGATCGCAGCGGCACCAGAACCTTGAAACGGGGGCCGTTCTCGGAACCTCCGCTTCAGTGAGGACCAAGGATGGCCGACTCAAACCAGGGAACCAGTTCACGTTCCGGCAGCGACCTGACACGGCACCGAGTGGTGCTGATGAAGGGTGATCACTGCTGGAAGATCCGCTGGGACAGCGGCGAGGAGGATCTGCTCGTCGCCGTCGTCTCGGATCTCGCTGCGGACGAGCAGATCGACTTCGACTGGTTCGACGCCGCCATGGTGCGGCACCAGGTGGCCAGCATCGAACCCAACGAGACCGGACCCCACGACTGAGACCACGACTTGAACCACGACTTGA
>DBGM01000014.1:19009-24507 GCA_002295885.1 Phycisphaerales bacterium UBA854
ACGACTTGAACCACGACTTGAACCCGAACGCCCCAAGGAACCACACCATGAAGAAGAACCAGGACACCCTGCCGATCATCACCGGCTTCCTCGACTACCTGCTGGACGAGCGCCATTTCAGCCCCTACACCGCCCGGTGCTACGGGGTCGATCTGCGCCAGTACGTCGAGTACCTCGCCGACGAGCATTCGATCACCGTCGATCTGAACACGGAAGCCGCCGCCTGGACGCGGATCTGCACGCCGTCGACCGACGTCGTCGCCACGGTAGCCCCGCCGACTCTGACCTCGATCATGATCGAGGCGGACGTGACGCGGATCCGCGGCTTCCTCGCGAACCTGAACGAATCGAACTACTCGGCCGCGACCATGGCACGAAAGATCGCGACGCTGCGTTCGTTCCACAAGTGGCTGGAGCAGCGCGGCAGCATCGCCAGCAATCCCATGGTCCTCATCCGGACTCCCAAGCAGGCCAAGCGGCTGCCCAAGGCGATCAGCGTCGAGGACGTCGAGCGTCTGCTCTCGGCTCCCGACACGAGCACCACACTGGGCTCACGGGACCGGGCCATGCTGGAAACCCTCTACTCGACCGGTATCCGCGTCAGCGAACTGGTCGGCATCAACCTCGCGGACATCGATGAAGCGGGCCAGGCGCTCGTGGTCCGCGGCAAGGGACGCAAGGAACGGATCGTTCCGCTGGGATCGCATGCGATGACGGCCATCACCCACTACCTGACGATGCGGCGTAACCAGTCCGACGAAGCCGTCGATCCGAACGCGCCCATGTTCATCAACAAGCAGGAGACGCGGATCTCGACCCGCTCGGTCCGTCGCAAGGTCAGCAAGTATCTGGAACTGGCCGGACTCGATCCGGAGATCAGCCCCCACACCCTGCGGCACAGTTTCGCGACGCATCTGCTCGACAACGGTGCAGATCTTCGGGCCGTGCAGGAACTGCTCGGACACCAGTCGCTTTCGACGACTCAGGTCTACACCCATCTGTCGACCCAGAGGATGCGGGACGCCTACGACCAGGCCCATCCCCGGGCCGAAGCGGGCTGATCGCCCCCGGGACGTTCAACAGGTTCAAGCGCAGGGGAGAGTCCGGTCACGGGCTCTCCCCTGTCTCATTCCGTTCGAAGCTGATTCGCTGTCCGGCCTGCAGTGCATCGACCTCGTACTCGTTCCCGCGCCACGCGATTCGACCGTCACGGGCGCTGCGAAGCATGATCCGCATCCCCACCAGACCGGCCAGGACGGTGTTCAGCGGCACGAGGATCGCGAAGAGCGGATTGGTGCCGAAGCGGACCGCGACCGCGACGGAGAGTCCGGTCACCCACACGCTCAGCAGGATCCCGATCCACGCGAAACCGGGAATGAACCAGGCGATGGCCAGCGCGACGAACGGCGTCAGGTCGAGGACCGCCAGCAGCAGCACAACCAGTGCCAGCAGCCAGCGGGGACACCGTGGCGGCAGTTTGGCAGCCCCCCGTTCGATTCCGCGGATGAAGTCGCCGAACCGGTCGTACCACGCGATCCGCAGGCAATCGGCTGCGAACGCGGTCATGGTCCGACCGCCGTGCTGCTTGATCATGACTCCGACACCGACATCGTCGAGGACCTCGAGTCGCAGCGATTCGAACCCCCCCGCCTCCTCGAAGACCTCGCGACGTACGAGATTGAATGCGCCCACGCCCATGGCGGCGCTGGAATCGGGATCCTCCACCGACCAGAGCCGCGTCAACAGGATCAACGCCCGTTGCAGCGGTGCAAGACAGAGATTCATGCCCACGCTGCGACTTCGGATCGACGGGATGCCGGCGAGATGATCGGCCCCGTGCTGCTCGGCGAGTTCCACGGCCGCACGGACGGTTCCGGGAGCGACATGCACGTCGGCGTCGCTCAGTAGCAGCCACGAACCATTCGCATGCTCCGCCCCGACGCGCATCGCGTTGACCTTGCCGAGCCAGCCCTCCGGAAGATCCTCGACATGTTCCACGTGGATGCGTGGATCGGTGCCCCCGAGATGATCCATGATCATGCCGGTGGCGTCGTCTGACCGATCGTCGACCAGCACGAACTCGAGCCCTGCATCCGGATCACGCAGTCGACTTCGGACCGCCGCCTCGAGGGTCCCCTGCTCGTCGCGGGCCGGAACGATGACCGAGACCAGCGGCGACACCGGGCCGTCGGACGGATGCGGACGCAGAACCGGAAGGACGAACAGCGTCCGGACGAGCAGCACGGACTGGACGATCCAGTACAGCAGTCCGATGGCGAGCAGGATGGCGAATGCAGACAGCATGGAAGCTCGATTCCCGGGTCGGGTGCGGAATCAGGAACCGTCCTCGCCAACCGGAACATCGCGCATGCGTTCCCGGATGCGATCGGGGGGCGGCAGCCCGGCGAGCAGCCTTCGGACCGAGGTGAAGTAGCGATCCGCCTCGAGTTGGACGTGCGCGGGCAGTTCCGCACCGACGCTTTCGAACAGCACCCGATTACCCGGAAGAAGCGTCACCTGGATCGACCAGCGAACTTCCTCGTGCAGCGGCTTGGTCCGCGGACGGACCAGCACCCGTTCGAGCTCCCGTTCGATGTCGATGCGACGGTCCGCCTCGTCGACCGTGACGATGTTCTCGACGACGGTCCAACGCTTGGTGTAGTCCTCATGGTCGTAGTCGGGCTGCTCGGCAACCGCCTGCAGCGCCCTCCAGACCTGATCGGTCGGTCGATCGCCGAAATCGGCTTTCACACCGCATCCTCCCAGCAGCAGCAGCAGGACGGACAGGGCGGGCTTGACGGAAGGAAGCATGCACGCATCCTAGCCGAGCGTCGTGAACGGGTCAGTCTCGAATGCGGAAAGCATCGTATTCACCGGTGGCATCCGAATCCACGGACCGGTGGGAGGTGATGCAATCGTCCATCCGAACCAGGATCGCATCCACGAACGCATCGAGATCCGAACCATTGCCTTCCGCAATGCAGCGGACGCTTCCATCGGCCTCGTTCCGGACCCAGCCCGACACCCGGTGGGCACTGGAGATCGACTGCACGGTGGCGCGGAATCCGACGCCCTGAACCCGTCCACGGAACACCGTCGAGCGCCGCCTGGGAGCCGCGCTCATGCCTCCATCGCCTCCGGAGGAATGTCCGCGTTGGTGTAGACCTTCTGGACGTCGTCGCTCTCCTCGATCGCGTCAAGCATGCGGAGGACCTTCTGCCCGCCCGCGACATCGCACGACACCGTCGAATCGGGCACCATGGTGACTTCCGCGGACGTGACCTCGATGCCCGAGGCATCCAGCGCCTCCTTGAGGGGGATGAAGTCGGACGGTGATCCGGTCACCTCCCAGACCCCCTCGTCGGCGGAGATGTCGTCGGCCCCGGCCTCCATCGCGAGTTCCATCAACTGGTCCTCCTCAACCTGGGACGAGTCGATCAGGATGACCGTGCGCGTCTGGAAACCGAATGAAACGGCCCCCTGCTTGGCGAGATTCCCGCCGTGCTTCTCGAAGGCCCGTCGAAGTTCCGGTGCGGTCCGCTGGACGTTGTCGGTGAGGCAGTCGACGATGACCGCGACGCCGCCGGGACCGTATCCCTCGTAGCGGATCTCCTCGTAGTTCGCACCGTCGCTTCCCTCACCGCTGGCCTTCTTGATCGCCTTCTCGATCGTGTCCTTGGCCATGTTGACGCTCTTGGCATCCTCGATGGCGTACCGAAGCTTGAGATTCACGTCGGGATCGGGACCGGCCTGCTTCACCGCGGCCATGATGGCCCGACTGCACTTCGACCACGCCTTGCCCTTGACCGCATCCTGCCGGGCCTTGCGATGCTTGATGTTCGCCCACTTGCTGTGTCCAGCCATGGTTTCCCTGATCCCTTCGATCCATTACTTGATGAACAGAATCCGCTCCGCGACGGACGGAGACTCCCCCTGCTCCACCGCCGTCAATTTCTCGACCAGACGGCGCAGCAGCACTCCGTACTCCCGATCATACATTTCCGAAGATTCGACGACAGGAAATTGCCAGATCATGCCCTGCAGCATGTCGAGGTTGCGGAACATCCCCTGCTTGAAGTCGGGATCGTTCAGTCGACGCAGAGCCTCCATCCAGGCATCGACCGCTTCCTCGCGACGGCCGGCCAGCCACGACGCATCGCCGAGATGATCGAAGATGACCGGGTCGGGATCCTCCAACCGATCGACGGCCTCCCGGAGGAGTTCGATCGCGCCGCTGGCGTGTTCGTCCGAGACGAGATGTCCCTGCATGTAGCGGAGCCAGGCCGCGGTGTCGAGAACCTGGGGGAGCGAATCGGCTTCGCGTTGCCGGGCGTCCGCCAGCGCGGCATCGATCATCTCGACCATCACGGGCGTGATCGATCCCCGCTCGAGAGCTGCGTATCCGAGGTTGTTCCGCGCTAGGATGTGCCCGGGATCATGGATGAGCACTTCGGCCAGCAACTGGTTCGCCGCCGCCTGATTGCCGAGGGATGCGTAGTCCACCCCCGCTTCGTAGAGGACGGTGGCCAGGGTCGTGGGCTTACGCCAGTCCGGCGGCAGTCCCCGCAGCATGCCGATGGCGTCGAGATGCTCGAGCAGATCGACGGTGCTTCGTCCGTCTCCACCGAGCACCGCATCGAGAAGCACGTAGCGGGTCTTCAGGTTGGCGGCGATCCACGGTCCGTACTGTCCCTCCAGCGGACCGTACAGCAGCCTGCTGGCGGATGCAGCCCGCGCCGCCTCGGGATCTCCGCCCAGAAACAGGTCCTGCACCATCTGCATCCACTGCTTTCCCGCTTCGGGAGTGGAAAGGGATCGTGAAGCCATCTCCCGCAGGAGACTGTCGATCTCCCGGTCCAGACTGCGGACGAGATCGACGTTGCCCAATCGACGCAGGCAACGACGCAGGGTGACATCCTGCACCACCGTCTCCTGATCCACCGGAAGCGATCCGTCCAGCAGCAGCCGGCGCCGCAATAGATGCTCGGCCGCCCGATCGTGCAGCCCGAGTTCCGACTCGAGCATGCCGCACTTCATGAGCAACTGCGAGTTCTCCTCGCTCAGCAGCGCCCGGCTCCACGCGTCGACGGCCAGATGATGGCGTCCGATCTGGAACTGCAGATCGCCGAGTTCCTCCCAGGCGGCCGCGTTGGACGGGTCCTGCCCGGCGGCCATCCGGTACAGCCGGGCTGCTTCACCGCGTTCTCCGCGAGACTGGGCTTCGCGTCCGAGGATGTACAGCTTCGCACTCTGGTTTCGTCGTCGCTGCGGCACCGCCTCGGGCGGAGAGCCCGAACCGTCGACCATCCCGAAGGTCAGCATGTCGGAAAAGGTGAGCTGCATGAGATCCACATCAACCCGATACGGATCCGCCCCCTGCGACATGGCGCGGGGATTGGCCATGAATACGACCGCCAGAACCAGCAGGCTCAGCCGGGGCATGCTCACCGGCGCCTGGTCTTCTTCTTGGCCGCCTTCTTCTTGGCAACCTTCTTCTT
>DBGM01000031.1 GCA_002295885.1 Phycisphaerales bacterium UBA854
CCCACGGGCACCAGTGCCCAAGCCTCCAGTCTAGCAACCGGGGGCACGGATTCAATCAATTTCCGCGGTGAACGGGGTTCAGGCGGCCGGGAGGGGGCTTACCACTCCGGCCCGCCGGTGTAGCGGCCGTAGACGTCCGCCATCGCCTGCACCATCTCGCCCAGCGTGCAGTTGGCCAGCGCGCCCTCCACGAGACTGTCCATGACGTTCTCGTCGGCGCGGGCCGCGGTGCGGATCGCATCCAGTGCGGACTGGACACCGTCGTCGTCGCGCTGCTGCTTGAACGCGTCGAGCCGCTCGCACTGGTTCGTCTCGACCTCGTGGGGGATCTGCAGGATGTCGACCTGCTGCTCGTCGTTGCCTTCGGTGAACGCGTTGACGCCCACGATGTAGCGGTCGCCCGCCTCCATCTCCTGGCCGAAGCGGTAGCTGGCCTCAGCGATCGAACGACGGAAGTAGCCCTTGTGGATGCCCTCGACCACGCCGCCCATGCCGTCGATCTGTCCGATGATCGCGTCGGCGTCGGCCTGCATCTGATCGGTCAGCGCTTCGACGTACCACGAACCGCCCAGCGGATCGACCGTGCGGTGCACGCCCGTCTCGTGGGCCAGGATCTGCTGGGTGCGCAGCGCCACGCGGACGGAGGTTTCCGTCGGCAGGCCGAGCGTCTCGTCCATCGAGTCGGTGTGCAGACTCTGGCATCCGCCCAGCACGCCGGCCATGGCCTGGTAGGCCACGCGGACGATGTTGTTCAGCGGCTGCTGCTCGGTCAGCGAACAGCCGGCCGTCTGCACGTGCGTCCGCATGAGCAGCGAGCGGTCATTCTTCGCGCCGTAGCGCTCGCGCATCGCCGTCGCCCAGATGCGGCGGGCGGCACGGAGCTTGCAGATCTCCTCGAAGAACTCGTTGTGGGCGTTGAAGAAGAACGACAGCCGCGGGGCGAAGGCGTCCACGTCGAGGCCGCGTGCGATGCACGCCTCCACGTACTCCATGCCGTCACGCAGCGTGAAGGCCAGCTCCTGCGTGGCCGACGAACCGGCCTCGCGGATGTGGTAGCCGCTGATGGACACGCTGTTCCACTTGGGCAGATGCTTCGTGGCGTACTCGATGGTGTCCACCACCAGCTTCACCGACGCCTCGGGCGGGTAGATGAACTCGTTCTGGGAGTGGAACTCCTTGAGGATGTCGTTCTGCAGCGTGCCGCCGAGCTTCGCGACGTCGATGTCGCGCTGCCTGGCCATCGCGATGTACATCGCCCAGATCACCGCGGCCGGGCCGTTGATGGTCTGGCTGACCGTGACCTCGTCGATGGGGATGTCGGCGTACAGCCGGTGCATGTCCTCGATGGTGTCGATGGCCACACCGCAGCGCCCGACCTCGCCGAGGCTCAGGGGATCGTCGCTGTCGCGGCCCATCAGCGTGGGCAGATCGAACGCGGTCGACAGACCGGTGTTCACGCCCTTGGCGTTCTCCAGCAGGTACTTGAACCGCTGGTTCGTGTCGTCGGCCGAACCGAAGCCGGCGAACTGCCGCATCGTCCACAGCCGCGAACGGTACATCGTCTCGTGCACCCCGCGGGTGAAGGGGAAGATGCCCGGCAGGCCGATCCGCTCGTGCGGCGTCGACGGGTCGTCCGGAGACGTCGTGGGAACGGCGCCCGGACCGTAGAGCTGGTCGATCTCGTAGCCCGAGAGGGACACGGTCGCCGGATCCACGCGGGGAGCCTGGTCGGAAGCGGAATCGGATGGTCGGTTGATGGTCGTCATAATCGAACGAACGATTCTAGCAGATGGCGACCCCCGAATCGACGGGAAGTCGCCGACCGGGCCGTGGACGGCCCGCAGGCGGCCATCAGTCGTCGTAGGTGGTCACCGGATCGGGGCGATAGTCGTCACTGCCCCCGGCCGGGGTCCAGCCCTCGGGGCGATCGGCGAGTTCGTCGGTCCGCAGGGGACGGTTCGGTTCGGCCGGTTCGTACCGCTCGCCGGGACGGATGAAGACGTCGATGCGGCGGCTGTAGGCGTCGGGCACGGTCATGGAGTTGTTGAGCGAACCGTACGACGTGCCGAGTTCCATGATCTGGTACTTCATCAGGTCCGGGGTGTAGACCTCGTCGTCACCCTTGTCGGCGTAGAACTGCATCACGAGCTGGCGACCGACGGGGATCTTCATCTCGAAGATGTTCTCGCCGTTGCGCATGTCGAGCAGCATGACGGTCTTGGGCTCCTCGGCGGTGGAGTAGTAGGTCAACGCACCCTTGCTCGACGGCATCAGTCCGCCCTGGGGCGAGTAGCATCCGCCGGTGAGCAGGGTGGCCAGAAGGAGTCCGGTGAAATGAAGCCGTGTCATGGTGGTCGTCGCTCGTGGTGATGGGGGAACGCATTGCGGGCCACGCCCGTGAAACCCTTCTATCGGCCAGCCACGGCCCGGGTTCCCACAGAATGGCCTTTCCATCATAGGCCGCGGGTCCCCCGCGGATTCCCGGGCTCTAAAGAGGGATAGAATGTGGGGCATGGCATCCACGGAACCCTCCATCCGCATCGGACACGGCTACGACCTGCACCGGCTTGAACCCCTGGCCCCCGACGGAGACGGCCGCCCGATGGTGCTCGGAGGGGTGTCGGTCGAGCACGATGCCGGACCGGTCGGTCACAGCGACGGGGACGTGGTGCTCCACGCCGTCACCGACGCGATCTTGGGCGCCATGGGCGAGCCCGACATCGGGCAGCTCTTTCCCGACGACGACGCCGCCAACGCGGGACGCGATTCGATGGACTTCCTCGCCGAAGCCGTCCGTCGCATGCGGAAGCGCAACCTCGAGCCCGGGAACCTCGACATCACCGTCGTCTGCCAGCGGCCGAAGATCAGCCCCCTCAAGCGGGCCATGGAGGAGCGGATCGCCGCGGCACTGGGCTGCGAACCGCAGCGGGTGAACGTCAAGGGCAAGACCCACGAGGAAGTCGATGCCGTCGGTGAAGGCCGGGCCATCGAGACCCACGCGGTCGTCCTGCTGATCGGAGCGGAGGCATGAGCCGCGAACCGGGACTCGACGGACGACACCACTGGCAGCGGGCGAT
Source organism: Phycisphaerales bacterium UBA854 (assembly GCA_002295885.1). Lineage (GTDB taxonomy): Bacteria > Planctomycetota > Phycisphaerae > Phycisphaerales > SM1A02 > UBA854. Next base: position 3,078 of record DBGM01000031.1, read on the forward strand.
CGACCTCGCCTCGCGTCGGCACACCGGCCAGTTCCGTCGCAACGGCGTGACGCCCTACGCCTCGCATCCGGTGCGGGTGGCCATGGTCGCCGCCACCGTGTTCGGCGTGGAGGACGAACGGATCCTCGCCGCCGCCGTGCTGCACGATCTCATCGAGGACACCACCGTCGACTACGACGAGCTGGTCGAGCACTTCGACCACGAGATCGCCGACTGGGTCGCCGCACTGAGCAAGGACAAGCGGCTGCCCGAGGACCGGCGCGAAGCCGAGTACGACCGCGCGATCGCCGCGGCGGCCTGGCCGGTCCGGCTGATCAAGCTCGCCGACGTGTACGACAACCTCTGCGACTGCGACGACGCCTATCGCCCCGCCGCCCTCGACACGGCCCGGCGGGCGCTGGTCCTGGCCGCCGCCGATCCCGAACTTGAGCATGCATTGGCCTGCCTCGATGCATTCGTGCGTACGATGTCCACGGGCGATGTCGCCCCATCATGAACCCTCTCCGGATTCGACCCGTGCTGCTTTCGATCTGCATTCTGCTGCTGACGGCCTGCCAGCCGTCGCCGCCGCCCGCGGCGGCGCCCGGTGGTTCCGCGATCACCGCTCCGGTGTCCGAGCCCCAGATTGAAGTGACGGTCGACCCCGTTCTGGAGACGCTGCAGCGCATCGAGGCGGGGGGACGGGCGGTGCGTGTCTTCACCGCCTCCGTTGCGGTGGAACGGACCGAGCCGCTCTTCGACAAGCGGGACGTGCGCCGCGGCGACGTCCTGTACGAGAAGCAGGACGGCGCCACGCCCCGCTTCGCGGTGCATCTGGAACAGCGTCAGGTGGGTCGTCGGCTGGAGAACCGGCCCAAGCGCATCCTCTTCGACGGTCGCTGGCTCACCGAGATCGACGAACCCAAGAAGCAGGTCATCCGCTGGGAACTCTGCGGCGACGAAGTCGATCCCACCCGACTCGGCGGACGCTTTCCGCTGCCGGTGGGACAGCCCGCCGCCGACGTGCTGGCCCGCTACCACGTCGAACTCATCGGGGACGCGTCCCGCTCCGAGTTCCTCACGCCGGCCTTCGAGGATCGGACCGTGGTCGGACTTCGCATCGTGCCCCGGGACGATGTGCCGACCGCCGACGACTTCAAGCACGTCGACCTCTGGTACGACACCGCCAACTGGCTGCCCGTGGGCGTGGCCATGGTGGATGAAGAGGGCAACACCCGCCGTCTTCGCCTGGCCGACGCCCGGGTGAATCCGGAACTCGACGAGGAGCAGCGTCGTCGACTCGCCGGCACCGTTCCCACCACCGCCGACTGGGTGGTGGACGAACGACCCTGCCCGGAGGATGTCGAACCCGCTGGGGCCGGAGAATGATCGGCCGGCTGTCGTCCGTCGCATCCGTGCTCGTGCTCGTCGCTCCGGTCGCCGGCCAGTCGCTGGTGCCGCCCCCGCGACCTCCTTCGTCGCTGGTCCGCGAACTGCTGCAGGACGAGTTCCGCACCGATGCCGAACGCTCGGCGCTGCATCGATTCCACGGAACCTGGGACGAGGAGGATCTCACCACCCCCGAACACCGCGCGCTGGCCGCCGTGCGGGCCTGGCGTCTGGACGATCCCGTCTTCGAGGATCCGTCGGTGCCGGATCGCATCAAGGCGCTGGCGGCGATGCGGCGGGGAGAACTCGATGCGGCGTTGGAACTGACCGCCACCGATGCGTCCAGTCCGGGTCTGGTCCTGCGCGCCTCGGCGCTGCGGGCGCTGGGACGTGACGCGGAGGCGACGGTGGCACTGCAGTCGGCGATGGAGACGATCCCCACATCCGTCGAGGAGCAGGTCGCCCGGGTCGACGCCGGTCGACGCCTCGCCCTGCGGACGGGGCGCACCGGAGCGGCCTACCAGCAGTTGATGAACACCCTCGCGCGGGTGCGCTCCGAGGTCGATCCGCTCCACTGGCCGGCCATCCTGCTCGAGGCCGAACTGCTCTTCGAGAAGAGCCGCTTCAACGAGGCGGGGCAGGCCCTGTGGGACGTGCTCGAACTCAACCCCCGCTGCAGCGACGCCTGGTACCTGCTGGGCCGGCTCGCGGTCCAGATCTTCGACTTCGACGCCGCCGCGACGGCGGCGGCCTCGCTGCGGCGGATCGACCCCGACCATCCGCTCGCCGTGCTGCTGGAGGCGGAGATGCTGCTGGCGCGACGCGAAGCCGTCGCGGCCCGGGCCGAACTGGCGCCGCTGCTGGATCGCTTTCCGGACCTGCCCGCCGCGCGGGCGCTGGAACTGGCCGCGGTCACCCTGCTCGACGACGATGCCGCGATCGCGGCCGCGTGGGACCGATGGCGATCCGTCATGCCCGGCAACCCGCTGGCCGCGACCCGCGCGGGGCGCCTGCTGTCGCTGCACCGGCAGTACGACGCGTCGCGCCGGTGGCTGGAGGCGGCCATCGACATCCAGCCCACCGAACCCGCGGCCCACGTGGAACTCGGACTGATGCTCTGGCAGGCGGGCCTCGACGCCGAGGCCCTCGAGGCCCTCGAGGAGGCCACGGCCGTCGATCCGTTCAATCTCCGCGCCGCCAACAGTCTGGAACTGCTGCGGGAGATCATGGACTACGACGTCGTACGCACCGAGCACTTCGAGATCCGCTTCAGCCCGGGATCCGACGAGGCCCTCGTCCGGGACATGCCCGTCGCACTCGAGGCCATGCACGAACGCATCGCCGGGCGGTTCGACTGGGAGCCCACGCAGCGGACGGTGGTCGAGGTCCTGCCGGACCACGAACGATTCGCGGTCCGCGTCGTGGGCATGCCCGACGTGCACACCATGGCCGCGTGCACCGGACCCGTCATCGCCATGGAGGTGCCGCGCCGCTCGATGCCCAACCGCCACATGGGGCGGTGGGACTGGCAGCACGTGCTCGAACACGAATACACCCACACCGTCACGCTCGAACGCACCCGCAACCGCATTCCCCTCTGGTGCACCGAAGGGCTGGCGGTCTCGATGGAACCGGCCCCGCGTCCGTGGTCGGTCCTCCGCATGGTGGCCGACGAGTGGCGCAACGGAACCATGCTGCCGCCGGATGAACTCGACTGGGCCTTCGTCCGCCCCCGTCGCCCCCAGGATCGGAGCCTCGCCTACACCCAGGCGTGGATGATGATCGAATACCTGATCGAACAGTACGGCGAGTCCGGACTGCAGCGCCTGCTCGACCAGTACCGCGACGGGGCGGCCGAGTCGCTGGCCTTTCCCGCCGCGCTGGGCGTGAGCCGGGACCGATTCCACGAGGACTTCCTCGGGTGGGCCGGTGATCAGGTCCGCGCGTGGGGACTCGATCCGGATCCGTCCATGGAGGAACTCGCGCGGCGGGCGCTGGAACGAGGGACCATCCCGGCGACGATGCTCCGCCAGCAGCGCAGCGTCGCGGTGCAGGACGGCATGCGCCGACTGCTCGAGGACGTCGCGGCTCCGCGCACGCCCGGCGAATCCGACCGGCCCATGGATGCCGACGACTGGAACCTTCCCCGCATCGCGGATCTCTACGATCCGGATCCCACGGAGCTTGCCGCACTGCTCGAGGCGCATCCGGACCATCCGGATCTGCTCGAACGCGCCATCAACGCCTCCCTGCTGCGGGGCGGCCCCATGGAGGAACGGCTGCCGTGGCTCACGACCTACGTCGAGGTCCGTCCCGGCGATCCGTTCGGCCATCGACTGCTCGCCGACTGGTATGGCCGCGGTCCCACGCCGGAGCGGGCCATCGAGCACCTGCGGGTGCTGGCGTCGTTCGAACTCGACGATCCGGAACCGTGCCGGGAACTGGCGGTGGCCCTGCGGCGGGCGGGTCGGTTCGACGAAGCCCTCGAGGCGATCCGTCGCACGGTCTCGATCGATCCCTACGACGCATCGCTGCGGGAGGCGACCGCCTCCATCGCCATCGAAGCGGGCGACCTCGAGACGGCCCGGACCATGATCGAGGCCCTGCTGCTGCTGGAACCGGACCAGCCGATCCACCGTCGCCGGTTGGACGCCGTCCTGCAGCGAATGCAGCCGCAGCCGTAGATCAGGTCTGGAGGACGCCGGTCCGGAACTCCCCGGTCACCGGCGCGGCGGCCGCGATCTGGAGTGCGTCCGTGAGTTCGGCGCGGGTGCGGTGCGGTTCGATCATCCGGTCGATCCAGCCGCGGGCGGCGCCGTAGCGGATGTCCTGCTGCTCCCGGTAGGAGTCGGTGATCGCCTCGAGGAGTTGGCGTCGTTCATCCTCGTCGACCTCCTCGCCCTTGCGCTTGCGGGCGGCGAGATCGATCTGCAGCAGGGTGTTCGCGGCCTGGGCGGCGCCCATCACCGAACAGGCCGAACTCGGCCAGGCCAGCGTGAGCATGGGATCGAACGCCCGGCCGCACATCGCGTAGTTGCCGGCGCCGTAGCTGCCGCCGACCATCAACGAGATCTTGGGCACGATGCAGTTGCTCATCGCGTTGACCATCTTGGCGCCGCTGCGGATGATGCCGGCCTGCTCGCTGTCGCGGCCGACCATGAAGCCCGTGGTGTCGTGGACGAAGATGATCGGGATCTTCTTCTGGTTGCAGTCCATGATGAACCGCGCCGACTTGTCCGCGGACTCGGTGTAGATCACCGCCGGCATGTTCACCGCGACCGAGGGGCCGGCCTTGCCGCCGGGCATCTTCTTCTGCGTCGCCTTGCGCTGGTTGGCCACGATGCCGCAGGGCCATCCGCCGATGCGGGCGTAGGCGCACACCAGAGATGCGCCGTAGTCGGACTTGTATTCGTTGAAGCTGCCCCCGTCGACGACGCATTCCATGAGTTCCCGGGCGTCGTACTGCTGGTGGGCCTCGCCCTTGAAGACGTCGTAGACGTCCCCGGGCTGCCGGGCCGGATCCGCCGGTTCGAAGGGCGGGGTGGGGGCCGGTCCGACCGACTGGTCGGCATCGACGATCGCCCGCACGCGGCGGAGGCAGGATTCGTCGTCGGGTTCGTGGAAGTCGATGGTGCCTGCGATCTCCGCGTGCATCGCCGCGCCGCCGAGTTCCTCGTTCTCCACCTCCTGGCCGATGGCCGCCTTGACCAGCGCCGGGCCCGCGAGGTACAGGCCGCTGCCCTCGGTCATCAGGATGGTGTCGCACAGGACGGGCAGGTAGCCGCCACCGGCCACGCAGTTGCCCATGATCGCGGCGATCTGGGGAATACCGTCGGCGGAGATGACGGCGTTGTTACGGAAGATGCGTCCGAAGTCGTCGGTGTCGGGGAAGACATCCTCCTGCAGGGGCAGGAAGACTCCCGCGGAGTCCACCAGGTAGAGCAGGGGGAGTCTCGATCGCTGCGCGATCATCTGGGCCCGGATGATCTTCTTGCAGGTCATCGGGAAGAAGGCGCCCGCCTTCACCGTGGCGTCGTTGGCGATGATCATGCACCGCTTGCCACCGACGGTGCCGATGGTGGTGACCACGCCGGCGGCGGGGGCGCCGCCGTAGTCCCCGTACATGTTCCAGGCCGAGTAGAGCCCGCACTCGAACGGTTCGGTGCCCGGATCGACCAGCTGCCCGATGCGCTCCCGGGCCGTCAGACGCCCGAGTCGGTGCTGCCGGTCGATGCCGCGCGATCCGCCGCCCTCGCGCAGCGAGGCGGCCTCCGCGACGAAGGCGTCGGTCAGCGATCGAAGATCCGGGTTGGGGGAATCGGCGGCAGTCATCGGAGGAGGCAGGATACCGGGCAATCCGACGGTCTGCCCCGGAAGCGGTTTCTTAGGCACCGCAGAGCCGAAAAGAGACCGGACCGCCGTACGGCGGTCCGGTCGATCTTTTTTCTGTCAAAGGGTCGCACAGTGCGTCCCGTCGGGCACACGTTACTTGTGCGGCCCCTCCATACAGTCACATGAATCAATCACCGTATCACCTCCTTTGCAAGCAGACTGTTCCAGCCGTCGCCGACTGTGAACGTCGGCCGCCGGATTCTTTCCCCTCCCAGCGTCCCGGGAGGCACAGCGCCCGCAGGGAGTCGCCAAGGCGTTCCCCGCGCTCGTCGTGGGTGCCGTCGAGTTCCCGATCGGGGGTTCGCCCGCGGGGTCGCTCGATGTTGCCCACACACGAATAGTATCGCCCGGAATCTCCCGGGGCCCGCAGAATCCGTGATCAAGTGTCGGTTCAGGCCTGGTATTCGTCGCCGTACTCGGCCGGCACCGGCTCGTCGAGGCAGTCCGGATCGTCGTCGACGTACACCGGATCGCTGACGTCGTCGTCGTCCTCGGCCTGGAACTGCTCCCAGTCCTCGAGGCTCATCAGGACCTCGCGGGCCTTGGAGCCCACGTGCTCCCCGAGCACGCCCACCTGGCCCATCTGATCGACCAGCCGCGAAGCACGGGAATAGCCGATGGCCAGGCGTCGCTGCAGGAGCGACACGGAACCTCGTCCCGTTTCAATGATGATTCGAACGGCCTGATCGAACAGCGGGTCGAACTCCTTGGGAGCACCGCCCTCGCCGCCCACGCCGTCGACGTTGCGGACCTGGATCAGGCTGCGTTCGAAGCTGGGCTTGGCGACCTCCTTGAGGAACTTCACGACCTTCCGGGTCTCCTGATCGCTCACGAAGGTGCCCTGGCCGCGGCTGATGTCGGGCGTCGCCGGGGTGACGTACATCATGTCCCCGTTGCCCAGCAGCAGTTCGGCGCCGGTGCCGTCCAGGACGATCCGGCTGTCCATGCCGCTGGCGACCTTGCAGGACACGCGGCACGGCATGTTGGACTTGATCAGACCGGTGACCACGTTCGCCTGCGGACGCTGCGTGGCCAGGATCAGGTGGATGCCCACCGCCCGGGCCTTCTGCGCGATGCGGACGATCGACTGCTCGACCTCCTTGTTGGTCAGCATCAGGTCGGCGAGTTCGTCGATCACGAAGACGATGTAGTGCAGCTTGTCGGGCACCTTCGCCTTCTCGATCTCGTTCTGGATGTCGAAGATCTCCTTCTTCTCCTCCGGCGTCATGGCGTTGTAGGACGTGATGTTCCGGACGCCCGCCTCCTGGAAGAGCGTGTAGCGCTCCTCCATCTTCCGCACCGCCCACTCGAGGCTGGCCGCGGCCCGGCCCATGTCGGTGATGACCGGGCAGGCGAGATGGGGGATGTTCTCGAACTGGCTGAGTTCGACCATCTTGGGGTCGACGAGGATCAGCTTCACCTCGTCCGGTCGTTTCATGTAGAGCCAGCTCATGATGATGCTGTTGATGCAGACGCTCTTGCCCGATCCCGTCGTGCCCGCGATGAGCATGTGCGGCATGCGGGCGAGGTCCATGACCAGCGGTTCACCGTTGGCATCCTTGCCCATGAACATGGGCAGGATCATGCCCTGGTCCCGACCGCTCGCGATCAGTTCCTTCATCGCCACCTTCTCGCGCACGAGGTTGGGCACCTCGATGCCCACGGTGGAGCGGCCGGCCATGGTGGGCACGATGCGGATGTTCTTCACCGACAGCGTGCGGGCGATGTCCTTGGCCAGCGTCGAGAGCTTGCTCACCTTGGTACCGGGAGCGAGCTGCACCGAATAGAGCGTCACGGTGGGGCCGGCTTCGATGCCCTCGACGGTGCCCTCGATGTTGTAGGTCTCCAGCGCCTGCTCGAGCATCTCGGCCTGACGGCGCACGCTCGCTTCGGCCTTCTCGGAGAAGTTCGACTGCGGATCCGCCAGCAGTTCCACCGGCGGGAACTTGTAGTCGTCGTAGCTCTCGTCCCGCTGCAGATCGGCGTTCGTGGCCACCTTCTGCTTCGGTTGCCGCTTCAGCTGGAACTTGGCGAACTTGTCCTTGGCCTTGGCCTTGCTCTGCTTGCGGGCGGGCTTCTTCTCCGCCTTCGCAGCCGCCTTCTTGCGGGCCGGACTGGTGACGACGGGCGCCTCCTCCTCGTACTCGTCCTCGTACTCGTATTCGTACTCCTCCTCCTCTTCCTCCTCGTCCTCGTACTC
>DBGM01000052.1:0-41205 GCA_002295885.1 Phycisphaerales bacterium UBA854
GGTCGCATCGGCATGGTCGCGCTCGCCGACTGCGTGGAGATCGCATCGATCGTGTTGCAGGCGGCTCCCTCCGACTGGGCGGAGGCGAACCTCGAGATCACCGGGCCCGAAGCACTGACCTACCCCGAGATCGCAGCGGAGATGAGTCGGGCGTTCGGGCAGTCCATCGCCTACGTGGACATGCCCGAGGAGGCGTTCGCCGCCATGCTCATCGAGTACGGCTATCCCCCGGAGGACGTCGAACTGCAGGTGCTCTGTCATTTCCGGCAGATGCGGGCGGGGCAGGCGGATCTCGTCACCGACACCTTCCAGCGCGTCGCCGGGCGGCCGGCGATGTCCGTCTACGAGTGGACCCGTGCGCACCGGAGCGACTTCGGACTCGAGTGATGCTTAGGCGGGCGCGTTGTCGATCAGTCGAACCTCGTCGAGCCGTGTGGCGATCAGCGCCCGGGCCGGTGCGTCGGAACCCGGGTCCACCGGTTCGAGGGTGCGGGCGTCCCGGATGACCGCGTACTCGGTCTCGAGTCCGTGTTCGTCGAGGACCGCCCGCATGACCGCTTCGCCCTCGCCGGCCTTCGCCAGGGCACGAGAGAGCCCCAGGGCACGTTTCCGGTCGGCGGCGGCCAGCCGCGTGTTGCGGCTGCTCATGGCGAGGCCGTCCGCTTCGCGCACCGTCGGGCCGCGCAGCAACCGCAGTCCGTTCCAGCGATCGACGTGTTCCGCGACCATCGCCTCCAGAACGAGCATCTGCTGCCAGTCCTTCTCGCCGAAGATCGCGTGGGAGGGGCGAATCAGGTCGAAGAGTCGCGCCACCACCATGCACACGCCGTCGAAGTGGCCGGGTCGGCAGGCGTCTTCGAGTCCGGGACGGGTTGCGACCGGTGGCAGCGGTGGCATCCACACCGTCTCGTCGGGGGGGTAGACGGTGTCTCGGTCCGGGGCGAACACCGCCGTGGCCCCGGCGTTCGCGCAGGCTTCGAGATCCTGTTCGAGGGTGCGGGGGTAGCGTTCGAGATCCGACGGATCGTCGAACTGCGTGGGATTCACGAACACCGTCACCACGACGTCGTCGCACTCGCGACGCATCGCCTCGATCAGCGACCGGTGCCCGGCGTGCAGCGCGCCCATCGTGGGAACCAGCCCACAGCCGTGGTGTGGAGCGAGATCGTCGAGTGTCCGGAGATGGTCCACGGGATCAGAAGCGTGAGACGACCAGGGTGTCGTTCTGGCCGCCGAAGCCGAAGGAGTTGCTGAGGCAGGTGTCGACCGCCGCCTCCCGCTTCACGTTCGGAACGTAGTCGAGGTCCAGTTCCGGATCCGGCTCGTCCAGGTTGATCGTGGGGGGGATCATCTGATCCCGGAGGATCATCAGGCAGGTGATGAACTCGACGGCGCCCGCGGCGCAGATGAGATGGCCCATCATCGACTTGATGCTCGTCATGGGGATCTCGCCGGCGAGATCGCCGAAGACCCGCTTGACGGCCTTGGTCTCGATCGAGTCGTTCTCGCTCGTGCTGGTGCCGTGGGCGGAGATGTAGTGCACCGGCGGTCGGCCGTCGTCGAGCCGCTGCGACGGATCGATGCCCGCGTTGGCCAGGGCCTGCCGAATGGCGTCGCCCGGTCCGCGTCCCTCGGGATGCATGTCCGTGATCCGGTAGGCGTCGGCGGTGGATCCGAACCCGCGAAGCTCGGCGAGGATGTTCGCTCCGCGTGCTTCGGCGTGTTCGAGCGTCTCCATGACGATGATGCCCGAGCCTTCGCCCATCACGAATCCGTCCCGTGAGCGGCTGAACGGCCGCGATGCGGTCTGGGGACTGTCGTTCCGCGTCGACATGGCGGTGAGCCGGTTGAAACCGGTGATGCCCAGCACGTGCAGCATGGTGTGGGTGCCGCCGCTGACCATGACGTCCGCGTCGCCGCGTTGCAGGATGGAGGCGGCTTCCCCGATGGCCTGGGTGCTGGCGGCGCACGCCGTGAGGCAGTTGTAGACCGGTCCGCGGATGCCGAACTCGCGTGAGATGTGCGAGGCGGGCATGTTCGGTTCCTGCTCGATCTCACCGATGCCGTCGAGGTGCCGGCTGGCGGCATCGCCCCACTGGACGGTGTCCACCTGGCCCGCATCCGCGTTCCACGCCTTCAGCGAGGTCCGCTGGTAGCTGGTGAAGTCGAGCACTCCTTCGCCCGCACCGAGGTAGATGCCCACCCGGTGTCGATCGAGTTCCGAATCGCCCAGTCCGGAGGCGTCCCACGCTTGGCGGGCGGCACCGAGCGCGAACTGGGTGTGCATGCCGGGTCGACCGTGCATGGTGGGATTCTCGACGAAGCCGGTCCAGTCGTAGTCGCGGACCTGGGACGCGAACGTGGTCGGGAAGGTGGACGCGTCGAACCGGTCGATCGGTGCGACGTCGGTCTCGCCCGCGAGCAGTCGCTGCCAGACCGATTCCAGATCATGCCCCATGGGGGTGACCCAGCCCGCTCCGGTGATCACGATTCGACGGCGATCGCTCATTCGCACCTCCCGAGCACCACGGCGGTGTTCTGCCCGCCCTGGCTCGCACTGAGGACCAGCATGTTCCGCAGCGACGCCGGGCCGGCCGCACGCGTTCCGGCCTTGAGTCCGCACTCCACCGAACCGGTGTTGAGTCGGGCCGGAAGGGCCTGCTCCTGGAGACAGCGACAGGCGATGGCGATCTGGATGGTGCCGTTGCCCGCATTGCAGTTGCCCGTGTAGGGAACGGTCAGGACCAGTTCGAGTTCCTCCGCCCGATCGCCGAACACCCGCTTGATCGCTTCGGCTTCGGCCCGGTCCACGACCGGAATGCCGCAGCCGAAGGGCACCACGGCATCGATGTCGGCGGGGTCGAGATCGGCGTCCCGCAGGGCCATGGTGATCGCGGCGGCGATGTCGTCGGCGTCCGCCCCCAGTCCGTCGTGGGTGGGGGATTGGGTGGCTGCATAGCCGCGGACCTCCGCCATGGGCGTTCCGCCGCGTTCGGTGCAGTGGTCGAGGGCTTCGATGACCAGCAGGCCGCCACCTTCACCCAGGGCCGTACCCAACGCGTTCTCCGCGAACGGTCGTACCACGTCGCCGGGCTCCAGATCGCGGGCGTCCGCCAGCCGGCCGGCGGAGTGTTGTCGGTAGTAGTTGAGCGGATTGAGCTTCGATTCCGCTCCGCCGGACAGGCAGGCGTCGGCGGAACCCCGTTCGATCACGCGCATCGATTCGCCCAGCGACAATGCGCTGCTGGATTCGGCGCAGGTGATCGTGTTGCTCGGCCCGCGGCAGTCGTGCACGATGGTCACGTGGCAGGCCAGCATGTTCGGCAGGTATTTGAGCAGCCACAGGGGCGTGAGATTCTCCATGCCGGACGTGCCCCAGGTGGCGAGGTCGACTTCGCCGTCGTCCCCCCGGCTCGAGGAGAAGGCCACCGTGAGTTCGTTTACGTCGGCGGCGATCAGTCCGGCGCCGATGTGGCAGCCGAGTCGCTCGGGGGGGATCGGGAAGCCGGACTCGTGGTCGACCCCCGGAGTGCTGAGGTTCGAATGCACGACGGCGTCCGCGGCCGCGCCGACCGCGAGCTCGACGTCCCGGCACATCACCTTCACGGCCTTGCGGTACGACTTGGGTACCACCGAGCGGACCTTGAATCGATCCGCATCCAGTTCTCCGGCCACGTGGCAGGTGTACCAGCCGGGATCGAACGAGGTCATGGGAGCCAGCCCCGTGCGACCGGATTGCATCGCATCCCAGTGCGCGTCGATGCCGACGCCCAATGCGCTGATGGGACCCGCTCCGGTGATGACGGTTCGTCGCCGCATGGGGGGCAGTGTAGCCTTCGCTTGGCGGGGCGTCACCGCCCGAGCTTCTCGGCGACCAGCAGGGCCATCTCGAGCGCCTGCTCGTAGTTGAGCCGGGGATCCACCAGAGACTGGTAGTCGCTGCCGAGATCGTCGTCGGACAGCCCCCTCGCTCCGCCGGTGCATTCCGTGACGTTCTCCCCGGTCAGCTCGAAGTGCATGCCCCCCAGCACGCTGCCGTTCGCGGCGTGGATGTCGATGGCGAGTTCCAACTCCCGGAGGATGTCCTCGAAGCGACGGGTCTTGAGGCCGCGGTCGGTCCGGACCGTGTTGCCGTGCATCGGATCCGAGACGAACAGGACCGTGCGGCCGGTGGCCCGCACCGCTTCGATCAGTGCCGGCAGGTGCTCCTCGATCCGTTCGGCGCCGTAGCGGTGAATGAAGGTCATCCGGCCGGGTTCGTCGTCGGGATGCAGTCGATCCAGCAGTTGCTCGACGAAGGACGCGAGGTCGGACGGATCGATCGCCGGGCCGATCTTTACCGCCAGCGGATTGCGGATGCCGCGGAAGAATTCGACGTGGGCGTGGTCGATCGCCGCGGTGCGCATCCCGATCCAGGGGAAGTGGGTCGAGAGGTTGTACCAGCCGCGACGACGGGGGACCTGCCGGGTCAGGGCCGCCTCGTAGTCCAGCAGCAGTCCCTCGTGGCTGGTGAAGAAGTCCACGCGGGACAGGTCGCCGGCCGAGATGCCGGTGAGCGACTCCATGAATCGGACCGATTCGCCGATCCGCTGGACCATCGACTGGTATTCGCTGGCCCGCGGGGAATGGCGGACGAAGCCGAGATTCCAGAACTCGGGATGATGCAAGTCCGCGAACCCGCCGCCGACCAGCGAGCGGATGAAGTTCAGCGTCAGGGCGGCGCGTTCGTAGCCGTTGACGAGCCGCCGGGGATCCGGTCGACGCGACGCTTCGTCGAAGGCGGGCGCATTGACGTTGTCCCCGAAGTAGCTGGGAAGCTCGACGCCGTCACGCTTCTCGGTCAAAGAGGATCTCGGTTTCGCGTACTGCCCCGCGAAGCGACCGACCCGGATGACGCGGCGGCGGGTTCCGTGCACCAGCACCAGTGACATCTGCAGCAGGATCTTCAGCTTGTTCGTCAACGCCTCGGGCGTGCACGCCCCGAACTGCTCCGCACAATCCCCGCCCTGCAGGAGGAACCGTTCCCCCCGGGCGGCCTCTGCGAGCTGGCCCTTGAGACTCTCCACCTCCCACGAGGTGACCAGGGGAGGCAGCGAGGCGAGTTCCTCGGCCACCGCGTCCATGGCGTCGACGTCGGGGTACGTCGGCTGATGGGTGATGGGGCGTGTACGCCAGCTTGTCGGAGTCCAATCGTCCATGGTGTCTCGTTTCGGCCCCCTGAAATACCCGGTGCGGGTGGTGAAAGTGCGGGTGAGAGGATTCGAACCTCCACGGGTTGCCCCACTGGAACCTAAATCCAGCGCGTCTGCCAATTCCGCCACACCCGCTGAGATGGTGTCGACCGGGTAGGATTATCAGGTGCCTCCCCCGCGGGGGCAAACCCGCAGTGTCTCCTTCCACGAAGAAAGGGGTTTCCATGCCGCTCAAGACGATGGCCGGAACGGCTCTGGTTCCGATGCTCAGCCGCCTGGTGCTGGGGATCACCTTCCTCCTCAGTGGATGGTTCTTTTGTTTCCAGGAGATCGACTTCTCCGCCCAGGACATGGCCAGCATCCAGGCCGTCGACGACGGATCGGCGACCGCCGGTCGTGCGCTCGCCGTCAATCGTCTGATCATGCACTTCCAGACCTGGGACACGGAACGGTGGGCGGAGCCGCTCGGCTGGTGCGTGGCGATCTTCCAGCTGATCGGCGGCGTCCTGCTCCTGCTGGGATTCTTCACCCGCGTGGTGGCCCTGGGGCTGGCGACGCTGATCGCCGGCGCGTTCTACCAGGTCACCCTGCAGCAGAACGGCATGTTCGACATGAGCCCCTTCGACTGGCGACTGGACAGCGGCATGTGGTACGCGATCACCAGTCAGGGCGGACTCTTCGTGCTCGCCCTCGGCCTGTTCCTGACCGGCGGTGGACCGCTCTGCGCCGACACGCTCCTCTGGCGTCGCGGCACACCCGCGCCGGAGAAGAAGAAGGAAGGTGCCGACTGATTTTCCGTTCCGGCGCGATGTTCCGCCGGTGCTCCGGGGCCGTCGCGTCGGATCGCGTAGACTGATCGCGCCGCGGCTGCTCGCGGTCCTGCAGGGGCGAACCGGTCGAGACGGATGGACGATACGAAGCACATCGAGGCTTCCCGAACCAGAGACGGCGATCCGGCCGCGCAGGCCGCACCGTGGGTGGTCTCCGCGGTGCTGCACATCGGCCTCGTGATCATCGGGCTGCTCGTGACCTGGACCGTCATCCTCGTCCAGGACATGGGGCCGCCGCCGCGGGTGACCGCCGACTTCGATGCCATGGCGTACGAGCCGGTGGTGGAGTTCCAGGTCACCGAACTCGATGCGACCACGGAAACCTCCGTGCCGGCTCCGGCCGTGCCCCAGGCGCCCGCCGTCGAGGCGGCTCCGGCCGGAAGCACGGTGGAGATGACGGCGGCCGTGGGCATGGAGTCGTTCGAGGAACTCTTTGCGTCGGCGGACGGGACCACCCCCTCGATCGAATTCGCCGGCTCGCGGGCGTCAAATGCGAATCGGATCGTCTACGTGATCGACGCCTCCGGCAGCCTGACGCCCTATCTGCAGATCGTGCTCGAGGAGATGTTCCGTTCCCTGCGCCAGCTCGACGACCGGCAGCAGTTCGCGATCATCTTCTTCCAGCGGGACCAGGCCCTGCCGGTTCCGCCGCGGGGCCGCCTCCAGAAGGCCACCGGTCCGGCGGTCGACCGGGCCATCGACTGGATCAACACGGGGGCCAACGTGGTGCCCGGCGACAGCTCGAATCCGATGGCGGCACTCGAGATGGCGTTCGACCTGCATCCGCAGGTCATCTTCCTGCTCAGCGACAGCATCACGGGATCCGGTGCGTACGAGGTCGATCGGGGGCGGCTGCTCGCGCAGCTGGAGGATCTGAATCCGGTGCTCGATTCCGCCACCGGGCGGCGGGCCGTCCAAGTCAACTGCATCCAGTTCTTGGCCGAGGACGAAGACCGGCTGGGAACCCTCCGCACGATCGCGGAACGACACGGCGGCGAAGGCGGCTACAAGGTCTACGACCGGGCGGCCATGGGGTTGGGCGAATGAAGCCACTGGCGTTCATCCTGACGTTGGTGATCGGTACCACGGGACTGGCCGATGCGGTGCATGTCGTCGGAACCACCGCGCCGCTGCCCGGAAGCGACATCCTCGCCGTCGAAGGCGGCCGGGTCGTGTACGTCGATCTCACCGGTGCACGCCGCGAGCGGGGAGTCGAGGACATCATCCGGCTTTCGTTCGATGCGGCGCCCGCCCTCGATGTCGCGGAGGCCCGGCTGGCCGGGGCCGCCGACGACGAGGGACTGCGGCTGCTACTTCTGGCCTGCCTCGACGCGCCCGACGCCCTGTCCCGCCGCTGGATGCATCGTCGCCTGATCGCGGTTCACGATCAGCGCAACGAGTACCCGCAGGCGGTGTCCCACTTCGCCCGGTTGCTGGTCGAGGATCCGCACGTCGCATGGCTTCGGGTCGCGCCCCGCTGCGCGCCTACGCCGACCACGCCGGTCGCGGCGGACGAGGCCCTGCAGCAGGTCCGCATCGCCCGGGCCCGGGTGCGCGACGGTGACGTGCGTGCGACGCTCGACGGCATGGCGGACCGGTTGCGGGCCATGGAGCGGACATCGGTCGAGGGGACCATGTCGGGACTGGATCCCGCCGTGATCCGGGGGGAGCCGGCGGCGGCTCCGGTCGCTCCGACCGGCGGGGGGGATCTGTCCGGCCCCGAGGAGATCGACGCGATGCTGCGTCGCTCCGAGTTCGCGGCCGCGCGCGATGCGTGCCTGGCCGCGGTCCGGCGCGGAGACGCCCGCAGCATGGCCCGACTGCTCCGGCAGACGGGGGACGCGGAGCACGGACTGGGCAACGTCGACGAAGCCATCATCGCCTGGACCCGGTGCGGACTGCTGTTTCCGGATGCGGCGACGGCGGCGCCAAGCCTCGCCGCAGCCGCGGAGGCCGCGTCCGCACGCTGGCCGGAGGGATCGACGTCACGAAGACTCTGGGAGGAGGCGCTGCGCATCGGCCGCCTGGCGAACGACGAGGATGTCGTGGCCAGGGCCCGCGCTGCGCTGGACGACACGCAAGACCAAGGAGGATCACGCCCATGAGCGGATCATCAATCATCACGCTGCTTTCGCAGCTCGTCACCACGACCGCCGCGGGCGATCCCGGCCCGGTGGAGCAGAGCTTCGCCAGCGCCTTCTTCGTCTCCCGCAACGCGGACAACAGCCTCGAACTGCTGGGAAGCCTGATCATCTGGCTCCTGCTGCTGCTCTCGATCGTGAGCATCGGCCTGATCATCTCGATGACCATGAGCAACAAGCGGGACTCGATCCTGCCCGAGGGGGTGGTCGAGGTCGTCAAGACCCATCTCGCCTCCGGCCGGTTCGCCGAGGCGATCAAGGTCACCGGGCGCGAGGAGAGCTTCTTCAGCCGGATCATGCATTCGGCCATGCAGCAGTCTCCCCACGGCTACGCCGCGGTGATCCGCGGCCTCGAGCAGACCGCCGATGAACAGACCACCGTGCGGTTCCGTCGCATCGAGTTCCTCAACGTGCTCGGTCAGGTGAGTCCGATGATCGGGCTCTTCGGCACGGTGTACGGAATGATCCTGGCCTTTCAGGCCATCGTCGTCAGCGGCGGAAACGCCGATCCGGTCATGCTGGCCGGCGGCATCGGGACCGCGCTGACCACGACGTTCTGGGGACTCGTGGTCGCGATTCCCGCCCTCGCGGGCTACGCGATCGTGCGCAACCGCATCGACGAGATGACCACCGAAGCCACCCTGGTCGCCGAGAGCCTGCTGGGGCAGTTTCGTCCCGGTCGAAGCTCCGGACGGAAGAAGTCGTCCAGCAGCGCATCGCCTCCGGCCGCGGCCGAAGGTGATCTGCCCGTGGAGTAGCCCCCATGGCATCGATCTTCAAGCGAGGACCGGCACGGCCGCAGGCCAACATCACGTCGATGATCGACGTGGTGTTCCTGCTCATCGTGTTCTTCGTCCTCGTGTCGCAGATCGTCGACCTCGAATCCGTCGACATGGAACTTCCCGAACCGGAACATCCCGCCGCAGCCCTGCCCGAAGAGGAGCCGCGTGCGGTGCTCAACGTGCTTCCCGGGGACGACGGCGACTGCGACGGCTACCGTCTGGCCGGCGTGGACTATCCCCCGACTCCCGACGGGCTCGGTGCGCTCCGTACCGCGCTGGTCGCCATCTACCAGCAGACCCCCGGCATCCGGGTCAACCTTCGGGCCGACCGCGCGACGGACTACCGCTGGGTCTCGCCGGTGCTGCAGCTGGTCCGGCAGGCGGCCGGACTCTCGGGGACCGGACAGGACGCGGCGCGGATGAATCTCGTCGTGCAGCGGGGGGGTGATTCGTCATGAGCGACGCTCCGACCATGCCGAAACGGTCCCGTACGTCGGAGGTTCCGCCGGCTCGCCGTCGTTCCCGCGACGCCTCGAGCATCGGTCTGAACCTGACCTCGATGATCGACGTGGTGTTCCTGCTGCTGGTCTACTTCATGGTCGCGACCGACTTCAAGAAGGCCGAGGAGGTCTACATCCTCGACCTGCCGGATCGGGTCGAAGGCATGTCGGCGGATCCCTTCGAGCTCGACGAGGAACCGCTGCGGATCATGGTCCGCAGTGCCGGCGTGGACGGCACCTCGTTCCGCCTCGCCGTGGACGGCCCGTGGGATCCGGTCCGGGACTTCGACGGCCTGTACGACTTCCTGCTGGCACGGCAGGTCGACGGCATGGGGGGCGGACTCTTCGCAGTCGACCATCCGATCGTGATCGTTCCCGAGGCGTCGCTGCATTGGGAGTTCGCCATCGATGCGTTCAACGCGGCCGTCCGGGCCGGCTACCGCAACGTCACTCTGCAGGAGATCTCCTCGTGACGCTGCTTCCGACCCTGCTCCTGGTCCTGTCGACGGCCGCGGTCGAGGATCCGTTCGCCGGACGTCTGGACGAGGAGTCCTACCTCCGGGCACTGGGTCGACTGCAACTGACCGACGTGCTCGATCTGTACCTCGACTCCCGCGGCGCCGACGACCCCCGTCGCGCGGCGGAGTTCCAGATCGCGGCCCTCGACGCCGCCGTGCGCGAGCCGGGGCTGGAGGTCTCCGCCCGCCGCGCCCTGCTCGATCGTCGCATCGATGTCCGTCGCGGCGTCCTGGCCACCGAGCCGGATGCCGCGACCGAACTGACGTGGTCCCTCGGACTGGCGGAGGATCATCTGCTGGTCGGACTGGGCATGGAGCATCTCGGACTCTCCGCGATGCACGGCGCGACGGATGCGGAGCGGACCGATCTCGCAGTCCGGCACGTGGATGCGGGTCGAACGGCTCTGGACCGGGCGGAGATCGCGCTGGAGAAGTCGATCTGGTCCCTGGAGGAGATTCCCGCGTCACGCCGCACCGCGGCCCAACGCAACACGCTGGTGGATCTCCGTGAGACCCAGCGCGACCGGCGTCTGCCGCTGCTGCGGGGGATCGCGCTGGTGCATGCGGCCATGTTGGCGGACGACGCAGCCGAGGCCGACCGTCTGATGGCGGACGCACGGGATGCGCTGACGGGACTGCCCGGTCAGTTGGACGGGGCGGCGAGTCCGCGTGCGTCCTGGCTGCTGGGAATGGCGATGGCCCGGGGCGGCGACTACGAGGCCGCGGAGGTCCGCTTCAGGGATGCCGCGACGCACGATGCGGCGTCGCGGCAGGATGTCCTGGCCGCACGCCTCGGAGGCGTCTTCAATCGGGTCGTGGCCGGAGGACCCGAGCGGGGGATCCGTTCCATGGAATCGATCGTCCGGCGCTACGACGCGCCCGGGGACCGGGCGGAGCGGATCCTCGTCACGGAGGTCCTCGTCGATCTGCATCTTCGTGCGGGCGCGACGTCGGATCCCTCCGGGCACGAGGCCCGTGCGGTCGGGGCCCTGCTCGAACTCGGTTCGCATCTGAACGGACAGGGATTGGATCCGGCCGTCGTCGATGCGTTCGTACAGCAGCGCATCGAAGCCCTGCCCATCGGTCGTCGCGGACAGGATCATCTTCCTCCCGAAGCCGCCCTGGTGCTGCTGACCCGGACGAGGGATGCGTCGGGGATCCGGGCCCTGCTCGCACGAACCGACCTGACGTCGCGGACGCGGGTCCGCACGCTCTTGTTGGAGTGCGATCGCCTCGAGGAGGCCGGACGGATGCGCGCCGCCGCCGAGGCAGCGCTGCAGGCCGCGGAACTCGGCGAGGACGTTTCCGAAGGAGGCGATGCCGCCGAGCGGGCGGCACGTCTGGCGATGGCCGGGCTGGTCTCCCAAGAAGCCGAGGCGAACCGACTCGCGGATCGTGCCCTGCGGATCCTGTGCACGAAGTACCCGGAGCGACCCGGCATCGACGAATGGCGTCTGGCTGCGGCCCGACTCGCCATGCAGGGGGGCGATCTCGCATCGGCCCGCTCCTACTACGAATCGATCGCTCCGCGCGGTCCGGTCCGGCGTGCGGCGATCGTGGAACTGTGCCAGCTCCTGCGTCGACAGGCCACGGATACGTCGACGCGGCGCGCGGCCGTCGATTCGATGCGCACGCTGCGTCTCGAACAGAACGGTGCGCAGTCCGATGCGATCGATCTGATCGTCGCCGCGACCCTGCTCGACGGTGGTGGAGCCGAGGAGGCCGCCGCGGTACTCGACACGATCGAACGGTCCGGACTGGATGCCGATCGCCAGGCGCAGTTCGATGCGCTGGTCCTGCGGGCCGCCAGCGGCGATGCGGGGGCCATGGCCGCCGCGGCGAGCGAGGTCTCGCGCCGAGGGACGGCGGACGGCGGGGCGGCGCTGGTCACCGCATTGTCGACCGCCCTGCAGGAACTCGACGAACGGGCCCGCACCCGTGGGGATGCACCGGACACGGACGCCATCGCGGCGGACCTGCTTCCGATCGCGGAATCACTTGAATACTGGTTGCAGGAGGCGGAGACCGATGATCCCGCCGCCTGGACTCTGGTGGCCGATGCCCGGGGGCGATCCGGTGAGCACGCCGCCGCGTTGGCGATCTACGAACGACTGCTGGTCTCCCATCCGTCGGCGGGTTCGCTGCTGGCGGGTCGGGCGCAGGCCCTGTTCGATCTCGGGGGGACGGAACGTCTGGCCGAGTCGATGGGCATCTACCGCCGGCTCGCATCGGCCGGCATGCAGTCGTCCCCCCGGCGCTGGTGGATCGCACAGCTCCGGATGCTGCAGATCCTCGATGCGATCGGCCGGAATACGGATCAGATCGCCCCGCGCATCCGCCGGCTCCAACAGCAGGATCCCTCGCTGGGCGGTGCGGATACGCGTCGCGCCTTCGAGGGACTGCTGGTCAGGTATGGATCGTAGGGTTCAGGACGCCTTGGACGCGGGAACCGGATGCTGCATCTGGAACCGTCGGAACAGGGCCCGGCTGCGGCTGTCGCCCTTGAGTCGCGCCTGCAGCTTCCGCAGGGTGTCGACTTCGATCTGGCGGACCCGCTCGCGGGTCAGGCCGACTTCCGCACCGATCTGCTTGAGCGTGAGCGGAGCCTGGCCCTCGAGGCCGTAGCGGAGCTTGAGCACGCGGGCGTCACGCTCCTCCATTTCCTCGAGCATTCCGAGCACGGCCTTCATCTCCTCGCGACGCACCGCAGTTCGCTGCGGTGCCTCGGTGCGGTGATCCTCGACCAGATCCGAGAAGTCCATGGCTTCCCCGTCCTCGCCCCGCGGAGCCTGTCCGCTGGACTGGTACGCCCGCATCGCACGGGTGACCACCCCGGCCTTCTTGTCGGGGAGTCCCATGACGTGGGCGACTTCGTTCTGGTTGGGAGGACGACCGAGCTCCTCCTCGAGTCGCCGATGGGTCTGCTTCCACCGTGAGATCAGATCCACCATGTAGGCGGGGATGTGGATCGGCTGCAGGGCGTTGATGAGCGTCCGCTTGATGGCCTGCTTGATCCACCAGGAGGCGTAGGTCGAGAAGCGGGCGCCCTGGGCGGGGTCGAAGCCCTCCACGGCACGGATGAGTCCGATGTTCCCTTCCTCGATGAGGTCGGTCAGCGGAAGCCCTCGGTGGGTGTAGTTCTTGGAGATGGAGACGACGAGGCGGAGGTTCGCACGGATCATGCGATCCTTGGCTTCCATGTCGTTGTCGTTGATGACCCGCCAGCCCAGTTCCTTCTCCTCTTCGGGAGTCAGGAGCGACGTCTGGTTGATCTGCTTCAGATAGAGTTCGAGGTCCCGATTCGAGGTTCGCTTCGCCATGAAACTCATCAGCGTCCCGCCGTGTGCCCGGCCGGAGAGGCTGCTCCTTGATGGCACCCCTCGGAATGCGCCGTGAGGGTGCTTCGTGTTGTGGAGGGCGGCGGACCACCCCTCTCTACCCATGCTTGAATCCGCGGTAGGACGGGGATTGGTTGCATGGCCCTTGGAATTTCCGGACTTTTTCCGGACTTTGATTTGCTCCCGGATAAATCCGGGTTGGACACCGGAACTGGTTCCGTCGGCCACAGGTGAATTCGGGCCATATCGAGGGGGTGTTCAAGCCTGAACTCGCCATTTCGAATCCATCCGGTGCGATTCGCCGCCCCGATCGGACCAATCCTCAGAACCGGAACCTTCTTGGTCCGGTATGCCGGGATGGCACCGGCCAATGTGAAGATGGGGAAACGGCGGCTCCCCGACGTGATCGGGGTATGGTGGAATGACGGCCATCCGTGGCCGGGGAGCACCCATGGCCGATTCAGATCTGACCCGATTCCTCTCCCACTGGCCCCGAACGACGGGGGAGTTCCAGGTGCGTGAGCTCCAGGCCGACGACGGCCGGATGCTGCTGCAGGTCCGCATCGATCTGGGGGTCATACAGATGGAGGCCGAAGGACGGCCCGATGGCCAGCGGCCCGGGGGGCACCGTTCGCTGGTCGATGCGGCGGGGGATCGCTCGGCCCGGGAGGATGGGCCGCTCGTCCTGGATGCCCAGGAGTGCCGTGCGGTCCGCGACGAGGCGGTGCAGTTCTATCACCGCTACGTCGCCTTCTTCAATCTCAACCGCTTCGAGGCCGTGATCCGGGATGCCGATCACGCCTTGCGGTGCCTGGATCTCTGCCGGGATCACGCCGGCTCCGAGGACGATCGACGCCGCCTGGAGCACCTGCGTCCGCAGTTCTTCACCATGAAGGTCCGGGCCGCCGCCGAACTCGCGATGAGCCATCGTCAACCCCGGGCGGCCATGGCCGCCATCGATCAGGGACTGTCGGAGCTCGAGGAGCTGCTGGGGCCGGACGCGGCACGCCGCAGCAACGAGGTGCATCTGCTTCGCGGCATGCGGGAGATGCTGGTGCCCAAGCTTCCCTCCTCCCAGCGGGTGGAGCTGGAGGAGCGTCTGCAGGCCGCGCTCGACGACGAGAACTACGAACTGGCCGCCATCCTGCGGGACGAGCTGCGCATGATGAAGGACTGAGGCGCGACGGCCGGCGGGGCGGTACCATGGGGATCCCATGAGCACGACCACCCTGCAGAAGACACCGTTTCACAAGTACCACGTCGAACACGGCGCCAAGCTCGTCGACTACACCGGCTGGGAGATGCCCCTGCTCTACACCTCGATCCTCGAGGAGCACCGGCAGGTCCGCGAACGCGGTGGTCTCTTCGACGTGTCCCACATGGGACGGTTCACGTTCAAGGGACGCGACGCGGCCCGGTTCCTCGATCGGGTGTGCACCCGTCGCATCGGTTCCATGCAGGAACGCCAGGTCCGCTACTCGCTGGTGTGCAACGAGCAGGGGGGATGCCGCGACGACGTGCTCGTGTACCGCCACGGTGAGAGCGACTTCTCCATGGTCTGCAATGCGGCCAACCGCGCGAAGCTGATTGAGCACTTCGCCGAGTGCAAGGGCGACATGGTCTACCGCTTCGCCGACGTGACCGAGAAGACGGCCATGGTCGCGTTGCAGGGGCCGAAGGTGATGGACGTACTGGCGGGGTTCTCCCGGGAGATTCCCACGCTCAAGCGCTACCGGTTCACGGAGAAGAGTCTCTTCATCGCCAAGTTCATGGTGTCCCGTACTGGCTACACCGGTGAGGACGGGGTCGAGGTGATCCTGCCTTCCGCCATGGCCGGCAAGGCCGTGGAAATGATCCTCAAGAACATGAACGAGGGCGAGATCACGCCGTGCGGTCTCGGGGCCCGCGATTCACTCCGGCTCGAGGCGGGCATGGCGCTCTACGGTCACGAGATCGACGAGGACATCGATCCGCTGACGGCCGGTCTGCACTTCGCCGTCGCCCTGGACAAGGGCGAGAAGGAAGGCGAGGAGGGCGGCTTCATCGGCCAGTCCGCGTTGCAGGAGATCGCGGCCGGAGACGGTCCGGCCCGCACGCTGGTCGGTCTGCGGCTGAACGGTCGACGGGCCGCGCGGCAGGGGATGAACGTCCTCGACGGCGACTCCACGGTCGGTGCGGTGACCAGCGGCTGCCTGTCGCCCACGCTCGACGCATCGATCGCCATGGCGATCGTGGATCGGGTCGCTTCGGATGTGGGGCGTATGCTCACCGTCGATCTCGGACGGACCACCGAGGAAGCGGAGATCGTTCCCCTTCCCTTCTACACCGCATCCTGATCAGTCCTTGCGGGCCCGCTCGAGCTTCTTGACCCGCTTGTGGAGTTCGTGCAGATTGGCCGCGGTCAGGGCGTTCCGCTTGGCGGTATCGGCGTCGACGGCGGGAATGCCGCCGATGATCTGGCCGGGCTCGATGTCCGACACGATCGCCGTCTTGCCCAGCGCCTGCACCCCGTTGCCGATGGTCAGGTGGCCCGAGACGCCGGTCTGTCCGCCGAGCACCACGTAGTCGCCGATGGTCACGGATCCCGCGATGCCCACCAGCGACACGAACAGGCAGTGTCGTCCGATGGTGGTGCCGTGGCCGATGGAGATGAGATCGGCGAACTTCGTTCCTTCGCCGATGCGCGTTTCGCCCATGGCCGCCCGCTCGATGGCGCATCCGGAGCCGAGTTCGACGTCGTTCTCGATCACGACGATGCCGGATTGCGGGATCTTGTGGTGCTTGCCGGCGTGGGTCGCGTATCCGAATCCATCCTGCCCGATCACCGTGCTGGCGTGGATCGTGACCCGGTCCCCCAGTCGGCAGCGGTCGTAGATCGTCACGTTCGGGAACAGGATGCAGTCGTCGCCGATCTCCGCGTGCTCGCCCACGAAGACGCCGGGGTAGATCTGGCAGCGGCAGCCGATCACGGCGCCGCGTTCGACCGTGGCGTTCTGATGGACCCGCGTCCCCTCGCCGATCGTCGCGTCCGGATGGATCGAGGCCGCGTCGCTGATGCCGCCCCGATGCCTTCCGATCGGCTCGCGGTGCTCGCGGAAGCCGTGAAGTTCGATCATCGCGTTCCGGAAGGCGAAGTAGGGGTCCTCGCATTCCAGCCGGGTCAGTCGGTCGTTGTCGGAGGGCTGGTCGGGTCTGATCAGGACCGCGGCCGCATCGGTGTCGGTCAGGAAGCGTGCGTATTTGCGGTTCGCGAGGAACGTGACCTGATTCCGTCCGGCTTCCTGGATTCCAGCGCAGCCGGAGACGGCACGGTCTCCTTCCCCGACGATCGTGGCGCCGAGTCGTTCCGCCAGTTCTGCAAGGGTCATGGTCATCGATCGCTCCCGGACCCCGTCGTCGCGGCATCCGATCCGCCGGGGGTCGAGGGGGACACTATCTTGGCCGACGATGCCGGTCAATCCGTCGCCGGCCGGGCAGGAGTGGAGGCCACCGTGTATCCTCCTCCTACCGCATGACCAGGTGCCTTTTCATTGTCGTGGCCATGTTTGCGAGCGTCGCGATTCCCGTCCTTGCGCTGGAATCGCACGCCGCTGCCGCTGCGGCGATGCAGGACGACCAGCTGGCCGACCGGCCGATCTCCTCGATCCAGTTCGAGGGCCTCGAACGGGTGCCGGAGCAGAAGGTCTGGAACAACATCCGTTCCAGCGTCGGCAGCCCCTACGACCCCAAGAGCGCGACCGACGACGTCGAACGGCTGACCCGTCTGGGGGACTTTCGGAACATCGACATCGAGGCCCGCCTGGAAGGCGACGGCACGGTCGGGCTCACCTACGTCTTCCGGGAGCAGCAGCTGCTCGCGGAGGTGCAGGTGGTGGGCAACCGGGTCATCACCGATCAGCAGCTGCTGGGGCCCACCGGCATGCGGCGAGGTTCGCCGCGGGACGACTTCCTGATCGAACGTTCCATCCGGGACATGAAGGAGATGTACGCCAAACGCGGCTACTACCTGGCCGAGATCTCGCTGGATCCCGTGCAGCTGGCCGACAACGACGTGCTCATCTTCGAGATCATCGAGGGCCCCCGGGTTCGCGTGCGTCAGATCGAGTTCGTCGGCAACGAGGCCGTCTCCTCGAACCTGCTCTATCCCCAAATCAAGACCCGGACCTGGTTCCCGTTCTTCCGTCGAGGGGAACTCGACACGGAGATGCTTGCGCAGGACGTCGCGTCGATCGACAAGTACTACAAGGATCGCGGCTTCCTGGACATCCGGGTCGATCGCGAGATCGAAATCAGCCCCAACCAGAAGGAGGCCAAGGTCGTCTTCCTGATCGAGGAGGGCGTGGCCTTCACGGTGCGCTCCATCAGCGCCGCGTCACCCTACGAGGACCAACCGCTCAAGGTCTTCTCCGGTGAGCAGCTCGCAGCGCTGATGGAACTCAAGACGGGCGACGTCTTCAAGACCGATCTGCTCGAGCGGTCGCGTACGCAGTTGGAAAAGGCCTACGGCGTACTGGGATACCTCGACGCGCGGGCCCAGCTGCTTCCCGTGCGGAGCGAGTCCTCCGACGAGGTCAACGTGATCATCGAGATCAGCGAAGGCAGCATGGCCAACGTGGGACTGGTCGGCATCAACGGCAACTTCCTGACCAAGGACAAGGTGATCCGTCGCCACGTGAAGCTGCAGTCGGGCCGTCGCTACGACGCGACCGAACTGGAACTCTCCAAGACGCGGATCCTCCAGACGCAGCTCTTCAACGACGTGAAGCTGACCGTGCAGCAGCCCAGCGAGGAGAATCCCGGGTACCGGGACGTGCTCGTGGAGGTCAAGGAGAAGAACACCGGCTCCTTCAACTTCGGTGTCGGCTTCGGTTCGGATTCGGGTGTGCTCGGATCCATCTCCCTCGTCCAGAACAACTTCGACATCGCGGACGTGCCCCAGACCCTGGGCGAACTCGCCAAGGGGCGGGCCTTCCGTGGAGCCGGGCAGCGGTTCGCCATGAACTTCCAGCCCGGCAACGAGATCTTCGCCTACGACATCAGCATCACCGAGCCGCACATCTTCGAGTCGGCCTACGCGCTGGGCGGCGACGGCGGCTACTACCGGCGGTTCTACCGGGACTACGCGGAACGGCGGCTGTTCGCCAACATGATGGTCAGCCGGCGGTTCGGCGACATCTGGCAGGGGGAGATCGATCTCAACGTCGCCAACGTCAAGCTCGAGGACATCGAGGCGGACGCTCCGGTCGAGATCTTCGAGGACGAGGGCCCCGACAATCTGATCGGTCTCGAGTTCCAGCTCACCCGCACCACGATCACCACCCTGACCCGCCCCGGCAGCGGCAGTCGCTTCGAATTCAACTTCTCGAACTACGGGTCCTTCGCCGGCGACGTCGAGTTCAACCGCACCCGACTCGACTACACCACCTACCTGACCATGAGCCGGGATTTCCTCGGCCGGATCTCGACGCTGCGTCTCGACGGCAGCATCGGCTGGATCTTCAGCGGCTCCGCCCCCACCTACGAGCGGTTCTACCTCGGTGGTCGGACGCTGCGGGCCTTCGCGTTCCGGGAGGTGAGTCCCAAGGGCACGCCCTCCCAGCCCGGAGGGCCGGAGGACATCCCCATCGGCGGCGACTTCATGCTCTTCCTGGGGGCCCAGTACCAGTTTCCTCTGGTCGGCACCTTCATCGATGGCGTCTTCTTCGTCGATTCGGGCACGGTCAACGATGCCCCCGGATTCGACGAGTACCGGGTGGGCGTGGGGGCCGGCCTGCGCATCTACATCCCCCAGCTCGGACCCACCCCCATGGCCTTCGACTTTGCCATTCCGGTCATGAAGCAGGAGAATGACCAGACCGAGGTGTTCAGCTTCTCGGCCGAGTTGCCCTTCTGACGAGCCCGTCCTTCATCCGATTCTCCCACTGGAGCCATGCAATGTTCCATCGCATCCGACAAAGCACCCCGTTCCTCCTTCTCGGCCTGTTCGTGCTGGCGCTGCTGGCGCCCTGGCCCGCGCAGGCGAACCGGCTCGCATCCTTCGGTCCGACCGTCGTGGCGACGATCGATCTGCAGCGGGTGATGGATTCGCTCGCCGAACGCGCGGACCTCGAGGCGGCCCTCACGGCCCAGAGCCAGGAGATCCTCGCGGAGCGTGATCGCAGGCAGTCCGAGATCGAGCAGCTGAGCGGTGAGCTGCAGGCGATGGCGGACAGTCCCGAGAAGCTGCGCATGCAGGAGGACCTCGATCTCAAGCTGCTGCAGGAGATGGCATGGATCCGCTTCGTGCAGCAGGAGATCGACATCGAGAAGTCGCTGATGCTCGAGAACCTGTACCGCTCCATGCGCAAGAACATCGCGGAGCTGTCCGACATCGAGGGGATCGACCTGGTCCTGATCGACGACAGCGAGAACGAGTTCAACGTCGCCGGGGGCCGGCAGGTCAGCCGGCAGGATCAGCTCCGTGAGCAGATCACCCTGCGACGGATCCTCTACCGCAACCAGTCCATCGACATCAGCGACGACCTCATCATCCGCATGAACAACGAGTACGCCGCGTCGGCGGGATCCCGTTGACCCCCTGAGTCCCGATTCGAACCCGCCCAACCGGAGCATCACCATGAACCGATCCCCGTTCCACCCCGGAGTCATCCTCTTCGCCGCGGGCCTGCTGCTCGCCTCGGCGCTGCTGGTCGGCGTGCAGGCCGTCGCCGTCCACGCGCTGCCGCTGCTCACCCCGACGGTCGTCGGCACCGTCGACCTCGAAGGGACCTTCAACGGTCTGCAGGAGTGGGACCAGCTGCAGGTTTCGCTGACCCAGCGTGCCGAACGCATGCAGGAGGAACTCACCAAGCGCCAGGAGGAACTGGAGGGACTGGAGGCCGATCTCGAGGACTACCCGGAGAGCAGCGA
Source organism: Phycisphaerales bacterium UBA854 (assembly GCA_002295885.1). Classification (GTDB taxonomy): domain Bacteria; phylum Planctomycetota; class Phycisphaerae; order Phycisphaerales; family SM1A02; genus UBA854. The sequence continues at coordinate 20,211 of DBGM01000052.1, forward strand.
CAAGTTCAAGCAGGCCATGAAGCGCTACCAGATGGCGGCCATCGAGCTGCAGGGCTACGTCCAGTTCCAGCAGCAGAAGCAGAAGCGGTACAACGACGACAAGATCTTCGAGCTGTACGACAAGATCAAGGTCGCCGCGAAGGCCCTCGCCGACGAGCAGGGGTACGACATCATCCTGGTGGACGACTCGATCGTCGCCATCCCCGAGAACTCGGAGAACATCCTGGCCCAGATCTCCAGTCGCCGGGTGCTGTTCGCACGGGACCAGATGGACGTCACCGACCAGCTCATCGAAGTGATGAACACCGAGTACCAGAACTCGGCGGCGGCGAACTGAGCCGATGGCTCCCTCCGGCGACCAGTCTGCACGTCGTCTCACCGCCGCGGCGATCGCGGAACTGGTCGGCGGCGATCTGGACGGCCCTGCGGATCTCGCCCTGCAGGGCGTGAACTCCATGCAGGATGCCGGGCCGCAGCATCTCACCTTCATCCGCAGTGCGGAGTTCGCGCACCAGTGGACGGATGCCGCCGCCGGAGCGGCCCTCGTCACCCGCGGCGTCGAGGTCCCGGGACACGACGCCCGGCTACGCGCACTGATCGTGGTCGACGACGCCGAACTCGCGATGAACACCCTGCTGACCCACTTCGCCCCCGAGCCGGACTGGCCCGAGCCCGGGGTGCACGAGTCCGCGTGCGTTCATCCCACGGTCCGCCTCGGATCGGGGGTGCGCATCGGCCACGGCGTCCTCGTGGGCGCCGATGCCGAGCTCGGTGACGACGTCGTGGTGTGCGCCGGAGCGCAGATCGGACGCGGCGCCCGGATCGGTGCGGAGACCATGATCGGTTCGCAGTCGGTGATCGGCCGGGACTGCATCATCGGTCAACGCTGCCAGCTGCAGCCGTTCGTGAGCGTGGGGGCCGACGGCTTCGGCTACCGTCCCAACGCGGAGGGCACTGCATTGGAGAAGGTCCCCCAGAACGGAACCGTCCGCATCGGGGACGATGTGGATCTGGGGGCCCACACCTGCGTCGACCGTGCCAAGTTCGGCGAGACGGTGATCGGGGACGGCTCCAAGCTCGACAACATGGTCCAGGTCGGCCACAACGTGGTCATCGGTCGAAACGTCGTCATCGCGGCCCAGGCCGGAATGGCCGGCTCCGTCGAGATCGGCGATTGGGCCCAGATCGGTGCCCAGGCGGGCATCGCCGATCACCTCAAGATCGGTCCCGGGGCCCGTGTAGGGGCCAAGACGGGGGTCATGCGGGACGTCGAAGCGGGTACCAGCGTGCTGGGTACTCCCGCATTTGAGGACAGAATCTTTTTGCGTCAACTCTCCAGCCTTCGTAAATTACCTGAATTCATGGCGAAGCAGCGATCGCAGAGCCGTTGAAGACGATGGCCGCCGATCGAGTTGAGGAGACGACGTGGCAGGACAGGTGACAGATCCCGGTGGAGTGGATCATGCCTCCGGTGGAGTGCCGGGAGGCGGCTACCGTTCCGTCCGCCAGCACACGCTGAAGGCGTCGGTCTCCGTGACCGGAGCGGGGCTCATGCTCGGCCAGTCCGCCACGGTGGTCATCGAACCCGCGCCCCCCGGACACGGAATCATCATCGAGCGGATCGACCTGGATCCGCCGGTGCGCATTCCCGCCCTCGTCGAACACGCCGTGGATCGGGCCCGACGGACCACCCTGCAGAACGGGTCCGGGGTGGTCGAGACCGTCGAGCACTGCTTGTCCGCCCTGAGCGGTCTGGGCATCGACAATGCACTGCTTCGGATCGACGGACCGGAACTTCCGCTGGGCGATGGATCCGCCTGTCCCTACACCCGCCCGATCATGGAGGTCGGGATCGTGGAGCAGGATGCGGATCGCCGTCTCTTCAAGGTGCACGAACCGATCGTGATCGAGGAGGACGGGGCGGTGCTTGCCGCCTTCCCCTGCGACCAGCGGCAGATGCAGCTGCTCTACGAACTCGACTACGGATCCAATGCCGACCGGATCGGACGCCAGGCGTTCGGATTCACCCTCGGCCGCGACGACTACCTGAACGAAGTCGCTTCCGCCCGGACCTTCAGCCTGCACGAGGAGGCCCAGGCCCTCTGGGACCAGGGCATGTGCCGGCACCTGAGTCCCAGCGAGGTGCTGGTCATCGGCGAAGACGGACCCATCGACAATGCGTACCGATTCCTCGACGAACCGTCCCGTCACAAGGTCCTCGACATGATCGGGGACCTCTACCTGATCGGCGGCGAGATCCAGGGCCGTTTCGTCGCGTCCCGATCGGGACACGCACTGAATCGCACCATGTGCCGACGGATCATCGAGCAGAACCGGACGCAGGCGGAGGTCGAGGAACCCGTCGAGCGGCCGGTGATGGACATCCGGACCATCCAGCGCATCATGCCCCACCGGTATCCGATGCTTCTGGTGGACCGGGTCCTGACCCTCGACGGCGAACGTCGCGCGGTGGGCGTCAAGAACGTGTCCATCAACGAGCCGTTCTTCGAAGGACACTACCCCGGCTCGCCCATCATGCCCGGAGTACTCATCGTCGAGGCGATGGCCCAGCTCGGAGGACTGCTGCTCAGTCAGAAGCTGGAGCACACGGGCAAGATCGCGGTCCTGCTGAGTCTCGATCGGGTCAAGCTCCGTCATCCCGTCACCCCGGGCGATCAGATGATGCTTGAAGTCGAGACCATCCGGGCGAGTTCGCGGACCGCATCCATCCGTGGTCAGGCGACGGTGGGTGGTGTGCTCGCAGCCGAGGCGAACATCCGTTTCATGATGATCGACTCCGATCAGGAGTCCCATTAGAACAGGCCATCCCCCCATGACGATCCATCCCACCGCCATCATCGACGAGACCGCCACCGTGCACGACACGGCGGTAATCGGTCCCTGGTGCGTCGTCGGTCCGGACGTGACGATCGGTCCCGGCACCGAGCTCATGAGCCATGTGGTGATCCAGCGGGACACTGTGATCGGGTGCGAAAACCGGTTGTACCCCTACAGCGTGATCGGAGTCGACCCCCAGGACCGCAAGTACGACGGGGAACGGACCGTCTGCGAGATCGGTGACCGGAACGAGATCCGCGAGCACGTGACCATCCACCGGGGCACCGGTAACGGCGGCGGCGCGACCACCGTGGGGAGCGGGAATCTCATCATGGTCGGGGCGCACATCGCGCACGACTGCCGCATCGGAGAGGAGACGGTGATCGCCAATCAGGTGATGCTGGCCGGACACGTGGTGGTGGATGATTTCGCCAGCATCGGAGGCGGTGCGGGTATCCACCACTTCGCCACCATCGGCACCTGCTCGTTCGTCGGCGGTCTCGCGAGGGTCTCTCGCGACGTCCCGCCCTTCATGATCGTGGAGGGACACCCTTCCGAGGTGCGTGCGGTCAACGCGGTGGCGCTGGCCCGCCGCGGGTTCGGGGACGAGCACATCGACGCGATCAAGGATGCCTTCCGCCGCATCTTCCGCAGCAGCGGCTCCACCTCCGAGCAGCTGGCGCAGCTTCGTGCGGAATACGCTTCGATTCAGGCGGTGGGTTCGTTGTGCGATGCCCTGGAGGCTTCCGCCGCGGGGACCCACGGTCGGGCACTGGAAGCAGGACGCGCCGACGACAAGTGGGCCAAGATCGAAGGCTGAATCGCTTCAGCCGAGGTCTTCGTCGTCCTCGTCGCTGAAGTCGTCTTCATCACCGAAGTCGTCGTCGTCCTCGTCGTCGTCGTCGTCGTCGTCGTCACTCTCCTCGGCTTCGTCGTCGTCGATGAATTCGTCGTCGTCGTCGTCGAAATCATCGAAGTCGTCACCGTCCGAGGATTCGTCCTCGCCGTCGATGTCGCCGTAGTAGTCGTTCTCCTCGTCCTCGATGGGTTCGGATGCGATCGGTACGGGCAGTTCGTGGGAGGTTCGGGTGGGATCTTCAAGCGATGGTGGTTCGAGCAGCGGCATGGGACGGTTCCGGAGGTTGTGCTGGTATGCGCTCTTTCGATTGAATCAGTCGATGTTCACGGTCGGCAGGGTGATGAGGTCGACGAGACCGTCGGTTTCGATCAGCAGGTTCGGCCCGACAAGTCGTGCCGCGCGGATTCTACTCCCGAGCGGGTAGAGGTCAAGCAGATCGACGGCCCGCCCGGTCGAGTCCAGCACCGAAAGCCGGTAGAGGTGGCGGCGGTTGCCGCGTCCGGGGCCGCTCTGCAGATCCGTGATGCTCTGGCGGTGGGCCAGAAGGAGATGCCGGTCGCCCCGGGTCAGCAGGTGCTCGTACTGGTACTCGCTGGGAATTCCGTCGGTTCCCACCAGGGTTCCGTCGGGATCGTGGATCGCAAGGCCGGAATCGCGGAGGACCCTGAATCCGTGCCCGTCGACGTCGAGTTCCCGGATGAGGCCCCGTTCCCGGTAGGAGGGTCGCTCGAGCTCTCCCGTGCTCCGACCCGTGGTGAGATCAAGCAGCCGGACCGTCTCCGTGCCGTCCCGTTCGTCCATGAAGAGCACCGCCTCCGAGGTGGCCCAGCCCCGGGACGACTGGGTGGCGTCGGGGACGGTCGTGATCCAGCGCGGGGTGTGGTCGGGCCAGCCGATGCACGCGATTCCATTCTCACCGCCGAGCACCAGGTCGTTCAGCGGTGATCGTGCGATCCAGCCGAAGCGACCCAGTTGCTCCGGCCATGCCAACTTGCGGATGTCCCCGGTGGCGTGTTCGAGGTGGTAGAGCGCGGGATCGGTGTTGCTGCCGGCCAACGGCTCGGGAGCGGCCGCATCGGGGCCGATGACGATGAGTCCCTCCGGCATGGGCAGGAAGCCGTGCAGGACCCGAATGGGCAGGGAACGGGTCCATCGAACGTCGTCGTTGCCCACTCCGTCGAGTCCGACGGCCGCACCGTCCCTTCGGACGAGGGTGATCGAATCATCGTCGGCGCAGAGCAGGACCTCGCCGGGGTCGATCATCCGGCCGTCGGGCCTGATCGCCTGACGGCTGCGCTGCGCCGGCGCGGGATCCGCAAAGAAGTTCGACAGTGTGGTGGGTCCGCTCAGCGTTCGACCGGTTCGGGCGTCCAGCACCAGCAGGTCGGGTCGCAGGTCACCGTGGTCAACCAGGATGCTGATTCGACGGTCGTCGTGCTGGAGCAGCCTGTTGCCCTTGCCCGGCATGTCGATGCTCCATCGTTCCTCGCTTCCGCCGGAATCGATGCTGCGAAGTCGATCATCCCGGACGATGAGGACTCCGTCGGATCGGGGAGTGCTGCTGCTGCCCGACGCGACGGGGAGCAGGGAACCGCTGATGCGGCCCGGCACCGAAATGGCCTCGTCCTCCGGTCGGATGGGATCGTCCGGAACGGTGATCAGACGGATCCATTCCGACGCTGTCCGCTGCGTCCCGGAGGTGTCCAGAGGCCGATCCGGGTGTCGGCTGTCCCACGCCTTGAGCAGACCGATGGCCGCATCGCGGCGCTCCTCGGTGATCAGCCGGTCCACGGTCGCGGGAAGCGCCCGGGCGATTCTCGTCGCATCGTTGGAGCTGCGGATGTTCTCGCGCAGGCTTCCGAGGACATCGGCGGTGGAGTCCGGATCGACGGGATCGCGCCACGGTGGATCATCGACGGGTCGTCGCGGGACCTCGATCTCCGAGAGCCGGCGGTAGGCCCAGACGGATCCGGGAGCGGCCAGCCCGTCCTCCTCGTGCCACGCCCGGGTCATGGCTTCGTTCTCCAGGATGCTTCGCCAGACCTCGGCGGCCCGATCGGGCTCCGTTTCCCGCAGTCGGTCGCCGAGCACCAGCACCGCTTCCAGTTCGCGATGCGGTCGATCCGCGGTCTCCAGCAGCAGGGACTGCAGGGTGACACCGCGTTCGGTGGCGATGTTCGGTTCGGTGCGCATGGCCTCGACGAGGTGCACCAGCAGTCGATCCCGCGCGCGTTCGGACCGTTCCGGATCGGTTCCCGGCAGCGTGTCCAGAAGCTCGCGCGTCGTCGTGTTCAACAGGTCCGTCCGCCCCGCCCGGGCGGCCAGACGGACCAGATCCAGTTTCGCCTCGACGTCCTCCGGTCGCCGTCGGATCCGGTCGGCCAGGATGTCCCGGGCGCGTTCGAAGGCGGTATAGGCATCGATGTGGGTCGCCGACGCGATGAGCAGCTGGTCTCCCGCCACGATCGCGTTTCCGGTGCGTTCCACCGGAAGCTCATGGAGCACGGTGCCGTTCCGCCGGTCGATCTGGAGGATGCGGCCCCGGAGGGGAACCACGAGGCTGCGTTCGAGCATCTGAACCCGTCCCGTGGGCAAGGTCGATTCGTCCTCCCCGACGGTCAGCGTCCAACGGGGGGTCTCCAGGTCTCCGGCCGAGAACCCCCGGACGTCGCGCCCGATGGAGAACAAGTCGTCGTCGTCGGCCAGGAGGTAGGTGGGATGATTCCACTGGTCGGGGGTCGTGGCCGGATACGTCTGTCGGATCGCACCGGTTGCGGGATCGAGCACGAGCACTTCGTTTCCATCGGGGGCGATGCAGACCAGACCGGCCGCACCGAGGACCGGGGCGTGGTGCGTGAACGGTCGTGCGGCCCCGGACGGACTCGTGGTGTTGGAGGTCGGCGCCAGCCGCTGGATCCAGAGGAGGTCGCCGTTGGCGGCGTCGACGGCGGCCACCGCACCCGTTCCGGTCGAGACGTACACGCGTCCGTCCGCCGCCAGCGAACTCATGGCGTTGGTGATCGTGTTGCGGCGCATCCGGCCGGCGGAGGAGATCCAGCGCGACCAGAGCACATCACCCTCGACGAGGTCGATCGCAACCAGCACTTCGCTGGTCAGCTGCTGGGCACTCACCCGACGGGCGAGGACGAACACGGAGCCTTCGTGGATTACGGGAGGGCTGGAGATGAAGAGATCGTCCGACTGCTCGATGTCGGGATGCCCGTCCACCCGGAGACCCCATCGCAGCTGTCCGCTGGCGGCATCGAGGCAGAGCAGGTGCCCCTGGCCGGATCGTTCCGCGGCGTAGAGGTGTCCGGTGGCGGTCACCAGATAGCGGCCGTCGATGGCGATGAAGTCGGCGGCGGCCGGTCGTTCCGATGGGTCGAGACGGAGGGTCTGCTCGCGGCGGGTGGAGGTCCATCGGCGGTTGCCGGTCAGCGTGTCGAGAGCGAGCACGGTGTCGCCGAGATTGACGATGACGGTGTCCTCGTGCACGGTGGGCACGATCGTCGTGAACCAGCCCGCTTCGGCCAGTTCCTGCAGATCGGACCGACCGTAGCTGCCCAGCGAGCCCGCGAGGTCCACCCGCTGGTTCAGCAGACTCTGCTCCAGCGGCGTCGTCCAGATCGACTGTCCCACCAGAGCGTCGATCGGAGTGTCCCGCCCCAGCTCCGTGACGGCGAAGGACCGCGGCTCGGCCGGACGGAGTCGAATCGACCGCAGGGCCGCCGACGTCGATGCACCGTCGGCGCCCATGGCGTCCAGTTGAAGGATGACGGTGCGCAACGCCTCGTCGTCGCCAAGCAGCGTGGCGACGGTGCCGAGGCCGTGGAGCGCCAGGGTCCGTGTCCGGAGATCGAGGTCCGGGTGCCGCAGGACCCGTTCGAGCTGCGTCCGGCCCCGGTGGAGAGCGCCCGCCTCGACGGCCTCCGTTCCCAGACGCGACATGGCCTGCAGTCCGGCGGGGGTCAGGGGAAAGCGTCGTGCGACCTCGGTCAGACGTCCCGCCTCCAGCAGTTCGTCCGCCCGTTCGCCGTAGGTCTCCCGCATGGTCCGGAGCAGTACCGGATCCCGACGCAGCCGATTCTCCACCCGTTCCCGCACGGATCGGAACCAGATGGGCTCGGGGCCGTCCGCGGTGGGGACCACCTGATGACCCGAAGCATCGACGAGTTCCTGCAGGAGCCGGACCGCTTCCGCGGGATTGGTCGCCGCCACGTCGTCCGCCTGCTCCAGGATCTGGCGGGCGAGGGGGGATTCGTCGACGTACACCGGATTGTCCTGCGCGAGGGCATGCGAACCCAGGGTGAGGAGCAGTGCGGGAAGCAGGCTGGATCGCGATCGATGCATGTGCATGGTCATGTCCGATTCTACGCCTGTTTCATCCGGATGCCGACGTGGCGGCGGGAGTTGCCGCAAGGGGGACACGTCGATGGTAGAGTGGCCGCATGCATCGGTTCACCGCCCGTCTGCTTCTGCTTCCGCTTCTGCTCGTGCTCCCGGGATGTCTGGCGGGGAATCCGCCGGTCGTCGAGGTGCAGTCGATCGAACTGGTCGGTGTGGACGCGGATGCCATGTCGCTGATCCTGAACGGAACGGTCGAGAATCCCCATGCGTCGGAAGCCAGGCTGCTGCAGTTCGAATACGTGCTTTCCGTGGACGGCCGTCAGGTCTTCCGGGGCCGGCACGCCGCTGAGATGACGCTCAGTCCGGGCGTCACGCGGAAGATCTCCCTGCCCGCCGCGTTCACCTACGTCGACGCGGGATGGAATGCCCAGGAACTGCCCGACGACTCGCCATGGACCATGTCCGGCAGTCTGGTCTACCTCGGACAGGGCGTGCTGGCGAATACGCTGCTGGAACTTGGGTACCGGCCGACGGTCGGGTATTCCGCGTCCGGACAGCTGGTCCTCGCCCCGACGAACTGATCGAATCCCTGCAATCGGAACGACCGGGACACGCACGGTCCGCGGCGCGATCCCTGCAGTGCGAACGCGCGCACGGAAACTCCGGAGTCACCGGTGACGCACGCGTCAAAGACCGCCGATAGCACCGTCGTCGGCGGTGGCGTCCACCGCCCGGGAGACTCCGATGCACCTGATCGACCTGCTCCGGATCGCTGACACCGAATCCGCGTCCGACCTCCATCTCGTTCCCGGCCATCCGCCGATGCTGCGCATCGACACGCTGATGGAAACGGTGGACCGGCCGGTGCTGACCGAGGCGGATCTGCAGTCGGCGTTCGAGGCCATGGCGACGCCGGCCCAGCGGGACCGGTTCATGGAACAGTGCGACCTCGATCTCTCGTACGCGGTGGAGGAACTCGGCCGGTACCGGGTCAACGTGCACCGGCAGCGCGGCGTCATGGCGATGACCCTGCGGGTGGTGAAGTCCGTCGTGCCCCCGCTGTCGAGCCTCAACCTGCCGGAGGCGGTCTCGCGCCTGGTCGGACTGCCGCGCGGACTGGTTCTCGTCACCGGGGACACGGGATCGGGCAAGTCGACCACGCTGGCGTCCATGATCCAGCAGATCAACACCCGTTCGAAGCGTCACATCATCACCCTCGAGGATCCGGTCGAGTACCGGCTCGACTCGGCATCATGCCTGATCGAGCAGCGCGAACTCGGTCGGGACATGCCCTCGTTCGCATCCGGACTCAAGCACGCGCTCCGACAGGATCCGGACATCATCTTCGTGGGCGAGATGCGCGATCTCGAGACGGCCTCCCTCGCGCTGTCCGCGGCCGAGACCGGGCACCTCGTACTATCGACCCTGCACACCGTGGATGCGGGGCAGACCGTCGAACGCATCATCGACATGTATCCGGCCGGCCAGCAGAACCAGATCCGGTCCATGCTCGGGAACACGCTCCAGGCCGTGGTGTCGCAGACGCTCTTCCGTCGGATCGACCGCCGGGGCATGATTCCGGCCGTGGAGATCCTGCTCTGCACGCCGGCGGTACGGAACATCATCCGGGAGTCCAGGACCTTCGAAATACCCAATGTCATCGAGACCAGCCGCGCCGCGGGGATGGTCTCGCTCGATGCCTCGATCGCGGAACTCTACTTCAACGGCTGCATCGCCCGGGAGGATGCCGTCGCGCAGTGCGCGTGCCCGGAGCAGATGGTCCGGCACCTCGCCGCCTAGCCGGTCGTTCGGGAAAGGAATCGCATGCCGCAGTACCGGTACCAGGCCCGACAACCCTCGGGTCGCATCAGGGGAGGGTCGCTCGTGGCCGACGACGTCGGCTCGGCCGCGGCCGTGCTGCGCAGTCAGGGCTGTCATGTGCTGCAGCTGGTACCGATGGCCGATCGGGCCACGCCGGGGATCGGGCGGGTGCTCGCCGCACTGAACTGGAGTTCCGGTCCCACCACCCGCGACATCCTCGACTTCACCACCCAGCTGGCGGTGATGATCCGGGCCGGCATCAGCCTGCGACAGGCGCTCGACGGAATCGGCGAGCAGGTGACGAACGTCAAGTTCAAGCGCATGATCCAGGAGATCAAGTCGGACGTCGAATCCGGCAAGCAGTTCTCGGAGGCGATCGCGAAGTTCCCCGGCTGCTTCAATCCCCTCTACGTGAACATGGTCCGCGCGTCCGAGATGTCCGGATCCTTCGCGAAGATGCTCGACCGCATCGCAGCCTTCATGACCCAGCAGATGGAGACGCGGAAGATGGTCGTGTCGGCGAGCATCTATCCCGGCATCATCGCGATCATGGCCGTGTCGGTCACCATCTTCCTGCTCACCTTCGTCCTCCCGCGGTTCGCCGGCGTGTTCCAGGGCAAGGAGGACGTCCTGCCCTGGCCGACGATCTTCCTCATGGGACTCTCGTCCTGGATGGTCGAGTACTGGTGGGCCGTCCTGGTGGGGCTGCTCCTGGGCGTGGTCGGATTCGTCGCCGGCGGCCGGACGACGTCCGGACGAAGCTGGATCGACCACGGCAAGCTGCGGATGCCGCTGTTCCGCGGCATGTTCCGTGCCCTGTACGTCAGTCGATCGCTGCAGACGATGGGCGAGCTGCTGAACGCGGGGGTCCCCGTGCTCGACAGCATCACCGTCACCGCGGACATCACGGGCAACGTCCACTACCGGTCCCTGTGGCTCGGAGTGCATTCGTCGGTGAAGCAGGGACGGAAGATCCACAGCGAGCTGGATCGCTCCACGCTCCTGCCGGCGTCCGTGAACCAGATGATCAGCGCGGGCGAGGAGTCCGGAAAGCTCTCCGAGGTGCTCCAGGAGATATCGGAGTACTACGCGGGCGTGCTGCGCAATGCCCTCAAGACGCTGACCAGCATGATCGAGCCGCTGCTGATCGTCGTCATGGGAAGCGTCGTCGGCTTCATCGCCATGGCCATCATCCTTCCGATCTTCAAGATGAGCTCGATCGTCTCGGGCTGAGGTGCTGCATGCGAATCACGAACCCATGTCCGGACCGCACCGCGCGACGCGGCTTCACCCTGATCGAATCGGCCGTGGCCACCGTCATCGTGGCCACCGGGGTGCTCGGAATGGTCGCGGCGCAGCAGGCGTGGCATCGCCAGAACGCTTGGGCGGAGCGGGCCGCGATCGGTGCCCGGCTGGGCAACGAGATCCGCGAGCTGACCTTCGATCTGCCGCGGCACGATCCCGTCACCGGGGCCGGAACCTGGGGACCGGAGTCGAACGAAGTGTTGCTGGCCGACTACGACGACCTCGACGACTTCGACGGCGCCGTCTTCTCCGATTCGGCCGGCAATGGTCCGGTCAACGCGATCCGCCGGTCCGTTCCCGGCATGTCGGGATGGATCCAGGAGGTCCGCGTGCACAACATCGATCCCGGGAACGTGAACGTCGACGTGGCGGATGCCGCATCGGACCTGATGCGGGTCGAGGTGCACGTCCGCTGGCGGGAATCCGCCGGGACCGAGCCGGTGTCCGTCACCCGCGTCGACTGGATCGCGCCAAATTGAAACGGAGGCCACCCATGCTTCGGACCGATGATGCACGCGTTTCCCGCCGCGGGGTGGCAACCGTGCTCGCGATGATGTTCCTCGTCCTGTTCGGCGCGCTCGCCGCAACCATGGCGGTCGTGGCGCAGGGCAACGTGCGGACGGCCCATTCCGCGCTGCGCGTGTCCCGCAGCCTCTCCGCGGCCGAGAGCGGGCTGGTGTTCGCGCGCCGTCGACTGGCCAGGGAAGCCTCCCGGTTCGTCGTCGAGAAGGGGGTCATCGACTCGGCGTTCGGCGCAGCGCTCTGGTTCGGCACCACCACGTCAGAGGACGGCGTCGTGACCGTCCTTGAGCCGTCGGGCTACGTGGTGCCGTCGGCATCCGGCGTCGGGCTCATGCACGCGGTGCACGATGCCCACCGCTTCCAGGACGACTATCCGCGGCTGCTCGACGACGGGATCGAGGTTCCGCTGCAGCTCGACGAGGATGCGGGGGCCATCATGGTTCCGCCGGTGCGTCTCGGCGACGAGGACACCGATCCGTACTTCCTGCTCCGCTATGAACCGCTGGCCGACGGACGATTCGTCCGGGTCACCAGCCAGGGGGTCGACGGCGCGATTCGCCGCACGCTCCAGATGGACTTCCGTCTCGACAAGCGAATCGAATACGCGGTGCTGAGTCCGAATCGAATCATGATCGGCAAGAATGTCCTCGTCGAAGGGCCGATCGGTTCCCTCTTCGGAATCGCCGACGGTGAACTGTCGACCGAGAACGGCGATCCGCTGGTACTGCGGAGCGACTTCTACGACCTCGAGTCCGAGACGCTCGACGCCCGGCTTGACACCTTCTACGAGCAGCTGGCCATCTGGGACGCCGACGGAGACAATCGGCTGCGTCCCAATCATCCGGTCGAGTCAGAGGGGCTCGTGGGATTTCCCGAACTGCAGGACTGGGACGGCGACGAGTACATCGACGACTTCGATCTCTTTCTCAACACGTTCGACCAGGACGGCGACGGCAGGGTGGTCTACGACGACGCCCTCGCCGAGGCGGCGGGGTACGCCGGGATGACCGAGGAGTTCTCGATCGACGGACAGCTGGCCAACCTCATCGACGCCGCGATTCCGGATCGCGACGGCGACGGCGTCGTGACGTCGACGGGAACCGACCGGGCGCTGGGCTATCGCGACGGCATGCTGGACGCCCGGGACTTCTATGCGAAGGTCCACGGTCGACTGGCCTTTGCCGTCTCGCAGGAGGCGTGGGAGTCGTCCCACGGCGGCGGCTGGCAGTCGCTGGTCCGCGGGCCGGTCCGCGCGTGGGAGTCCGAGGCGCCTTCGAACTTCGAAGTGGGGGAGCCGGAGCTCGTCGAAGTCACGACCGACATGTTCCTCAATGCGACCGGCTGGTTCGAGATCCGTTCGCAGGTGGGAACATCCTTCGGAGATGCCACGTCGGGTCAGGTGGCAGCCAATCTGAACGGTGACGAAGGTGCGGAGTACGTGGCCGCGGCGGACTCGCAGCACGAGCCCGTGCCCTTCGGTTCGGCGGGAGCCTACGACTGGTACCGGCGTCCGGTGTACCGCGGCATGCGCTTCGAGAACGTTCGCATCCCGGCGGGAACCAACGCCCTCTTCGAAGGGTGCCGCTTCGTCGGCGTCACGTGGGTCGAGACGGAGACCGACTGCGACGATCCCAACTGGAACTACACCGGCTCCGTCGAGCCCGACGGCAACGGATGGTTCCAGCCCCGGTTCCCCTTGATGACCGCGGCCGGAGGCGACGGTGATCTCGATGACACTCGCGCGGTGTCGAACAGCATCCGCTTCCACGACTGCACCTTCCTGGGCTCGCTCTGCGGAGACCGTCCCGATGCATTCACGCACTGGCGGAACAAGATCCAGCTGACGGGCAGCACCCGGTTCTACGTCGATCCGTCGGATCCGGACCTGTTGACGCAGCCCGACGCGGACGGACTGTCCGAGGAACTGCTCGCGATGGGGGACGAGGCCCGTGCGGAACTGGCGAAGAGTTCCATCCTCATGCCCGGATGGTCCGTGGACGTGGGCAACTTCGACAACCTCGGCGAAGCCAGGGTGAAGCTCACCGGGATCATCGTGGCCGGCGTCATGGACATCCGCGGGACGGCGGTGGTGGACGGGACCCTGATGATGACCTTCCGTCCCACGGTCGGAGAGGGACCGCTGTACTACGGGGGGGCCGCCGACGCCTTCAACACCACCATCGGCTACTTCGGTCCCGGGGACGGCGACGGCGAAGGATCCGATCCCGCCGATCCCGCCTTTCCCGGGTTCGGCGAGATCGTGCTCCGCTACGACGACCAGGCCAGTCTGCCCGACGGCATTCCGTGGCCGATCACCCTCGAGCCCGAGCCGGGAACCTACTGGGAAGGAGGTTCGCTCTGAACCGACGCGCGTTCAACCTGGTCGAAGTGATGATCGCCACGACGCTGACCGCCGTGCTGCTGGTGGCGGTGATGGTGTCGCTCCGGGCGTCCTTTCACGCGTACCGCGAGACCACCGAGTCGGCTTCGACCGCGGTGGTGGGCCGCATCGTCATGGAACGCCTGCAGGCTCTCATCCGCAACGGCATCGATTTCGCACCGTATCCCGGCACCCTGTCCGACGCGGTGGTGGAAAGCGATGCGCTGGAGATCCAGCGGCCGGACGGGACGTGGGTCGTGATCCGCTGGAACCCCGCCACGGGGACCCTGCACTGGGAGGACGACGGAGCGGATTGGACCCTGCTCGAAGGTGTCACCCAGCGGCCGGCGGGTGCGGCTTCGAACGTGTCGCCCTTCGCCCTCGAGTTCCACCGGGGCCGGCATCTGCATCGGGCCACGATCGATCTCTGTGTGATACCCGATGACATCCGAGGACTGGACATCGAGGGCGTCGGTTCGCCGGAGCTGCGCCTGATCGGCTCGGTGATGCCGCGGAACATGGCCTGGAAACCGTAGGCCGCCGGGCCGACTCCCGGATACCATCCGGTCATGCGAACCGACTTCCAATCCCGCATCGCCGTGCAGCGGCGGTTCCGAGCCCGGCACGCCGTCGTCATCGAGGGTGTGGAGGAGGAGCTTCACGAGCACGACTGGCATGTGCAGGTCGAGGTCAGCGGGGCACTGGACGAGGAAGGGCTCCTCATCGACTTCCATCTGCTCGAGCGGGTGCTCGACGACGTCCTGCGTCCCTTCGTGGACGGCTGCTTCAACGGCACGCCGCCGTTCGACACCCTCAATCCTTCGGCGGAGTCGATCGCCCGGCACATCATCGAGACCATCGTCCACGAGGCGCTGCCCGCTTCCGCCCGCCGTCGCATCGAATGGGGACGGGCCACCATCGAAGAGGCGCCCGGTTGCCACGCAACCTGTTTCGCCGTCGCGGCGGAGGAGAAGACGGAATGACTGGACAGGCTCCGCTGATGCTTTCGGTTTCCGGTGCCCGCGGCATCGTCGGGGAGACGATGACGCCGGAGATCGCGGCCAGATTCGCATGGGCCTTCGGGACCAGGCTGGTCGTGGATCGTGAGACGCCTCCCACGGTGTGTCTGGGGCGCGACAGTCGCGCATCTGGTGCGGCGCTGGCCCAGGGGGCGGCCAACGGACTGATGGCCGCGGGGTGCGACGTGATCGATCTTGGCGTCGTCGCCACCCCCACGACCGGACTGATGGTCACCGCCACGGCGTCGGCCGGCGGCATCATGATCACCGCTTCGCACAACCCCAATCCGTGGAACGGACTGAAGTGCAT
Organism: Phycisphaerales bacterium UBA854; assembly: GCA_002295885.1. Taxonomy (GTDB): domain Bacteria; phylum Planctomycetota; class Phycisphaerae; order Phycisphaerales; family SM1A02; genus UBA854. The sequence goes on from DBGM01000052.1 coordinate 35,612, forward strand.
CGACGGGGGCGGGTCCGCTCCGCCGGCGGCGGACGCCGCGGCGGTCATCGACGCCTTCCACGCCGCCGGAGAATCGCTGCCGGACATCGATCCGGATCGATTCATGGCCATGGAGTCGCGTGGAGACGACACGCACATCGCGCGCGTCCTCGGTCAGGTGGATCCCGTACCCATCCGGGATCGCGGCTTCAGCGTGGTCCTCGATTCGGTGAACGGAGCGGGGTGCCGCAGCGGCCTGAAGCTGCTGGAGCTGCTCGGCTGCGACGTCCTGCATCTGAACGGCGATCCCACCGGGGAGTTCGCCCATACGCCCGAACCCAAGGAAACCAATCTCGGCACGCTGATGGAAGTGACCGCGGAGTCCGACGCGGTGCTCGGTTTCGCCCAGGATCCCGATGCGGACCGGCTCGCCATCGTCGACGGCGACGGCCGGTACATCGGGGAGGAATACACGCTCGCTCTGGCGACGGACTACATCCTGCGCCGCCACGATCCGGCGGCGGGGCCTCCGGTGGTCGCCGCCAATCTCTCCACCAGTCGCATGGTCGACGATCTGGCCGCCCGGTGGGGAGGTCGAGTCGTCCGCTCGGCCGTCGGCGAGGCGAACGTCGTGGAAGCAATGCGGAGCACGGGTGCGGTCATCGGCGGGGAGGGCAACGGCGGGGTGATTCATCCCGGGGTGTGCTTCATCCGCGACAGCCTCGGAGCCATGGCGATGGTGCTGGCCTCGATGGCCGAGGCCGGTGCTTCGCTGGCCGAACTCGTCGGTGCGATCCCCTCGTATGCGATGGTCAAGCGATCCTGTTCGCTGCCGGGCTCGGGGGGGAGCGAAGCGGTGGCGCCGGTGCTGGAACGGGTCCGGTCGCACTTCAGCGAGGCGACGATCGACGCCAGCGACGGCGTCCGGATCGACATCGAGGATCGATGGGTCCACGTCCGAGCCAGCAATACCGAGCCGATCGCACGGATCATCGCCGAGGCGCCGCGGGCAGAGCAGGCCGAGGAGCTGATCGCCACCGTGTCCGAACTTGCCGGTTGGACGCTCGACTAGGACTTGGGTTCGTGCACGGTTGTGTCGTACGGGGACGAACTGCAGTCGATGTGGGCGACGAAGATGTCGTCCTGGTGCGCCCGCACCATGGGCCAGAGGACCGTCCGGTCCGATTCGGGCAGATCGAGCTGGTCGATGTCCTCCGGAGCGATCCATTCCAGGATCCCCTCCTCGAACTCGTAGACGGGAATCTCGTCCGGGTGGATCACTCGGGTGATCCGGAAGCAGAACAGCAGCCAGTGTCCGGTTCCCTCGTACCCGGCTTCGGAGATCATTCCGATGAACTTGATGTCGGCCGGATCGATGTCGAGCCCGGCCTCCTCTTGAACCTCCCGGCGAGCGCAGGCGTGCGGACTCTCGCCGATGCCGATCTCCAGCTTGCCTCCGATGGGGGAGTACATGTCCGCGTTGGGCTGCTTGCGACGGTGCAGCATGAGCAGTCTTCCGTTCGGATCCTCGAGGTAGCAGAGGACCGCGATGCGGTAGGGTAACTGGTTCGCGTCAGCATTCAGCACGGTTGAAGGATCGAGTGGTTGTGACATCAGTGGTTTGCTCCCGCGTGGCTGATGATCGCATGCATCTCGGCGACGGCGGCTCCGAATCCGGTGAAGATCGACCGACTCACGATGCTGTGTCCAATGTGGAGTTCGTCCAGACCATCGAGCGCCGCGACAGGAGCCACGTTTCGGTAGTTGAGGGCGTGCCCAGCATTGAACCGCATGCCCGCCGCGAGGACCGCACGGCCGGCGGCGGCCACGGTCTCCAATGCGGCCTCGATCGCGGGGTCGTCCCCCGATGCGTGGGCGTGGGCCCAGGGGCCGGTGTGGATTTCGCAGACGGCGAAGCCGCATTCGGCCGCGGCCGCGACCTGCTCCGGCTCGGCGTCGATGAACGCGCTGACGGGGATGCCGCCATCGTTCAGCCGCCGTACGACATCCGCGAGGTGCTGTCGGTTGCCGGCGACGTCCAGGCCGCCTTCCGTGGTGATCTCCAGTCGGCCCTCTGGCACCAGCATGGCCATGCAGGGCGTGGTCTCCAGCGCGATCCCGACCATCTCGTCGGTGGCCGCCATCTCGAGGTTGAGCCGTTCGGCGACCCCTTTCAGACGTCGGAGGTCATGGTCCTGGATGTGCCGGCGATCCTCGCGAAGATGGACGGTGATGCCGGCCGCCCCGGCCTTCTGGGCGTCGATGGCCGCCTGCAGGGGGTCCGGCTCGTCGATTCGACGGGCCTGCCGGACGGTGGCGACATGGTCGATGTTCACGCAGAGCTTGGCCATCGATCGAAACCTCGTGCGACGCGGAAGGGGGTGATGATCTCCCACATGCCGGTAGTGGGGGGCAGGAGTATACTCCCTCGGGGCATTCGACCGATGCAGGTTCTTGCATGAACGACTTTGAACGCAAGCATTCGCAGTTGCACGACGATCTTCTCACCCAGGGGGAGCGGGTGGTCGAGATGGCCCTTCAGGCCTGTATCGCCTTTTTCGAGCGGGACGAGACCAAGGCGGCCACGGTCATCGAGCAGGACACCCTGATCGATCAGGTGGACGTCGACATCGAGCGGGCCTCCATCAAGCTCCTGCTCCTGCGCCCCGGAACGGAATACGATCTCCGCTCCGTCCTGACCATCGTCAAGATCAACAACGAACTGGAACGCATCGCCGATGGCGCGGTCTCCGTCGCCGAGCATCTGCCTCCCGAGGAGGTGCAGCCGGCGATCATCGGCACGTACAAGGTGATGGCCAACAGCGTGATCGGAATGATCCGCGATGCCAACCAGGCGATGCGCAGTCGCGACACCGAACTCGCCCAGCGGGTGCTTGCATTTGACGACACCGTGGATCAGTTCAAGCTGCAACTGATGGAGGACGCCCAGCGAAAGCTCGCCTCCGGTGAGTACGAGGTGCCCGTGGCGATGAGCCTGCTCGACTTCACCCGGGTCCTCGAACGGATGGCCGACCACTGCACCAACATCTGCGAACAGCTGATCTACCTGGAGACGGGCAAGGTGGTCCGACATCTCTCGTCGGGGTGGTCCCAACCGTCCCTGCCGGATTCCTGAGCGGCCCATGAGCAATCGACTGGCGAAGATCCGAGAACTCCTCGATGCGCACGAGCAGTCCCATCTGCTCGCGGACTGGGATCGCCTCGACGAAGCGGGGCGGGACGGTCTGCTGAACCAGCTGCAGCTGTTGCCGTGGGAGACGGTCGACGTGGTCCGCGACTCGATCCGGCACCGGGTCGAATCCAATCCGCCGCCCTCCGATCTGGAGCCGCCCCACACCTGCGGTCCGACCGACGGGGACTTCTTCGCCCGCGGTGCCGAGGTCGTCGCGGACGGTCGGGTGGCGGCGTTCACGGTCGCGGGAGGGCAGGGCACCCGCCTCGGATGGAACGGACCCAAGGGGACCTATCCGGCGACTCCCATCAGCGGCAAGCCGCTGTTCGCGATCTTTGCCGAGCAGCTTCGGGCCGCACAGCGACGCTACGGCGTGATCATCCCGTGGTACATCATGACGAGCCCCCTCAACGACGCCGCCACGCGGGCCTTCTTCCTGGACAACAAGTGCTTCGGTCTGCACCGCAGCAACATCATGATGTTTCCCCAGGGGACCATGCCCAGCTTCGACGCCCGAACGGGCGACCTGATGCTGGCCGGTCCCGGTGTGGTCGCGGAGAGTCCGGACGGACACGGCGGTGCGCTGGATGCGATGGCCCGCAGCGGGGCCCTGGCGGACATGGAGTCACGGGGGATCACCGTCGTGAGTGCATTCCAGGTCGACAACCCCCTCGTGCGGGTGATCGACGAGTGCTTCGTGGGCATGCACGAGAGCAACGAGCATTCCTCGGCGGAGGTCTCCAGCAAGATGGTGGCGAAGGAGCATCCCACGGAGCCGGTGGGCGTGTTCTGTCGGGTGGATGGTCGTACGCATGTCTTGGAGTACTCCGATCTGCCGCCGGAGCTGGCCGACGCCCGGAACGAGGACGGATCCCTCCGATTCGGAGCCGCCAGCATCGCCGTCCATCTCTATTCGGTTCCGTTCGTCTCTCGTCTCACCGGGCCCGAGGGGACACCGCTTCCCTGGCACCGTGCCCTCAAGAAATCGCCGCGATGGGATCCCGCGGCCGGCACGCTGGTCGAGCCGTCGGAGCCCAATGTCATCAAGCTCGAGCGGTTCATCTTCGACATCATTCCCCGGGCGGAACGCTCAGCCATCCTGGGGACGGAACGTGCCCACGAGTTCGCCCCGATCAAGAATGCGACCGGTTCGGACTCGATCCGGACCTCGCAGCAGATCCAGAGCGATCTGTACGGTGAATGGCTGGAGGGCCGGGGCGTCGAGATCCCGAGGGACGAGGCCGGTCGGGTCGACGCCCGGCTCGAGATCGGACCGTTGACCGCCATGCGACCCGACGATCTCGCCGGACTCGAGCTCCCCCGGGCGGTCGAGCCCGGCGGCTCGCTTCTGCTGTGACCGCTACACTGGCCGCATGATCTCTCGCCAGACCCTTCTGAAGCCGCGTTCGCTGCTCGTCATCCTCGGCGTGGTGGCGATCCTCGTCTGCATGTGGTTCGTCATGCGGGCGTGGCACGCCGAATCGCATCAGGTCGAGATGTACGTACGGGGGGCGCTGGCCGACTACGGTCCGCTGCTGCTCTTCCTGCTGCTGATGGCCTCGGGTGTGGGTGTCTCCCTCGGAGAGGATGTCTTCATCATCCCGGCGGGGTACCTCATGGGGCAGGGGATCATGCCCGTGGGCTGGACCATTCTCGCGGCCTACCTCGGGGTGATCATGGCGGACACCCTGTGGCTGCTGGTCTGCAAGACCTTGTCGCGCCGGATCCTGAACATCCGGATGTTCCGGCGACTCATGCATCCACGTCGCATCCTCGAGATCAAGTACCAGTTCGAGCAGTACGGAGTCTGGGTGATCGTGATCAGCCGGTTCATTCCCGCCAGCCGGACCACGGTGATCACCGCCGCCGGCATCGCCAAGATGAGCACCTGGAAGTTCCTCCTGGCCGAGACGATCAGCGCGATTCCGACCGTGGTGTGTCAGTTGGGCATCGGCTGGTTGGCGGCCAAGGCCATCGGAACCGGACCCGAGGCCCGGCACATCCGGCTGGCCATCACCATCGGCCTGGGAGTGCTGCTGGTGGTTGGACTCATCTGGTGGTGGCGCCGTTCCCGTCGGGCCGAGGGCCCCCGGCCCCGTGCGAAGATGTCGTGGCTCCTCGAAGCAACCGGTCGTCGCGCTCCCTCGCAGGAGCACTGATCCCGCATGCTGGAACTGCTGCACCAATACGGGCCGGTCTACGGACCCTTCATCCAATTCCTGCTGCTGATGTGCAGCGGCGTCGGCATCGCCATCGGCGAGGACGTCGTCAACATCCCCGCGGGCATCCTCGTCGCCGAAGGCGACATGGTCCTCTGGTCGGCCCTGCTGGCGGGCTACCTCGGCGTGGTCTGCAGTGACTGCCTGTGGTTCCTCATCGTCTCCCGCTTCGGAGTGCATCTGTTCCGGATCAAGTGGTTCAA
>DBGM01000052.1:41603-52972 GCA_002295885.1 Phycisphaerales bacterium UBA854
ATCGTGCTGGCCAGATTCATCCCCGCCAGCCGGACCTCGGCGATCACCGTCGCCGCGATGCTCCATCTGCCGTTCTGGAAGTTCCTGCTGGCCACCGCTACCTGCGTCCTCATCACCACTCCGATGCAGATCGGATTCGGGTACCTCATCGGACTGGGGCTCACCAGCCGGGACACCTTCGGGGCGATCCAGTGGCTGATCGGGCTTTCCCTGCTGGCCGCGGTGCTCGTCGTGGTGTTCTGGGCCTGGCGGCGCAGCCGCCGCAGCGGGGCCACGCTCCCCCGGGCCAAGGCCCGCTGGCTGCGTCAGTTCAGAAGCGGGGCCCGCTGACCCGAAATGCCCGGTCCCGGTCGGGATCGGCGCCTGCACCGTATACTTGATGTCTTTCCGGGTCCCGGGATCGACCGGGCCGACGTGGGAGGTACTCCATGCGTGCAATCGTCACGGGACAGATCGGAATCGACAAGAAGCCCTACCTGCAGGCCGTGGCCGATCTCGGCGGCGAGCGGGGCAAGACCCTGCCGCTCTACAACGTGGGCAACATGATGTACGAGGAGGGGCCGGACATCCGTCCCGGACGCATCCTCGACCTGCCCCTGAGCCGACTGGCATCGCTGCGCCGGGCGGCCTTCAAGGACATCATCGCCCAGACCGCGCCGGTGGGAGATCATCCCGACATCATGGTGAACACCCATGCCACCTTCCGGTGGCGGCACGGTCTGTTCAGCGCCTTCGACTTCGATCAGATGAACACGCTGGCACCCAACATGTTCATCTGCCTGCTCGACAACGTCGAGGTGGTGCACCATCGTCTTCACGAGGAGCACGACATCGACGCGACGCTCAAGGACTGCATGGTCTGGCGCGAGGAGGAGATCATCGTCACCGAGCTGCTCGCCCACGCAATGGGATGCCACAACGACTTCTACATCCTCAGTCGCGGTCGGCATCAGGACACGGTCGAGACCGCCCTGCGACTCGTGACGCGCCCCGAGATGCGGAAGGTCTACCCCAGCTTCCCGATGAGCCATGTCATGGACATGCCCGACGTGCTGGCCGAGATCGAATCCTTCCGGGCCGAGCTGGCGAAGCACTTCATCACCTTCGATCCCGCGGATGTCGACGAGAAGCTGCTCCTGGACAACGGAATCGCCGCGGCGAAGGAAGGGCGGGACTGGATCGAGGTCGAGCCCCACGCCTTCGGTGGTCGCAAGAGCGAGGAGATGATCCGGGTCAACGTCCGCGAGATCCTGGACATCGCCGGCGACGTCGACGGTCAGATTTACATGCGGGACTTCAAGCTCATCGACCAGTCCGACATGATCGTGTCGCTGGTCCCCGAACTGGCGGGTGGAATTCCGGGCCTCTCCAGCGGCGTGGAGCGTGAGCTGCATCACGCTTTCGAACACACCAAGGAGGTCTACGTGGTGTGGAAGCCCAAGAAGAACCCATCTCCGTTCATCACGGAGACAGCCACCAAGATCTTCACCAGCGTGGACGAGGCGCTGTCCTACTTCGAGAACGAGGGCATGTTCGCCCCCGGCGATCTCTTCGGGCACTGATCGGTTCCCACGTCATGCCTCGCTACAAGCTCACGGTCGCCTACGAGGGCACGCACTTCCACGGCTGGCAGAAGCAGCACCCCCCCGACTCGGAACCGCTGCGGACCGTCCAGGGCGAACTCGAAGCGGCGGTGCACGAGGTGGTGCGTCAGGAGGTGCACGTGCTGGGCGCGTCCCGGACCGATGCCGGTGTGCACGCCCACGGACAGGTCGCCGCCTTCAACTGCGACGCGGAGTTCGAACCCGAGCGGCTGCGTGATGCCGTCAGTTCACGGCTTCCCGAGGATGTGCAGGTCCTCGATGCTGCGGTGGTCCCCCGCGAGTTCGATCCCATCCAGGATTGCGTGAGCAAGGGATACCGCTACCGGCTCGCCTACGCCCGACGGCGCCCCGCCAGTCGTCCGCTCTTCGATCGCCGGGTGCTCACCTGGACTCCGTACGAGCTGGACGTGCCGCGCATGCACGAGGCGGCGGCGCACCTGATCGGTGAGCACGACTTCGCGAGCTTCACGCGGGTCAATCACGGACGAGAGACGACGGTGCGGACCATCGATGCCTGCACCGTGGTGGAGGACGGCGTCGACTGCTGCCGGATCGACGTGAGCGGGAACGGGTTCCTCTACAACATGGTCCGGATCATCGCGGGTACGCTGCTGGAGGTCGGTCGCGGACGCATCGATCCCGACGCGATCCCGACCATTCTCGAGCGGGCCGACCGGGCCGTGGCCGGTCCGACTCTGCCGCCTGAGGGCTTGTGTCTCATGTGGATCGACTACGGCGAAGCCTGACCGCCTCGCACCGGATTCCGCATGCATCCCGGTTCTTCGATCCGCCTTCCGATCCTGCTTCTGTCCGCGGCGTTCGCGGCCGCGGAGCCTCCGGTCGATGCGCCCACCTTCGCCGAACTGCGGGTGGTTGAACTTGATCGCTGGAGCGATGGACTGGCGCTGCCGGGAGCGTCCGAGGGATCGGAACTCATCTACGACGCCACGCAGGTCCTGACCCAGATCGCGACCGGTCTGCTGGTCCGCGGCGACCGGGGTGGAGTGCCTTCCAGCGGGGCGACCATGGCCGGGGCGGCGCTGGCGGACGGAGTGGATGTCATCCGACGGCAACTCGAGTTGCTCGATGATCCCTCGATCCCCGAGACGAACCGGGCTTCGGCCCGGTTGTCCCTTCGACGCTTTCTGGGTGAAGCCCGTCGGCGACTCGCCACGCTGGTGATTCCGGATCCCGATCGTCTGGACGTGCAACTGGCCGAACTGTTGGAACCGCTGGTGGAGGCGATACGTCATCTGACCGGCGCCACGGTGCCGGGCGGATGGTGGAACGAGGTCGGGCCGGACGAGCCGGATGATGCGTGGTCCCGCCTGCGCGCCAGGCTCGATGCTGTCGGGTGGCTCAACACGGCCGCCCGAAATCGCGTCCTCGAGCGCGTGGATGCGGTCGCAAGGGATTCCGCTCAGGCGGAGGCCATCGGAGCACTGGTTCTGGTCGTCGATGCCATCGACGCGTTGCATGGACAGCCGGAGGGGCGATCGCGCGCCGTCGTGCTGGGGCGACGCTTCGAGGATCTCGTCCTGTTCCGCGAGCGTGGGCTGCCCGCGGGCCCGGCCTTGATCGAGGTCGCACGGGTCGTCGATCGCATGGCCCGCGTCCGGACGATCCGCACCCCGGAATCGCTTCCTCGGAACGCACGTCGGGTCCATGCGACGATCCGCCGGTCGTACGATCGGGCCGAGCGCGACATGGTCGAGCAGTTGCCCGCGCTGGTCGCCTCGGCCGCCCCCCGCACCGACCCCTCGCTCGTGGCCGCAATCCGCGCCCACTCGTCCCCCCTGGAACGGATGCTGCTTCTGGGTGAGAGCGCCGGATGGTCCAATGCGGTACGCACGATCGATCCCGGGGCCGGTCCGCTGCTGGACCGGCGGCTGGGAGTGCTGCGCCGCGCGCTCGGTGTCGATGCCTCCGAATCCGACGCGTCGGCCGCCATGGATTCGATGCGGACGATCGGAGAGGCCCTCACCCTGCTGCGTCCGCTTGCCAACGAGGAGGCCCTGACGGATGCCGATCCGGAACGCGATCAATTGTTGGCGGGGACCGCGCGGGCTCTGTCCGACGATCTCGACCGGCTGCGGCGTGAACTGGTCCGGGAGATCGTCGCCGAGCCACCGGCCCAGGATGCGGCATTCGATCTCCGTCTGCGTCGCCGGCTGCTGGATCGGGTGGATCGCTTTCGGGCGGTCACGGCCCACGATGATGCATGGTCCGGAATCGAAGGATGGTCGGGTTGGTACGTCGCACCTGATCTGGTGGAACGGATCGAGGATCGGATCGCCACTCGACTACGAATTGCCGCCACGGCGCTGCAGCAGGACGAACCCCGGGTCGCCCGCCGGCAACTGGACAGGGTGGACCGGGATCTGTCGCTGGGTGAACTTCTGGCCCGTCTGGTCGCCTCGCGACCGGAAGGGACTCCGGACGGAACGTCGGCGGCGGTGCTGGTGGGACGTTTGGCGGTGCCGCCGGGTCCGGAAGCCTGGATGGTCGAGCATCGCGACTCCATGGCCCGACTGGCCCGCTTCTTGCTCGAATCCGACGCCGCTCTGGCCGACGGACGGATCGAAGATGCGGAGTGGTTCGAGGATCGTGCCGCCACGGTCGTCCGGGATCTGACGACTCGGCTCGATGGACGCTGAGTGGTATGCTCTTCGTTCCATGGCCCGCATCGCCGTCTTCGGCCCCCATCCAGACGATCAGGAACTCGGCATGGGCGGAACGATCGCCCGTCTCGCCGAACAGGGGCACGATGTGCTTCTCGTGGACATGACCGACGGAGAGCCCACGCCGCACGGTGATCCCGTCACCCGGGCCCGCGAGTCGGCCCGGGCCGCCGAGATCCTCGGCGTCCGCCGCGAGCAACTCGGTCTCACCAATCGGCAGGTCGTGCACTCGATCGAGGCACGGCATCTGGTTGCCGGTGCGATACGTCGGCATCAGGCGCAGATCGTGTTCGCGCCCTACTTCGAGGATGCGCATCCGGACCACGTCGCCACCACCCGGATCGTGGAGGACGCCCGCTTCGATGCCAAGCTCACGCAGATCGATCTGCCCGGCGAACCGATCTATCCGACCTGGTTCTTCTACTACTACTGCACCCACCTTCGTCATGTGCCTTCCCCGTCGTTCATCATGGACATCACGGAGCAGATGCAGCGCAAGTGGGATTCCATCCTGGCCTACGAGAGTCAGTTCGTGGTTCCGGAGAAGAATCGGGGCATCATCGACTGGATGAAGGCATCCGCGACCTTCTACGGCAGTCGGATCCGGACCGGCGGCGGGGAGCCGTTCTTCACCCGCGAGCCGCTGGGCCTGGGAGGATTCGAGGTCGTGTGCGGCCTCGGTGCCTCGACATGACGCCCGAACTGCGGATCAAGCGACTGAATGATCACGCCCGGATTCCCGCCTACCAGACGGCCGGAGCGGCCGGGATGGATCTTCATGCGGCCATCGAGCACCCGATCGTCGTCGATCGGGGCGACATCGTGCCGATTCCGCTGGGATTCGCAATGGCGATTCCGGAGGGCTACGAAGCGCAGATCCGTCCCCGCAGCGGACTGGCCAGCCGTCACGGCATCACCCTGCCCAACGCTCCGGGCACCATCGACTGCGACTACCGGGGGGAGGTGGTGGTTCCGCTGGTCAATCTGGGACGGGACGTCTTCACCGTCGAACCGGGCATGCGGATCGCGCAGATGGTGATCGCACCGGTCAGCCGGGTGGATGTCGTGGAGTCGGATGAACTGGATTCGACGGAGCGGGGGGCCGGTGGATTCGGCTCCACGGGACGTTGATCAGACCCGCTCGCGCAGGCGTGAGAGCCCGGCGCAGTCGGTTTCGAACTTGTTGTTCGGTTCCGACTGGAGCACCCGATCGAGGTTGCGGAGGATCTCGCGGGTGTGGTCGATGGCGTTGTCGATCGCACTGTGCCCGGTGACCGATCGCATCGGATCGGTGGTTCCCTGTTCGGTGTGGTACTGCTCTGTTCGTGTTCGATTCTTCATGAGTCGGTTCAGGAGTGCTTCCGCCTGATGACGCATTCGCAGACAGGCCCCGATATCGGGTTCAGTCTGGATGTCGTGCGGTGCGATCACACCTTCTCCTTGCAAGCAAGCCGTATGGACACTGGATGATCGGTCCGGTGACGTATCCGACTTGCATTTTCGTGATCCCACCCTGCGAAGAGAACCGACCGGGGTCCGATAGTAATTCGAATGCCGCTCAGATTCGTTCGTTTCGTCCGAGCCGGGTGATGCCGAGTGAGACGAGGAAGCCGATCAGCAGCAGGCCAAGGGAGCCCAGTACGACACCCGGTGAAGGTTCGAACGCCTCCAGTGGCCAACGTGAAGGCTTGACGGCCTCCGCCTGGGCGGTGGTCTCGATCAGTTGACCGCGGATGCTGTCTCCCACGACCGGTGCTCGGGTTTCGCGGAATGGCCAGAGGCCGAATACGGCTCCAATCAACAATCCAAGCAGGACCCCCAGCGTGGCCGAGCGGGCCCGAACCAGCAGTTTTGAGACGAGGTTGCTGATTACCACCACCCCGATGACCACCCCGATTCCCACGGGCAGGACCACGGAGAGCACCGATTCGAACTCGCTGCGGCGAATGCCGTCGATGGCGTCGAGAATGACGACGTACTGTCCCAGCACCAGCACCAGATACATGCCGGAGACCCCCGGGAGAACCATGGCCGAGCCGGCGGCAATGCCGGTGACGATCAGCATGGGGACGCTGCCTTCGGTGGTGGCCAATCCTCCAGGGGCGGATTCCAGCAGTGCGAGAATGATCATGGCGAGAAGTCCGCCGCCGATGCCGCAGATCGCCTGCGAATTGAGCGGTCGCACCATGGACCACAGCAGCGGGACGCCGCCCAGGGTCAATCCGATGAAGAGGCTGTACATCATCCAGCGGTGATCGACGACGAGGGTTCGCATGGTGCCGGCACCGACCACCACGGTGATCAGGGCGCTGGCCACGATGATGCCCAGCATTACGATCGCAGTGCGACGGAACCGCAGGGTCGAGATTTCGGCGACCGCGTTCACGAAATGGCCGTACACCCCGGTGGCCACCAGCATGGTTCCGCCTGAGACCCCCGGAACCAGATTCGCCAGGCCCATCAGGATGCCGCCGAAGCAGCCTCGCACCATGGTGCCGGTGCGGACGGTCTGATCGTGGGACGGGGGTGAAGGAGGAGTGGTCATGGAGGCTCGGCGGAAAAGGGCTCGGGGCTACGATACCACCGCGTTCGGTGATACGTCCTCGTGCCTCCATCGGTCACGCCGTGCGGTCCGGCTGCACCGGTTTCCGATGAAGATTCCCCGTCTCTCCGGCCGATGCTACGAACTGGTCATGATGGCTTCGGCCATCCCACCAGGTCAGGAAGACGCCCCGGGCTACCAATCCGGGGCGTCTTCTTTTCGGCTTGCCAAGCCGAGCCGAACCCGTGAACATGGGGGTATGGATCACGAAACGCCCCGTGGCACCCGACTGCCCAATGCACGCCAGACGCCGCGATTCGCCGGCGTGACGACCTTCTGCCGCTTCCCCCAGCTCGATGACGCGTCGACCGACGTGGATGTCCTGGATTGGGTCGTCTACGGGATTCCCTACGACGGCGGGGTGACGTTCAGGCCCGGGGCCCGCTTCGGTCCCCGTGCCGTCCGGGAGGCGTCCCAGTACGTCAAGCCCTACCACCTCGAACTGGATGTCGACATCGCCGCCGTTCTGCACATGGCCGATGCGGGTGATGCTCCGGTTCGTCCGTACTCCACGCAGGAGACCCTGGAGGGAGCGGCGGCATTCGCCGCCACGCTGGGCAATCCCGATCGGACCAAGTTGCTCGCCGTCGGCGGTGACCACTCGATCGCCTATGCGAACATCAAGGCCACCTGGGAGCGACGGGGTCGTCCCGACGGTGGTCTGCCGCTGCTCCACTTCGACGCCCATCTGGATACCGCTGATGTGGTATGGGACGAGAAGTGGACCCACGCCTCGCCCTTCATCCGGGCCATCGAGGATGGCCTGATCAATCCGCGCAAGATGCTCAGCGTGGGGATCCGCGGGCCGCTCAACACCCCCCGCGACCTCGACTACGGAACGGAGCAGGGCATCCGCATCATCACCGCCCGCCAATGGGAGAACGGTGAGGGGGCCGAACGCATGGACGCCTTCCTGACCGAACTCGGTGAGGAGGAGGCGTACCTCACCTTCGACATCGACTGCGTCGATCCCGCCTTTGCGCCCGGTACCGGCACGCCGTGTCCGGGCGGCTTCTCGAGCAATGAGGCACTGGAACTGGTTCGTCGGTGTGCAGGCATACGACTGGCGGGGGCCGATCTGGTGGAGGTGCTGCCGGATCGCGATCCGACCGAAGCCACCGCCTTGCTGGCGTCCCATCTGTTGGCTGAAATTCTTGCTCTCGACGCGGTGCACCGGGCCTGATCGTGCCGGTGGATGTCGAATTCGGGCCCGGAATGTACGAAATCACTTGAGTCCGCATCGATCTCATGGTCAATTGACCGGTCAGACGAATCATGATCCCCCGGAGTGAATACAAGATGCACACGCTGCGAACGACCACCCTCACGGCCGCCATGCTCTGTCTCGGGGCGACCGCGGCCTGCCAGCCCAAGCAGACCGTTGACGCCCGATTCATGGAACCCGTCGTCTACGGTCCGCAGTGGCCCCAGGGTTGGACGCCCGCCACGCAGCAGCCGCGTACCGAGCCGCTCCCCGAGATCCGGATCGACCGCCCCGGCGACTTCGCGAGCACCACCGTCAGCCCGGTCGTGATCGACACCACGATCTTCCCGGTGCAGCGACAGCCGAACATTCCCTGGACGGGCCCCACCGCCCGGCCGGGCAAGCTCCTTCCTCCGCACGGTCGGGACAAGACGCTGGCCGCGGGTCCGCAGGCCCGCCTGCCGCTGGGCACGGTGTCGGAGAAGATCACCGTCACGCCCCAGCCTCGCTTCCCCGGCATCTCGCAGACGCCGTGGACGCCCCCCGACCCGACGCTGGCCGTGGGTCCGGAGCACATCGTGTCGACGGTCAACATGGCCGTCGCCTTCTATGACAAGAGCGGCAACGAACAGTTCTACGCCAACCTCGACAGCACCGGTTCGCCCGGATTCTTCGAGGAGATCGGCGGTGGTTCGTTCTGCTTCGATCCGAAGTGCTTCTACGACCACAACGAGGAACGCTTCGTCATCATCGCTCTCGAGTACTACACGAACGAATCGTGGATCACGATCGCGGTGTCCGACGACAGCAACCCCAACGGTGTCTGGTACAAGTACCGCACACCCTCGATCATCAGCATTGGTGACGCAACCTACTGGACGGACTATCCCGGACTGGGGTTCGATCATCGCGTGTTTACGGTGACCGCGAACCTGTTCCAGCTCGGCGGCAGCGGTCCGGGGTTCGGCGGCATCCTCTACCGCACCTACAACAAGGCCCAGATGCTCGTGGGCGCACCGGTCACCTTCAACGATCTGACCTTCGACGGCGGAAGCGCTCAGTGCGCCGTCCACCACGGACAGCCCGTCGGACCGTTCTTCGTCTCACTGGACAGCCAGTCGTCGATGCGGATCCAGGCCATCCGCAGTCCCGTGCTCCAGCCGCAGCTGTTCACCGCGTCGGTCGCGGTCCCGTCCCACGGCGGCGCTCCGCCGAGTGCACCGAATCCCGGTGGGAACATCAGCGCCCTCGACGGACGGTTGATGAATGTCTACTGGCGTGACGGGCAGCTGATCTTCGCCCATGCGGTCGAGTCCGGCAATGTCAGCGAGATCCGCTGGTACCACCTCGACACCGGCGACTGGCCCGGAGAGTTCGGACAGCCGCCGGCCCAACCGACGCTGGTGCAGGCGGGGGCCATCGATCTTCCCGGATCGCAGGCTGGTTTCTATCCCGCGGTGGCCATGAACGTGTTCGGTGACATCGGTCTGGTCTTCGGTCAGTGCGATCCGGCCACGAATCCGAGCGTTCGCATCACCGGACGCACCACGGCCGATCCCCCGGGGGAGATGGGCGCTCCGCAGATCGTGGTGGAGAGCCCGTCCGGCGCCGACGGTCGCTGGGGCGACTACTTCGACATGGTCATCGATCCCGTCGACGACACGACTTTCTGGTACATCGGTGAATGGGCGACCGCGGACGGTTGGCAGACTTGGATCGGAAGCTTCGAGATCACGCCACCGGGATGTCCGGGAGACACCAATGATGACGGCGCAACCAATGTCGCGGATCTCCTGGCCGTCATCGCGGAATGGAACTCGCCCTGTTCCATCCAGCCGGGCGGATGCGATGCGGACGTCAACGGAGACGGATTCGTGAACGTGAGCGATCTGCTGATCGTGATCGCCCAGTGGGGCTGCGTGCTCTGATCAGCCTCCGATGGCGGACATGGTCCGCTCCGGCTGCACGAAGTCGGCCCGGTCGATCCCATGGCCGGCCTGCTTGGTCCAGGCCATGTCCACGATGGATGCCGCGATCTCACGATCGTCGGAACCGTCCCGCAGCATGGATCGGATGTCCCATTCCTCATGACTGAAGAGGCAGGGGCGGATGCGCCCCTCCGCCGTGATCCGCAGGCGGTTGCAGGCACCGCAGAAGGGACGACTGACGGGTGCGATCATGCCGATCCGGCCCGGAGCGCCGTCGGAGAAGTGCCAGTTCATGGACGTCGAGTGGGGGCCGGTGGACATGTCCGGTCGCAGTGTGAACCGGTTCCGGATCGCCTCGAGCATCTCATCGGCATTGACGACGTGATCCCGGTTCCACGCGCGATTCGAGTCCAGCGGCATGAACTCGATGAACCGGACGTCGAGATCGCGATCGCGGGCCAGCTGCGCGAAGTCGGGGACCTCGTCGTCGTTGATGCCGCGGATGATCACGGCGTTGACCTTGGGCCGCGGGAAGCCCGCGCGGCGAGCCTGCTCGATCGACTCGAGCACCCGCTGCACGCTGGTGCGGGAGCGAGTGATCGTCCGCATGCGGTCTTCGCGCAGGGTGTCGAGGCTGAAGGTCAGTCGCCGCAGGCCATGGTGTCGCCATTGAACCAGTCGATCGTGATCGAGGAGCGATCCGTTGGTGGTCATGGCCAGATCGTCGAGGCCCCGTTGTCCGATGGTCTGGATGAGTTCGTCGAGTTGGGGGTAGAGCGTAGGCTCACCGCCGGTGAGCCGGAGTGTACGGATGCCGAGTTCCATGAGGATGTCGACCAGGCGGATGTACTCCTCCAGATCGAGCAGCTGCATCTTGGGGAGGAATCGGTCGCCGGGTTCCATGCAGTAGATGCATCGGAAGTTGCAGCGGTCCGTGAGGCTCAGTCGGGCGTCCTGGATGCGGCGTCCGTGGCTGTCGAGCAGGTGGCCGGGGCGGCGGGCCGTGGCCGGAGCACGGGGCGGCTTCGGTGGATGGAGGTCGGGTCGGAGAACGGGCAGGGCGGTCGTCATGGCCGGGATCATCATACGGCCTGCGGGTATGCTGCCTTGCATGCTTGTTCGCTGGTTTCTGCTGATGGTGTGCCTGCTGGTGGGAATGGGATGCGCGGCCGGAGATCGTCCGCGGACCTACGTCGCGGGCAAGGTCGACCGTGCTCCGGTCATCGATGGTGTCCTGGATGATGCGGCCTGGTCGGATGCCCCCTGGACCGACGACTTCATCGATATCGAGGGCCCGGTGAAGCCTCGGCCCCGCTTTGCAACCCGGGCCAAGATGGTCTGGGACGAGGA
>DBGM01000052.1:53357-61057 GCA_002295885.1 Phycisphaerales bacterium UBA854
GAGGCCAGGGATTCGATCATCTACAACGACAACGATTTCGAGGTCTTCATCGATCCCGACGGTGATTCGCACGACTACTACGAGCTTGAGGTCAATGCCCTGAACACCCAGTTCGACCTGATGCTCACCCGTCCGTACCGCTGCGGGGGGACCTACGACATCGGATGGGACATCGAGGGGCTGCAGACGGCGGTCGATGTACGGGGCACGCTGAACGATCCATCGGATCGGGATGACTGCTGGACGATGGAGATTGCGATCCCCTGGGCCTCACTGGCCTCGCATGCCAACCGTCCCACGCCGCCGCTCGATGGCGATCAGTGGCGAGTGAACTTCTCGCGAGTGCAGTGGCAGCACGTGATCAATGAAGATGGCTACGCCCGGAAGCCGGGGCCCCGTGAGGACAACTGGGTCTGGTCCCGCCAGGACGCCATCGACATGCACCGCCCCCAATACTGGGGCAGGGTGCTCTTCGTGGATTCTCCACCGGGGGTGCGGTCGTACGTGCCGGCGGGGGACGAGTCGGTGCGGACCACGCTTCGACGTCTGCATGCTGCGGTCGTGGCCTATTCCTCAGCCAATGGGGCCTTGCCCGAGTCGGTGGGGGATCTTGATGGTCTGTGGGAGCCGGTTTCGGATCCGTCCATCAACGGATTGCGGTTTCGGGTTGATCCCGAAGGATGGGTCATTGAGCTGGACCATCAGGCTGGAGATGCCACGACGACCTGGTCTCTTGGTCCGATGTGTAGGGTGTCCAAAAGCAGCAAGTAATCGAAAGAAGGCCGCATGATCGCATCATTTGGCGTCATGTTGGCTGTTTATGTTGCCATTTGTCCGACTTTGGACAAATGCATTTTCATGCATGTAGCATGCATGATCGAGAAATATCGCATCATTTAGCGAAGAAAAATGCCCCTGGAGCTTCTGAAAGCCCCAGGGGCGAGGATTGGAGTACGGCCTCCTGGGCCGAATGGTTGCAGTGGTGGTCCTTGTGTCCCCGGACCGGATCAGTCATGGATCCTCTTGCCACTTGTATACATCTACGCCTTCCCGTCGGGTTTCTGTGTCATTTGCATGGCATAAATGAGACGAAAGTGTTCTCATTATAGGATTTATGACATTTGGCGCATTTAGGTTCTATTTCATGCATAAACGACATCATTTCGATGCAGATCAATGCAGAAGAGGCCACTTGGATATTTGAACAGGATGGTATGGAAGGCAAAACAGCCTTCTTGGTACTGAAATCGATGGTTTTGATCAGATTCAGGCTGCCATCTGATCGACCACGAAGAGGAACTCCTTGTTCCTCGTGTGGCTGACCGAGCCGACCTTCCGGCCCTTGTGGTTATGAATCCCGATCTGGGCCCCCACATACCGCTTGTAGTCATGTTCAAGGACGGTGACATCGCCGCGATTGGCGAGCATAGACTCGAGTTCTTCCCGTGGGAGGTAGCCCTCGTTGCTGAACGAGACCACCATGGCCCGAGCATTCACCGAATCGATGACGTGCTGAAGGGCGTCTCGGATCTCCCGCTTGCGGTTGAAGGGGCTTTTTCGGGTCTTGCAGTCAGTTCGCTTGCATGCGATGCCGTAGACATCCGGCTTGTCCCATTGGACCAGGCTCTCCCAGACGTGGTAGTTGCCGAGGTAGGAATGCTGGTTGTAAGGCGGGTCAAGGTAGGCGACATCCACCTGGACCTGTCTGGCCGCTTCTGCGGCATCCAGGCAGAGGGCTTCTCCCTTGCCGTGGGATGCCCGGGGGAGGAAGTCGGGGATGCGTAGTTCGAGGTCCTTCATCGCCCGGGCGGCCCATTTCTTGAGATAGGCCATCTGAACCCCGGTGGTTGAATCGACCCGGTCGGCGGCCTCCATGAGGGAGACCAGCATGACGGACTTCAGCTCGGGCTCCAGGTCCAGTCCCTCCAGGTGCTCGCGGATGGCGTCGATTCGGCCACCGTTGCGGGGGTGGATGAAGCGGCTCTGCAGGCAGAAGGTGTCGGTGAACCAGCCCGGCGCGGGGCCGATGCGGTTGCATTCGTCCACGAGCCGTTCCACGTCGGAGAGGAGCCGGTCCCGATCCGCCTGCACGTAGCAGGTGGCCAGGGCGTGAGCGTAGCGATTGTGATCGTTGGCGACGACGCGGTACCCACGCTGCTTGAGTGCATGCCCGACGCGGGACGTGCCGGAGAAGAGATCGAGCACGCTGCGGCAATCGGGGACTGCCTCGATCTGTTCAAGGATCGAGGGAATGAGCGTGCGCTTTGATCCCAAGTACTTGATCATGCCCCGGACGCCGGAATCCCCGTGGAGAGACTTCACTGCGGCGCCGCACTGCGCAATGGCAGGCGACTGCCTTCATGGAGGTCATCGGCTTTTCAACAATTTCCACCGAAGCGGAATCCGGTCGGACGTACGGTGCGTCGCATGATGCTTCGATCAGTCGTCGTACTGTGTCTTGTCGGGTGCGTGGGGGCCGATGTCCGGGCCGCGCAGGTGTTGCGCGTTCCGCTGGAGTACCGCTCGGTGCAGCAGGCGATCGACGCAGCGAAGGACGGCGACGAGGTGGTGGTCGCATCCGGTTGCTATCCGGGGTGCATCGATCTGCTGGGCAAGGCGATCGTGTTGCGTAGCGAGCGAGGGCCGGAATTCACGACGCTGTCCGGAGACGGATGCGGCACGGTGGTGTGTCTGGCCAGCGGTGAGGGCCCCTCGACCGTCATCGAGGGGTTCACCATCACCGGGGGAAACGGGGAGCTCGATTCCTCGGGTGTGCGGCGGGGGGGAGCCATTCGCACGCTCGGGGGATCCCCCCGCATCCGCCGGTGTCTGATCACCAGGAACACGGCGGACATTGGGGGTGCGATGAGCATCGAGGGAGGATCGCCCATCGTGCGTGACTGCTGGTTCTACAGCAATACGGGTGCGCCGGAGATCGACTGTCGGGGCGGTGAGCCGCGGGTGATCCGGTGCGGGTTCGAGGGGGATGCGATCGGTTGGCGTGATGTCGGCATGATCACGATCCGCGACGACTGCGGTCCGGCGGGCGCGTGCTGCCTCGGCGGGTCCTGCGTCATGACGACGATCGACGCGTGCGAGGACGCTGGTGGACAGTGGCGGGGTGAGCATGTGGCGTGTGCGGGCGACACGTGCCCCCCGTCCTGTCCCGCCGACGTCACCGGTGATCGGACGGTGAACATGACCGATCTGCTGCGGGTGCTGGACGCCTGGGGCTGGTGTCCGTGATCTGCAGTTCGACCGGTTTGATTCGGTTGCGTTCCATCACGGAATCGCGGTTGCGGATTCCCTCTCGGCCCATTGATGGTTGGGGATCCTGCGACTGATCCGATCCATCCGAACGACGACGGTCCCGCTCCTTCGGGGGCGGGACTGCTGCATGCAGGTTGCAGCGGGCTCAGCCGACGTCGACGAGGATGTCCTCGCCTTCGATCCTCACGTCGTACACCTTGAGCGGTTCATCGGCGGGGGGGTCCATGGGGGCCCCGGTTCGCGCGTCGAACGATGCGAAGTGCAGCGGGCAGACGATGCAGCCGTCCTCCAGATCGCAGTCCTCCATCTCCACGTTGGCGTGGGTGCACACACCGGACATCGCGGTGATCTCGCCATCCTGGTTGCAGACGGCGATGTAGTGCCCATCGAGGTCGAACATGTGGGCGCGGCCCGATGGGATGTCGGAGATCGCGGCGATTCGCTTGAACTCGGACATGCTGCTCCGGCCGACTCAGCGGTTCGGCCGCTCCTTGCGGTTGAACGTGAGTGAGGTGGGCTTCTTCGCGGCAAATTTCGCGGGATCGAACTTGCCGGTGAAGTCCAGTTCGAGCTTGGCCGCCTCGGTCATCATCTGCGGATCCCAGACCGGCTCCCAGGTCAGTTCGACCGAGGCGCCGCTGACGCCGTCCACCGACGCCACCGCCTGCTCGACCTGACCGGGGATCACCTCGGCCATGGGGCAGTTCGGTGTGGTGAGCGTCATGGTGACGTGGACGCCGGCGTGCTCGTCGATCCGCGCCTCGTAGATGAGGCCGAGATCGAAGATGTTGACCGGTATCTCGGGATCGTGCACGCTGCTCAGCGCCTTGCGGACTGCGTTGGCCAGCGGATGGTCTTCCGGAATGATGGTGGACATGGGGTGCCTCGCGTTCAGCCGAAGACGTCGATGACCCGGACCAGCCGGTCCGCGAACTCGTCGAGCTCTTCGGTGGTGTTGTACAGGCCCATCGAGATGCGGGCGGTGGCCGGGACGCCGAAGCGATCCATCAGCGGCCACGCACAGTGGTGTCCGGTGCGGATCGCCACCCCGTGCCGGTCGAGGAACGTTCCCAGATCGTGGGGATGGATCCCGTCGACGAGGAACGAGACCACCGCGGCGCGGTGGGGGGCGTCGCCGATGATGCGGACGCGGTCCATGCCCCGCAGGAGTTTCAGGGCGTGCAGCAGGAGATGCTGCTCGTGGGCGGAGACGGCGTCCATGCCCAGCGATCGCAGCCAGGTGGTCGCGGCACCCAGGCCGATCGCACCCGAGATGTTCGGCGTGCCCGCCTCGAACTTCCAGGGGACATCGTTGTAGGTCGTCCGCTCGAAGGTCACCTTTTCGATCATGTCGCCACCGCCCTGCCAGGGTGGCATCGACTCCAGCAGTTCGTGTCGTGCCCACAGGCAGCCGATGCCCGTCGGACCGTACATCTTGTGGCCGGAGAAGGCGATGGCATCGCAGCCGATGGCCTGCACATCGACGGGTCCGTGGGGCACCGCCTGGGCGGCGTCGAGCAGCGTGGTGATGCCGCGCTCGCGGGCTGCGCTGCAGATCGCGGCCACGTCGTTGATCGTGCCCAGCACGTTGCTGGTCCAGGTCACGGCCGCCAGCTTCGTGCGATCGGTCATGTGCTCAAGAAAGGCATCCAGCCCGATGGTGCCGTCGTCGGCGACGGGCACCACATTGAGGACCAGACCAAGCCGTTCCTGCAGCAGCTGCCAGGGCACGATGTTCGCATGGTGCTCCATGACCGTCAGCAGGATCTCGTCGCCTTCGGACAGGTTCGATCCTCCCCAGGAGTTGGCGAAGAGGTTGATCGCCTCCGTGGTGCCGCGGGTCCACACGATCTCCTCGTGCCGGGAGGCGTTGATGAACGTGGCCACGGCCTTTCTCGCCCCTTCGTAGGCATCGGTCGCCTCGGCACTGAGTTCATGCACCGCGCGATGCACGTTGGCGGTGAAATTGGTCTCGAACCCGGCGACGGCATCCAGTACCGGCCGGGGTCGGGGGGTGGTTGCCGCGTTGTCCAGGTAGATCAGTGGCTGTTCGTGCACCCGTCGCTCGAGCAGTGGAAACTCGCTGCGGATCGCGTCGAGATCGAGGGTGCGGTCGGGCATCTGCAGTCAGTCGAGATCGCCCATCGAGCGGAGAAGTTCGCCGTGGGGCAGCCGATCGAGGATCAGCGCCTCCATCTTCTTCCGCAGGGGGGCGAACTCGATGTCCTCGATCACCTCGTTGGCGAAAGCGAAGGTCAGCAGGCTGCGGGCGGCCTCCTCGCCGATGCCGCGGGCGTGCAGGTAGAAGGCGGCCTGTTCGTCGAGCCGTCCGATGGTGGCTCCGTGGGTGCACTTGACGTCGTCGGCGAAGATCTCCAGCTGGGGTCGGGTTCGGACCTTCGCCGTCTCGGAGAGCACGAGATTCATGTTCGTCTGGACCGCGTCGGTCTTCTGGGCGTCCAGTTCGACGTAGATCCGTCCGGTGAACGCCGTGGTCCCCCGGTCCGTCAGGATGTGCTTGAAGTATTCCCGGCTGTTGCAGTCGGGCTTCATGTGGTTCACACGGAGGAAGTTGTCGACGTGGCGATCGCCGTCGACGATGGCGAGTCCGCGGAGATTCGCCATGCCGTTGGTCCCGTCAAGGGTGCCGGTCATGCCGTTGCGGATCAGGGCTCCCTCCATCGCCATGCAGCAGGAGTTCACGTTGCTCTCGTTGCCCTGGGTGAGGCCGAAGCCTCCGATGTGCCAGGTGCCCTTGCCCTCGCGGACGATCCGGTAGTGGTCGACGTGCACATCGTCACCGGCGACGATCTCGGTCACCGGGTTCACCAGGCAGGCTTCGTCACCGTGTCCGCAGCAGGTCTCGACGCAGGTTGCGCGGCTGCCATCGTCGGCGATGATCAGGGTGCGCGGGTGCGAGACGATCGGCTGCTCCCCGGGGACGGTCACGTGGACCACGTGCACGGGCTGTTCCAGATGCACGCCCTTGGGGACGTGCAGCAGCAGTCCGTCCTCGACGAACGCGGTGTTGAGGGCATCGAACGCATCCTGCTTCCAGTCGATGGTCGTGCCCAGGTGGCGGGCCACCAGTTCCGGCTGCTCGGTGATGGCGTCCGCAAGCCGGCAGACGGTGACCCCTTCGGTGACCGTGCCGATGTCGGAAAGCGTCTCGTTGAAAATTCCGTTGACGAACACCAGTCGGTGCGTCGGGACGCCCTCGAGGAGGTGCGGCCGCAGGACATCCATCGGAAGGTCCCGGCCCTCGGTGGCCAGCCGGAGGTCGGCCTGGGCGATGGGGCGGCAGTCGGTGTAGCGGTACGCCTCGCCCCGCATGGTGGGCCATCCGAGTTCGAGGAACCGGTCGTAGGCGGCACGTCGGAGCTCGCTGATCGCATCGCCGCGATCGGCGAGGCGGGCAAACTCGGATTCGAACTGTCGGTGGTCGTTCATGGTGTCGGTGGTCATCGTGGTTTCCATCAGGCGCTGTTGGCGACCGTGCTCTCGATGCTGGCGTAGCCTTCGTTTTCCAGCTGCTTGGCCAGTTCCTTGTCACCGGTCTTGGCGATGCGGCCGTCCACCAGGACGTGCACCACGTCGGGCACGATGTAGTCCAGCAGCCGCTGGTAGTGGGTGATCACCAGGAAGCTCCGGTTGCCGTCGCGCAAAGCGTTGACGCCCTCGGAGACGATCTTGAGGGCGTCGATGTCGAGTCCGGAGTCGGTCTCGTCGAGGACGCACATCTTGGGATCGAGCATGGCCATCTGGAAGATCTCGGCCCGCTTCTTCTCGCCGCCCGAGAAGCCTTCGTTCACGGAGCGGTCGAGCAGGGAGGTGTCGAGCTCCAGGGCTGCGGCCTTCTCCTTGACCAGCTGCAGGAACTCGTACGCGTCGAGTTCGGACAGTTCGCGGTGCTCGCGGACCGCATTGACCGCGGCACGGAGGAAGTACTTGGTGCTGACGCCGGGGATCTCGACCGGGTACTGGAAGGCCATGAAAAGGCCTTCGCAGGCCCGCTCGTCGGGATCCATGTCCAACAGGTCCTTGCCGTCGAGGATGATCGACCCTTCGGTCACCTCGTAGGATTCCTCGCCGGCCAGCACGCGAGCGAGTGTGGACTTGCCGGATCCGTTGGGACCCATGATGGAGTGCACCTCGCCGGAGGGGATCGTGAGGTTTATGCCGCGTAGGATCGGGGTGTCTTCGACGGAGGCGTGGAGATTGGTGATTTCAAGCATGGTTCGTTCCTGTCGGAATCAGCCGACGCTGCCTTCGAGGCTGACCTCGAGAAGCTTCTTCGCCTCGACGGCGAATTCCATAGGAAGTTCCGCCAGCACCTCGCGGCAGAATCCGTTGACGATCATCGATACGGCGTCCTCCGAGGAGATGCCGCGCTGGTTGCAGTAGAAGATCTGGTCCTCGCCGATCTTCGA
>DBGM01000052.1:61466-69641 GCA_002295885.1 Phycisphaerales bacterium UBA854
CGGTCGCCCATCAGCATGGAGTCGCACTGCGTGTAGTTGCGGGCGTTGGTGGCCTGCGGTCTGACTTTCACCAGGCCGCGGTAGGTGTTGTGTCCGTTGCCGGCGGAGATGCCCTTGGAGACGATGTTGCTGCGGGTGTTGCGGCCGATGTGCACCATCTTCGTACCGGTGTCCGCCTGCTGCTTCATGTTGGTGAGGGCCACGGAGTAGAACTCGCCGATCGAGTCGTCGCCCTTCAGGATGCAGGAGGGGTACTTCCAGGTCATGGCCGAGCCGGTCTCGACCTGCGTCCACGAGATGTGGCTCCGATCACCCTGGCACAGTCCCCGCTTGGTGACGAAGTTGTAGATGCCGCCCTTGCCGTTCTCGTCTCCGGGGTACCAGTTCTGGATGGTCGAGTACTTGATGGAGGCGTCGTCCATGGCGATCAGCTCCACGACTGCGGCGTGCAGCTGGTTTTCGTCCCGCATGGGGGCGGTGCAGCCCTCGAGGTAGCTGACCGAAGCGCCTTCCTCGGCGACGATCAGGGTCCGCTCGAACTGCCCCGTGTTCAGGGAGTTGATTCGGAAGTAGGTGCTCAGCTCCATGGGGCAGGCGACACCCTTGGGAATGAACACGAACGAGCCGTCGGTGAACACCGCCGAGTTGAGGGCGGCGAAGTAGTTGTCGGCCGGCGGCACGATGCGTCCCAGGTACTGCTTGACCAGTTCGGGATGTTCCCGTACCGCTTCGGAGATCGAGCAGAAGATGACTCCGGCTTCCGACAGCTTCTCCTTGTAGGTGGTCGCCACCGAGACGCTGTCGAACACCGCGTCAACGGCCACGCCGGCCAGGGCGGCCCGTTCCTCGAGCGGAATGCCGAGCTTCTCGTAGGTCTCGAGCAGCTTGGGGTCGACCTCGTCGAGGCTCTTGGGGCGGTCGTCGTCGCTCTTGGGCGCGGACCAGTAGCTGATCGCGTTGTAGTCGATCGGTCGCCAGTCGTGATCCGGGAAGTGGGCCCAGTCGGGCTCCTCCATGGTCAGCCAGTGGCGGTAGGCCTTGAGTCGCCACTCGAGCAGCCATTCCGGTTCCTCCTTGCGGGCGGAAATGGTGCGGATGACGTCCTCGTTGAGGCCGGGAGGAAGGGTGTCCGATTCGATGTCGGTGACGAATCCCCACTTGTATTCGTTCTGTTCGGCCCAGGCATCGAGTGTCTGGTTGGAGTCGTTGGCCATTGAACCTCTGCCCTCATCAAGCGGTGATGGAACCCCCAAGATCAGTATTCTTGGGGGCAGAAGTAGCATTCTAGACCCATTTCTGGAACGATTCTAGTTGTTGGGCCGCTTTCAGAGCGTACTCTTAGGGCCTAGAATGGGGTATTGAAGCCGGTAGCCCGGCGACTCGATTCTGATTCCGGAGAAGTTCCATGCCCGTCACCGTCACCGAGACCGCCGCCAGAGAGATCGCTGCCATCATCAATCAGCAGGACCTCGATCCCCAGGCCATCCGCCTGCGGGTGGGGGTCAAGGGTGGTGGCTGCAGCGGATTCAGCTACCTGCTGGATCTCACCGAGAACACCAAGGACAGCGACGAGTCCTGGGAGTACGAGTACCCCAAGGCCGAGGAAGACGGAAATCAGGTCATCACCGTGGTCTGCGACCCCAAGAGCTACCTCTACCTCAACGGAACGGTGATCGACTTCAAGGACGAGGTCATGGGTCGGGGCTTCGTCTTCAACAACCCCAATGCGACCAACACCTGCGGCTGCGGCAGCAGTTTCAGCGCTTAAGGGTCCGGGCCGGATGAGTTTCGGGCATGGGCACCGCCCGCCGGTGGCGGGCGATGCGTAATTCTGGATGCAAGCGCTGGCTTCAGATGAAGATGGTGGCCACGATCCCGATCCAGATGGTGTAGATGGCGAGATCGATCAGGTTCACCTTGGATACGGTGGCCTCCCCACTCCAGGTCGCGGTATCCCCGGCGCCCGCTTTGAGGGCTCGGAACCATCCGGTTCGGGGGCGTGATTGTTGGGATTGATTGGACATCGATACATCTCCATCGTGGCGTTCCGCCGCAGGGATAAGCGTCGAGTTCCAATGTTCTTTCGCATGACCGGGCATTTTGTGGTTTTTGTGCCTTCGGGCGGTGTATTTGCTGGTTTTGGTGCCGGAAGCACCATGGTCTGCCCATGATGTACCCTTGACACGTCCCCAGCCCACGGAGAGCAATCATGATTCATCGCACCCTGATCACCATTCTCGCCATTGCTTCGGCGGCCGTCGCCGCTCCCCAGAACACCATCTGTCCGGTGATGCCCGACGAAGCCATCACCGACACCGACAACGTCGTGGAGTATCAGGGGAAGGAGATTGCTCTCTGCTGCGGTCGATGCGTCCGTCTATGGAACGCCATGGACGACGCCAAGCGCCAGGGACTCGTGGTCGCCGTCATGCCGGCGGGGAAGCCGGATGCCCCCAAGCCCGCCGCGAAGCCGGCCGCCGAAGAGACCCGGGTTCCGCTCTCGCAGTTGGATCCGCTGGGGCTGTGTCCAAAGTCGGGCAGCGACGTCGCGGCAATGGGCAGGGTCACCCGCCGGGTCATCAACGGAGTGGATGTCTCCTTCTGCTGCCCGCCGTGCATCAAGCCCTACGAGGACGACTACGCGGCCTACCGGAAGCGGATCGGGGATCAGATCGTCGTGCTGGAACTGGCGTACTACCCGACCGATCGCTGCATCGTGACCGGCCGGGAACTGGGCAAGGGGACCGCCGCGATCGACCACGTGCTGGGCAATCGACTGGTGCGTGTCGCCGATGAGGCGGCGGTGGCCAGGCTCGAAGCCGATCCCGACACCTACAACCAGAAGCTCGACCGGATCATCATCGAGGCGGAACGCAAGGACTATCCGCTCACCACCTGCGTGGTGCAGGGCAGCACCCTCGATCCGAAGCGCCCGCCTGCCGAAGTCGTGGTCGGCAACCGTCTGATGAAGCTCTGCTGCGCCGGTTGTGCGGGCAAGATCCGCGCTACGCCGTACCTCTATGTCCAGAAGGTCAACGAAGCCTGGGCCGCAGTCGGCGAGGATGCCGGCTCCTGACCAGCGGGTCTGGCCGTTGCAGCCACCAGCACTGACAACCCCGCATTCCGAAGAATGCGGGGTTGTGTGCGTAGGGAAAGAAGGACTTGCATGGCGCCAGGGCCATGAACAGCCGGACGGCTGCACACCCCCTAGTCGCAACTCATCTGCAAGGTGCCGGTGCCGGCGCTGTTCTCATCCCAGCCGCCGATGCGGATCAGATACTGCTCGCCCGCGGTGACCGGGGTCTGCAGGTACGAGGAATATCCGGAGCACGTGGAGTTGTCGCCGTTGCAGGCGATCTGCGTCATGTCGTCGCAGGTGCCGCGGTAGACGACCAGATCCGTATCGAAGGTCGCCGTGCTGCATGTGCTGACGGTGAGCGAGCCGGTGCAGGTGGCCTGGTAGGAAAACCAGATGTCGGCATGCATCATGCCCAGGTAGGTTCCGCTGCACAGCGCATCGGAGTACGAGTCGCTGCTGGCCGTCGCGTCGAGGGTCGAGAAGGCGTTCGAACCATTGATGGCCGGCATCGCCGAGGCGCATTCGTCGTTGTACTTGGGGATGGTGCAGTCGGTGGTGCTGCAGTCGGTGTCGGCGCCGCGGAAGCTGCCGCCTCCGGTCTTGCAGGCGTCGGACAGCTCCAGTGTGCAGCTTTCGTCGTCCCAGCAGCACGCGCCGTAGTCCGGGCAGTCCACGATGCTGCAGAAGGTTCCGGTGCCGTTCCAGACGCCGCCGGCGTACTCGC
Source organism: Phycisphaerales bacterium UBA854 (assembly GCA_002295885.1). Taxonomy (GTDB): domain Bacteria; phylum Planctomycetota; class Phycisphaerae; order Phycisphaerales; family SM1A02; genus UBA854. The sequence goes on from DBGM01000052.1 coordinate 65,270, forward strand.
AGCCGGTTTCATCGGTGGATTCGCAGCCACCGGTGGGCAGGCAGCACGCGCCCGGCTGCTCGCAGGCCGATCCCCACTTTTCGATGACCATCAGCAGGTCGCTCACGTCGTACGGGTTGCCCCACTCGCTGATGATCTGCAGAAGGTCGGTGATGTTGACGTCGTCGTCACCGTTCATGTCGCCCAGGCAGGCGGCTGGGATATCGATGACCATGCGGATCCTGGGCCGAAGGGTGTCGGAGTTGTAGAAGTTCATGTAGGTGCTTCGGTAGGCACTCAGCAGAAGGTAGTCGTCGTTCCACACTCCGCCGACCGGAGCGATCGGAAGCGAGTAGGAGAAGTTGCCGCCGGAGGAACCGGCGCTTCTGGTGAAGTTGGGCGAATTCCAGCCGCTCAAGGCGGCGTTGTATCCGTAGGCCCCGTTGAACCATTTGCCCCGAAGCGTGAAGCTCGTCGAACCGCCGGAATGCCGTCCCACGAACGTGGCCGAGAGCACGGTGCTGCCCGGCTCAAGCTCGGGCATCGGGAACACCCACGAAGCGATTTTCTTGCCGGACATGCAGTAGCCGCCTTGGGTCGAGCAGTTCCCGACCGGAATGTTCGTTTCATTGGCTTGGAACGAGTCCAGATCACAGCAGTCCTGGAAGGTGGCGTCGGCGTAGACCCGGCCCGAGTTGGTTGCTTCGATCTCGATGATCAGTTCTTCCGCGTGCAGCGGTGCGGCGACCACCGCGAGTGTGGCGAATCCGATGAGTGTATTCAATTGCATTGACCAATCCCTCCCCCGGGATTGCGAAGTGGATCGAAGCGGGCGTACGGTTCTGCGCAGGCGAAGCCGGCGAAACACGGACGTATGTTCGTACCTCTTCTGAAGATCCGTTCAGTCGTTGGACGGATCTGTCCTGGTTCGCGGTGCGAACCTCAGCGAAGGTCGGTCGGATCCGGCGTAGGCCGTGGTGCGAACGGTGCCCCAAATGAGTGTTCACTCGTGGAACACTCGATCCTTCGACATGTGTAGTAGAAAGGGTTCAGGATCGAAATGCAACTAGAAACGATTTGGCCAGTGAAACCAGTGTTTTCTGCCGATTGAGAGGGGGTTTGAATAGGGCCTGATTTTTCTTCCTACAAACGTCAGTGATCGTTGCATGTCGGAGATTGCATGTTGAAATGAGGTGACAGCGAGAGAACGGTTCGACTCTTTCACGGCATCGGCTCCCGGGTTTCGGCTCGGGGGCCGATCGTCTTTAGGCGTCGGGGCAGGTTCCCCATTCGTCGACCACGATCAGCAGGTCCAGGACGTCGACGGCCCCGTCGTTGTTCACGTCGGCGATGCATTCACCGGTGCAGCCCCATTCGTCGAGCACGGCGAGCAGGTCCATCACGTTCACGGTCCCGGTGTCGTCGATGTCACCGGGGCACGGAACGGCCGGCTCGACGACCACACGGAAGATGCGGTTGGAGGCGGACGTGGGCTGGTAGGTCTGCGCGGCCCGATTCTGTCCGGGCGACGCGATGCCGCCGTACATGTACGCGACGTGCGTCGGCTCGGCGATGGTATCGAGGTCGAAGATGTACTCCTCGTGGTCGATCACCGGCAGGACCGCCATCTCGCTGCCGAAGTAGTAGGGCAGCCCCGTCGATTCGTCGAGGATCTCGGGGAACTGCGCATCCGGAAAGTGCTGCGACCATTCGTCGTCGCTGTCGTCGAGCAGTTCTCCGGGATCGAATCGGATGGCCAGGACCTCGTTGGAGTAGGGAATGAAGGGCTCCTCGACTATGACGCCGCCGCTGAGCACCTGGTAGCCCATGCCGCCGAGCACGAGCATCCAGTTCTCCTGTCGGTCCTCCGACCAGAAGGACATCGTCCCCGAGTGGTAGATGTTGAAGCCCTGCTTGAAGGTTCCGGTGTCGTCCGGATCGGCCTGCTGCATGGTGCCGGAGGGTCCGATGGTGATGGGGACCGACCAGATTCCGACCTCGAGGGTGAAGACGCCGGCCAGCGCGACGGCGCCGCGGTCCTGCTCGCCGTATCGCACCGGCAGCACGTTCAGGTCGCGCCGCCGCGCCCAGGCCGGAGGGTCTTCGGTCTCACCGATGAATGTAGGGGTCGATGTCGGGTCGTCCGGATCGAACGAGAAGCGTCGGATGCTCTTGGTGTACTCCTGCTGCGCCGGAGTGGGGCAGGGGCAGCCGGCGAACTCGTCGAGGTAGCCACCGTCGAAGCGGTGTCCCAGGCAGAGCCAGAACTCATCCTCGACCAGCAGCATCGTGCCGCCGGTGACGGCGAAGAGGTCGGTGTCCTCCGCGGGGGCATCCACGAACCGTACGTGCTCGGAGAGTTCCGTGTCGTTGCCCTTGGTCCATCCCACGATGCCGGCGAGATCGAGAACCTTCAGGGTGTCGTAGGTCAGGAAACGGCTGGTGCTGTTGATCGGGCATCCGGGCCATTCGGTGCCGGGAGGCGGCTCCTCGTCCTGGTAGCCGTAGCCGCCCACCAGCAGCAGGTGCTCCTCGTCGTGGAAGAACAGTTTGTTGGTCGAGGCGAGGTCGGCGATCTGCATCGCGGTCAGATCGCTGTCGTCGAGGGATCGCTGGTGGACCGATTCGTCGAGGTAGTCGACGACGAAGATGTTGCGGTTGTAGCGCTTGGGTTCGAAGTTGTCCTCGGGGGAGCAGGTGAAGTCGTGTACTCCGGAGGTGCGTCCGCCGATGAAGACGAGGTAGTGGTCGTATCTGGCGTAGGCCGCCGACTGGATGGTCGGCAGGGCGTCGCCGGTCCAGGGGACCTCCTCGATGGTGACGCGAAACGGCGTGCCACCGTTGATGATCGGACTGAAGTCCTTGGTCTGATTGGCACTGTCGGCCACGGAGGTGGTGGTCAACAGCAGCAAGCTGGTCATAGGAACGAATCGCATGGGGTACCTCTCCTCCGCTCGCGATCCATCCTGACAGGAGCGGACTGGCGGAGCAAGGGTTTTCCCACAAGCGGCCCGTGGCCGGCCCTGAGGTGGTCTCATGAATGGTTGTTCAGCGGATCCGCTTGATCGGCCAGCCGTGGACGTGCAGGGGCTGGGCGGCGTGGCAGAGCGGGGGGCCCGCGACCTCGAGGCCCGCGGCCCGGACCAGTTCGTCGTCCAGGGTCGGCACCTCGGCCCGGCACAGGGTCCACGGTTCGTGCCGGACTATGCCACGCCAGACGCGGCCGCGTGAAGCGGAGTACAGGCAGTAGCGTTCGGTGAGGAAGTGTTCCAGGCTGCCCGGTTCCGTCGGAGGCAGCGGTTCGCCGACCCGCCACTGCATCCGGCTGCGTGCCCCGCGGGGTCGTCGGACCTCGTAGGTGCAGAGATCGTTTTCCGTGCGGACCCGGAAGCGGGCGAAGATGTAGTTGAGCTTCCAGACGAGCCGGGCCGTCCAGACCGCTACGGGATTGGCCGCGTCGAGGCTGAAGAACCACACGCCGGGCACTCCGTTGCAGCGCACGTAGGTCCGCACGTTGCATTCATGGAAGCGGGTGAAGCCAGGAACGCGCGGCAGTCCCTTGAGCCGGACGCGATCCATGGTGAAGGGCACGAGGCCCACCCACGCCCTCCCGGCGTGGGTGTCGACCTCGAGTCCGGAGGGAAGAAGGGACTGCAGATGCGACGCGTCGACCGGCCAGTGCATGAACAGCAGGTCCTTCCAGACCATGTCGATGGCCCAGCCGGGCGCGTCGGGGCCGAGCTTCCACGTGGCCACGGATTGGTCGGAGGCCATGGTCACGGAATCCTTCACCGTCTGGTGAACAGACTCCGGACCATGCCCAGCCAGTGCCGGCGGATGGAGAACCGGCCGGCGTACATGGTCACGGTGGCGACGAGGATCTTCCTGACGCGGACCAGGATGGTGACCGGATCCGTTCCACTGGTTCCGTTCACCGGCAGAGGGCGGGGCAGCTGCCGCTGCAGATGCAGAATCGATCGCAGCGAATCGAAGTCCATGGTCAGGTGCGAATCCCGCCCGTGCAGCCGGGCCCGGTGGGACCCGGAGCGGATGGTGAGGTCTCCGCTGAGTCGTACGCCCATGGTTCAGCCTCCGCCGTGCGTCCGGGTGTGGATGCGAAGGGTGCCGTCGAGGTGCCAGGGGGCCCGCTTGGCGTTCTCGTCGGTGCTGCTGGGGATGCCGATCTTCATGTCCTCGAAGGTGTAGATGATCTCGGCGTTCTTGCCCGTCAGGTGCTCGTAGAGGCTGATGGCCAGTTCCGGCCAGGTGTTGGTTTCGTTGGCTGACATGCGTGTGTCCTTCTGTGAGGGGTTGTGGTCCGGGTGCTGTGCCCGAGAACGAACACTAGGCGCGCGGAAGGACGCCGGCCACGGGAAAATTCGATGGTGAGGGG
>DBGM01000037.1:0-825 GCA_002295885.1 Phycisphaerales bacterium UBA854
AGCTACACCCTGCCTCTGACCGTGATGCTGGGGATTCCCTTCGCCATCATCGGTGTCATCTGGGGGCACATCCTGCTGGGCTATGCGATGACATTCCTGAGCATCATCGGATTCGTCGCACTCAGTGGAATCGTGGTCAACGATTCGCTGATTCTCGTGCACTTCTACCAGGAGGAGCGGGAGCGGGGGATCTCGGTGCGGGAGTCGCTTCTGCGTGCGGGGGCGGAGCGGCTGCGACCGATCTTCCTCACCACGGTCACGACGGTGCTGGGACTCACACCCCTCATGCTGGAACAGTCGTTCCAGGCCCGGTTCCTGATTCCCATGGCCATCGCCATCGCGTTCGGACTCATCAGTGCAACGTTCCTGATTCTGCTGCTGCTGCCGTGCCTGATTCTGATTCTGGACGATCTCAAGCGTGGCTGCTGGTTCCTCTGGAACGGCACGCCCCGGCCCGAGCCCGTTCCCGAATCAAGCCCGGATGCGACGCCCGAGGGGGTGGTCCCGGCTCCCCAGACCGGCTGAGCAGCCGCGTTTCAGGGGCGTGGAGGGGGATTTCCGCATTCCCTATAATGGGCGGTTTCGGATCCGGCTCGGTTCCGAGTCCGACTTCCGTCACCACGCCATGAAGACCTTCCAAGGCATTGCTGTTTCCCCCGGGGTCGTGATTGCAAAGGCATTTCTGCTGGAGCAGTTCCGGGAGCGCATTCCCCACCATGTGGTGGCGGAGGAAGCGGTGCCCGTGGAGATGCAGCTCCTCGAGCAGGCCATTGCGGAAGCACGATCCTCCCTCGAGGCGGACCGTGATCGGGCCGCTGCGGACCT
>DBGM01000037.1:1220-6424 GCA_002295885.1 Phycisphaerales bacterium UBA854
CCCGTCCGCGACCGGATCACCTCGGAGCGGGTGTCCGCAACCTACGCGGTATCCCAGGCCTTCAGCAACCTTGCCGACCGCTTTCGGGCCATGGGCTCCAGCGTCTTCAAGGACAAGGCCCGCGACGTGCTGGATCTGGAACGTCGGGTCATCGACCACCTGCTCGGAGGCTCCCAGGATCGGCTGGAGCAGGTCGCCGAGCCGGTGGTGATCGTCACCCACGAGATGACCCCGATGCAGGCGGCGTCGCTGCACGAATCGCAGGTGATCGGGCTGGCTTCCGACTTCGGGGGACGGACCGACCACACCTCGATCGTCGCGGCCGCGCTGGGCATGCCGGTGGTGGTCGGCTGCCAGTTCCTCACCGAGTACGTCGACGAGGGGGACACGGTGATCCTCGACGGCAACACCGGAACGGTGATCGTGCAGCCCGACGAGGACACGATCGAGCAGTACCGCCGTCGCGTCCGTCGTCAGGAAGAGACGCTCTCGAGCATCATTGCCGCGTCCGATCTCGAATCGGTCACTCTCGACGGGACGCACATCCAGTTGCTCTGCAACATCGAGTTTCCACGGGAGATCGAATCGGTCATCCGTTTCGGCGGCGAGGGAGTGGGGCTGTACCGGACGGAATTCCTCTACCTCGCGAACCGGAGCGATCCCACCGAGGACGAGCTCTACGAGCAGTACGCGCACTGCATCAAGCTCCTGGACGGCCGTCCGCTGACCGTCCGGACGCTGGATCTCGGTGCCGACAAGTTCACCCAGCAGCAGGCGATCGAGCCGGAACGCAACCCCTTCCTGGGCCTGCGGAGCATCCGCTACAGCCTGCAGCATCTTCCGCAGTTCAAGCGGCAGTTGCGTGCGATTCTGCGGGCCTCCGTGCACGGTCCGCTGAAGATCATGTTCCCCCTCATCACCACCATGACCGAGCTCAAGCAGGCCAAGCTGGTCCTTGAGGACGCTCGCGAGGAGCTGGAGGAGGAGGGCGTTCCCATCGGGACCGAGGTTCCCGTGGGGATGATGATGGAGGTGCCCAGTGCGGCCCTGATGGCCTCCAGCTTCGCCCGGGACGTCGATTTCTTCTCGATCGGAACCAACGACCTCATCCAGTACACGGTCGCCGTGGACCGCTCCAACCAGCGGGTGGCCAGCCTCTACACGGCCACCAATCCGGGAGTTCTGAGGCTCGTAAAGGCGATTCTGAGGGCCGGGAAGCGGCGAAACATCGAGACCAGCCTTTGTGGTGAAATCGCCGGTGATATCACCTACACTATGCTCTTGATAGGACTGGGTCTGAGGACCCTTTCCCTCGTCCCCGCTCAGGTTCCCCGCGTCAAGCAGGTCATCAGGCGGGTCGACGTGAAGCAGTGCGAACGGCTGGCCAGGAGGGTCGGCTCATTTGATTCGGAGCGCAGGACGCTGAAATGTCTCCAGGATGAACTACTCACCGTGCTGCCTGAACTGAGCGGCGACTAAGCCCCCGGCCACGGCCGGCAAGCCAGGCAGCATCAAACACGAAGCCGGAAGACGGGTTGGAAGCTTCGCAGCTCCCCAGTTCGACCGGCCAACCGACGAACCACGACGTGACGCAGGCCACAACCACGCAGGGACATCTCGAGACGCTCATCGAAGCGCCATCCACTCCGCTCGGAGGGATCGCGTCCGGTGCAGCTCCGGGTCCAGCACGCCACCGGGCGGGGGAACCCCAACTGCAAGGTGCGGCCTTCCACGCGGACTGGGTCGTCGGTCCACCCCAGGAAGGACCACGACGTGGCAACCAAGAAGAAAACGGAACAGCCGGACGAATTGATGGTGGTGAACGACGTTCCCGGCGAGGAATGTCGCATCGCCATCCTGCAGGACGGGCACCTCGAAGAGCTCTACGCTGAGCGTGTCGCCTCGGCCAGCAGTGTCGGCAACATCTACAAGGGTCGGGTGACCAACGTCGAATCCGCCATCCAGGCGGCATTCGTCGATTTCGGTCACGCCCAGCGAGGCTTCCTCCACATCTCCGATCTGCACCCCATGTACTTCCCGGGGGGTGGCAAGACGGAGAAGGTCGGCCGCAAGACGGCGCGACGTGACCGCCCGCTGATGCAGAACTGCCTCCAGCGGGGGCAGGAGATCGTCGTGCAGGTGCTCAAGGAGGGCATCGGCACCAAGGGGCCCACTCTCACCAGCTACCTGTCCATTCCCGGGCGGATGATGGTGATGATGCCCAACATGGATCGCGTCGGCGTCACCCGGAAGGTCGAGGACGACGATCAGCGTCGCTCGATGCGGGACGTGCTGGACAAGCTGGATCTGCCCGACAACTTCGGATTCATCCTGCGGACGGCGGGAATGGGCCGGACCAAGCTCGAACTGAAGCGCGATGTGGCCTACCTCACCCGGCTGTGGAAGGTCATGGAGAAGCGCAACGAGAAGGTGGGAGCCCCGTGCGAGCTGTACACCGAGTCCGATCTGCTGATCCGCACGATCCGCGACGTCCTTCGTCCCTCGATCAAGGCGGTGGTGGTCGATTCGGATTCCGCACTCGAACGCTGCAATGCGTTCCTGCGGGTCATCGCTCCCCGCTCGGCGCCCCAGGTGATCCGCTATCGCCGCGGCCTGCCGATCTTCCATGCCTTCAACATCGAGCGGCAGATCGACGTGATCCATCAGCGTGAGGTGCATCTGCCGTCCGGCGGTCGTCTGGTGATCGACCAGACCGAGGCGCTGGTCGCGATCGACGTCAACTCCGGCCGCAGCCGCTCCGCCAAGGACAGCGAGACCAACGCATTCAACACGAACATGGAGGCGGCCGACGAGATCTGCCGTCAGCTCCGGCTGCGTGATCTCGGTGGTCTGGTCATCAACGATCTCATCGACATGCGTCACCAGCGTCACCGCCGCCAGGTGGAGGATCGGTTCACGCAGAACCTCGAACGGGATCGGGCCCGGACCACGACGCTGAAGATCAGTGAATTCGGAATCCTCGAGATGACCCGTCAGCGCATGCGTCCGAGCATGCGGATGAGCCACTTCATCGAATGCCCCGGCTGCGCAGGGCAGGGGGAGATCCAGGCGCCAGATTCGGTGGCCACCGACGTGGTCCGGCAGGTGGGGTACCTCCTGCAGCATCGCGACGTGGCCCGCGTGGAGGTCGTCGTCTCGTCCAAGGTCGCATCCGTGCTGCTCTCGACCCGGCGACGTCACCTGACCATTCTGGAGGAGCAGACGGAGAAGCAGGTCGACGTACGGGTCAGCGAGACCATTGCGGCCGATCGCGTCAGCTTCTACGCCTACGATTCGACCAACACCGATCTCGAACTCGACAAGCTGATCAAGCCGGCCGTTCCCACCATCGACGAACTGGCCGCGGAGGAGTCCCAGCCCGAGGGCGAGGAGTCCTCTGAGGCGGGGACCGGATCGCGTCGTCGCCGTCGTCGTCGCCGCAGTGCGCCGCCCGCGGACGCCGCGGCCATCGCCTTGTCCGGCGAGTTGATGAAGGAGCTCGAGGAGCTCGACGAGGAGGCCGACGCCGAGGACATGGAGGTCGTCGACTTCGGAGACGACGAGGAGTCCGGCGAGGGCACCCGCCGCAAGCGACGTCGCCGTTCACGCGGCCGCCGGGGCCGGGGGCGCAAGTCCGAGGCGAAGGTCGAGATCGAACCGCCCATCGACGCTCCGGCCCGTCTCTACGTGCTCGCCAAGAAGATCGAGACCGATTCCAAGGAGATCCTCTCGCGGATCGCCGAGTGCGGGGAGGATGTGGTCGGCGAATGGGCCATTAAGAACCACATGTCGATGGTCACTCCCGAGCAGGCCGTGATCATCGCCGGCTGGTTCGCCCCGCCGGCCGAGATCGAGGCCGACACGGGCGACGAAAAGCAGGATCAGGGCGACGACTCCGACGAGCAGGCACCCAAGCGTCGCCGTCGCCGCCGTCGCCGCCGGGGCTCACGGGGCGAGGGCGAAGCCAAGGAGGCCGACGGAACGTCCACCGAGGACGAGGACGGGGAGTCGACGGACGAAGCGCCGCGCAAGAAGCGTCGCCGCCGTTCGCGTCGCCGCCGGAGTTCCCAGGGCGATGGAGACGGCGGCTCCGATCAGACCGACGGAGCCAACGGAGAGGAATCGTCGGGAGACGATGATTCCGACGACAAGCCGTCGCGGAAGCGCACCCGCCGGGGATCACGCGGGCGTGGCCGTGGCCGAAAGTCGCCGGAGTCGAATGCTGGAGACGGTGACGGGACGTCCGAAACCGCCGTCGCCTCCCCCGACCCGGCGCCGGCTCCGGAGTCGACCGAGCCTCCCAAGCCGAAGCGTCGCACGCTCTACGGAGCCAGTCGACGCGGGGTCTCAAAGTCCGAGGTCGACGCGGCCAAGGAGCAGGGTACGTGAGCGAGCCACGCCGGGTCATTCTGCTCGGTTCCACCGGTTCGATCGGGAACAGCACGCTCGAGGTGGTACGTCATCTCAATCGGGAGCAGGACCGCTTCAACCTGGTCGGGCTGGCGGTCGCCCGCTCGGCCGACATGGTGCGGAAGCAGGCGGTCGAATTCGACGTCGAGCATGTGGCGATCTGCGATGAACAGGCGGCGGCGGCCATCGATGATCGCACCGTGTACATCGGTGATGACGCGGCCGTGCAGCTGGTCGAAGCCGTGGCACGCCCCGGCGATCTGCTGGTGGCGGCCATCGTCGGTGCCGCCGGGCTTCGGGCCGTGCTGGCCGCGATCCAGCGGGGCTGCGACATCGCATTGGCGAACAAGGAGACGCTGGTCGCCGGCGGTGCCCTGGTGATGCCGCTGCTGCAGAAGCACGATGTCCAACTGCTTCCCGTCGATTCGGAACATTCCGCCATCTCCCAGTGCCTTCGCAGCAGCCGGTCTCCCCGGGAGATCCGACGGCTCGTGATCACCGCCTCCGGAGGACCGTTCCGGACCTGGGACGCGGCGAGCATCCGCTCGGCGGGCGTCGAGGAGGCGCTCGCGCATCCGACCTGGACGATGGGGCGCAAGATCACGATCGATTCCGCCTCGATGATGAACAAGGGGCTCGAGGTCATCGAGGCCCACTGGCTCTTCGGCCTGCCCGCGGATCAGATCGAGGTGATCGTGCATCCGCAGTCGATCGTGCACAGCTTCGTGGAGTACGTCGACGGATCCGTCCTGGCCCAGTGCGGCCCGCCGGACATGAAGACACCGATCCAGTAC
>DBGM01000037.1:6464-6702 GCA_002295885.1 Phycisphaerales bacterium UBA854
TGGACTGGACGTCGATGCGGAATCTGGAGTTCGAATCGCTGGATGAACGGACCTTCCCGTCCGTCCGCCTGGCGATGGAGGTGATTCGGGCGGGGGGCACATCAGGGGCGATCTACAACGCGGCCAACGAGGTCGCGGTTCAGGCCTTCCTGGAGGAGCGAATCGATTTCGGCGGCATTTTCGACCTGGTCGAACGGGGGCTGCGTGAAATTCCCGCCCGGGACGCCGACCAGCTCGA
>DBGM01000037.1:6731-109467 GCA_002295885.1 Phycisphaerales bacterium UBA854
GACATGAAGACACCGATCCAGTACGCCCTCACCTGGCCCGACCGGGTCGAGGGGTGCGGCCCCACTCTGGACTGGGCGTCCATGGGGGAACTGGAGTTCCAGTCGCTGGATGACCGGACCTTCCCGTCCGTCCGCATGGCGATGGAGGTGGTCCGGACGGGGGGCACTGCGGGGGCGATCTACAACGCCGCCAACGAGGTCGCGGTCCAGGCGTTCCTGGAGCAGCGGATCGATTTCGGCGGCATCTTCGACCTCGTCGAACAGGGCTTGCGGGAGATTCCGGCCCGGAACGCCGACCGGCTCGACGTGGTGCTGGAAGATGATGCCGCAACCCGCGCCTTTATCCACGACGTACTGGATACGATGGATCGTAGAACCGTTTCGACGATCGATCGCTGACCGAACGAGAGTGGACAGGCCATGGAACTGCTGACGTCAGGCTTCAACATCTTGCTGATCATGATCGGGTTCGGTGTGCTCATCTTCGTGCACGAGCTCGGGCATTTCCTCGCTGCGAAGTGGGCCGGAATCCGCACCGAGGGCTTCTCGATCGGCTTCGGTCCTCCCGTCTGCTCCTGGAGGAAGGGGATCGGATTCCGACTGGGATCCACCTACGAGGATGTGCGTCGACGGACCGGTCGGCTGCCCGGCGAACTCTCCGACGACGAACTTCGCGACGCCGGACTGGGGGAGACGGAGTACTCGCTGCGCTGGCTGCCGCTGGGCGGATTCGTCCGGATGCTCGGCCAGGACGATGTGAATCCCGCCGCGACGAGCGACAACCAGCGGAGCTTCAACGTGCGCCCGATCCGCCATCGCATGGTGGTCATCAGCGCCGGAGTCGTGATGAATCTGCTCTTCGCCGGCCTGCTCTTCGTGGTCGCCTTCACGATCGGGGTCCGTTTCGAGTCACCGATCATCGGGCAGGTCGTGCCCGGATCGCCCGCCGCGACCGCCGTCGCATCCGACGGCTCGGTGGGGATGCAGCCGGGCGACCGCGTCGTCGACATCGACGGGCACGCCATCGAGACCTTCGGCGACATCCAGATCGAAACCGCCATGGGTCGTCCCGACGTGGACATGACGGTCCAGATCGAACGGGAGGGGGTCGCCGATCCGCTTCGCTTCACCATGCGTCCGCGAGTCGAACCAACATCCCGCCTGATGGGGATCGGTGTGATGCCGGCCTCGTCGACCCGTCTGCTGACGGTGGAGGAGATGCCGATCATCGAGTCCGTCCTGGACCGGGTGGGGCTCTCGGCGCAGGGGGTCGAGCCGGGCATGACCCTGACCGAAATCGACGGGGAGTCGGTGTGGAACTACGAAAGCTACACCACCCTCAGCGACGGACGCGACGGCGACCGCATCGAGACGACCTGGGTGGCGGCCGACGAATCGGGGCGGGGGGCCGACCGGTCCATCGTCGCGACGCTCGAGCCCACCCCGCAGTGGCAGCAGCTCCGCTACCCCGACGCGACCAGCACGTCGATCGTGGGATACGAAGAGGGGCTGCTGGGTCTGGTGCCACTGGTGCAGTTGAGTTCCATTGCCCCCGGTAGCCCCAATGAGGGACTTCTGCTTCCCGGCGACATCGTCCTCCGCATCGGAAACCATCAGGCTCCCCGCATGCGGACGTTCCGGCAGTTCATCGTCGACCATGGTGCCGGTCCGGTCGAGATGACGGTGCTGCGGGAGGGAGAACCCGTAGCGGTGTCCGCCCGGATCGAGGAGACGGGGGTGTTCGACCCCAGGCCCATGATGGGAGTGACGCCGACCTACGCCTGGGACGAACCCCGGTTCGCCCGGCCGATGGACTCCGTCCAGTCGACTTCCTCCGCGGACGGAGAGCCCGTCGAGATCGCCACACCGGTGGCGTCCCTCGGCCTGCTGGGTGGATCATGCATCGAGTCGGTGGACGGAGCCCCGGTCGCCGACTGGCGTGACATCTGGCGTCGGGTGCACGGCCGCGACGGTGTCGGGGACCTCGAGCTCACGATCCAGCTGCCGACCAAGCAGGCCGACCGCACCACGGTCCGGATCCCCGTCGATGCGAGCTGGGGCGACCAGATCGGGGGACTGGCCTGGCAGCCCTCCCTGCCGTACTTCCTCTTCGAGCCGCTCTACGTCCTGCGGCACGCGAACGGCGATCCGTTTCGTGCGGTGTCCATGGGCATGCAGGAAACGGCCTCCTTCGCCGTTCTCACCTATCTCACCATCGACCGACTGTTCCGCGGAACGGTGAAGGTGGAGCATCTTCAGGGACCGGTGGGCATCGTCCACATCGGTTCGAAGGTCGCGGACCGTGGGTTCAGCTACCTGCTGTTCTTCCTGGGGCTGATCAGCGTCAACCTGGCGGTCATCAACTTCCTACCGCTTCCCATCGTGGACGGAGGGCTCTTCCTGTACCTCGTCTACGAAGCCGTCAAGGGCAAGCCGCCCTCCGTCGGATTCCAGAACGGCGCGGCCCTGTTCGGTCTGCTGCTCATCGCGACCGCCTTCGTGGTGACGTTCTACAATGACATCGCCAGGATCATCGGCTGATCCTTTCAGGAGTCGAACCGTGTCACGACCAGTCGCACTCGTCACCGGAGCCTCATCGGGAGTCGGTCGGGCCTGCGCCCTCGGCCTTGCGGAGCGGGGCTTCGATCTCGCCGTGGCCGCCCGGCGCTCCGATGAACTCGACGCCCTGGCCCGACAGCTCGGCGATTCGTGCCGGGTGATGATCCGGTGCGTCGACCTGCACGATCCGGAGGAGACGGCCCGCGTGGTTCCCGAGGTGGTCGACGAGTTCGGCCGGCTCGACGTGCTGCTCAACATCGCGGGCATCTTCGACATCGCACCGCTGCACGAGATGTCCCTGGGATCCCTGCAGCGCACCCTGGCGATCAACACGATTGCGCCCGCCATCCTGGTCCGCGAGGCGTGGGCCGCCCTGGCGGCGGCTCCCCGGGGCGTGGTGCTCAACATGTCCTCGCTGGCATCGATCGATCCGTTCCCCGGTGCGGGGGCCTACGGGATCAGCAAGTCGGCCATCGAGGGCCTGACCCGTTCCGTGCACGTGGAATCACTGGCCGCGGAGGCGGGCATCGAGGCGTATTCGCTCGCCGCCGGCTGCATCGACACGCCGATGCTCCGCAGCGTGCTGGGGGACATCGAGCTGCCGGCCGGGGCGGAGATTCCCATGGACCAGTTCGTGGGCATCGCCATGGACTGCATCGAGGGCCGGCGTCCGGAAGCCCGTGGTCTGCCGCTGTTCGTGGTCCGGGACGGTTTCGCGACCCTCGACTCCGAAGAGGCTCTGGAGGCCATCCGAGTCCTCTGGAAGGCGTGAAGTTCCATCTGTGCGGCTTCTGCGGTCTCGAAGGCCGGTGAGCCCAATGATCCCCGGCCCGCTGGCCGATCCCGCTTGAATGGGACGGCCGGTTTTTCGACGTTCAAGGTGTCGGATTCCATTTCGGGATCCATGGGGGAGTGTCGTACCACGATGGAGGCCAGGACACCATCGATGCCGATTCCATCCGGACTCCGGGTGTTGCTGATCGAGCCGGACCGGATGACCGCGGAGCGGATCCGGCGGTCGCTCGTCGACTCCGTGCCGTGTGCGCCGCCGCCGGTGTGCCGGATCGTGGAATCGTTGGCGGCGATGCACGATCTCGCACCGGAACAGTTCGATGTGGTCGTCACCGCCTCGGTGCTGCCGGACGCATGCGGTCTGGACGTGCTCGTGTACCTGCAGGGCACCTCTCCCGACACGCCGGTCATCGTGACCGGTGCGGAGGCCGACGCCGCCATGGCCGTGGACGCCATTCGTGGAGGAGCTGCGGAATTCGTGCTGCTGACCGGGCACGAAACGGTCACTATTCCGCTGGCGGTGGAGAAGGCGTTCGTGCATCGTCAGCTCCGTGAGGAGAACGAGGGACTGCAGGAGGATCTCGGACGATCCATGGCCGATCTGGCCGTCCTCAATCAGAAGCTCGAGAAGTCCATCCGGCAGCTGGAAGTCACGGCGCGAACCGACGAACTGACCGGCCTAAGCAATCGCCGCTGGTTGAACCTCATGCTTGAGGGTCGCTGGGCGGAGGCCGAGCGTCACGACCTCTCGATGGCGTTCATCATGATCGATCTCGACGGCTTCAAGCAGCTCAACGACCGTCTCGGGCACCAGCGTGGCGACGAGCTCCTGCGGATCGTGGGCGACGTCATCGACGGCAACTGCCGGGAGATCGATGTCGCCGCCCGGTACGGAGGGGACGAGTTCTGCATTCTCATGCCGCACACCGATCTGGACGCCGCCATGCACGTGGCGGGCCGGGTGTCGGATGCCTTCATGGATCGGATCGGCGAACTCGAACTGGGATCCGTTCGTGTCGGACTTTCCATCGGTGTCGGCCACCGAGATCTCTCCGATCCGGGGTCGGCCGAAGACCTGGTTCGGCATGCCGACGAGGCGATGTACGCAGCGAAGGCGGCGTCGAACGGTCCGCAGCGGGTGTTCGTTCGTGCCCGTGGCGGGGCGATGCTCTCGCCGGCCGCCTGATCAACGACGCTTCAGCGCGCGTTCGATGTCGCGTTTGGCTTCCTTGGCCTTGAGATCCTGCCGCTTGTCCGGAGCCTTCTTGCCGGTCCCCAGTCCGACCAGCAGCTTGGCTCGGCCGTCCACGAAGTACATCTTCAGGGGCACGATGGTGCACCCCCGGCTTCGGGATGCGACGGCCCATTTTCGGATCTCGCGACGATGGGCGAGCAGGACCCGGGTGCGGGTCGGTTCGTGCTGCCGATGGGGGCCGGCGGGCGGATACTCCGCGATGTGGATGCTGTGCAGCGTGAGGGAGAGGGGGTCTTCGGACGCCTTCACGTATCCCTCGGCAAGCGATACCTGGCCGCTCCGGACCGACTTGATCTCCGTGCCCAGCAGCTTGATTCCGCACTCGAGGGTGTCCGTGATGGTGTAGAGATGCCGAGCCTTTCGGTTCTCGATCACGGGTTCGTTGGACTTCTGGTTGGAGCTTTTCTTGGCCATCGATGCCTGCATGCTAACGAAACGGCCCCGCAGGGATCCCTGCAGGGCCGGTCAATGCGCGAGAGAGGACTCGAACCTCCACGGGATTTTACTCCCACCAGCACCTCAAGCTGGCGCGTCTGCCAATTCCGCCACTCGCGCTCAGGATGCGTGATCGGGCAGGATACCTGTGATTGGCTCCGGTGGAAAGGGGGTCGGCCCGTGATCTGGGCCCCGGGTCCTGCTAGGCTGCAGGACCATGGCACGGCTGCTGATCAACGAGCTGTTCTTCTCGATCCAGGGAGAATCCTCCCGGCTGGGGCGTCCCTGCGTCTTCGTTCGACTCCGGGGGTGCCATCTTCGGTGCCGCTACTGCGATACCGAATACGCCTTCAAGGAGGGGGAGGGCATGGAGATCGACGAGATCATCGAACGGATCTCCCGATGGCCCTGTCGCCTGGTCGAACTCACGGGGGGGGAACCTTTGCTGCAGAAGCCCGTCCATGAGTTGATGCGACGGCTCTGCGATCAGGGCTGGACGGTCCTCCTGGAGACCTCCGGTGCATGTCCGATCGATACCTGCGACGAGCGGGTGGTGAGGATCGTGGACATCAAGACTCCGGGCAGCGGGGAATCGGAACGCAACTGCTGGGAGAACGTCGAGGTCCTCCGGCGGACGGACGAGGTCAAGTTCGTGATCACGGACCGGGCCGACTACGAGTGGATGCGCGGGGTGATCGATCGGTACGATCTGAAAGATCGGGTGGACACGATCCTCGTGTCCCCGGTCAATGAACAGGCGGCGGGAACGGAGATCAAAGGCTGCGCCGCGCTTTCGATGCGCACGGTGGCGGAGTGGGTACTGGAGGACGGGCTCGACGTGCTGCTGCAGCCGCAGCTGCACAAGGCGATCTGGGATCCGTCCACCCGTGGCGTCTAGTTTCCGTCAGGTGGAGTCTCGATCGACGACTTCGTGGTTCTCGCGTTCGCCGCGGCCCCGCAGGGGGTAGTCCTTGCGAAGCGGGAAGGCCGGGTAGTCGCTCCAGGTCAGGATGCGACGAAGGTCGGGATGTCCCGTGAACTCGATGCCGAACATGTCGAACGCCTCGCGTTCACGCCATTCGGCGCCGGGCCAGAGGTCGCAGACGGAGGCGACGCGGAGGCCGGGGTCCATGTCGTTGCCGGAGGTGTCGCCCTGCGGTTCGAGGTAGGTCTTAACGACCAGCATGGTGTTCGTCGAGAAGCTGCGGATCACCCATACCACCGCGAATCTCCCCGGCATCCGGACCGGATAGTCCAGGTAGTCGACCACCGTGACGTCGCTGAGCAGAGCGTAGTCGCATTCAGGATGTTCCTTGAGGAAGCGGAGCACATCGTGGGCATCCTCGGGCTGGACGATCAGCGAGGCCTGGCCGCGGAAGTCCGTGGCCTGCAGCTTGGCATCCGGGAAGGCCTCACGGACGCGGGGGAGTGCAGGATGGTCGATGCTGGTCGGCATGGTCTTATTGTAGAAGATCCGATGCGAAACGGTCAGGGATTTATCGCACCACCGCGGGCACCGGTGATCGTGATGGTGTCGATGGCCGGATCCATGTTCCAGAGGACGCTTCCGGCCCGAACCGGGGTGGGGGACCCCTCGGTGAGAATCGAGACCGAGCGGCCCTGGGCCGCGGCGACCTTGGCCAGCCCGGTGCCGACGTCGTAGTCGAAGAGGTCGCAGTCGACCCGGCGGCGTGGTGTGGCGATGTAGACCTGGCCGCTGGCCATGAGGCGGTCGATGTCCATGTCGTCCCCAAGGTCCAGGACGCTTTCCTCCGGATTCCGATCCTGCTCGGTGCGGGGATCGGCGCTCGGTCGCGTACGGGCCTCGATGCGTTCGGCCGTGATCGACGCGATGTCCCGGTCGGTGAGGCCCCGGTAGATCCCCTCGACCTCGCCTTCCATGGAGAGTTCGAACACGCCGTCGGCGTCGCGGGCCATGTCGAGGCGTCTCGTCCAGACGAACCGGGATGTGCCCGGACCCTTGAACAGGCCCCGGCCTTCCCCGTCGTCCTCGCCGGTTCCGTTGTCCGGGTCACGTATCACGAGTTCACCGTCGCCGACCACTTCGGCCTGCTCGGCCAGGTCGTTCCAGGTCAGATGCTTGGCGGCGACGTAGAAGATGCGCGGCTCGTCGGTCCGGTCCGGAGCCTGCCAGGCCCGCTGCTCGAGTCTGGCGTCGCCGCGGGCGATGAGTCGTTCGAGCACGCGGCCTGATCCGGCCGCGTCGAAGGGGTCCGCGTCATCCCGTCGACTGCGTGCGGTGCCGAGTTCGGGTTCGGTGTGGCTGAACTGGAGAATCAGCGTCCGGCCGTCGAGCCGGTTTCGTTCGCCGGGATTCGGCTCGGCGATCACGGAGACCGCACCGGTGAGCTTGATCTCGCCCGCTCCTTCGTTGAAGTTGCTGTCGTAGTTCATCGACTCGTTCCAGCGGGCACGCATGGTGACGCTGGGAGGATCGCCCCGTCTTCGGGGGGCGATCTGCGGCCGCTTGATCCGGGTGCCGGACCGGAGATCCAGCGGGCGGGTGAGGAGACGGGCCTGTCCCGGGCCATCCCAGTACGCCGTGCCTTCCTTGCGACGCAGCGTCACGGAACGACCGTGATCGATCAGCATGTCGTCGCGGGCGATGACGACGTCCTCTCCCGTGAGCTGGACGGTCTCCTGGGCCGCATCCGCCTGAAGCCGGTCGGCGAACGCCCGGGCTCCGTCCGCCAGCAGGACCTGGACGTCGCCGTTGGCGAAGACGTCCTGGACTCTGGTGTCGGATCCGATGAGCGAGTCGGAGTCCGAATCGTCCGTGGAGGGGGACGCCTCGGATTCCGGGGCCTGGGCGAAGGTGACGTCGAGATCGTCGGCCCAGATGGTCTGGTCGTCGTTCCGGGCCATGACCTGCTCGACGGCGGTCATTCTGGCCGGTACCGCCTTGCCCGTCTCGTTCTTCTCGAAGCGCATCTTGAGCTGCTGGCATGAGATCACGCCGTCGACGGACTGCACGTCGACGTCGCCCTTGAAGACGATCTGCTGCAGCACCGGCTGGTCGCTGCTGCTCGAGGGCTCGAATGCGAGATCCACACCACCGGTCCAGGTGATGTCGAGTTCGGATCCGGTTTCGGCCGCCTCCGATTCCGTCACGGCGATCGGCTGGTTGGCGGCCGTCGGGTCCGTGGGAGGAATCGTGTCCGGGGTGTCGAGCGGATTCTCAGCCCGGGCGACCATGCTCACGGTTCCCGCATCGGTGAACCCGCCTTCGCCGCGTTCCCGGCTCAGCCACATGTGGCTGCCTCGGGCGCGGAGACGGTCGTCCCGGATCAGGACGTCACGGACCTCGTCGGCGTGGAGATCGAATCGATCATCGAGGGCGTGGTAGACCACGCGCCCGCAGGTGATCTCGGTCAACTCGGCGGAATCGAGGATGTAGACGGGGGATCCCACCAGTTCCGCCCGGGTCTCGTCGGGGGAAGCCGGACGATCCCTCGAATCCTCCACGGGAACCATGGTGACCGGTCCGTCGCAGGTGAGCAGAATGTCGTCGGGCCCGGGGACCGGTGCGGTGCCGGTCGTCGCCAGGGTCATCCAGGTCAGTCGCTCGGGCCACGGCATGGCACGGGCCATGGGCATCCCGGTCGAATCGAACCGCCGGGCCTGCCCCTCGAAGGCGTCGGACTCGAGGGAGAACGTGACATGCAGGTCGTCGCCGGTGACGACCTTGCCGTTGCGGATGCCGCCCTGCAGGATCCGGATGTTCTCGTTGAGGGTCAGCGTGTAGAAGATCGCATCGGACGGATCGGGTGTGGACGACACGGGGTTGATCGCGGCCGGGCGGACCACTGGGGGCGCGCTGGTGATCCGGGCGTTGCGGCGGGGGGGCCAGTTTGGATCCGGACGGAGGGCGACGGATTCGTTCTCGGGTTGGAGGAGGAGGTAGTCGAGCCGCTGCATCGAAAGGTATTCGATCCGGTCGGCCTGGCTGTTGAGGAGCACCTCGAGATCGTGCCCCACCATGGTCTCCGTTTCCGTGACCAGATCGATGCGGTCGTCGCAGAGGATCTTGCCCAGGAAGTTGTCGAACTCGGCCCGGGTGGTGCGCATCTCGAGCGACGGAGCGTGCAGCGACGGGTCCGCGACGCGTCCATCCACCGGTTCGTAGAGATTGATGCGGACATCCCCGGTGATGCGACCCGTCTCCAGGGCGCGGCTCGGGGCGTAGGCCACGGCCCGCTCGCCGGTGATGGTCAGCAAACGGTCGTTGCTCAGGTAGAGTTCGACCTGGGGGCGGATCATGTCGATCCAGTGGGCCGGGTATTCCGGAGGATTGGGATCCAGATGCTCGCAGCGGTACTGCTGGGAGAGCTGCCCCCGGCTGTCGGCGATCTGCACCCACCCGCCCGCGGGCAGGTCGAGGCCGATGTCGGGATCCAGGATGCCCCCGGTTGCGGTTTCGTCCTCCTGCAGCCGACTGGGGCCGAGCAGGTCGACGACCTGCGTGGCCTCCTCCTCGGCGACCTGGGGACGACTGCGGCCGGTATCAAGCACGAGCACGACGCCGAGCAGGACGAGTGCGGCCACCACGCCGAGGGCCGTCATCTTCCACGGTGTCCAGCCCTGCGACGTGCTGGTGTCGTCAAGAAGCATCCGACGGATCTTGTCCTGATCTTCCATGGGTCAGCCTTCCTGCCGGGCCGTCTGCCATCTGGAAAGCAGATCGTCCCAGCATCCCTGTGCCTGGAGCAGTGTCTCGATGACTTCCCGGATGGCGCCGTGCCCCCCCGGGGTGTCGGTGACCAACGCCGCTGCGGTGCGGACCTCCGTCGCGGCATCGGCCACGGCGATGGGCAGTGCGACCGCGTGCAGCATGGGGAGATCCGGAAGATCGTCGCCCATCGCGGCTGCGTGCCGGAGATCGATTCCGGTTGCGCTGCTCACGGATTCCAGGGCCGTCAACTTGTCACGACAGCCCTGGTGGACGTGCTGCACGCCGAGTTCGGCGGCCCGGCGGGTGACGGCCTCGCTGCTTCGGCTGGAGATGATCGCGACTTCGTGTCCCGCATCCCGCCAGAGCTTGATGGCCAGACCGTCGCGTACGTGGAAGCGTTTGCTCTCGACGCCGTGTTCGTCATAGACGATGCGGCCGTCGGTCATGACGCCGTCCACGTCGAGGCAGAGGAGCCGGATTCCACCGGCGGTTTCAGGATCCATCCCAGGTCCTCCTGCGTTGGTGGCATTGTAGGGTGGCCCGACGGGGTGTGGGTCACTCCTGGACGATCTTCAGCGTGATCAGATCCTGGACATCGATGAGCCCACGGGGACGTCCGTCCTCGTCCACCACGGGAATCTCGTCGATTCGATGCTCCGCGATCAGTTGCCGGGCGTCGCGGGTTCGATCGTCGAGCCGCAGGCTGCGGGGATGCGTGGTCATCACGTCGCGGATCGGGCGGGAGAGGCCCTGCGGATCCTCCATCATGAGGCGACGCAGGTCGCCGTCGGTGAAGATGCCGCTGAGGCGTCCTTCGTCGTCCACGAGCATGATCGCACCGGCGCGGCGATGGTCCCCATCGGTCCACGCCTCGTCGAGCGCCTGCTTGACGCTGTGGTTCTGGGAGACGACGGGGAGGTTCTCGCCGACGCGAAGCCGCATGACTTCGTCGACGCTGCGCAGCGAACTGCCCAGCTTGCCGCCGGGATGGTGGCGATGGAACTCGTCCTCGGTCAGTCGCCGCCGTCGTGCCACGGCCATGGCCAGTGCGTCGCCGCACGCCAGGGTGGCGGTGGTGGAGGTGGTCGGGGCGAGATTGAGCGTGCCCGCCTCCTCCAGTTCGCCCAGGGCGATGTGCACGTCGCAGAGTTCGGCCAGCTTGGAATCGTGTCGGGCCGAAATGCCCAGGCGAGGAACGCCGTCCGCCTTGAGGATCGTGGCCAGGTTGACCACCTCCTCGGTGGTTCCGGAGTACGACAGCAGCATCACCACGTCGTCCCGGCGGATTCGTCCCAGGTCGCCGTGCACCGCTTCGGCGGGGTGGAGGACATTGGAGGGAATGCCGACGCTGCTGAAGGTGGCGGAGATCTTGGCCCCGATCAGTCCGGACTTGCCCATGCCGCTGACGACCACGTGCCCCTCGCAGCCGGCGATGAGATCGACGGCCGTTTCCCAGCGGGTGGCTTCGGGGCCGGTCGGATCGGCCGCCACGGCGTCCGCCAGCCGCTGGATCGCTTCGGCTTCGGTGCGAAGCACGTCGCTGATGCACCCGGTGGCCCGCTCTCCCGTGGAAGAGAGGTCTTCGTGGTTCTTCGAATTGGACGGAGTGACGCTCATCGTTCGGTATGATGGAGCCTCGGCTCCACGGTCCCATTGTACCGGGATCCGCTTCGACGCTCCCTGTCCCCCCGGAGGCGGATACGCATGCCCTCGATCCAGGAAGACTACACGGTCCAGCTCGAGTCCTTCGAAGGGCCTCTGGACCTCCTGCTGTTCCTGATCCGGCGGGCCGAGGTGGACATCCAGGACATCCCGATCGCGGCCATCACGGACCAGTATCTGCTGGTGCTTCGGCAGGTTGACTCGGTCGACGTGGAGCTGGCCGGCGACTTCCTGGTCATGGCGGCCACCTTGATGGAGCTCAAGTCCCGCACGCTTGCTCCGACGCAGGCCGAGGGCGAGGACGGGGAGGAGGGGGGAACCGACGAGCTCGTGGATCCCCGTCAGGATCTCGTCCAGCAGCTGCTGGCCTACCAGCGGATCCGTTCCGCGTCGGAGGCGCTGGAGGAGCGTCGTTCGGAGTTCCAGCGGCGACTCCGGGTCCGCATTCGTCCTTCGGACGAATCGGTCCGGATGGATCAGGAGGACGGACTGGACATCGAGGATGTCCATGTCATGGATCTCTCGGAGGCCTACGACGACATCGCCTCGGCCATCGACTTCGATCGACTGGGCGATCACCACGTCGCGATGGACGAGGTGCCCATCGAACTCTACAAGCAGGATCTGATGGATCGGCTGCACCGTCGCGGCGGGACCACGCTGTCACTGCAGGAGACGTTCGCCGGTCGAAGTCCGGCGCAGCGACTGGGCATGTTCCTGGGCCTGCTCGAACTGGTGCGGACCCATCGGATCTCCTGCCAGCAGGAGGATTGGGGCGCGCCCATCATGCTCGAGCTTCGCGGCGAGGCGGAATGGATCGAGCACGCGAACTTCGACGACGAGCCGACGCCGGACGATACCGCGGACTGATCACTCGGTGCCGATGCGCCGCAGCATGTCGATCTCGCCCTGCGTCAGATCCCTCCACTGCCCCGGCTGCATCCCCTTCAGGGTGAGCGGGCCGATCTTGATTCGACGCAGTTTCTTCACCGGATGCCCCAGCTTGGCCATCATCCGTCTGATCTGTCGATTGCGGCCTTCGGCCAGCACGATCTTGAGGCGGGTCCGGTCGCGATCCCGGTGGATGAGTTCGATCGAGGAGGCGGCATGCCGTCGCATGTCCTCGGTGCCCGACGGACGGCGGCGTGATCGCCGCCGGCTGGTGAGCAGGACGCCGCGTTGCAGCCGTTTGATCTCGCGATCCGTCAGTTCCCCCTGCACGGACACCTCGTACTCCTTGCGTATTCCGTGCCGGGGATGGGTCAGGCGGGCGGCGAGTTCGCCGTCGTTGGTGAGGATCAGCAGTCCGGAGGAGTCGATGTCCAGTCGGCCCACCGGAAACAGCCTGGCTCTGGAGGGATGGGGCACAAGGTCGATGGCGCGACGCCGATCACCGGGGTCGTCGTTGGTGCACACCACGCCGCGGGGCTTGAAGAGCAGTACGTGCACCAGCGGAGCGGTGGTCCGAACACCTTCGCCGGACACCGTGATGCGGTCCCGCTGCGGGTCGACCCAGGCCGGCAACCAGTCGACGAGCGTTCCGTTCACCCGGACCTCGCCCGAGGTGATGAGTTCCTCGCAGTCCCGTCGTGAGGCCACACCGGCGGCGGCGAGCACCTTCTGCAGCCGCTGGCCGCGCTGGGCATCTCGGTACGCGTCGCCGTTGTCCGACGGAGCGTCCGGATCGGGGGCCACGGACCAGCCGGCGCCGGGAGGGGGCGGAGGCGGTACGGGGGCATGTCGGGCTTCGTCGTCTCGGGGCATGGTGAATCCGGGGGTTCGAATCGAGTAGTCTACCGGGCGTCGCGGACGTGCGTGGCCCCTGCAGTGGCTGGGAACCCCATTCCTTGCCGATAGGGTTCCAACGCCGTGGATACCGGCCTGGGAGCCTCTCAATCGCCCCCAGTCGACGCATGGATCGAATCGCGGAACTGGGGCCAAGGCAATGTTCAACCGGTTGCGACAACTGGTCAGGCGGATCGAAGCCGTCCCCCACGCCGATCTCACCCGCGGTCAGCGATTCCTCCGTTTCCTGTGGCAGCTGTGGCGTTCCGCCTACCGACAGATGCGCCGGGATCGGGCCGGCTCGAACGCGGCGGCCCTCACCTTCCGCACCCTCTTCTCGCTCATGCCGTTGCTGGTCCTGGCGGCGATCGTCGCCAAGGCCGTGGTCCGCAAGGAGCTGTTCCTCCAGAGCGTGCGGGACCTGGCCAACTGGTTCCGTCTGGAGGACATCCGCATCACCATTCCGTCCACGGACGGGGGGGCCAACGAGACCGTCGACCTGGTCGAATGGTTCCAGCGCATGGCCGAGCAGGCGATGGCGATGGATCTCACCGGGTTGACGTGGATCGGCCTCGCCGTGGTGCTCTACTCGGCCCTGCGTCTGGTGGAGGAGGTCGACACCACCTTCAACATGATCACGCGATCCACTCCCCGCAACTGGATACGACGTCGCATCTGGGTGTACGTGGGTGTGATCGTTCTCGCACCTCTGCTCACCGTGGTCGCGGTGTGGTGCCTCGATCGGGTGATCGAGGAGACGGCGGGTGTCTTGGGATTCTGGACGTGGGTGACGCCCTTCCTGCAGTCGGTCGTCTCCATCGTCTCGGTGTGGCTGCTGCTCCGGTTCTGCTACCGCCGCATTCCCGCCCGGGTCATTCGACGCCGTCCGGCGGCAGTGGGCGCCGCATCCGCCACCCTGCTGCTGGGACTCGGGCAGTGGGCGTTGACGTTGTACATCGAGGGGGCGGTCCGCTCCAGTCCGCTCGGAGGGAGTCTGGGCTTCGTGCCGGTCTTCATGTTCTGGATGTACCTGATGTGGCTGTCGGTCCTCTACGGACTCGAGATCGCCATGGTCTCGCAGCGACTGGGTGATCTGCGAAGCCGTGATCGCTTTAAGGATCCCGCCGGCTAGCGTTCCACTGGTCGATCTCGTCGCGGAGCCAACGGCGTTCGAGCCGTTCGATGGGGCCGAAGGAATCCTCGAACGCCCGTACGAAGTCCGCCGGGAACTCCAGGTCCGCGCGTTCGCGCAGTGAACGCAGGTAGTTGTTCAACTGGGTCCGGCGGAACCGGTAGAGCCATCGGACCAGGGCATAGGACTGGTTGTAGAACACCTTGATGCGTTCGGGCGGAACGTCGGCGAAGTTGTGGAAGGTCAGCAGGGTCCGCAGGGGCATCAGTTCGTTGTCGGCAAGGGCGGCCCGGAAACCATCCCGGCGAAGCGTGGACTCGTGCGCAGGCCCGAAGGCGTAGGCGGTGTCGTCCGTCTCGAAGCAGGTCGCGAAGCCCTCGTGCAGCCAGTAGCCCCAGCCTCCGCGACAGTCGACGAATCCGGTGAGCCAGCTCAGCTGATGGAAGGCCTCGTGGGCGGTGATGGAGGTCCGCAGTTCCTGTTCCAGCCGGTCGAGCCGGCTTCGCTGCTGTTCAAGATGCCGGTTCCATGATTCGACGGCCTTCCGCTGCTGGTCCTCGACCCGAGGAGCGTCGTTCGTCCGCTCCGACTCCTTCCGGTACGCCTCGAGCTCCTCGCGTTCGGTCCGGATCTGCTCTCGGGCCTCGACCAGAGCCGGGATCCCCCGGGGTTCGTAGAAGACGATCCACTGGTCGAGGGGGGAGAAGAAACCTCCGACGGCCGCGGAGATCCGGCTCGGACTGCGACCGCAGGTGGACGCGAACTCGGAGAATGCGTCTTGATCCCGGAACACGATGCAGAGCATCTTGTGCCGAGGCATCGGCCGCACGGATCCGAGGACCTGGCACAGCCGGATGAACTGGTGGCGGGTCGACTTCAAGTCGCGGTGAATGTGCTTGATGCTTGTGTAGTCGGCATCCGTCAGGACGACCCAGTACCGCTCCTCGTAGGTCCGGAACTCCGGACCGAGGCAGGCCCGAGCCCGGGCCAGGACCTCCTCGATCGGCTCCTGGGTGAGGACGTATTCGCGTGGAGCGGCGTCTTCGGCGGGCTCCGAGGATTTCGTCGGTGGGGACGGGGCCGTCGGGGCCGCGGTCGGCTCGATCGCCATGGACGTCATGAGGAGGAGTGAAAGCAGGCAGGGCATGGCATCTCCGAAGAGGATCGGGGCACGTTTCGTTGCAGACAAGCATGCAGTGTCCCGAAACGATTCTCAAGTCCTTTCTTCGGACCGATAATCGGGGTCCGATGTGAATATGGCGGATCTGTGCGGATTCTCGGTCGAGTGCGGACTCGATCCGGGGGTCGGGGCCGGTCCAGGGCTCAGGTCGGATGCGGACTGGATCGATGGGAGGGGGGAACAGACCTGATTTGGAGCAGGGAGAGAACACATGACCCAGACGACCTTCAATCCGTACGTGAGCACCTCCGTGTGCAACGGGGACTTTCACATCCACATCACTTCGCCCCGCGTGGGGGATCACGAGGCCTCGATCATCGCGGCCGCCGTGCATCGCGTGCTGCGCAGCCAGGGACGATCTCTGAAATCGATGGTTCTGGACGTATCCAGTGTCCAGATGATGCAGAGCGTCGGCCTGGGCATGTGCATCGACATCCGGAACACCGCCGATGCCTTCGGGCTCCAGACCACCCTGGTGGGACTGAATGGTCGGCTGGCCCAGATGTTCCGCATGCTGAAGATCGACCGTCTCTTCGCCACGGAAACGGGCGGAAACACCGTCCGGACGGAGTGGATGGCCGCCGCGTGATCTTTCCGGTGGCATTGGGGTGCCGACGGGTCTACCATGGTCTCGAGGCCGCATGACGCGGCCAGGGAGTTGATCCATGGGTCTCGAAGCCGCACTTCCAGTCGACGGATTTCTCACCACACAGCTGAACCGGGTCATCAACTGGGCCCGACGCTCCAGCCTGTGGCCGATGCCGTTCGCCACTGCCTGCTGCGGCATCGAACTGATGGCGACGGCCTCCAGCCGCTTCGACCTGTCCCGGTTCGGGGCGGAGGTCTTCCGCTTCAGCCCCCGCCAGGCGGATCTCCTCATCGTGGCCGGTCGGGTCAGCGTGAAGATGCTGCCGGTGATGCAGCACATCTACAAGCAGATGACCGAGCCCAAGTGGGTGATCTCCATGGGGGCCTGTGCTTCGACCGGTGGTGTGTTCGACACCTACGCCGTGGTGCAGGGGATCGACCAGTACGTCCCCGTCGACGTGTACGTTCCCGGCTGTCCTCCGCGTCCCGAGATGCTCATCGAGGGGATCATGGCCATCCAGCGGATCATCGACCAGGACAACATTCCCTACGACGGTCAGGGCCGGCGGCTGCCGCTGCAGTTGGCGGTCGAGCCGACCCACCAGCCGTCCGGTCAGCCCATCGACGTCAGCATCGGGGCCACCGGCTGAACGTCATCAGTGTCTGAAGTGCCTGATACCCGTCATCAGCAGGGTGATGTCGCGGTCGTTGCAGAGCGTGATCGTCTCGTCGTCTCGTTTCGAACCCCCGGGCTGGACGATGCAGCGGATGCCGGCGTCGGCGAGCAGCTCCGGTCCGTCGGGGAACGGGAAGAATGCATCCGACGCGGCAACGGCACGTTCGATCGCCCCCAATGCCTCGCCGGCGCGTTCGATGGCCAGTGAGCAGGCGCCAACCCGATCGACCTGACCGGTGCCCGCGCCGAGCAGTTTTCCGTCTCCGCCCACTGCGATGGCATTGGACGAGAGGTGCTTGCAGACGAGCCACATCAGTCGCGCGTCGCTAAGCAGAGAGTCGTCCGGAGCGGGGCCGGCGGCGTGCGACCAGCGGCTCGGATCGGCGATGATCGAATCCGGTTCCTGGACGAGAAGGCCGCCGGGAATGCTTCGGACCGTGGGGGCCGGGGGCTGGATCGAGCCGATGCCCGGCACCTCCAGCAGGCGTACGTTCTTCCATCGTTCGGCGAGAATCTCGACCGCATCCGCTTCGAACGACGGCGCGATGATGACTTCGAGGAACCGGGAACCGTCGGTGATGGTGTCGGCGAGTTCCGATCCGATGGGACTGCTCATGGCCACGATGCCGCCGAAGCCCGCGCGGGGGTCTCCCTCCCATGCGGCCAGGAAGGCATCCACCGGTGCATCGGAGACCGAGGCGCCGCACGCATTGGTGTGCTTGACGACGGTGGCCGCGAACCGGTCCGGGTTGACGATGGCGAGATCGTTGACGAGGGCAAGGGCGCCCGCGGCGTCGTTCAGGTTGTTGTAGCTCAGCGGCTTTCCGGAACGAAGACGGGCCGAGGCGAGCTGGATGGCGCCGTCTCCGGGAGTGACGTAGAGCGCACTCCGCTGGTGGGGGTTCTCTCCGTAGCGCAGGATGCGGGATCGTCGGCCCGTGATCTGGAGGACGGGGGGGAACGGTTCGTCCTCTTCGCGGCTCATCCACTGGCTGATCGCCGTGTCGTAGGTCGCGGTCCGGGTGAACGCCGCCGCCGCCAGCTTCCGTCGCATCGCCTCCGAGGAGTTCCCTTCGTTGCGGCGAATGTCGTCGATCACGTCGTCGTACTGCTGGGGCGAGGTGACGATGGTCACGAAGGCATGGTTCTTGGCCGCGGACCGGATCATCGAGGGACCCCCGATGTCGATCTGCTCGATGGCCTCGGCGTCCGTCACGTCTTCTCGGCGGATGGTCTGTTCGAACGGGTACAGGTTGATGCAGACGAGCTGGATCGGAACGATGCCGTGTTCATCCATCGCGCGGACGTGTTCCTCGAGGTCCGGACGGCCCAGCAGAGCGCCGTGGACGAGCGGGTGCAGCGTCTTGACGCGTCCGTCGAGCATCTCGGGGAACCCGGTGACGTCCTGAATGGGGGTGACTTCGAGTCCGGCCTCGGTGAGGGCCCGTGCGGTGCCGCCGGTCGAAATGAGTTCGATGCCGAGACTGGCGAGGGATCTGGCGAACGGCACCAGATCGGTCTTGTCGCTGACCGAGAGCAGTGCTCGTGCGATGGGAGTGGTAGGCATGGTAGGGCTGGTGGGGTGGTGCGCTGGCCGGAGGCCGATCAACGCATGGGATCAAGGCAGATCAGACGGCCATCGTCGCCGACCGCAAGCAGTTTCCCGTCCTGGAGACGGGTCGTGAGGATCTCGTCGATGTTGGCGTACTGCCTGGAATGGATCGGGGTCCCCTGGGTCGCGGAGACCGTGGAGAGGACCTTGTTGGTGGCGTCCCAGGTGACGAGGGTGTCGCCGTGCCGGGCCACGACGGTGCCGTTGTTGTCGGGGCAGAGCCACTTGCGATCACCGTCGAGCTTGTTGACGGGCAGGGCATCGAAGCAGGCGAGCCCGAGGCCGGGGATCTGCTGGTAGAGGCGGTCTCCGATCAGGGTCGGGGGATCCACCAGGGCGCTCTCCGTCAGGACCCGCCACAGCGTGCGGCCGGAGCGGATGTCGAAGGCCCGCAGGTGCTGGTCGATTCCCGCCACGTAGATGGCGTGGTCGCTCGCAGCCGCTTCGGCGACGATCCCGTCGAGAAGCCTGGCGTTCCACATCTGTCCTGCGGTGTCGGCGTTGAAGGCCGAGACGACTCCATCGGAGCTGGTGGTGCAGATGATGTTGTTGCTCCGGACGGGGGGGAGTCGAAGCGAACCGGCGGCCTGGTAGGCCTTCCAGGCGAATCCGATCTTCCACGTCTGCCAGACCAGCTGTCCGTTGCGGGCGCCGTAGATCAGATGATCACCGCTGAGGACGCCCGGGGTGTTCGCAATCCACTGCAGTTCCTGATGGGCCTTGCCCAGCACGGCGGCCTTGGTCATGCCGGTGTTGCTGTCGAGGGTGACGAGCTTGCTGTTGGTGAGCACGAGGACGAGTTCCTGCTCCGGCATGTAGGTGATCGAGTGCACGATCTCGAGGTCGTCGGCGACACTCACCGTCCAGATCCGCCGGCCGTTGTCGGCCTGCAGGCAGATCAGATCGTTGTTGCCCGTCACGACGAAGATACGATCCCCGTGACTGGTCACGGAATCCACATCGCCGGAGGGCACCGGGAACTGCCAGTCGACGGTGTAGCCGAACGATTCCGCCGCGGCGGGGCCGACGAGGTACGACTGCTCCAGGTGGTCGCGAACGGCCTGCTGGCGGGCCAGGCGTTCTTCGGCTTCCTGTTCGGAGGGGGTCGCAGTGGTCGCCGATGCGATGATCATCCCCAGGAGGCAGCATCCGGTCAGCATGCGGCCGAACCGGTGTGAGTGGCGTTCATCGAGTGCGATTCGTGGTCCGTGGGGCATGGTGCTCGTGCCGTTGATCTGGGGATCCGATGTCTCGGGGCCCCCGGACGGGGCCCCCTCAGAGAATACGCCAGTATCCGCCCTCGCTGCTGGTGCGTCAAATAATCGATATGCTCGACATCGTGTTCACAGGGCTCATCCAGCACCAAGGCCGAGTCAGCCACCTCGAATCCACCGGAGAGGCCGGTGAGGCGGTGGTTCGTCTGTCGGTCGAGGTACCGGAGATGGAACGCCCGGCGGTCGGGGATTCGGTGGCCATCAACGGTTGCTGCCTCACGGTCGCCTGCGAGCCGCATGCCTCGGACGGGGCGGTGCGGATCGACTTCGACGTGGTGCCCCGGACGTTGGAGTTGACGTCCCTGGGCCGGCTCTCGCCCGGTCAGGTCGTCAATGTCGAGCCCGCATTGCGGGTCGGTGACCAGCTCGGTGGCCATCTCGTCCAAGGGCATGTCGACGGCGTCGCGATCGTCGAGGAGGTCGAGCAGTCCGGAGACGACGTGCGGGTGTGGTGCCGAGTTCCGGCCGAACTGTCCGCGTTCCTCGTGGAGCGGGGTTCGATCACCGTCGACGGCGTCTCCCTCACGGTGACCGCGGTGGAGGACGATCGTTTCTGCATCGCACTGATTCCGGTGACACGTCGTGACACGACGCTCGGCGGCATCGAGCCGGGCATGCCGGTGAACATCGAATGCGACATGATCGCCAGAGTCGTTGCTCGACTGCTGGAGGCCCGCGGGCTCGGATGAATTTCAGGCCGCCCGACGGATCGGGGTCGGGGTCGCATCCACGCTCAGGCAGACCATGGTGAGGTCGTCCACGTCTTCACCGGTTCGGCGTCCGTTCTCGAGGTCGAGCGCGGTGTGGATCTGATCCATGAACGACACCGGCGACCCGGCGGTGGCGGCGGTGCGCACGAGGTCTTCGACGGCATCCGCACTGCTGCCGATGCAGCTGCGAACGCATGCGGACGCCTGTTCGATCCCATCGGTGTAGAAGACGACGCGGTCGGACGGTTGCAGTGTCCAGCCGCTTTCCGAGTAGCACTCTCCGGAGAAGAGGCCCAGCAGGGGCCCCTGCGCCGGCAGACGTTCCAGGGTGCCGCCGGACCGGACAAGGATCGGTGCGGGGTGTCCGGCTGCACCGACCAGCAGCCGCCCCGTGCGGGGATCGAAGACGGCGTACAACGCGGTGGCGAAGCGGGTCTCGTCGCCAGCGGTGCGTACCAGCGACTCGTTGAGTCGGCGGAGCATCCGGGCCGGGGAATGGAGAACCGACGGATCGCCTTCCTCCCGGGCCTCGGTGAGCGTCCGCTGAAGGTTCATGGAGAGCATGGCGGCGGGAACTCCGTGGCCGATGGAGTCGGCCACCAGCAAGGCGGTGCAGCCACCTTCCAGTTCCACGACGTTGGCCAGGTCGCCCGAGACCTCTCCGGCGGGTTTCCACAGGGTGGCGACCGATCCGCCCTCGATGGGTTGGATCGGTTCGGGCAGGGACTGAGTCTGGAGTCTGGAAGCCCCTTGGAGTTCGTGCTGAAGCCGGTCCAACTGCCGGTCGAGCCGCTGGACCTCATGGCGCGAGCGTCCCGATTCGTGCAGCAGATCCATGACTTCGTCCTGGCGGTGGGTGACGCCCAACAGAATGCCCGCCAATGCGTGCGGATCGATTCCACGGTCCACGTGGAGCAGGCCATGATCGGGGTACATGCGTCGGAACTCGGTGTCGTCGCCGAGGAGAACCGCGGGGAGTCCCATTTCGCCGAGGGTCAGCAGGCCCAGAATCGTTTCGCCGGGGGGCAGCTGGTGCCCGAGGTCGACCAGCACTGCATCGGCATGTTCGACCAGCGGAAGATCGAGGCTGGCGTGGGAAGCCACGGTGACCTCCGGAGACGGTTCCGCCGGCCACGCGGCAGCGATGGCGGACGCGAGGCGACGGGCCTTCAGGAGGGCGGGCTCGGCGGTGAGCATGAAGATGTGCAGTCGATGGTTCAGGGCCGGTCTCCACGGCCCCGTTGGTTCAGGGGCCAGGAAGGCTATCGGCCCGTCTGCGGAGCTCCTTGAGCCCATCGAGGTCAAGTTCCACTTTCTGGTTGGGGGCCAGCGAAAGGGCCTCGACGGACCCGGGGGGGAGCTCGATGGCGAATCGGGCGGGGCTGCTGCTCCAGTAGTGCTTCAATCTGGCCTGGTAGGCCAGTTCGGATTCATCGGCGGCTTGGGGAGCCTCGACCTTCATGCGATGGATGGTGATGATGTAGCCCCGGCCGTCCAGATACAGCAGGTCGATGTCCATCAGGCAGTTGGCCATCCAGAACGAGCGGACCTCGTTGTCGGGAAAGACGAAAAGCATGCCTTCGCCATCGGGGAGCGAACTCCGTCCCATCAGGCCACGGGCGATGGCGGCATCGGTCATCGCCAACTCCATCTTCCACGGTCGTCCGCCGAGCATGATCGTCTCGTGCGTACGCATGGTGGGAGCATCGCTGCATCCGCAGGCGAGCAGGGTGATAATCAGCATCAGGAGCCGGAGAGCCATGCGTGGTCCTTGTCGGTGAAGGTGATCGGGGATCGTGGGATTCCGGCCGGATCGAATGTCTCGAGGAACTCCTGCACTGTTATCTCCCTCGGGGACGGGATGCATCCGCACCAGACCGCGAGCAGACCGAGAACGCGTTCGGGCGCGGCACCCGCGTCGCGGTAGAAGGACAGGCGGGTGTCGCCGTGCCGCTTGGCCAGCCGGCGTCCGTCGGGTCCCACCACCAGCGGCAAGTGCCACCAGCGCGGGGGGGTTCCGCCCAATGCATTGTAGAGCAGCGTCTGGCGGGCGGCGCTGTCGAGCAGATCGTCGCCGCGGACCACATCGGTCACCCGTTGCCGAAGGTCGTCGACCACGACGCTCAGCTGATAGGCGGGTGTGCCGCGACGCGTCCAGACGACGAAGTCGCCACCCGCCTCACGAAGGTCGATGCGATGCGGGCCGGCAAACCGGTCGAGGAGTTCGACGGCGGTGTCGTCGACGAGCAGCCGGTAGTTGTGATCCTCCTCGCGGAAGTCGACGGCCCGTCCCGCATCATCAGGACGAGGGATGCCCGGAGGTGCCGCGGTGCCGTCCTGGGGGGCGCTGGCGACGGCTTCGATCTCGGTGCGGGTCAGAGTGCACGGGTAGGTCCGGCCTGCGGCGCAGAGCGTGCGCATGGCGTGTCGGTACGGCTCGAGATCGTGGGACTGGGTCAGCACGTCGCCGTCCCAGTCGATCCCCAGCCAGTGCAGGAGCTCCAGGGCCTCGGCGGCCGATTCGGGCTTGATCCTCGGACCGTCGAGATCCTCCATCCGCATCACGATCCGCCATCCACGCTGTCGCCCGATGGCCCAGTTGGCGATGAAGGTTCGGGCGTTGCCCAGATGCAGCGCGCCGGTCGGGGACGGTGCGAGACGGGTCACCCCGGGAAGGGCGGGCTGGGAGGCATTGCTGGAGGGGCTGATTGACATCATGGTTCGACCAGCGGATGGTATGGCAACAGTCCCCGGCGATGTGGTCGTGGGCAGGGAGGCCAACCGGCATGGACAAACTCAATGACACCATGATCCAACAGTCGCTGGAATCGGTGGCGGAGTGGTCGCTCAGCGGCGAAGCCATCCAGCGGACCTTCACCCACGACGACTTCCTGGGATCGATGGGATTCGTGCAGGCGGTGGCCGAACTGGCGGAATCCGCCCAGCATCATCCCGACATCCTCATCCGCTGGAACAAGGTGACCCTCACCCTGTCGACGCACGATGCCGGAGGGCTGACCGAACGCGACTTCCTGCTTGCGAAGTCGATCGACCGGTTGGTCTGATTCAATCGACATCCTTGAGCACTTCGCGGACCAGCGAGGCGCGGATCTCGAGTTCCTCTTCTTCATTGAGGGAGCAGTTGACGTGCTGCCGCAGGTGGGCCGGCTGGATCTGGATGAAGAGGTCGTCGAGCTGATGCAGCGGGACCCTGAGCCGGTCGAGGCAGACGCCCAGACGCACGCGGCTGATGAGCTTCATGGCCTCGTCGACCTTGAGCAGTCGGGCGGACCGCAGGATGTTCAGGGCGCGATGCACCCGGTCGTCCAGGAGCGTGGGATTCCGCTTCAGGAGCACCTGCCGCGCCGAACGCTCGTAGTCGATGAGGGCGGGCATGATCCGCTCGGTGAAGATGTCGCGGATGTCCTCCTCCGTCGAGCCCAGGGTCACCTGATTGCTGATCTGGAAGATGTTTCCGAGTGATTCGGAGCCTTCGCCGTAGTAGCCGCGGACGGCGAGATGCAGTTCCTTGGCGGCCCTTCGCACCTTTCCGAGCTCGTTGGTGATCCGGAGTCCGGGCAGATGGACCATGATGGAAAATCGGATTCCGGTCCCGACGTTGGTGGGGCAGACCGCGAGGTATCCCCACCGGTCGCTGAATGCGAAGTCCAGCTGCTGCTCGAGTTTCAGATCGGTTTCGCGCACCTGCTGGAAGGCGGCGTCGATGTCGGAGCCTCCCCGCAGGGCCTGGATCCGCAGGTGGTCCTCCTCGTTGACCATGATGCTCAACTGCTCGTCGCCCGAGATCGCCACCCCGCGGTGCAGCGTGCTTTCGGCGAGGTTCTTGGAGATGAGATGCCGCTCGACCAGCAGGCTTCGGTCATGGGCATTGATCTCGTCCAGATCGATCCAGATGATCTTCTCCGCGACGGACGCGTTCAGCAGCACGTGCTGCGTGGAACGCACGATCTGGGCGCACTGGGTCTCGGAGGCGCGGTTGAGGAACGGGTGTCCGGACAGATTGCGGGCCAGCCGGACACGACTGCTGAGCACGACATCCGGATCCCTCGGCGTGATCTCATCCATCGTCCGGTCCGCTTTCGGGTTCCGGTTCGACGTTGGTGGTGAGTTCGTTGAGCCGGTCCCGGAGTTCCGCGGCGCGTTCGTACTGCTCGGCCGTGACGGCCGCGTCCAGCTCCCGCATCAGCTTTCGGGCCCTGATCTCGTTGTGGGAGGGGGTGTGCATCTTGCGAGGAATGCGTCCCACATGCTCGCGGTGTCCGAACTGCGATTGCTCGATCAGCTGGCTCAGCTGGTCCTCGAACGCGCGGTAGCACTCGGCACAGCCGATTAGGTTTGTCTGCTTGATCTGGCCGAAGGTCGAACCGCAGCCCCCGCATCGCTGGTGACCGGCGGTCTCGCCCTTCTTGTTCCCGATCACGAACTTCGAGAGCAGCTTGTTCGCCGGTTGCTGGCCGGGGATGGCGATGCCGGCGGCCTGCGCATGTTCCAGGCACAGATGGACTTCCTTCTTGGTGCCGCCCGAGATCGTGACCTCGTGGACGACGGCCGGTTTGTTGCACAGATCGCACTTCATGAAGTCATCCTAGGCGGGCGAGTGGGGTCAGGCCGAAGCGTGGGTGGAATGCAGCGTGCCGTGGATCCGGGCGACATCGGCGAGGATTCTCGCGGTGTGCTCCAGCGACTGCATGGTGCTGGCATCGCTTCGTCCCGCAGCAGGATCGGGGTGGCATTCGATGAACAACGCGTTCACGCCCGCGGCGACGGCGGCCCGGGCCAGCAGGTCGGCGCGATCGGGGCGTCCTGCGGTCTGGTCCGCTCCGGCCCCGGGCAGCTGCGTGGAATGGGTGACATCGAAGCACACCGGGGCTCCGAGTTCCATCATGTCGCCGAGTCCGACGAAGTCGTTGACCAGTCGGTGGTAGCCGAAGAAGGTCCCGCGTTCGGTGAGCATCGAGCCGGATGCCCGGCAGGCCTCCAGCTTGTCGAGAACGTGCTTCATCTCGGCGGGGGACATGAACTGCCCCTTCTTGACGTTGACGGGACGCCCGGTTTCCGCGCAGGCCTGCAGCAGATCGGTCTGCCGGCACAGGAAGGCCGGGATCTGCAGGAGATCGATGGTGGATGCCGCCGCCGCCGCCTGATCGGGAGCGTGGATGTCGGTCGTGAGCGGGAGTTGGAACTCCTCGCCGATCGCCGCCATCACGTCGAGCCCTTCGGAGATGCCCGGTCCCCGGTGGGATCGCATGCTGGTGCGGTTGGCCTTGTCGAAGCTCGCCTTGAAGATCAACGGCAGCCCGAGATCCTGGCACGTCTCCTTGAGGAAGCCGGCGATGCGGCGATTGGTGTCGTCCTCTTCCAGCACGCAGGGCCCCGCCAGGATGGTCAGGGGCTGTCCGGGGCCGATGTTGATGTCGCCGATGCTCAGAAGTGAGGCCATGTACACAGGGTACAGCCTGCTGGAGGCCTTGGAAACGCCGATTTGCCTTCTGATGCCGGAATCCCGTTTCGACCCGATCCGAACGGTTTCATCCTGCGTATGGATCTTTGGCCCTTCGTCTTCAGGTCGGCCTCGGACTGGTCGATGGGGAGAGTGGGAAGGGCTCGGCCCCGTCGTCCGAGCCGACGGCACGATTTGAACTGGAGATCGGCATGGCACAGTTGCCCCGCGAACCGGAAGCCTTCTGCGAGCATGTCCTGCGGGTGATCCGCAAGCAGGTCAAGGATCGAGAGGTCGAGTTGCTTGGTCCCATGGATCTCAGCATCGGTGGCCGTCATCTGGATCTCAGCAATCTCTACCGCATGGTGATCTGCGATCCCGAGCGGGGAGGTGAAGTGGTCGACGACTTCATCGGTCGCCTGCTCGACGGCGACTCGATCGCCCAGGCTCCGCTGCCGCTTTCACTGGCCCGCACCCGCATCATGCCCCGCATCCAGCCCCAGTCGATCTTCGACCATCTGGATCGCGAACAGGTGGCGCACCTCCCGTTCGTCAACGACACGGTGATCGTCTACGTGATCGACATGCCGAGGTTGACAGTAAGCATCACCATCGAGCAGATCATGCGATGGGGGATCTCCATCAACGAACTCGACGAGTACGCCCGCGAGAATCTTGCCCGCTACGCTCCCGATCTCAAGGTCCAACTGGTCGATTCGGAGGATGGCGGCCGTGCCGCGATCTTCTCGGCCCAGGACGGCTACGACGCGGCCCGTCTGCTGATGGGCTCCCTCCACGGACGGCTCGCACCGGAGCTCAAGGGCGACTTCTACGTCGCAGCACCGGCACGGGACATGTTCGTGGCCATGTCCTACGAACCGCACGGATTCGTCGATCGACTGCGGCGCAAGGTGCAGCGGGACTTCAAGCGGCTGCCCTATCCCATCACCACGGATCTCTTCGTCGTGACCCGGGACGGCGTCGCGGGAACCATGAACGCGGCCTGATTCGCGGCGCTTCGCCGGTGGTTGCGATACCCTGTGCGACGAGTGCCATGATTCTCCTGATCGACAACTACGATTCGTTCACCTGGAACCTCGTCCAGTGCATGGGCGTGCTTCGGCCTGACATGCACATCGAGGTGGTTCGCAACGACCGCATCGACGTGGACGCGGCGACCGCCCTCGAGCCCACCCACCTCGTGCTCTCGCCGGGGCCTTGCACGCCCAACGAGACCGGAGTCTGCCCGGATCTGATCCGGGCCTTCGCGGGACGGGTCCCCATGCTCGGGGTCTGCCTCGGACACCAGACGATCGGAGACGTGCACGGAATGGTCGTGCGACGACACGGTACGCCGATGCACGGCAAGACCTCCGAGATCCACCACGACGGACGTGGCCTGTTCCGTGGATTGCCGGATCCCTTCATCGCCACCCGGTACCACTCGCTCATCGTCGATCGGGAGAGCGTCACCGAGGACTTCGAAATCAGCGCCTGGACGGAGCAGGGGGATGTCATGGGACTTCGCTGGCGGGGTGCCCCGGCCGAGGCCCCCATGGACGGCGTGCAGTTCCATCCCGAGAGCTTCCTGTCCGATCACGGGCCGGCCCTGTTGGCGAACTTCCTGGGGGTTCCCCGGCCCGAGCCCGGCCATGTAGGATGCAGCGACCATGTCTGACTCCGCCACGACCCGTGCCATGATCCGATCCGTCGACGACGAGTCCGTGGTCCTGGCTCCCTCCTCGAGCTCCTACGAGCTCGCACTGGTGCCTCTGGGGGCGATCGGGGCCGAGCCCGGCCAACGCGTCCGGGGTCGAATCGAGGCGGAGGCTCTCAAGATCCATCCCGCGGCGGGTGGAGGCATCTTCATCGAACCGCTGTCCGGCCAGCCCCGCATCGTTGCGGGCCGCGTGCTCGAGGTGGATCGGGACCAGCGAACGGTTCTGCTCGGTTCGGTGGTCCCCATCACCCTGTCGCTGTCGAGGGACATCGATCTCGACCAGTGCGCCGAAGGGCACTTCATCAACTGTCACGTTCGGTCGGGAGCGACCTTCACGCCGGAGGCCTGACGTCGTTCTACTGGGTCGGCCTCAGTCCCTTGACGAAGTCCATGTAGGCCTGGCGGTTGGCGTCGACGGTTCCTTCCGGTCCGAGCAGCTTGAGAAACACCGAGCCGACGGGTGCCTGCACCATGGAGACCAGCATGCGCTGGTCGGCCTGATGCCAGGCGCCGCCCATTCCCATGTACTCGCCCTCGATCTCCACCAGGGTGACGGGCATGGTTCCGACCGTGAAGGTCTCGACCTTGGCCTTGGCGGGTCCGCCGTCCACCGATCTGAACTGGGAGGTCCAGCGGCGGATGTTGGCTTCGGGTGTGTTGCCGGGTGCTTCGGGGAAGTGGGTGACGGTCAGCTCCGCGGGCTCGCTGCCGTTGGTGCCCGGGACCAGGTAGTTGGCCTTGCGCATGCTCCGCTTCGGAGGCTGCCAGAGCCAGGTGATCGGCTTGGTGGTCTCCAGGCCGAGGAACACGGCGGAGGTCGGGTCGTCGGGCTCGGTCGTGCTGGCTGAGGTGTCGATGGTCTGGGTGATCTCCAGGCTGTCCAGCAGGGAGTTCGTGGTGGGAGCGCTGGTGGCGGTGGGGGCCGGCTCGATCGGAGCGGGTGGTTCGGAGTCCTCGCAGGCGATCAGCAGTGGTGCGACGCAGCCGAGGATCAGGATGGAATGAAGTGGACTACGCATGGTGTGATCAGCTCGAGGCCTTCCTCTTTTCGACGAGATTGACGTTACCGATTGAAAGCGAGTCGTCAATCGCCTTGGTCATGTCCCACAGGGTGAGGGCCGCTCCCATGACGGCCGTGAGCGCCTCCATCTCGATTCCGGTGCGGGCGACGACGGTGGCGGTTGCGCGGATGCGGATGACGGTGTCCTCGCAGCGACGGAAATCCACCGAGGCGTGTTCGAGCGGAATCGGGTGGCACAGGGGAATGGTTCGTGCGCAGTCCTTGGCGGCCTGTATTCCCGCCAGCCTGGCCACGGAAAGGGCTTCCCCCTTGGGCAGTTCCCCCTGCATGATCCGATCGATGGTGGAGGCCTTCGCACGAAAGTCTCCCTCCGCGACGGCATCCCGACGAACCGGCGGTTTACCCGACACGTCGACCATGCCGGCCCGTCCCTGTGCATCGAGATGTGTCAGCGGGAGATCGCTCATGGTCTTGGATCCCTTCCATCGTAGACCACTCCGCCGGCCGAGATGGTCTGGATCGGTGATGGATGATCAGTATTCCATGACTCCGCAAGGGGATCGCCCCGCCATCGGACACAATCCCCGAGGGCATCCGGCCGGAGCACCCCGGCGTCTGAGAAGCGACAGCACTCGGCGGCATCCCGGGTGTAGGCAATCAGGGCCTCCTCGGTCGAGATCGTCTGTTCGGGATGGAAGGGATCGCCGTCGACGGTCAGTCCGGTGGTCGCCGCGTGGATTCCGGACACCGGATCGCAGGTCACGATCGGCCAATCCGATCCGAAGGCGAATCTGGCGCCGGCATCCCGCAGCGATCGGAAGGGGGCCAGCCATCCCGCTCGTTCCGTCCCGAGGGCGACGACGGCCGAACGGGCGTCGTCGGCCCGGTGCAGGGGCTGCATGCTGAACCAGACTCCCCGGGCTCGGGCGAGGTCCCCGGGGTGGACCACCTCGCCGTGCTCGAGGGTGACGCGTCCATTGCCCGACCGTTCGTGCAGATCCAGCACCAGTCCGACCGCCTCGTCGCCGATGGCATGGGCGGCGGCATCCAGCCCGGCCGCGTGCACCGATTCCAGCCAGGGCACCAGTTGCTGCTCCAGTGCGAGTTCGACCAGCATCCCCCGGTCCCCGGGACGATCGGCCCAGTCGTCACGCAGTCTCGCCGAACGTGAACCGATGGTCCCGTCGATGAAGGTCTTGCAGCCAGAGATGAACAGATGCCCGTCGCTCCGGAAGGTGGGCACCCAGGAGAGGTCGAGGGGAAGTTCGCGGTCGAGCAGCACCACCGAACAGCGGAGGGTGAGTTCGGATCGCAGCGGGTCGTAGACCTCGTGGAGATCCTTCGCGTATTCCATGGTGCGGACGCCGGTGAGCCCCATCCGGTGCGCGTGTCGCTGGGCGTCGAGCAGGTGGGATCGCCTGCGTTCGACCGACGGAGAGGGAATGCGGGACTGGACGTATTTCCACGCGGCATTCTCCAGCAGCAGTCCGGTCTCAGATCCGTCGTCACCACGGACGTGCCGTCCGCCCTCCGCTTCGAGCTGCGCATCTTCGGGCAGTTCGCAGAGTCGAAGGACGGGGTCGTTCACCAGGGCCGCGTGCCAGTCCATGCGCCAGCAGACCACCGGTCGATCGCCCGCGGACTGCAGCCACCGGGAGGTCGGAAGAGTTCCGTCCCAGTTGTCCTGCGACCATCCGTGGGCGAGGAGCCAGGCGTCGGGAGCAAGGCCGGCGTGGGCGGTCTCGATGCACGCTTCGAACTCCGCCCGGGATCGGACGTGCGAAAGATCGAGGGTTTCCAGGGACGAACCGCCCAGAAGCAGATGGAGGTGGGCGTCGATCAGACCGGGGGTCACGACGTCTCCCCGGCAGTCGATGGATCTGACGTCACCGGCCGGTGCATCGAGGGCGGCGACACGTCCGTTGCGGATGAGGATCGACTCCGCCACGGGGTGGAGGGGATCACCGGTCCAGACGCGGGCGTTGGCAAGGTGCAGATCGGTCATGCGACGGATTCCCGCACGGCACGGCAGAAGTCGTCGATCAGCGACGGCTCCTTCGTGCCCGGAGCCGATTCGACGCCGCTGCTCACGTCCACGGCCCAGGGGCGCAGGGTTCGGATCGATTCCGACACGGTGTCCGGTGCGAGTCCTCCCGCGAGAATCAGCGGGGTCTGCAGGCGGTCTCGAAGTTCGTGGAGGGCGGCGTGATCGAACGTGCGGCCGCTTCCGGGATGCGGACTGTCCACGAGCAGACGGTCGACTCCATCCACCCGGTCCCAGTGAAGAAGCGTTGGGGGGTCGAAGGGGACCGCGCGGATCACCGGTCCGGAGATCATCCGGACGAGTGCTTCATCCTCGTTGCCGTGAAGCTGTGTCCAGCGGGGCTGCCACGGCCGGAGTTCGGACTCGAACTCGCCGTCGACGAAGACGCCGACCGCCTCCACGTGCGCGGGAAGGGCGTCCGCGATCCTCGTGGCGACGGAACGGCTGACGGTGCGGGGCGAACCCGGGGCCAGCACGAACCCCAGGGCGTCCGCGCCGGACTCGACCGCGGCCAGGGCGGTATCGAGATCGCGGATGCCGCAGATCTTGATCCGGGGGGCGGAGGCGTCGGTTCGATTCCAGGGGTGATTCATGACGCCGGCTCCGGACCCGTCCCGCGCAGTTCCTCCAGCAGCGAGTTCGCAAGCGAGCGGTGGGCGTCATCATGCAGTTTTGTGGCCACGTCGTCCAGCAGCGTCGCGGCGTCGTCCGGTCGGTCGAGGACGCGGATGTACAGCAGGCTGAGGATCAGGGCGACTTCGTGGTTCTGGTCGGAGCGGGGGTAGTGCTCCAGGAACCGTTCGTAGGCGGTGGCGGCGACCGTGCGGTCGCCCTCCGCGTAGAGCCGGTTCGCCAGTTCGAGCTGGGCCGCTTCGGTCAGCACCGCATCCGGATCCAGGTCGAGGAGTTCGAGGTAGCCCGCACCGGCATCCTCGAAGCGTCCCTGTCGGACCAGCCGGTGGATGCGGGACCTCGCGTCGCCGATGGCACTGCGTCTGGCCTGTTCCTCGGGGTTCAGTCGTACCACCGGGGGCGGAGCGGGGCTGGCGGTGGTATCCCACGTGCCGGTGGGATTCTGTCGGATGGTGCGTCGAAAGGCGGAACGTCGCCGGGCCTGTTTCCAAAGGTAGACCATGTCGAAGTCGTCCGACTTCAGAAGGCGGATCCACAGCAGTAGGATCGCCAGGAGAAAGCCGTAGAGGTAGCCGGCGATGTGGGCGACGTAGGCCGTGGTCGAGCCGCTGGGAGCGACCCAGCCCACGAAGTCGATCAGAACGTAGAAGCCCACGACCCACAGGCTTCCGACCTCGAACACCCCGATCATGATGAAGAGCAGGAGGATGCGGATGCGGCTGCGGGGGAAGAGGGCGATGAAGCCTCCGATCAGGGCGCACACCGAACCACTGGCGCCGATCACCGGAGCGGCGGTCTCCATCATGTGGGCGATGCCCGCGATGCAGCCACCGAC
This sequence comes from Phycisphaerales bacterium UBA854, assembly GCA_002295885.1. GTDB lineage: Bacteria > Planctomycetota > Phycisphaerae > Phycisphaerales > SM1A02 > UBA854. Next base: position 38,799 of record DBGM01000037.1, read on the forward strand.
GAGGTAGAAGACGAGGAAGTTGGCGTGGCCCAGGCGGCCCTCGAGGGAGGTGCCGAAGATCCAGAGCCCCACCATGTTGAAGACCAGATGCAGGATGTCGGAGGGGTTGTGGGCGAACTGGTAGGTGATCAGGTTCCACCAGTGGAAGTCGCCCCTGGAGAGCATCATCCAGTTGGTCAGGGTCTCAAAGGAGACTCCACCGAACACGTCACCGGCCAGCCCGGCCAGGTAGACCAGCATGTTCAGGACGATGAGGGCCTCCACGACGCGGGGGCGTCGTTTCGTCGGCCGATCTGTTCCGATGGGGATGAACACGTTGATCCAGTGTAGGAGGTGGCCGCCAGAGGGGCTTTCCTCGTCCAGTATTGAAAGAGAGCACCGGGTGTTCTAGTATGAGGTGCTCTGCCCCGTGGTGGGTCCGAGTCGTGCCTGAGAGACGGGTGCGGCGTGTTTCCTCGTGGAAACCGGGGCGGCGTAACAGATCAGCAAGGAGACGGCGGGGCAGCAATCACCGCCGGAATGCTAGAAATGGCCGAGGCAGCAGTCACCATGCACATGGACAAGGGACTCGATCACACCATCATCGGTGAATCGACGAAATCCTTCATCGACGGTCAGAACGGGGTGCTCGAATACCTCGGCATCGACATCGATGATCTCGCCCGAAATTCCACCTTCGAGGAGGTGGTCTTCCTGCTGTGGAACGACCGGCTGCCCAGCGCGGACGAACTGGAGTCCCTGAAGTCCGAGCTTCGTGCCGAGTACGAGCTCGGATCCGAGTTGCTGGGCATGCTGCGGCTGGTTCCCGCCGATGCATCGCCGATGCACATGCTTCGCACCATGGTCTCCGCCATGGGCACGATGGACGCGGACTGCGACGACCAGTCCCTCGAGAGCGAACGGCGCAAGGCGATCAAGGTCCTGGCCAAGACGCCGGCGATCATCGCGGCCTTCTCCCGCCTGCGCAAGGGCGAGGAGCCCGTCGCGCCGCGAGCCGATCTCGACATCGCGACCAACTTCCTCTGGATGCTCAACGACGAGATGCCCGGAGCGGCGAGTGCCCGGGCCATCGATGTGAGTCTGGTGCTTCATGCGGACCACGGCATCAACGCCTCGACCTTCGCCGCGATGGTCACCATCGCGACCCAGAGCGACATGTATTCCGCGTTGACGTCGGCCATCGGCACGCTGCGGGGCCCTCTGCACGGTGGCGCTAACGAGCGTGTGATGCGGATGCTGCAGGAGATCGGCGACATCGACTCCGTGGATGCATTCGTGCAGGAGTCCCTGGCCAGCAAGCGGAAGATCATGGGATTCGGTCATCGCGTCTACAAGGCGCTCGATCCGCGGGCCAAGTACCTCCGCACGTTCGCGAAGCAGATCGCCGACGAGACCGGCAACCACGAACTCTACGAGATGAGCACCCGGATCCAGGACATCATGGAACGCGAGGTGGGCTCGAAGGGCATCTATCCGAACGTGGATTTCTACTCCGCGACGACCTACTACTCGCTCGGGCTGGAGATCGACCTGTTCACGCCGGTGTTCGCGCTGAGCCGCAACGCCGGCTGGGCGGCGCACGTGCTGGAGCAGCACCAGGACAACCGTCTGATCCGTCCCCGCTGCCAGTACACGGGACCGCACGGAGTGGCCTACACCCCGATGTCGGACCGCTGATCCGGTTCTACTGGGGATACATCAGGATGCGATCGTGCACGATCATCACCACGTCGTGCGCTCCGTCCCCGGTCAGGTCGGTGATCAGCACCTGCGTCGGCTGGTACTCGCGTCCCTCGCCGCGGCTGAAGAGCTTCGATTCGTAGATCTTGAAGTTGGTCACGTGCAGCATGTCGCCGTTGCCGTCGAAGGTGAAGATCTCGAACATCTGCTCGCCCGCGTCCAGTGACGCCATGTCCGTGTACCCGTCGGCATTCATGTCGCCCACTGCGAGGTCGTAGTGGAGACGCCGTTCCTCGTCGGTCCGCCACGCGGCGACCTCCTCCAGGGACCGCCGCTGTCCTCCCAGCCGGATGACCGCGAAGCCGTCCTGTCCGATGGCCAGGATGCTCTCCTGGTCGTCTCCGGTGAAACGCCCCCCGTAGATCGCACCGAGCGTGAATCCACGTACGTTGAGGGCCTCGGTCTCGTTCCACCGTCCTTCGGAGTCGGCTTCGAAGATGACCAGCCGGTTGTTGGTCTTGTCGGCGGCGATGATGCGTCGGCCCAGCGTCGTCAGCGAGACGAGGCTGGCGTCGGGAGCGTCCGTGTTGATCTGCTTGACGACCTGCCAGCCGGGGCTGCTGCCGTCGGAGGGTTCGGCCTCGTAGCGGACGGCTCGGACGAAGTTCTTGTCGGCGATCAGCAGCTCCTCGCGACCGCTGCCGTCGATGTCGAAGGTGGTGGTGTTCTCGGAGGCGGCCTTGGCGACGAGGCCGAACTGTCCCATGTCCGCCTTCTCCCGCTTGGTGAACGTCGGAGCGGTCTCCTCGCCCATCACGACGCCGTCGGCGGGGTCGGCGGGCGGCATGGCCTGCAGCATGATCATCGGCTTGTCCCGGGTGAACAGCAGCAGGTCGGTGTTGCCGTCCTGATCGGCGTCCACCGGCATGACCGTGTCGGGGGCCCGGCTCATCGAGCCGAGGTCGAAGGACTCGCTGGTGCCGTCCATCTGGATCAGATCGATCAGGTAGTCCCGCTTGTCGGCGGCGATGACCGCCAGTCGGGGCCCCTGTTCGAGTTGGACGAGATTCATGGACACCGGGGTGTGCCCTTCGGTGATGGACATCGGGCGGGGGAATGCGATCTCGGATCCGTCGATGGTGGAGCGGCCCACGACGCCTTCATCCTCGGACAGGACGAAGATCTCCGCCTGCGCGTCGCCGTCGGTGTCCGCCGCGGCGATGTAGCCGACTTCGGACAAGGTGGGGAAGGACTCTCCGGATGCGAGGCCGTGTCCCTCCTCCTGACGGTAGACGACGATGGCATTGGCTCTGGTGTCGGTGGCGATCAGATCCTCCAGGCCGTCGCCATTGAGATCGACCACGGTCTGGGCCCGATTGCGGTTGCCGGGGTCCTCAAAGCTGTGCACCACGAAGGAGGCGTCCCGGTTGCCGGAGTTCTCGACCTCCTCGCTGTCGAGCCGGTAGATGACGACCCGCTTCGACGCCCGCTCGATGACGGCGATGCGGGACGCCGCCTCGCCGGGAAGCTGCACGGCCTCGAAGACGGTGATGGGGGGCATCTCGAAGATGACCTGGGCGCCCAGCATCCGTTCGCCGTCCTGCTCCTGCCCGAACCAGATGCGGACCGGGGCGGCGTCGTCGGGGATGACACCCGCGATGTCGATGGTTCCGTCCCCGTCGTAGTCGGCTGGAACGAGTCCCTTGACCTTCTGGCCCGCGGCCAGGGTCACGGGCTTGCCGAGGTCGTCTCCCTCCAGCGGCCAGACCGTCACGTTGCCGTCGACGATGCTCACCAGATCGGGACCGTCGTCACCGACGACGTCGGTGATGGCGAAGGAGGCGGGGCCCGCCTCCAGCTGACGGATCTTGTGGATGCGTCCCTTCTTGAACTGTTCCGGCGACTCCTGCATCAGGAACACGATGCGGCCGCGGCTGGCGTAGATGATGTCGAGGTCGCCGTCGCCGTCGGCGTCGAGGGTCCGCATTGCGCTGCCGTAGTCGGCCAGCGGGATGTTCTCCCGGCGGTACCTCCAGTGATCGGGAAGCTCATTGGGCCGCTTGGGGGCCTCGACCGCTCCGGGCACGGGGTCTTGCTTCTGGTAGAGGACGTCGATCCGAGAATCGCTGTTGTTCAGGACGAGCAGGTCGTCGAGGCCGTCGCCGTTCAGGTCCGCCGAGGTCATCGGGCCGGGATCGTCGCCGATCTTGATGACGTCGACTCCGGCGAATCCGAAGTAGTCGGGCAGGGTGGCGTCCTGGGACGCTGCACTGCTGCACGGCACTGCGATCGAGACGACGGCGAGAAGGTGGGGGATCCGGATCGGTCGCATGGAAGGTCTCCTGATTCGACGTTCTTGGGAACGGCCCATGGTAGCCTCCCCGGCCCCGTTCGAGGAAGGGGGGCGGCGGTACGGGGAGAGCCTATACTGGAGCCCCCGACGCAAGGTCGGCAAGGAGAAGCCCCGATGAAGATTCACCACGTTTCCGCTCTGATCGCCGTTCTGCTGGTCTCCCCCCTGGGGGCGGATGTCGTCGTCCTCAACGACGGGAAGCGGCTCGAGGGGGTCCTGCTGAAGCAGAACGACACCACGCTGTGGCTCGACATCGGGCCGATGGTCATCGAGCTCGACAACAACGACGTGAAGGAAGTGGAGGAGACGGGCGGCGACGAGGTCAACGTCGTCCGCGACGATCTCTACCACACGGCCCAGAATCCGCGTGAACTGAGCTCCAAGCTGCAGGCCGAGCGGGTCATGTCGAGCGTCATCAAGGTCCAGACTCCCGGCGGTCTCGGATCGGGTGTCGTGATCAATGAGGACGGCTTCGCCATCACCAACGCCCACGTCATCCAGGGTGAGCAGGACCTGCGGGCGATCATCTGGGTGCCCCAGCCGGACGGAACCCGGAAGCGGACCACGGTCGAGGACGTCGAGATCGTCGCCGTGAACAACCACCTGGATCTGGCCCTGCTGAAGATGAATCATCCCCGGGACGACGCGTTCCCCTATTCGCCGATCGAATCCTACGAGGGGATCATGGTCGGCCAGCCCGTCTTCGCCATCGGCAATCCGCTCAACATGGAGCAGACGATGACCGAAGGCGTCATCTCGACGACCCAGCGGAACTTCGACGGACTGTCCTACATCCAGACGGATACGCCGATCAATCCGGGCAACTCCGGCGGTCCGCTGTTCAACACCAAGGGCGAGGTCATCGGAATCACCAACATGGGGATCCCGTCCGGGGATAACCTCGGATTCGCGATCCCGGCACGCTACGTGAAGGACTTCATCCGCAATCGCGAGGCGTTCGCGTACGACGAGATGAATCCCAACGCCGGCCACAACTACCAGAAGCCGCCCACTCGCCAGAAGGACGGGGTCGCCCCCGGTCTTCGTCCCTGACCCCCTTCGTTTCAACGAGAAGGAACTCCGACGTGTTCAAGACAACCATTGCCGCTCTCGCCGTCTCCTGCCTGCCCACCGTGGTGTCGGCGGCGGACCTCTCCATCGAGCAGTTCGCTCCGCAGTCGTCCGTGCTGGTGTTCAGCCACCCCGGTGCCGAGGCGATCTTCAAGCGCATGGAGAACAGTCCCGTGATGAAGATGATGCGTGGGGATGGCGATGTCGCCGAAATGGAGTTCATGGACATCGATTCCGTGCTCGACCAGGGCGGAGGCGCCATGGCGGACGCCATCAAGAAGATGAAGGAGGACGGTGATCTCATCGAGAACTTCGCCAAGATCCGCATGGGCGTGGCGCTCTACGCCAGCGAGGACGCGGAGACCGGAGGGGTGCTGCCCCATTCGTTGATGTTCATGGACTACAGCAGTCAGGGCGAGGAGGTTCGCGAGGCGGTCCGCGAAATGATCGAGGAGGCCGGCGAGAACGAAGGCGAGCTGATGGACATCGCCGGCCGTGAATGCATCGTCATCTCGGGCGAGGAGCCGGGCATGCCGCAGGGGGGCGGATTCCAGATGGGACCGGATCTGTCGGCTCTGGAGGCCATGGACACCTACATCTGCCTGGACGATGAGAAGCACGTGCTGCTGGTGGCCACATCCACCGCCGGCATGGAGCGGGCCGTCGAGGCTCTCGAAGGAGAGTCCGTCTCCGATCCGCTGTCGGCCTCGGACGACTGGCAGGGCATCAATGCGATGCTCGGTCAGGGTGGTCCCTCCGTCGTCCTGTTGACGAAGCACCTCGGTGACATGGTGTCGGCATTCGACACCTCCGGCATGATGGGATTCATGGGCGGCACCCTGGTGGCCGCGACCGGCCGAATCAACGCCGTGGGCGTGCGGTTCGACGCGGGCGAGGCTCCGACGCTGATGGACGCGCACGCCGCGATCTACATGCCCGAGGGCAAGTCGGGCATCATCGAACTGGTCTCAAAGAACACGGACCGCGAGCCGCTGCCGGCCCTGCTCGAGACCGAGGTCTACGGCATGTCGCGGTACAACTTCGACTTCAAGGGCGTGCTCGACTGGATCAAGAGCGTGATCCGTTCCAATCCCTTCATCCAGGGTCAGGGGATGCAGGCGCTCGAACAGATCGAGCCCACGCTGGCCGCCATGTTCGACAGCATGGACGGCACCATGATCGGCCTGACGTCGATCAGCCGTCCGATCACCATGGACAGCATGATCTCCATCACCGCGATGCAGTCCGGTGACACCCAGAAGTTCAACGACGCCTTCACCATGTTCGCCGGCGACATGGGAATGGAGCAGGGGGACTTCCAGGGGCACACCATCTACACCCTCGAGGGCGGCGGCATGGCCATGCCGGGCATGTTCTCCGGGGGTGGTGGCGACGACATGGCCGTCGCCATGGGTGGCGACTACGTCATGATGGGCAACCGCTCCGGCATCGAGGAGGCTCTTCGTCATGTCGGTGAACGGGGCGAACTCGAACTCACGCCGAACCTCAAGGCCGCGCTGTCCACGCTTCCCGACCGTCCTCTGAGCGGGTGGTCCGTCCAGGACGTCTTCCGTCTGATGAACGACGCGATGGAGATCGACGAACTCCAGATGAAGCAGTCCCTGAAGGAACTGGCGGAGGACGATCCGGAACTGGCCGAGGAGATCCGTGCCGAGATGATGGAGGAGCGTGGCGCCCTGACGGGGCTCTACGCCGAGATGGCCGAGCGACTCGGTGGCTACAGCATGGCCATGTGGTCGACGGACGAGGGCATGCGGATGAAGTTCTCGCTGCTCGAGGTGGTGTCGGACCAGGAGTGAGCCGTCCGGCTCAGGTCCAGCCAAGCTTGAGGAAGAGGACGCCGAAGATCATGTCCGCGACGATGATCAGAACCACCGTCTGCACGACGGTGTCCGTGGTCGCCTTGCCCACGCCCGCGGCGCCTCCGGTCACCTTGAGCCCGTTGTAGCAGGCGATCGCGCTGAGCAGGGTGCCGAACGTCGCGGCCTTCAGGAGTCCGGTGAGGAAGTCGGACATTCGCAGCTGTTCGATGGTGTTGCTGATGTACACCTCCTGCGGCACGTCGAGGAAGTTCACGGTGATGACGCCGGAGGCGAAGACCGCCATGACGTCCCCGAGGATCGTGAGCAGGAACAGGCTGATGATGGTCGCGATGACCCGGGGGACGACCAGGAACCGCACGGGGTTCAGTGCGTGCGTCTCCAGGGCCTCGATCTCCTCCCCGACGACCATGGTGCCGATTTCGGCCGCGATCGCAGCTCCGGCGAATCCCGTCAGCACGATGGCGGCGATCAGCGGCCCCATTTCCCGGAAGACGCCGACCGCGACGATGTTGGCGATCATGTTCTGCTGGCCCAGTTCGGCCAGGGGGGGCTGCATGGAGATGGCGAGGATGAGTCCGATGCATCCCGAGACGAGCAGGATGATGCCGATGGACTTGACCCCGACCCGGACCAGCTGGCTCACGATGGCGGACCGTCCGATCCGCACCTCGGGACGGGTCATCCCACGCGCGATCCACGTGAACACCTCGGCCAGCAGCAGCCACAGGCCACCGAACAGCGCGAAGACGCCGTTCCACACGCCTCCCCAGCGATCAAGCATCCGGAGGAACATGGGTGGTCGGGATTCACGGGCGGCGTCGGACATCGGTGGGGGCTCAGCGGCTCATCGCCTCGTCGAGGGTCGGCACGATGTCGAAGACGCTGTCGAGCCGTGCGATCTGGAATACCGAAAGGACCCGTTCGTGCAGTTCGCAGAGCAGGAGGGTCGTGCCGCCGCGGCGGGCCATCTGCAGGCACTCGACCAGGGTCGCGACGCCCGAGGAGTCCATGTACTGGACGCTGGACAGATCGATGACGATCTTGTCGCCGTCCGAATCGTGGGCGGCCTGGAGCGAGGTCCGGAGAATCGAGGAGGTGGCGAGGTCGATGTCCCCGTCCGGTCGGACGATCGTGGCTCCATCCCGCTGTTCGGTGTTCACTTGCATGGTTCTGCTTCCCCTGCGTCGACCGGCGTACCGGTGCTGGGCAGTGTCTTGTGCATTCGTAGTCGCATGCCGCCGCCTTCGCGGTGCTCGTAGATGACGTCGTCCATGATCTCGTTGATCAGGTGCACGCCCAGTCCCCCCGGCCTCACGTCATCGAGTTCCCGGGATCGTATGGTATCGAGATCGACCTGTCGGGCGTCGTCCTCGATCACGAACTCCAGGCGGTCCGGCTGGTCCAGTTCGTGGATGGACAGCCGGATGCGGCCGTCCGGTCGTGAATCGTATCCGTGGCGGATGACGTTGCAGAGGGCCTCGTCGATGGCCAGGCAGATCTGGCTGGCGGCTCCGGGGTCGTAGCCCAGCCGTCCGCACAGGGTGTCGAGCATGCTTCGTATCGCGGCCAGGTACCCAGGCCGGCTGTAGAACTCGAGGTGGAGTTCGGGAACGCGATCGTGGTGACTGTCCATCACGCCCGCATGGTACCGGGCGGGGCGGAGGCGTGGGGTCATTCCCACTCGATGGTGGCCGGAGGCTTGGAGGAGATGTCGTACACCACCCGGTTGACGCCGGGGACCTCGTTGATGATCCGATTGCTGACGATCGCCAGCACGTCGTAGGGGATCCGGGCCCAGTCGGCGGTCATGAAGTCGGACGTCTCGACCGCCCGCACGGCCACCACGGATTCGTACGTACGGCCGTCGCCCATGACGCCCACGCTCTGGACGGGCAGCAGGACGGTGAAGACCTGATCCGTGCTGCGATACAGATTGTGGGACACGATCTCCTCGAGGAGGATCTCGTCGCATTCCCGCAGCAGGTCGAGCTTGTCCCGTTCCACGGCTCCGAGGCAGCGGACGGCCAGTCCGGGGCCCGGGAAGGGATGTCGCCAGACGATGTGGGGGGGGAGTCCGAGCACTTCTCCCAGGGCACGGACTTCGTCCTTGAAGAGATCGCGCAGTGGTTCGACGAGTTCGAACTCGAGATCGTCCGGCAGCCCGCCCACGTTGTGGTGCAGTTTGATGTTGGCGGCCTGTCCGGCGTAGCCGTGTCCGGATTCGATCACGTCGGGGTACAGGGTTCCCTGGGCGAGGAACTTGAAGTCGCCGCCGCCTTCGCCGGCGACCTCCGCAGCCGCGGTGCGGAACACCTCGATGAACCGGTGCCCGATCCGCCGTCGCTTCTCCTGTGGATCGTCGATGCCATCGAGGTCGGCGAGAAATTCCGCCGAGGCGTCCACGACCCGCAGGTCGATGTCGAAGTGGTCACGGAAGGTCGTCTCGACGAGTTCCCGCTCGTTCTTCCGGAGCAGGCCGTTGTCCACGAAGATGCAGGTGAGCTGTTCGCCGACCGCCTTGGCCAGCAGCGCCGCGACCACCGACGAGTCGACTCCCCCGGACAGGCCGCAGATGACGCGGCCGTCGCCGATCTGTCCCCGGACGCGGTCGCATTCGGATTCGAGGAAGTCGGCCATCCGCCACGTTCCGCGGCACTTGCAGATCTCGTACAGGAAGTTGCGCAGGACATCCACGCCGTGCGGGGTGTGCGTGACCTCCGGATGGAACTGCAGGCCGTAGAAGGGCATGGTGCGGTGCCGCACCGCCGCGTGCGGACAGGTGTCCGTCGAGGCCAGGCAGTCGAAGTCCGTGGCCAGATCCGAGACCTGGTCGCCGTGACTCATCCATACGTTCGTGGTGCTGGGGATGCTGGCCAGCAGGTCGCTGTGGTCCGTGACCGTCAGTCGGCTCCGGCCGTACTCCCTGGCCTCGGCGGCGTCCACGGGACAGCCCAGCAGGTGGCAGCCCAGCTGCATGCCGTAGCAGATGCCCAGGACAGGGATTCCGAGTTCGAACAGTCTCGGATCGCAGCGGGGGGAACCGTCCTCGTGGATGCTGGCTGGACCGCCCGAGAGGATGATGCCTTTGGGCGTGTGGGCGGCGAGTTCCTCCAGCGGCGTATCGGGCGCCATCAGGAGGCTGAATGCACCCGCCTCACGCACCCGCCGGGCGATCAGCTGGGCGTACTGACTGCCGAAGTCGAGGATGAGGATCGTCTCGGTGTCCGCCGAAGTGCGACCGGTACCGGCGTCGGGTGGCATGCGCTGCTCCTGTGGAAAGGGAGAAGTATACCGGGTTTGCCGGGCCTCACTGCGTCCCGTCGGTTCCGGCAATCCTCGCGAACACCATGCGGCCGGCGCTCGTCTGCAGGGTGTTGGTCACCACCGCCTCGACGACCCGTCCGATGGCATCGCCGCCCCCCTCGATCACCACCATGGTTCCATCGGGCAGGTAGGCGATCCCCTGGTCCGGCTCTTCGCCGGCCCGGATGATCTCCAGCGAAAGCTGTTGGCCCGGAGTCGCCGACTCCTGCATCACGATGGACAGATCGTGGAGGTTCAGCGTGCTGATGCGTCGGATCTCGGCGACCCGCAGTAGGTTCGAGTCGGTGGTCACGAGCCGGAGCTGGTTCTTCTCGGCATGGTCCATCAGGGCCTGATCGACCATGCCCTCCTTGGCATCCAGTTCCTCGATGTCGAGCCGGATCTCGGGCATCTGCTGCAGTGAACGCAGATTGGACATGCCCCGTCGGCCGCGTTCCCGCTTGAGCCGGTCACTCGAGTCTGAGAGTCGATGCAGTTCGTCGATGACGCAGCGGGGAACCATGGCGGGCGCATCGAGAAAGCCGCTCTGACAAAATGCGTTGTAGCGTCCGTCGATGAGCACCGAGGTGTCCAGCAGCATGGGACGGATGCCGCGGATCTGCTTCGAGAACTCCACGTAGGGGATGACGAGACGAATGTCGTCGCGAGTGGAAAGCACGAGCGAGACCGCCAGGTAGCACAGGGTGATGCCGGTCGCCAGCTTGAGCAGCGTCAGATACTTCAGGGCCATGCTGGTTTCGGGGAGATCCCAGGCGTCGGCGATGAGATCGATCAGGGCCGAGATCGCCAGCGCCGCCAGCAGACCGGCCAGAACGGCCAGATACATGGCCACGACCACCGACAGCTGCTTGCGTGGGGTCTTCAGGTCCAGGAGCACGATCAGCGTGGCAATAGCAATTGTGGCCAGGAACGGCGCCAGCGAGTCCAGCAGCGGCATTTCCATGGACTTGGGGTTGGTGATGCTGGCGAAGGGAAGGATGGAGGCCGTGATCATCAGGACCAGGTACAGCAGCCGGACCGTGAAGAGCACCAGCGGTTTGTCCGGGGTGACGTCGTCCGGGACGGCGAGGGGTGTGTCCAGATCGCTCGGCGGGGTGGATTTCGGTGCCTCTTGGCTCATTCTTGAAGTGTACCAGAGGGCATCTGGCGGCTACCATGGACGGTCGTGACGGATCGGAAGGGCGGTCGGGTCCCATGGACGCTCGGCTCGTGAACCTGGTCAGGGCTTGACCGCAGCAGCCATAAGCGACGTCGGTCGAGCCGTGGATCGCCTGGCCGCCCTTCCCATCCCTCACCGATCTCGCCGGGCACCGGGGTGGTGCCTCAGACCGGAGCAGCAAGCTCCAGCAAGGAAGCAGGCCCGTGGGCTACACCGTACTGGCACGTCGCTACCGTTCCCGAGACTTCGAGGAAGTCGTCGGGCAGGAGCCGATCGCCAGAACCCTGACCAACGCCGTCGCATCGGGGCGCATCGCCCACGCGTATCTCTTCTGCGGTACGCGAGGCGTGGGCAAGACGACGATGGCGCGCCTGCTCGCCCGGGAGCTCAACGTCACCGACGAACTGGTCGAGGGCGAAGCCATCTCCGATGCCATCATGCGGGGCGAGGATCTCGACGTCATCGAGATCGACGGCGCCTCCAATCGCGGTGTCCAGGAGGCGAGGGATCTGATCGCTTCTGCCGGATTGAAGCCCTCCCGCTGCCCGTACCGGATCTACATCATCGACGAAGTCCACATGCTCACCCGTGATGCATTCAACGCCCTGTTGAAGACCATGGAGGAACCTCCGGAGCATGTGAAGTTCATCCTCTGCACCACCGAGCCCAACGACGTGCTGCAGACCATCCAGAGCCGATGCCAGCGATTCGACTTCCGGGCCATTCCGGATCATCTCATCACCGAGCATCTGCAGCGGATTCTCGCCGAGGAGGGGGTCGCCGCCGACGAGGATGCTCTGGCCCGGGTCAGTCGACTCGGTGCCGGCTCGATGCGCGATGCCCTCAGCATTCTCGACCGACTGCTCGCGGCGGATCCGGACCGGATCACCAAGGAGCTGATCGAGGAGATGCTCGGTCTGCCCGCCCAGTCCAGAATCGAATCGATGCTGGATGCGGCGCTGGCCGGCGACGCCGGGACGGCCCTCGCCATCGGGCAGGATCTCCTGCAGCAGGGGATCACCATCGAACAGGCGCTGGACAGCCTCACCGAGTCCCTGCGCACGATGCTGATCGGCATCACCTGCGGGGTCGACTCGGACATGCTGCCTCTGAACGACGAGGCCCGCTCCGCACTCCGTACCCGACTGGAGGGGGTCGATGCCGCCGGGGTGCTGCACATGATCGCACGCTGCGAAGCCACGGCCCGGCACGCCCGGTTCACGGCCTCCTCGCGGGCGTTGTTCGATGCACTGCTCGTTCGGTTGAGCACGTCCGAGCATCTGGCGAGCATCCCCGCGCTGCTCCGGGGAGACACCGCGGCCCCGTCAAAAAAAAAAGGTAGGCGGACCGGGGTAGAGTCCTCTCCGCAGTCGACCCGCTCCGCGGTGGAAGCGCCACAGCCGACGCGTACGGCCCCGCCCCGGGCGGGCTCGAAGCCATCTCCTCCGCAGCGGTCTCCGAAGCCGCCCGCACCAAAGCAGGAAAAGGCGGCACCCGAGGTGCAGCCCGTGACCGCCGAAGGGATCTGGACGCAGGTGCTGCGCGACGCCACCTCGTCCAGTGCATTGGCCACGGTGGACGGGCTACGGGCCGTGGCGTACCGCGACGGGGTGCTCAAACTCGATCGCGAGGATTCCGGCCGCGGTGCGATATCGCCCACCCGCCGGGATGCTCTGGGTCGGCTGGTCGAACGCGTCCTTGGTCGATCGGTGCAGATCGAGGTCGGGGGCAAGCAGGAGACGGGGGGAGACCGCAAGACGGTCGAACCGATGGAGAATCAGCCCGACGTGCGTGCGGTGCTGAGGGAATTCGATGCCGTGGTCGTGGAGGTCGAGGATCCGAATCCCACCTCTTCCAGCAAGGAGAATCAATGATGTTCGATGGACTGAAGGGCATGGCTTCGCTGGCCGGCATGATGAAGGACCTGCCGAAGATGCAGGCACGCATGGCCGAGGTGAAGGAGCATCTGGGGGACATGAAGCTCGAGTCCGAAGTCGGGGACGGTGTGGTCCGGGTCGTGGTCAACGGCGCGATGCAGCTCGAATCCATCGTCATCGACGAGCAGCGGATCTCGACGCTCGAGCCGGGGCAGCTTCAGGATCTGGTCCGGGTCGCGATCAACGACGGGCTCGATCGCGCGCGGGAGGCGGTCCAGGAGAAGCTGTCCTCCGTGGCCGGGGACATGGGGCTTCCGCTGCCCCCCGGTGGACTGGGGCTCTAGGGATTGGACTCGGCATGACCACGGGACGCAGCGGGTATCCAGAACCGGTCGAGCGGTTGATCGAATCCTTCGAGCGACTGCCCGGCATCGGACGTCGCACCGCGACGCGGCTGGCCTTCCACGTACTGAAGGGGTCGCGCGAGGAGGCTCGGACCTTCAGCCGGGCCATTGAGGACACGAAGGAACGGGTCGCCTGCTGCTCGATCTGCTACCAGTTGACGGAAACCGATCCGTGCGAGATCTGCACCGATGCCCGACGCGACGCATCGACGATCCTGGTGGTCGAACAGCCTCGGGATCTCATGAGCATCGAGTCGACGGGAATCTACACCGGCGTGTACCACGTGCTCACGGGTCGGATCGACCCGCTGGCGGGCGTCGAGCCCACCGACCTGACGGTGGGGGCGTTGTTCGACCGCATCGAGGACCCGGCCCGGAACAGCCGGGGGGTCGAGGTCCGCGAGGTCATTCTCGGTCTCAATCCCACCCTGGAAGGCGACAGCACCTCGCTCTACCTGGCCGAAGAACTGGCTCGTCGGGGCATTCGCACCTCGCGCCTCGCCCGCGGGCTGCCCAGCGGGACCCAGTTGGAATACGCGAGCGCAGCCGTGCTGGCCGATGCCATCGAAGGTCGCCAGTCGCTCGGTGAAAGCACGTCATGATTGTCCGATTCTCCGTGTGGTGGTCGATTCTGCACGTAGAATCGGGATGTCGCCCCCAGCCGTCCTCGGGACATCCGCATGATGCAGTTTGAAACCAACCAGCAGATGAAGCTGGGCCAGCAGATGAAGCTGAGCCCGCGGATGATCCAGTCGATGGAGATCCTGCAGATGCCCCTGCTGGCCTTGCAGGAGCGGGTGGATCAGGAACTCGAATCGAACATCGCGTTGGACATCGCCGACGGCGACGGCAGCGGAGAGGTGGTCGACGATCGGGTCGACGACACCATTGATTCCCAGGAGATGGTGGTCGGTGAGGGGACCGATGGGGCGGACGACTTCCAGCGTCTCGAATCGCTGGAACGCGGCTACTCGGAGGCCATGGACAACGAATACTCCTCATCCAGCTTCTCGCCCTCCCGTCAGGCCGGGGAACGGGACTGGAAGATGGACGCCATGGCGAACCTGGAGGGCCGCGGCAAGCCGCTGGCGGATCAGCTTCAGCACCAATGGACGTTCGCGGAGGTCGATCCCGAGATCGAGGCTGCGGGACTCCTGCTCATTCAGAACATCACCGACGAAGGACTGCTCGGTTCGGACCTGGAGACAATCCTCGAACAGCATCCGGAGGCCGTGGAGCGGGGGATCACGCTCGAACGTCTCGAAGCGGCCCTGCCCATCCTCCAGCGATGGCTGGATCCGCCGGGCATCGGGGCCCGCAGCACGAAGGAGTGTCTGCTGCTTCAGGTCGAGGCCTGTCAGCAGCAGGGGGACGACTCGGAGGACTGGGAGGTCGTGGGGCGACTCATCGAGGAGCACATGGAGGATCTGGTCCAGAACCGTCTGCCGCGGATCGCGAGCGAGACGGGGCTCACCATCGATCAGGTCCGCGATGCGATGGCCCTGATGCACCGGTTGAATCTGTCCCCCGGGCGCGAACTCGTCCAGGTGGATGTCCCGCCGATCATTCCCGACGTCATCGTCGAATACGACCAGGAGGCTGATGCCTACATCGCCGCCCTCTGCGACGGGATGCTGCCTCCTCTGCGGGTCTCACCGCGGTACCGGGAGATGGCCAAGGACGATTCCCTCGACAAGGAGACCCGGGGCTTCATCAGCCGGAACGTGAGCAATGCCCAGTGGCTCATCGAATCGATCAACCAGCGATCGAACTCGCTGCTGCGGGTGGTCAACGTGGTGCTGAGCCGTCAGCGGGAGTTCTTCGATCTGGGGCCGCAGCACCTCAAGCCCATGCCGATGGTCGATGTGGCCGAGCAGCTGGGCGTCCACGTCGCGACGGTGAGCCGAGCGGTGGCCGACAAGTGGATGCAGACGCCGCGGGGGATGATCCGGCTGCGGCGGTTCTTCTCCGGCGGTACCGAGACGGAGTCGGGGCGCAACGTCAGCTGGGAGGCGGTCAAGGAGATCCTGCGTGAGATCGTCGAGGGGGAGGACCGGTCCAAGCCGCTCAGCGACGAGATGCTGGCGGTGGCCCTCAAGGAACGTGGAATCGACATCGCCCGACGCACGGTCGTCAAGTACCGGCAGCAGCTGGGAATTCCTCCGGCGCGGCTTCGCAAGCAGTTCTGATCGAAATTACGACGCGTCCTCGATCTCGGACATCTTCTGGGTGCAGATGTCGTCGATCCGCTTGGTGACGTCCTTGGTCAGGTCGTCGATGTTGGACTTGGAGATCTTTCCGAGATCCTCGGAGAACGGGTTGCTCTTGTCCTTGATCATGGCGTCGATCTTCTTGACCGCGTCGCGCCGCTCGTTGCGGATCGCGACCTTGGAGTCCTCGGAGAGCTTCTTGACCTGTCCCGCGAGCTGCTTGCGACGTTCCGCGGAGGGAGGCGGGAGGTGGATGCGAATCGCGTCGCCTTCGACCGAGGGGTTCAGGCCAAGGTCGGTCGACTCCAGCGCCTTGGCGATGGAGTTCTTCGTGGTCGGGTCGAATGGCTTTACGAGGATCTGGGTCGGTTCGGGCACGCTGACCCCGGCGACGTCGCGCAGGTCGCACATGGATCCGTAGCATTCGACCTTGAGGAACTCGACCAGTGCCGTGCTGGCGCGTCCGGTCCGGATGCCCCGGAGTTCGAGCTCGAAGTGCTCGATGGTCTTGTCCATCTTGGTCGTCGATTCGCGGAGGACGTCGTCACTCATCGTCATGTTCCTTGCCGGTCACCGGTGCTGGGACGGGCGTTCGTGTCTCGTGGCGATCACGCCCGGTTTGCGGGGGTGGATCTCGGTTGTGCAGCCTCGGCCGCGGAGGTCAGCAGGGTGCCGATCGGTTCGCCGTCGATCACCCGCTTGATGTTGCCGTGCTGCTTGAAGTCGAAGACCACCACGGGAAGATTCCGCTCCATGCACATGGACAGGGCGGTCAGATCCATCACGCCCAACTGGCGTTCGAGGGCCTCCTGGTAGCTGAGCACGTCGTAGCGGGTGGCTGAGGCGTTCTTCGCAGGATCCGAGTCGTAGATGCCGTCGACCTTCGTCGCCTTCAGGAGGATGTCCACGTTGAGTTCGGTGGCCCGCAGCGAAGCACAGGTGTCGGTCGTGAAGAAGGGGTTTCCGGTGCCCGCGACCAGAATGATGATCCGGCCCTTCTCGAAGTGCCGGATGGCCCGCTTCCGGATGAAGGGTTCCGCGATGGCGGGCACGTCGATCGCCGACATGACCCGTGCCTGGTGGCCGCAGGTCTCGATGGCCTCCTTCAGGGCCATACCGTTCATGATGGTTCCGAGCATGCCCATGTAGTCGGCGGTGGACTGGTCGATGTCGATCCGTTTCGACAGATCGGCGCCCCGGAGCATGTTGCCGCCGCCGACGACCACCGCGATCTGCGTCCCGGACTGGGCGGCGGACACGATCTCCTCGGAGATGGTTCTCAGTTCGTTGGCGTCGATGCCGAAGCCGCCCGGGGAGGAGAAGCTCTCTCCGCTGATCTTGAGGAGGACTCGCTTGTAGAACGGATGGTCTGGCATGCTGGGCACCTTGTTCGAACAGGCATTGGACCCTCTCGGGCGGGCAGGGTCAAGCAGGATCCGGATTGTCTCCACGGATCCGGAACGGTCCGTACCGGCGGTCGAATCCGGTATATCCTTCATTCAGGACCCCGTTTCATGCATGAGCGACAGACAACCAGGGGGGGCGATTTGCCGGTCGACGGCTCGCTTGCCGCCCAGGTGCAGGAGGTGCGGCAGCAGCAGAAGCTGCTTCGCCAGGCCCGACTCCGCAATCTCCTTCTGTGGGCGGTCCTGCTGTCGATTCTGTTCCACATCGGACTCATGATCTGTCTGCATCTGATCGAGCGGGCTCGTGTCCAGCCGCCGGTCCAGGAGTTCCAGGTGTCCATCGCCTCGCTGCTGCCCGAGGAGGAGCTCACCGACCTGCCCGACAGCACCCTCCAGCAGCCGGCGGAATCCACGCTGGACAGCCTCGATGATCTGCTGGATTCCACCGAGCAGGGCGCTCTGACCGCCGATTCGAGTGCGGCCGAACTCGAGTTCACCGGTGTCGGAGCGACGCCGACCCTGGGGGGGGCGGGCGCCCGTGGAAACGTCGAGGGACTCGGGGGATCCGGTGCAGCGGGTTCCTTCTTCGGCATCACCACCGCCGGCCGTCGGTTCGCCTACATCGTGGACCGGTCCGGTTCCATGGAAGGGGACCGGATGAAGGAGGCGAAGAAGGAACTGCTTCGTTCCATCCGCAGCCTTCCCGACTACGCCAAGTTCTACATCGTGTTTTACGGCGGATCGATCGAGGAGCCGGAGATGCAGGAGTCCTGGCTCATGGCGAGGTCGCCGATCATCAACGGCGTGTCCGAGTGGATCCGTCGTCTGAATGCCGCCGGGGGGACGATCCCGCTTCCCGCCTTCCGCCGCGTCTTCGGTCTGGAGGAGCGCCCCGATGTGATCTTCTTCCTCACCGACGGCGACATCACCTCGATGTCGGCGCAGCAGGTCGCGGAGCTGAACGACCGCGGGCTGCGCACGGTGATTAATACGATCGCCTTCGGAGACGACGCCAGCCAGGATCTTCTGGTCCAGATCGCACAGGACTCCGGTGGCGTCTATCGATTCGTCGACACCAGCAAGGGGCGACGCCCATGAACCCCGCCGTGCTCGTCGTCGCCCTGGCCCTGCTCGCCGCGGACGAAATCCGTCCTCGCGGTGGGGACCCCGTCATCGAATGCTCGGTCACCCGGGTGGACGAGGACGGTGTCCGGTTCACGCGCGGCGAGGAACTACCCGTCACGATGTCGTGGGATCGCATCGCGGATGTGCGACTCGAGGACGATCGGATCCCGCGTCTGGCGGAGCATCTGGAGACCGCCCGCCAGCTCTGGAGGGCCCGGGTTCGACTGGAACGGGGAGACGTCGGGCTCGCCGAACCGATCTTCGAACTGCTGTTCCCCGACTTCGTCGGTCGTTCCAGCGAGACCGCTCTGGTGGTGGCCGAGGGGCTGCTTCGCTGTCGCCTGATGCGGGGGGAGATCGACTCCGCTCTGCTGCCGGCGTTGGAGGTGGCACGACTGCGGCGGGCCGGCATCGATACCGCGAGCTACCGGACGCTCCAGCCGCCCTCGCAGGGAGGCACCAATTCCGGATTGACGCACCTGTGGGATGAACGCACGGGGCTCTGTCCGTACTTGCCTCCGGCCTGGGTCGGTAACGCGGGGCTGCGTTCCCGCGTCGCCGAACTGGATCAATGGGATGCAGGCGACGATGCCCAACTGCGGGCGATCGCCGATCTCTACGCCGGGACCATCCGCCGGTCGCTGGGGGAGGAGGTCCCTCCGGTGGATCTCGATGCTCCCGGATTCCAGGAACAACCCGGGGTGCTGCTTCTGGGGATGCTTTCCAACGCGCAGCATCACGATCCCGACGTGCGGGCTTCGGCCCGGCGGGCGATGGAGTCCGGCCTGGCCGCCATGTCGCCGTGGGCGGAGTGCTGGACTCGCTACCAGTTGGGCTGCTCCATGATCATGGAGACCGGAACCGGCCAGCAGCGCCGGGGCCTGCTCTCCCTCTCCCACGTACCGGCCCGGTGGGACCAGTCGCAGCCGTACCTGTCCGGACTGGCCATGGCAGTGATGGCCCGGCATTTCGAGTCGATGGGCGAGGCGGACGCCGCCCACCGGCTGCGGACCGATCTTCGACGATTGCATTCCGGCCACCCGGTGCTACGCCGGGGTGTCCCGGACCAACATCCAGAGAACAAGGAGGCTCCATGAGCGATCTGATTCCCATGCTGCTGGGCATGGCGGCGGGCGACGCGCCCAAGACGTGGTGGGACACCGTCCTGAAAGGAGGGACGGTCGGCTTCATCATCATCATCCTGAGCATCGTCGCCCTGGGGCTGGTGGTCTACCATTTCATTCAGATCCGTCGCAGTGCCGTCCTCCCGGACGGTCAGCTCGAGGAGCTCGAGCAGCGGATGTCGGCCGGAAACATCGATGGTGCCTTGGAGTACTGCCTCGATCCGGTGCACGATTCGTTTCTCACCCGGGTGCTCGGAGCGGGGCTGCTTCGGTACCAGCGTTCCGCCTTCGGGGTGTTTGAGATCAAGAACGCCATCGAGGAGGCCGGTGAGGACCAGACGGCCCGGCTCTACCGGACGACCGACGGTCTGGGCGTGATCGGTACGATCTCGCCGCTGCTGGGTCTGCTGGGAACGGTGATCGGCATGGTCGGTGCGTTCGATTCGGTATCCCGCAGCGCAGGATCCAACTACGAGGAGCTGGCCTCGAACATCAGCCTGGCTCTGGTCACGACCCTGATGGGCCTCATCCTCGCCATTCCCTGCGTGGCCTTGTACACCTATTTCCGCAACCGCATCGATTCGCTCGCCTCCGAGTCGGCCCGTGAGATCGATCGTCTGCTCCTGCATCTGGAGGAGGGCGGCGGCCGTTCCGCCGGATCCGCTCCGTGAGATTTCGAGGACGCACAGCCCGGTCCCGGTCGCTCATGGTCGAACTGACTCCGATGATCGACGTGGTGTTCCTGCTCATCGTGTTCTTCATGGTGACGTCCGAGTTCGCACGGGATGTGCGGGCGGACCTGGAACTGCCGCAGCTCGAAGGAGAGCAGCGTCCCGAGCCCGAGGAGGCGGGGCTGATCATCAACATTCGTGCGGACGGAGCCATCGTGCTTTCGGTCTCCGACGAACCGATGGATCTGATCGAACTCGGAGTGCGGCTGCGTGCCGTCTTCAGCGAAGAGGGGGCCAGTGAGGCGAGGGTGCTGGTGCGGGCCGATGCCCGTGCATCCACCACCCGGCTCAACGAGGTCGTTCGGCTGCTGCATGATGCCGGTGTCGGCTCGACCAGGATGGGAACCGAGGTGCCGTCGGAGCGGTCTGCTCCATGAGATTCCAGAAGCGAAGGTCGCGGGTACGGGTCGATCGACTGACGATGAATCTCGCCAGCATGATCGATGTGACCTTCCTGCTGCTGGTGTATTTCATCGTGAGCACCGTGATGGCCCGACCGGAAGACCAGCTCACGTCCGCGATCCAGACCCGTGATGCGGAGAGTGCCGGAGCGGAAATCGACTACCAGCCACAGGTCGTGGAAGTGGTCGCCATCGACGGAGTACCGTTCTACGTGATCGGAAATCGTCGCCTCGGGGATCTGGCCGGACTGCGGAGGGTGCTCGAGGATCTGCCCACCGAGCTGGGGGTCTTCATCCGGGTCTCCGCCGACCTTCCCGTCGACTTCGCACTTGCGGCCGTCCAGGCCGCCCGGGACGCAGGATTCGAGCAGGTGACCTATGTGCCGCAGGACTAGTCGATGGGTCGTCATCCTGCTGGCCTGTCTCGCGGCCGGAGCGGCCAGAGGCGATGACGTGGCCCTCTTCCTCGAGGCGCGGGGGTTCGATCGGCTTCTGGTGCTGCATCTCGAGGAGCAGTTGGACGATCTTGTCGGGGAGGATCGATCGGATGCGGCGAGACGTCTGGCACGGCTGTACGCACAGCTGCTGATGGTGACGGACGATCCCGTGGAACGGACCTACCTCGAGACCCGCGGCATGCAGTTGATCGAAGGGATTCCCGCGGGGGAAGTCGACGATCTGCGGGTCGAACTGCTCAACGGACGGTACCTGGTCGCCGAGGACATCGCCGAACGTCACCGTCTCCGCCTCGACGATCTGGGGGAGACGCAGCGGGCCATCGAGATTCTCGACCGGCTGCTCGAGGAGCTGGAGGGCATCCGAATCCGCGCTCTCAAGCAGACGGAGGATCTCGGGCGGGCGATCGAACGCGGTACGCCGTTTCGTTCCACGTCGCGTCGCGAAAAGCTGCTGCGCAAGGAGCAGCTGTTGCGACGGGTCGACTACCTCCTGGGCTGGGCGTACTACTACCGGGCGTGGCTCTCCGACGATCCCTTGACGGCTGAGCGGGCGGAAACCGCCTTCTCCACGTTGCTGGAGCTCGAGCCGGGTTCGATCCGGCCGGAATACGTCTCCCGGGATCTCCGCAGTCGCGAGATCGTGGCGTGGTCGATCCTCGGCATGGCCGCCAGTCGGGGCATGACCCAGACGGCGGCCTCATCGATCAGCCAGTGGTTCGACCTCCTCGAAGACGACACGGTGCCGGATTCCATCCGGACGATCCTGCCGGGGTGGCGTCTCGCCGTGCTGCTCGACAACGGCCGGTACGACGAAGCCGCGGCACGGCTGGATTCGATCGAAGGCGACGGAACCGTGGCTCCGACGTCCTGGTGGCGGATGGCGGCCGTGCATGCTCTGGATGCACCAGATTCCGCGTCGTCACGTCGTCTGGCGGATCGATCGATTGCCGAACTTGCCGCCCGCAATGCCCTGAACCACTTGTACGACCTCGTCGAGCGATACGGAGACATGCTCTCGGATCGGGACGGATTCGCGATCTCCTACGCCCGGGGCGTGTTGCTCTTCGAGGAGGCCAAGGCGCTGGCGGGCGACGGGGAGGCCGCCCCCGACGATGCGACGCGGACCGCGTGGCGCGAGGCGGGGCTTCAACTCGACGCCGCACTCAATGCATCGGATGGAGCCCGTTGGGGATCCGCTCAGATCGCCTGCGGTGCCTTGCTGGGGTGGTGTCGATACCTCGAAGGAAGCTACGAAACGGCCCGAGATCGCTTCCTCTGGGTTCTGGAGCAGCCCGAACCGACGCGGCACGAAGAGGCTCTCTGGATGGCGATCGTCTGCCAGGACCGGCTGGTGCGTTCGGAATCGGACGGGGCATCGGCCCAGCGGCTCGAGGATCTGGTCGACCGGTATCTGGCGAGATTTCCCGGGGGTGCCCGCTCGGGTGAACTCGTGGTTCGCCGTTCGGATCTCACTGAACCCTCGTTCGATGCGGTGGACGCACTGCTGGAAATCGGTGAGGACGACGCCGTGTGGGATCGAGCCCAGCAGCAGGCGGCACGGATGCTGTACCGGTTGTACTCCGAAGCGACCGGCGATGGAGTCACGGAACCCGGCAGTCGCTACCTGTCGACGGCGGTGCCCCTGCTCATGCGTGATCTGGAACTGGGTCGGTCCGACCCCGAAGCGGCCGGGCGGGCCGTGGCCCGCAGCCGACGTGTTCTGGAGGTGGCACTGGACCAGCGTCTGTTGCGACTGGTCGCCGCTTCGACGGTGCTCGACGAATGCCTGGAACCTCGACTGGTGGTCGAGCCGCCGGAGGGGTATGCGCAGGAAATGGGGTATCGCAGTGTGCAGTTGGCATTGCAGCAAAGCCGAATCGAAGCGGCCGCGGCGGCGGTGGATGAACTGGTTCTCAGCGATCCGGGCGGACTCTGGACCCGTCGCGCCGTCCGGGAACTCTTCCGGCGTTCGCTTGCGGAGTGGAAGCAGGCCGGCCCCGACGCGGATCGTCGCGACGATTCACTGCGACTCATCCGATTCGGCCGACTCATTCTCGACGAACATTCGACGATTGCGGAAGCCTTTGAACAGCCCGGGCTGGTGGCGGTGGCATCCGCCGTCGCGGCCGCCGAGCTCGATCTCTGGCTGCGTGGAGGTGATGCGACAACCGCACGTCAGGCCTGGCTTCTGTACGGCGATCTGCTTTCGGTCCACCCCAGGAATCAATCATTCCTGCGTGGAAGAGGTCTTCTTGCGGTTTCGCAGGATGACCGTGAAGAGGGCATTCGATGCTGGCGTCTGCTGGTGAGCGGCACGGCGTCGGGGAGTGAAGCCTGGTTCGAAGCGAGGGTGAATCTGCTGGAACTGCTTTCGGCTCTGGATCCCGATCATGTCCGCGGAGTCCTGCAGCAGCATCTGGTGCTGTTTCCCGAATGGGGGCCGGAACCCTGGGGAGGGCGGTTGCGTGCGGTCCGTGACCGTCTGGGGGGTGGAGCTCCATGAGCAGTCAGGATCCAACCCTTCGCTTCATCGGCGTCCATTCCGATCGAGGCCCCCTGGCGCTGCTGGGCCTCTCGCCCGACGCCTGCAGTGGTCCGATCGTCGACGCCGCGCTGGTCTCGCGGTTGGCACGTATCTACGATCATCCCGACGGACGATCGCCCATGGGCGAAGAAGCCCGCTCCATCCTGCGCGCCGCCGCCCAGACGCTCCGAGACGATGAGTCGCGACAGGAAGCCATCCTCGGGCATGTTCCTCCGGGCGACGCGGGCACAGCGCCGCCCGCCGCCGATCTTGAACCATCTTCCCGTGCGCCACGGGACGAAGACCTGTCGCCGTTGCAGCACCAGCTGCTTCAGATCCTCGCATCTTCGGGGGGTTGGAATGCCATGGCTCGAGCGAGACTGGCATCGATCGGGGCGGTGCACGGCATTCCCGTCTCGCGGCTCATCGACGAACTGCAGGCGTTGGCGGCCCGTCCCCGACACGGTTCCCCCCGTCCGATTCAGCGTGCGCACCGGCACGACGCCGCATCGCGTCGGGCGATGGAGCCGGGGTTCGTCGAACGGGTGGTCGTTCAGTACGCTCCTGAACTGCGATCGAAGGATCAGCGTTCGCTGGTGAAACTCTGCGTGCTGTTCGGTGGCATCGGAGTGCTGCTCATCGCCCTGATGTATCGACTGCTCTTCCTCAGCGGACAAGCCGCCCCGCAGGTGGCCGATGCTCCCGGGGCGGATCCGGATCGTCCGGTGGCGACGGTCATCGAGCCCGGACGCTGGCCGCAGGCCGACCCCGGGGGAAGACCACTGGCTCCGTTCACGCCCGCTCAGTTGTTGCCCCTGACGCCGCTGCCCAATGTGGTGCTCGATGATGTGGACGCCGCTCCGGGGGCGATACGTTCGCTGGGATCCATTGCCCGGCGGGTCGTGGGCATGGAACAGGTCGATCCCGTCCTGGTCAAGGATTGGAACGCCGCGATTCAGACCGCCTCCGCGAGCTGGTTTGCGGGTGATGATTCGACGGCCCGTGCGTTGCGACGTTCCCTGGTGGGGGTGTTTGAGGTTGTGGGAGCCAGTCCCCGCCTCACCGGTCCGCTCTTGGCGTCCTTTGCGCCGCAGGAGCCGAAGTTGACCGCGGATCCACTGGGGTTGCCCCGCGGGGCCTGGCGGTGCGGCATGGCGTCCCTCGTTGCTTCCCAGGATGCGGTTTCCCCCGCGGCCCGATTGTTGGCGGCGGAATACATGAGAAACGCATTGGGCCGCGAGGCCGTGCCCGATGGATTCGACCACGGGGTAGCAGAGTGGCTGCTGCAGTGCATTCCCAGCATGATCGACGGACTGGTGATCCGCAACGACTCCGAAGCCGCGTGGCGGCTCTGGTACCTGTCGGTGGCCGCGATCCGGGACGGACAGGTCCGCGACCGCGTTCTGCTGGCTGCATTGCGGGATCTCCTCGGAACGGACATCGATCTCTCCCGAAGCGGTCTGCCGCAGATGGTATTCGGCCGATTGCTGCTGGGACTCGACTGGTCGGATCATGCTTCCATCCAGCCGGTGGTGCTCGGGTGGTTCGACGATCCGGCGCTGGGTTCCACGGACGTCTGGGTGCTTGCCAGCACCATGGCGGCGATGCAGGACACGGCCTGGTTCGCCCGCTCGTTCGTGCCTCCGATGGATGCGGACATGCCAATGCGACGCAGGATCAAGGATCGCGTCCAGGCGGCCTGGCCACGTCCCGATCGGTTGACCGAACTTGCCGACATGGGCGTACCGGAAGGCTTCGATCCCCAACTGGCCGAGACGTGGCTGACACTGCTGCTGAAGACACGGGAAGTGGACCGGGACCGCGGCTCCGTGCCCATGCTGAAGCGGCTGCTGATGGAGCGATTGCTTGCGGAATCCGCGGCGGCGCTGGTCATCCACGGCGGTGAAGGGGTGCTTGCGTCCCTGAACGATCTGGAATCGGTGCTCGATGGACTTGCGGACGGGGGCGGAGCGACGGCCGGTGGCGGTTCGACGGGCGGCATCCAGGGCCGCTCCGACGGTCAGTGGGCCCGACTCTATTCCCTGCGGGGAAGAACCCGTGCCGACAAGATCGACATGTTCCAGGAGCTGGAGAATCAGAGCGGCGAGGATCTCGGCCCGATCGACGCCGATGTGCTGGTGCGTGAGGCGATGGGGGCCAGTCTCGCGGTGCGTGAAGCGGCTCAGTATCTGATCGAGACCCGGTTCAGCTTCGCTCCCAACGTCGCCCAGGCGATGGTTGATCGCATCCCGGAAGCCAAGAAGGCCAGAGATGTCTCGGACCTCATCGAATCGGTGACGGGGGTTGCATTGCCGCGTTCGAACTCGGCCCGCTGGCCGATCGAGGCGAGGCTGGCTCTCGTGAACCATGCCCTGTCCCTTCGTCTGAGTTCGGCCGGAGAGATCGATGCGCTGTCCGAGGCCATCGCCCAGTCGATGCGTCGCGAGTCGGGGCGAATGGGTCGTCCGTCCGATCCGGGAAGCGATCCCCAGCAGGCCGCCCGTTCGCTGGTGTCCGCCTGGGAGGATCGCATCGCGAGTCGCCGGGGAGGCGATCCATGGATCTGGCGGGATGCGTGGCGCGATCGCAGGGCCGCCCGGTCCGTTCTCGCCGCTGATGCCCTGCAGCACTTTCTGGTCGAGCAGATCGCCCGGCACGAACTTCTTTCCCATTGGACGGAGCAGTTGCAGCCTGCGGTGTCCACTGCCGTCGAAGCGATGCGGGATGAACTGTCTCTCCGTCGCGACCGTGCCGTTCACATCCTCGAGCAGATGCTTCTGGTCGAATCGTCGGTGGTCGACATCTGGAGGCTTCGGATTCGCCATCTGCTCACGGTGCTCGCCGAGCAGGGCTTCGGAGGTGACTCGTGATGGGACGACTGTCCATGGTCTGGGCCGCGGGGCTGCTTCTGTTCGGGACGGCGGCCATGGCTCCGTCGACCCCGCAGGACCGATGGCCGCTCGAGTCGCTCCATCCATCGGATCCCGAAGCCTATTTCCTCCTGGCCGAAGAGGTGGCCGATGCCGCGTCGTCCGACGTCGAGCGCGAGCTGGCCGTCAGGCTCTTCGCCATCGCGGCGACCCTCGATGAACGGCAGTGGGCCGCAGGATCGCTGCGCGGCATCATCGGTCTCGTCGAGGATGAATCCAAGATCCGTGTGCTTCGATCGATGATCGAGCTCGCCGAGGACGATCCGCCGCGGCTGCTCCCGGGTTCCGTGATCGTGCTGGGGCGGACGGATCGGGCCACGATCGCAGCCTTCGACGTGCTTTCCTGGGCTCGATGCGGACGTGATCAGGATGCCCGGCGTCGCATTCAGACCGTGCCCGGAGTGCGGGAACGCCTCCTTGTCCACCAGGACGACCTTCCAGGTGGAATGCAACGGCTGCTCGACGAGATTGCGGCCGGGGAGCGTTCGTCGCAGCGACGGCGATTGACGGAGGCCGAACTCGTGGCCCAGCTGCAGGTCCAGCTGCGTCTGCTCGGGGGGCGGGAGGATTCATGGTCGGCCACATTGACGGCCTGGCGAGGGCGTCCGATGCAGCGTCTGGAGAGTCATGATCTGGGGGCGCTGCTGGGGCTGGATCTGTCACGTCAGGTCTGGCGCAGCAACCGCTGGAGACCACTTGCAGAGGACGAAGCGTCCTCGGGCCCCGGGGGCGATCCTCAGTGATTGTCCAGGATCCAGCGGAGCTTCTGCTTCGCCAGCTGTCCGATGTCCGTCAGCATGCTGCCGGTGGCAATGCTCCAGACGCCCCATGAGGTGTGGAAGGGTTCGGCTGCGAGTTCAAAGCCGTCCTTGATCATTCGCTTCATGCGCTTGGTCGGAATCGAGGCGTGAAACTCCCGGTCCATCGGAATGGCGACCTGCAGGTCCTCGGGAGACGGAATGAT
The DNA here is from genome assembly GCA_002295885.1 of Phycisphaerales bacterium UBA854. Lineage (GTDB taxonomy): Bacteria > Planctomycetota > Phycisphaerae > Phycisphaerales > SM1A02 > UBA854. The sequence continues at coordinate 66,384 of DBGM01000037.1, forward strand.
GATGCCCAGGGGGAGCTCGTCGTCGTGATCGGCGAGGGAGAAGGTGATCACCCAGTGCCAGCAGTCACCGTACCACGCGAATCCGTGTTCGATCTCATCGAGATCAGTGAAGATCGACTTGGCCTGATCGAACAGCGCACGGTTCGCAGAGGGGATCTCGCCGCGGAGCGATTCGATCGTCGGGGTGGAGAACTCGTCCATCCAGATGGAGCGGTTGAGGTTCGACATGGTGGCTGTTCCGGTCCTGTGGCAGTGAAACGGGCATTGTATCAGGAAGAGCGGTCGCGGAGGCTCGCTGGCCGCCGGGGCTCGCCCTGCGTGCCGCGATGCTAGAATGGTCCACGCAACAACAGCCCTCAGGTGCACCATGAACGCTTCTCCCGACCAACCAGACGACGCTCAGGCCCCCAATCTCACCCAGGCCTCGATCCTGATCGTCGACGACAACCTGCAGAATCTGGAGCTCATGCAGGCGTACCTCGAGGAGCTGGGGTGCTCCATCTCCACGGCCACCGACGGGTTGGAGGCGATCCAGGCCATCGACGCCGCCAAGCCCGATCTGGTCCTGCTGGATGTGATGATGCCCCGCATGTCGGGATTCGAGGTCTGCCAGAAGATCAAGGCCCAGCCGACGACGAGCGACGTCATCATCATCATGGTGACGGCCCTCAACGAAGTGGGGGACTTCGAACGGGCGGTCGACTGCGGCACCGACGACTACATCGCCAAGCCGGTCAACAAGCTCGAGCTGCTCACCAAGGTCCAGTCCCTGCTGGAGCACCGGATGCTGCTTCGCAGTTGCGATCAGCTGGGGTTGCAGGATCACGTGCCGAAGCCCGACTTCCGGATGCTCACGGACGAGGGAGACACCATCCTTCCGCCGCCCGAGGACGAGGAGTTCGAAGGCGAGTCGCCCCGCGCACCCCGTTTCTAACCCAAAAAACGACACGCCCGGTGTCCCACCAGGACCGCGAGGGCCATGCACCGGGCGTGCCAGAAATCAGTTGTTCGTCTCGTCAGGCGGCGGATCGCCGGCAGACCACGGCGGTGGTTTCACTGGTGCGTTCCCAGCTGGTTCCACGGGGTTCGATCGTCAGCTGCAGGTGATCCAGGTAGAGCCGAAGTGCCGGCTCGTCGAAATGCTCGAGCCAGGTCGGATCCGCGGAGGGGTTGAGTTCGGTGATTCCGTTCATCAACTGCTGCTTGCTCATCGTGTCGGCCCCTTGTCGCTGGTGGTGGTCTTGACGATGCTGATGTCGTCAACGAGTACCGGTTCGGTCCAACTGATAATCCGGCGGACGTTGCTTCCCGGGAGCGAAATTGCCGGTCCGGCACGATCTGGGGGGTGCATCGCGTCGGGAACCACAGGATGTGGTGTCACGGGAAAAATACGTTTTGCATCGCCGGCTCCGCCCGTCGACTATCGGACCCTCGGGTGAAGGGGGCGCCGGAGCGGATTGCCGCACTGGGACTCAGTGAGGAGGGTCGAACCCCGGAGGTCCCACGGGGACGCCGATCTTCAGGCCGCATTCCGGGCATTGCTGCCCCGGTGTTCCGGTGAGGTCGTAGCCGCATTCCGGGCAGGTGATCATCTGGCACCACAACCACAGCAGCTGACGGCAACGGTCGCATTGCGAACGGCCCAACGGGCGTTTCTGCTTCCGGCCGCAGGCCGGGCAATGGACGAGCATCGACCATCCCGGTTGCTGGCTGGCTCGGTCCCATGAGAAACGCCAGGCGATGATGAACGCGGCCATGAGGGAGCAGGCGGTGAGGATCCAGGCGGACAGGGCCAGGCGGCTGGCCAGATCGTCGGGCCAGTCGGCGTCTGTGATGAGTGCGTATTCCTGCAGTCCGACGGCTGCAACCATCACGCCGACGGTGGTGGGGCGGATCCAGGCCGAGCGGGGGCCCAGTCCGATCGTGCAACAGATCGCAATGACACCGATCAGAAGCGTCGACAGACCGAACCCCACGGTGAGATCGATAAGCAGGTCATACGGTCCGATGGCCGAACCACCCGATCTGAGGAAGGCCACGTAGACCCACATGCATGCGGTGCAGATCGCCAGCACGATCCCGAGGTACTGCCAGCGGGCGGGTCGATCCCGGGATGTGATGAGTGAGAACGAACCGACCCAAGTGCAAGTGCCCAGGGCGAAGGCCGACACCACGGCCAGGTCGAATCCCATGAAGGCGTTCCAGGAGAACCAGAGCGTACAAAGCAGGATCAATCCGCTGGCCAGTGTTCCGGCCGCGGACAGGCATCCCATGTGGCGGGTGGTCCGGTACCCCGTGAGCAGCAGGGCAAGGCACCAGGGGGAGGTCAGCCAGAACACGATGCCCCAGCTGGCAGCCACACGATCGAGGAACGAACTCGCCACCACATTGTCCCAGATGACCAGTAGAGCAAGCGGAAACTGAACCAGAACGGAGCCGATGAGGCCAAGGCCCAGTGCAGCGTGGCGGGGGGAGGTGGTGGCGGTGGCTCCGCCCAGCAGCAGGGCGAGCGAACACGTCAGCAGCAGTGAGGTCAGGGTGGCTCGTACGAGCAGGTCCGAGTCGTCGACGAGCACCAGCGAGATGCCCAGGGCTGCATTCAGGCCCAGGGAGGCGAGCATGAGCCTGAGCATCTTGGTTCGGGCTGGTTGCTGGACCTGCATGCAGCCACCTTACCTGATCCCACATGAACCCAAAAAGAACCGCCCCCCGGCCGAAGCCGGGGGGCGGGGTAAGGCAAGTTGCCTTGACGTGACTCGAGTATCACGTCGTTGGTACGCAGTCCTTACGGAGCCGCGTTGCCGACGCTGAAGGTGTAGCCTTCAGAACCGGTTCCGCACGTCCACGTGACGTCCCATTCGATGGGAGCAACCAGAACGACGTTGTCACCAGCGGGCCATTCCAGATCGCCGACGGTGGTGAAACCGGCGGAGTTCTGGTAGCCGTTGTTGCTGGAGTCGGTCAGGTTGAAGAGCACGCAGATCTTCGGGGCGGAGCTGCCGATGCTGATGGTGAAGTTGCCACCAGCGTCCACTTCGGCGTTCTCGTACCAATCGAGGTCACGATAGGTACCGCCAGTGGGTCCGTCGACATAGACGGAGGCTTCGCCGCACACGGATGCACCGAAGGTGTATCCGGTGAAGCTCTGGACAGCCTGGTTGATGCCGCCGTTGCAGTCTTCGCCGTCGGTGTTGAAACCATCGACGGGGCAGACGCAGGCGAATCCGTTGGTACCGAGCATGTCGGTCTCAAGCTCATCGCCAGCAGCACAGCCGAGGTACGGCTGCGGGCAGGTGACATCAGCACAGAGCTGACCTTCGCCCCAGAGGCCACCGAGCGTGTTGACGCATTCATCGAAGGTGTAGTTGTCACCTTCGCAGTTTCCTGCGACACAGCATGCGCCGACGGCGGATGCGGCCGAGAATGCCACGTTCAGCGTACCTGCACCAGTTGCACCGTTCCAACCGCCGAGACGGATGTAGTAGGTGGTTCCTCCAGTTGCCTGGAAGTTGACGATTGCAGAGTAGTACTGCTGGCACCCGCTGAACGAACCCGATGCATCATCGCCGTTGCAGGCGACCTGGACCAGGTTAGCGCAGTCACCCGTGTACAGCACCATGGAGGTGTCGTACGAGGCGGCATCGCAGGTGTCAATCGTCAGCGATCCGTCTTCGGCCGGCGTGTACGAGAACCAAACGTCAGGCGAAGAAGCCCAATCGAGGAAGGTGTCTGCACAGTCGGTGTCATCGGGATCAGGCAGTTCAGCAGTTGCGAACGTGGTGTCAAAGGCATTGGCGCCCAGGACGGCTTCGGTTGCGTCTTCACACAGGTTGTTGGCCGGCGTGGGATCGCAATCGACATCGAAGCAGAACGAACCATTGCCCTGCCAGGTGCCGCCGAAGCTTTCGCAGTCGAGCTGGCCGGGAACTTCCTGACAGAGGTCCGTTCCGAGGCAGCAAGCGCCCGGAGCAAACGGTTCGCAGGAGACGTTCATCGTGCCAGAACCCGTGGTGCCATCGGTGTATCCACCCACACGAATGATGTAGGAGGAGCCAGCCGTTGCGCCGAAGGTGACCAGCGACGTGAAGTCGGCACAGCCGTCGCCGTCATCGTTACAAGCCACGACATTGGTCATGTCGCAGGTGTCGTAGATGATGACGCGCGAGTCGTAGTCGACGGTGTCGCAGAGGCTGACGGTCACGATGCCTTCGCAGGATGCGGTGTACGAGAAGTACACGTCGTTGAAGACGTCGGGGTTGTCGAAGTTCTCCTCGACACAGCCTTCGAAGTTCGAAGGGCCGTCGGTGGTTGCGTTGACGGTGCTGACAGCAGTCTCGCCATCGGTGATCGACGTTGCGGTTGCGCACGTGTTGTTGTCCGGGGCAGAACCACAGACCACGGATGCACAGTCGGTGCCGTCGCCCTGATAGTTTCCAGCACATGCAGCCTCGGTGGACTGGGTGCATGAAGCATCGGCGGCACAGCATGCACCACTGAGGCAGGAATCACAGGTTGAGTTGACGCCGAGCCAAGTGCCGGAGCAGTCGGCTTCCGCGACATCCGCGACGCAGGAGCCGTCGCTGAAGCAGCAAGCGCCGCGTTCGACACAGTCGCTTCCCCACTCGGCGATCACGCCGAGAAGGTCGGTGACGTTGACTTCGCAGTCGCCGTTGGGCAGCGGACGGCAGTCGCCGACCGGACGGAAGGAGCCGTCGCCGACAGCGTTCCAGTTGGCGATGACCGCCAGGAGGTCGCTGACGTTGACCTGGCCATCGGGCTCGTCAACCGGGCCACTCACGTCTGCAGGGCAGGTGAGGGGCAGTGCCGAACCGCAGGGGTCCGCAGTGCCGCCGAAGACACGGAGTGCCACGGCCAGGCCGACGTTGTCGGAGCACGGACCACTGCCGAATCCTTCACCAGGGTTGGCGGTGATGGAGTCGGGGTCGATCGGGAAGCTGGCATCAGCACCCGCCTGGGTGATGACCATCTGTCCGTTGGTTCCGAACGGGTTGATGGGGATCACGCCGACGGTGTTGAGACCGACGGGCAGATCGTTACCACCACCGAGGTTCGGGGTGACCAGGAAGCAGCCGTTTTGCGGTTCCTGAGCGTTGGGTGCGAAGTCCGGAAGATACGTCACATCTGCGGGCGTCAGCTCGTAGTTTGCGACGTCGCCAATCAGGCTCGTGCAGTACGCACCGGAGGTGCCGCTGCCCGAGTAGAAGTTGACGGACCAGCCTTCGATTCCATCAGGGCCGACGTAGGGGGTTCCCGGGAAACCGGAAACGACTGCCTGCACGGAGGTAGCTCCGAGCCCATCAGGGTTTTCAAACGTTTCGAGGGCGCCGATATCGTAGATGCTGAAAGCAGCTTCGAAGATCTGGTTGGCAGCCCCGTAGCCGCCGAACAGGTTGGAGCCGTCATCGGCACCAATGTTGTCCAGCAGTACGGTTCCCGCGCCGCCCAGAGAGGCGGTCGCGAAACCGAGGATACATAAACAAGACGGTAGGGTTTTCATAGTGAGTATTCCCCTCCTAGCGAACACATCTCTCATAAGGCCTGGCACGCGGGGCGCCAGGTACGACAGGGTTGGGCACGACCTCCACACACACAAGAAGCCGTTGCACGCCGGCTCATGCCGGTGTGCAGCCCAGTAGATTTGGAGAGCTCTTCCTTCTCAGCGCAATGCTGCGATGGATTCGCAGCCTCTCCTCTCCATGCCATGTGGCCCCATTGGGCCTGATGGCACACTCCTAGAATGAATGCTAAGGCATAGCATGTCAAGCATTTGTCCTCGATTCTTGAGTTTGTGAGGCGTCTTTTCAGCCTCAAAAGTGGCATTCGGTTCCAAATGCACAAACTGGGGGGTTATGGGCCCTGAGCGGGGGGGGATAAAGAAACACCCCCCTCGATGAGGGGGGTGCGATGGGCTCAGAAATGCCTGAAAGGGGCCTTAGGGGGCCGTGATGGTCTGTCCTTCGTTGCTCAGGCCAGGATTGGCCAGATCGACGATGACCGCCCAGATGAAGTCGCCTGCGGCCCCTCCGGAGCCGGTCAGGCCCAATGAAGAGCCCGGCGTCGTCGATCCCTCGGACACTCCGATGTCCAGGGAACTGAGTCCGACGGCGGGGCCGTCGGTGGCCACGACCACTCCTTCATAGGAGATGAACATCGCCACCTGGCCGCCCAGATCGATGCAGATGGCATCGGGGCCGTTCTGGATGCCGTTCGACGGGTAGATCCGGCTGTAGACGGTAAAGCCGGATCCGGATTCGCCGGCGGTGAAGTCGTTGGCGACGTTGCTGGTTCCGTAAACGCCGCCTCCGTTGCCGTTGTAGAGGGACACGGTGACCTGGCTCGGATCCACACCGTCCAGCAGCACCACCTCGACGAACTCATCGACGTCGGCGCCCGAGTTGTCGTAGTGGAACTCGTTGATCCAGAGGGTCGTGGGCACGTCGCCTTCGCAGTCGTCGGGGATCCCGTTGCCGTTGTCATCCACCTGCGTACCGTCGGCGATCTCGCAGACATCTCCGATTCCGTCCTCGTCGCAATCGGCCTGGTTGGCGTTGGGCAGATCGATGCAGTTGTCGACGCTGTCGGGCACGCCGTCTCCGTCGGTGTCCAGGGGGACCTCGCAGGACCCGAGGGGGGTTCCGTCGACGCGAGTGCCGGGAGAGAACAGGCTGCCGTCGGGGGCGATCTCCGAGTGGGGCACGAAGGTCGATCCGAAGACGTCGGGCACCAGCGTGATGGACTGGTTGTTGCCCGCCTCGCTGCCGTAGGTGACGGAAAGGACCGTGGTCCCCGTGCTGTCGGTGAGGGTGATGGTGTCACCGCCGTTGTTGAGCCCCAGAGAGCCCGTTGAAGCGGTCTGGACGATCGAGTTGCCGAAGCTGCCGGTGGGGGTGCCTCCTCCGAAGAGGACGAAGGCGCACTGGTCGTCCAGCACGGTTCCGATCGGGAACTCGTGCCGCACTCCGAAGCCGTCGGAGACGGTCCAGCCGGTGAGGTCGATCGGATCTCCGGAGTAGTTGACGAACTCGACGAACTCGTCCTGACCGAAGTTCCCCACGCCGTCGCCGTTGGCATCCCCGTCGCCGTAGGTGCCGTCGGGGTCGCTGGAGGGGTCGGCGTTGATCTCGTTGATGACGAACACCGGGGTCTCGCACTCGTCGGGAACACCGTTGCCGTTGTCGTCGAACGAGGTGCCGTCCGTGATGTCGCAGGGATCGGCGATGCCGTTGGCGTTGCAGTCGTCCTCGCAGGCATCGATGATTCCGTTGCCGTCGCAGTCGCTCGCACCGTCGGCGAGATCGCAGTCGTCGGGGATGCCGTTGCCGTCGCAATCGGTGTCGCAGTTGTCGGGAATTCCGTTGCCGTTGCAGTCGGTGGCCAGCCCGTCCGCGATCGCGCAGGCGTCTCCGATGCCGTCACCGTCGCAGTCCGCCTGATCCTCGTTGGCGAGGTCGGGGCAGTTGTCGCAGGTGTCGATCTCGCCGTCGCCGTCCGAATCCCCGCTTTCGCAGTTGTTGGGGGCTCCCGGCGTGTCGGCCAGCAGATCGAAGCAGCCGACGTTCCAGGAACCGGCTCCGCAGCGAATGGCGTGGCCGGGGACGAAGTTGCCGTCCGGACCCACCGTGGTGCCGGAATAGACGGCATTGCCGCTGGCGGGATCGGGGCCGAGGAAGGCCACGGAATCGATGATGGACGACCACGGGACGAGGTCGAGTTGACCATCGTCGTCGGTGTCGAGGTCGTCGCCTTCGAATCCGGTGAAATCTCGCACCAGGAGATAGGTCGCCTGGTCGCCGTTCTCGTGGTTGAGTTCGACCACGAGATCGGGCGTGGCCAGCGTCATGGTTTCTTCGCCGATCAGGAAGATCCCGTCCGAGGGCAGGGTGTAGCCGGTGAGAAGGACGGCTTCGTCCACCACGCCGTAGTCCCCGCTGCTGTTGCTGTCCTCGATGAGGACGTACCACACGTTGTCCAGCGAGGTTCCCGGAGCACCGGCCAGTTCGACGTACTCGTCGTCGTCGGGGCCCGGGTGGCTGGTCCGCAGTTCGTTCAGGTACAGGTCGAGTTCCACGACTTCGCAGCCGGCGTCGCCGCATGCGGTGTTCTCGCTCCAGTTTCCGACCGGGCAGTCGTCCAGTGCGACATCGTCGTAGCACTCGCCGGGGGCGACGCAGCAGGCTCCCGTCGGAGCGGGGGCGCACTCGCTTCCCCAGTCGGCGATGACCTTCAGGAGGTCGGAGACGTCCACGGTGCAGTCGCCGTTGGGCAGCGGGGCACAGTCTCCCGCGGGGCGGGCCGAACCGTCGCCCAACTGGTTCCAGTCGGCGATGACCTTCAGGAGGTCGCTGACGTTGACCTCGCCGTCCGGTCCGTCAAGTGGTCCCCAGATGTCACCGGAGCAGGTGGCGGGAAGGGGGTCGTCGCACGGGTCCGCCGGAGTGGCGCCGCGAACCTCCATGTATTCGACGAAATGCACGTCCGGGAAGCCGATGTTGCTCATGGTCGACCAGTTGCCCAGGCCGCAGAATCCATCGGTGGTCTTGATCCAGCTGGCCGAGGATTGTCCCAGACCGTTGGTTCCTACGAAATGGTCGCCGAGGTTGGTACCGTCCGCCACCACGAGCTCGACGAATACGAGGGCGTCGGCGGGAAGCGTTTCCGAGTTGAAGTTGGCGGTGTAGTAGAAGGTGTTGCCGGTGCTCAGCTGGCCGCTGCTCGAGGCAAGAAGCGTCAGGTCGTCCGCGGAACTTCCGGGGCTCTCGATGCCATCGGTATCGAGGTAGACGTTTACCTGGACATCGAGCGCGTAGGTGGACGATTGGATGCCCCAGTGGACGCAGACCAGTTCGAGGTCGCTGCCCGTTCCATCGACAGCCAGATCGTGGTAGCGGCCGTAGGAATGACCGTAGGTTCCGTCGTTGGTGCTGCAGTTGAGCGAGCCGGTGGCGGAGATGGTGTTGTAGTCGGTGGATTCTGAGATGACGGTCGAACTGCCGTCGCACAGCGGAGCTGCGCCTCGGGTGGGCGGCTGATCCATCTTCTGGGATGCGGCGAATCGGGGCTGGGCGGCCATGGCGAGGCCGGCGTGGGTCAGCAGCAGTCCCGTGGCCACGAGGGCCACCCGGTGGGCGATGTTCTGAGGCATCAGGTTCTCTCCATCCTCTTCGATCCGGAAGGAGATGACGCACCAATCGCGTCCTTCTCCCGACGGTCAGGGTACCCGATCCTCACCTCCTGCAAGAGGGGAAGATCGAAATCAAGGATGGAAAGTCCTTATTTATAACTGGTTTGCGACGCTGCACGGTTCGTCGGAAGGCTCACCCGGACGGCTTCTTCATTCGGTCCATGTTGGTCCTTGGGACCTGGATCGAAGGGACGGGATCGCTGGACGTCGAATCCGTCGGCAGGGGGATGTCGAGGGCCACCTTGTCCATCGAAGGAAGCGTGAAGACGAGCCGGACACGGTTTTCGCACGGTTCACACCGAATCGAGGGTGAGAGGCTGTAGATCCGCTGCCGCGCATTGGGCTTGACCGCCACCAATTGATGCTGGCGGAGGAGACGCAGGTTGTGGCTGACCAGACCGATGCTCTGATCGAGCTTTTCGGCCAGGCTCGAGACCGACTGCGGCCCCGCAGCGAGATGCCGGATCAGTTCGAATCGAACGTTTCCCCCCAGCAGTGACAGCAGCTTGTCGGTGCGAATGGGTTCGTCGGGCATCGGTCGTTGTTGGGCATGGTTGGTGGAGAGGTTCATGGGACAATCCTCGACCGGCCGGCGCCAAGGGCGTACGGCGGGTGTTGCGGGCAGTCGGGACGGACTGCAGCCTTGGTTGTGGCACGACCCACGTTGCGCCCCCGGCCCCCACAGGCAGGGTGTTTCCCCGGAAGGGATGGCGCTCTATTCACCGAGAGGCCTCCTGAAATCCCTCGCTGGTATGGCCTTCAGCCCCGGATGTCACCTGTACGTCAGGGGACGGGAGTTGGTGCGGACCGTTTCAAGAAATACCGCTGAAGGCCTGCAGAAGGGGTTCGTCCTCATGAACGGCTCGAAAACGTGACATACATCAGGCCGAAAGCAATGAGGATTCCACCAAGTGCCATTATTCCCCAGCCGATTCGCCGGGCTATTTGCTTTCCTCTACTCATTCGAAGAAGCCTTTGAGTACCTGGTGCCCGGTTTCTCCGGGAGGAACCAATACCGAAGGTGGGACTCGAACCCACACTCCCCAAGGGGAACCGGATTTTGAATCCGGCGCGTCTGCCAATTCCGCCACTTCGGCTTGCCCCGGATTGGCCGGGAAGGGGCATCTTCGCGGTCGGCGTGGCCCCCGTCAATGCGAAGGGGGGTGCCGTCCCGGCCCGGGCTACACTGTAGGAATGATGATTCGCAACGATTCCGCATCCCGCCGTGCTCTCGCTCCCAAGGCGGTTCTGACCCTCTGTGTGGTGGGACTTCTGGTCCTGGCCATCGTCTTTCTCGCCACCTCGATGCAGTCGACTCCCCAGCGAGCCCGCTCGACGGTTTCGGCTCCGACCACACCTTCGCCCGCGGCGGCTCCGCCGAAGAAGGTGGACGAGACATCGCTCGCCGAGGCTCCTGTCTCCATCACGCCCGGTGAGTTCGATTTCGGCCTGATGGCGCCGGGATCCGTCACTCGACGGACGGTGCAGGTCAGGAATACGGGGGCCGAGCCGGTTCAGATCACCGGCACGAAGAAGACCTGCTCGTGCACCACGGTCGAGCTCGAGCCGGGAGTCCTGCAGCCGGGGCAGTCGATGCCCGTGACCGCGGTCATGGCGGGGGGGCTTCGGCCGTCCGACAAGAGCACGGTCAAGGTCGTCCTGCAGTACGCATCCCACAAGCCGACCACGATCGGAATCGTGGGCAAGATCTCGCTTCCGGTCTCGACGACCCCGTCCACGCTCCGCATGCATCCACGCGGGTACGACGATCCGGCCTATTCGACCAAGGGCGTGATCCAGTTGAAGAGCGAGGACGGCACCCCGTTCCGGGTGCTTCGCGTCAACGGGGGTGAGCCGGAGTTCATGACTCCCGTTCTCGATTCCTCGGCCCCCTCCCTCCAGCACCAGCTGCGATGGCGGGTCGAGGGCTTCGATCCCGTCACCGGGCTCGACGAGCATGGCGAGCCGGTCCCGGAATTCCTGGTGGTGGAGACGGACCGTCCGGACGTGCCGGTGGTCGCAGTGCCGTTGAATCACCGCCTGCATCGTCCGCAACTGCCCGGTCAGCGTCCCTGGTTCACGATCGACAAGTACGCCGTGGTCGGGGGTACGGATCCGGGAGCATCCGCCGGATTCACGTTGCAACTCAATGGAAATACGGACCCGGCCACCGCCGAGACGGTGTATCTGGTCGAATCCGATTCTCCGGCCTTCGACGCCGGCCTGGTGTCATCCCGCCCGTCGGTGGACGGAAAGGGCACCGATCTGGAGATCAGCGTCACCCCCCGTTCCGGTGTCGAAGGGGTGTACGTGGGGGACATCGTGCTGCGTTCGGAGAACTGGGAGCAGCCCTTCAGCGTCGTGGGATTCGTCGGCGAGCCCGGTGATTCATGAACATCTGCGTCATCATTCCCGCGGCCGGACGCGGAACCCGATTCGGTCGTGATGACAAGCTGGCCCGTGAACTGTCGGGGCGGCCGGTTCTCATGCGATCCATCGAGCCGTTCACGCGTCGCGAGGAGGTCGGCTCCATCATCGTCGCCGGTCCGCCCGACGACTTCGATGCCTTTCGGGAACGCTACGGCGCCGCACTGGGATTCCACGGGGCCACGCTGGTCGAAGGAGGACGGTCGGATCGTTGGGAGACGGTCCGTGCCGCCCTGTCCCACGTTCCGGAGGATGCGACCCATGTCGCGGTCCACGATGCGGCCCGGCCTCTGGTGGACGACGAACTGCTCGATCGTCTCTTCACCGCGGCACGCCGGCTGGACGCGGTGGTGCCCGCGGTGGACATGACCTCGACCATCAAGCGCATCGATCCCGAGCGGACCATGGATGCAGGTGAGGAAGGAGACGTACTGGCGGACTCGATCCTGGGCGACGCCGGTCGTCTGGCGGTCGAGGCGCGACCGATCGTCGAGACGGTCGATCGTCGCACGATCGTGGCGACCCAGACGCCTCAGATCTTCGAACGGTCCCTGCTGCTGCGCGCGTACGACGCCGGGGCATCGGGGGTGACCGATGAATCGCAGGCGGTGGAACGCCTGGGAGAGTTGGTCCATGTGGTCCCGGGAGATCCCCTGAACATCAAGATCACCTCGGAGCAGGACCTGGAGCTCTGCCAGGCCATTCTCGGCTCCGGGCGGCGAAAATCGGCGGGTGGAGCCGACCCCTTCGCTCCCTGAGCGGGAAATGGCATGGCCGGTTCAGATCGCCGGTGGGAACGGTCGATGGAGAACAGACCCCCGATCGCGTCACCATGGGGGCAGGCAGGAACAGGACGTGCGTCAGGACAGTCTCATCCCGATCTCGGTGATCATTCCGACCTACCGCGAAGCGGGGAGTCTGCCGGACCTGCTGGACCGCCTGGCGAATTTGCGTGAGGGAGAACGGGACCTCGAGGTGATCGTCGTCGACGACGATTCGGACGATGGAACCGAGGAACTCATCGCCTCCCGCGGCAAGGACTGGGAGCGGCTCATCGTCCGTCGCGGAGAGCGGGGGCTCTCCAGTGCCGTGCTCAGGGGAATCGAATCCGCCACCAAGGAGATGCTGGTGGTCATGGATGCCGACGGCTCGCATCCGCCGGAGTCGATTCCGGACATGGTGCAGGCCGTGCAGGACGGCGCCGACTTCTCCCTCGGTTCAAGGTACGTGTCGGGGGGATCGACGGAGGACGGATGGGGAGTGCTTCGTTGGGTGAACTCCAAGATCGCGACGCTGATGGCCCGTCCGTTCACCACCGTGCGTGACCCGATGTCGGGATTCTTCTGCCTACGGGCGTCGACCGTGCAGCGCGGGGAATCGCTGGATCCGATCGGCTACAAGATCGGACTCGAGCTGATCGTGAAATGCCGGTGCGAGCGGGTTGCGGAAGTTCCCATCCATTTCAGCACGAGACGCGAAGGCGAGAGCAAGCTCACCCTGCGGGTGCAGTGGGAGTACCTCCTCCATGTCCTGAATCTCTGCCGGTTCAAGTATCCACGTCTGGCCAGTTTCATTCCCTTCGCCCTGGTCGGGCTCTCGGGGATCGGCGTGTACACCGGGCTGCTTGCCGTACTCGACCTGCTGGTCGGCGATGCATTCTCCAAATCGGTCCGCATCGTCATCGCGATCGCGTTGTCGATGACCTGGAACTTCTTCTGGGACCGGCGGCTCGCCTTCTGGGATGCCACGGGCGGAATCGTGCGGCAGTACCTCGGCTTCGTGGCCGTCTGCACCGTCCCCGTGCTGGTGAACTTCTTCGTCACCCTGTACTTCAGTGATCGGCTCGTGCTTCCGACCGCGGGGCTGATCGGATCGGTGATCGGATCCGCGTTCGGGCTGGTGTTCAACTGGTGCGGGAACCGATGGCTGGTCTTCAGACGGTCGTGAGCGACTCGGGCGTCAGATAGCGTCCCGTGTGGCTGGCCTCGACCGATGCGATGGTCTCGGGGGTGCCCATGGCGACCAGCTCTCCGCCGCCCGAGCCCCCTTCGGGGCCGAGGTCCACGATCCAGTCGGCGTGCCGGATGACGTCCAGGTTGTGTTCGATCACCACCAGCGGGTGGCCGCGGTCGACCAGCCGGTTCAGCACCGACAGGAGTCGTTCCACATCGGAGAAGTGGAGTCCCGTCGTCGGTTCGTCGAGCACGTACAGGACCTTGCCCTGCTGACGGGTTCCCAGTTCGCGGGCAAGCTTGATGCGCTGGGCCTCGCCGCCGGACAGGGTGGTCGAGGGCTGGCCGAGTTCGATGTAGCCGAGTCCCACGTCGCGGAGACAGGCCAGCATGCGGTGGATCTTCTGGTGGGCCTCGAAGAACTCCACTGCATCCTCGACCGTCATGGAGAGCACGTCGGCGATGGTGCGGTCCCGCCATCGGATCTCCAGTGTCTCCGGGTTGTACCGGCTGCCCTGGCAGTCGTCGCAGGTGACGAAGACGTCGGGGAGGAAGTGCATCTCGATCTTCTGCACGCCCTGTCCCTGGCACGACTCGCAGCGCCCGCCCTTGACGTTGAAGCTGAATCGCCCCGGCTGGTAGGCGCGGATCTTGGCCTCCCTCGTCGCGGCGAAGAGCTTCCTGATGCCGTCGAAGATGCCGGTGTAGGTGGCGGGGTTCGACCGGGGGGTGCGGCCGATGGGAGACTGGTCGACGGCCACCACCCGATCGATGGCGTCGAGTCCCTCGATCCGGTCGTGCTCGCCGGGGATCTCCCGGCTTCCGTGCAACTGCTGCATGGCGCCGCGCAGGAGCACCTGGTTCATCAGTGTGGACTTGCCGGAGCCGGACACACCGGTGACGCACGTCATGGCGCCGAGGGGGAAGGCGGCGTCGATTCCTCGTAGGTTGTTCGCACGTGCGCCGTGGACCGTGATCGCCTCCTTCGGGTCGAAGTCCCGTGGCTCCGGTCGGGGCTCGATGCGTCGTTCACCCGAGAGGTACCGGCCGGTGAGGGAGTCGGGGTCGGCCACGAGGTCGTCCACCGTCCCCTCGGAGACCACGGTTCCGCCGTGGACTCCGGGGCCCGGTCCGATGTCGAGCACGTGGTCCGCGGAACGAATCATGCCCTCGTCGTGCTCCACGACCACGACGGTGTTTCCGATGTCCGCCAGATTGCGCAGCGTGTTGACGAGTCGGTCGTTGTCACGCTGGTGCAGTCCGATGGTCGGTTCGTCGAGCACGTAGCAGACGCCGACCAGACCGGAGCCCACCTGGGTGGCCAGTCGGATGCGCTGGGCCTCGCCGCCGGAGAGCGTGTTGGCGGCCCGGTCCAGCGACAGGTAGCCCAGACCCACCGACTCCATGAATCCGAGGCGGGCGCGGATCTCGCGCAGGATGGGTTCCGCGATGGTGCGGCGGGAATCATCGAGGGGAGGATTCTTCAGCAGGGTGGCGGCCCGTCCGATGGTCAGCGCGGAAAGGTCTGCAATGGACTTCGGGCCGTCGACCGTGGGGAACTTCACGGCGAGCGACGCCGGTCGCAGCCGGGCTCCCCCGCAGGCGGGGCAGACGGTGGTGCTCATGTAGGCCCGAAGTCGCTCCCGCATCGAGTCGCTCTCGGTCTGCTTGAGGCGCCGTTCCAGCATCGGCAGTATTCCCTCGAAGTGGAAGGTGCCGCGCTTCTTGGGGCCTTCCGTGCCGTGCAGCAGGACCCGCCGCTGTTCGGCGTCGAGTTGGTCGATCCGGCGCGAGGTGGGGACTCCCATGCCCTCGCAGTACTTTCGCAGTTGTCTCGTGTTCCAGGCGTTCATCCTCCGTCCGCGTCCGACCATCGCGGGGATCGCCTTCGTGCTGACCGGCATGGACTCGTCGGGGATCACCAGTGCGACGTTGAACTCGTCGATCGTTCCGAGCCCGTCGCAGGACCGGCACGCACCCGCGGGCGAGTTGAAGGAGAACAGCCGCGGTTCCAGTTCGTCCAAGCTGCATTCGGGGTGATCGGGGCAGCTCATGCGGTCGCTGAAGCGGTGCTCGTCGTCGCCGTCGAGCACGAGCAGCCTGCCGTCGCCGACGCGGAGGGCGGTTTCGACCGAATCGGCAAGCCGGGGGCGAATGTCGTCCTTGATGGTGATCCGGTCGATCACCGCTTCGATGTCGTGCCGGACGTAGCGGCCCAGGTTCAGGGGATTCTCACCCCCCTCGGCGAGGGCGGTGCGGATGTCGATGATCTCCCCGTCGACCCGGGCGCGCACGAATCCGTCCTTCTGAAGGCCCGCGATCGTCTCGCGGTGGTACCCCTTGCGTCCCTGCACCACCGGGGCGCACAGGATCAGCTTGGACCCCTTCTTGAAGGTGGCCAGTCGATCGACGATCTGCGAAGCGGAGGTCGAGTCGATCGGGCGGCCGCACGTGCCCTTGCCCACCGGGGCCCAGCAGGTGGGGGTTCCGCACCGTGCCATGAGCAGGCGGAGGTAGTCGTGGATCTCGGTGGTGGTGGAGACGGTCGAGCGGGGGTTGTGACCGCCGCTGCGCTGCTGGATGGCGATGGTGGGGGGCAGTCCCTCGATGGACTCCACGTCCGGTTTGCTCATCTGGGTGAGGAACTGCCGGGCGTAGGCGCTCAGCGACTCCATGTACTTCCGCTGGCCCTCGGCGAAGATCGTGTCGAATGCGAGTGAACTCTTGCCGGACCCGGACACACCGGTGATGACCACCAGCCGGTCACGGGGAATCTCCACGTCAACCGACTTCAGGTTGTGCTCGCGTGCACCGCGGATTCGGATGTAGTTCGGGGAGTCTGCCATGGTCCGCTGGCCATGATAGGCCCCGGTCGGTCAGCCGATCTCGCGACGCTGGAAGAGGAAGATACCGACTCCCAGAATCGCCACCGAATACAGCGCCCCGTAGATGACCGATTCCAGGAGGTAGCCTCCCGGAATGATGAGGTTCTGGGTCAGGGCATCGGAAAGCCAGAGGACCTGGAAGTTGGGCAGCACGCTGTAGCCGACCCATGAGAAGGTCCATTCCGCGATTTCGCCGCTGGTGACTCCGGGGACCTCCATCAGGGGGACGGTGGGGACGTCGATGATGCGGGTGGTCTCCTCGATCTCACCCGAAGCCCAGCGCATCACCCGGGTGCTCTCCTCTTGGGTCACGAGTCCCTGGTTCCGGGCCAGCGTGAGCCAGTTCCCCTCGATCCGTGAGATGTTGCGACCGAAGATCCAGTCCGACAGGAGGCCGAGTATGAACAGGCCCACGGTCGTCACCAGCGTCATCAGCTGTCCCAGCCGGGTGGACACGGCCACCGCAATGGCGCACAGCACGACGATGGCGGTCATGATGCCGATCACCGCGAGCCAGATCTGGTCCTTGAAGCTGCGCAGGAAGGGCTGGCTGTCGAACTCCGGGCCGAAGTTCATCGACAGCAGGTAGGCGAGGAACAGCAGCGGGGTCACGAAGCAGATCACACTGCTGGAGAACACCGTTCCGTAGAAGTAGTTGCACCACGCGGCGGCGCCGACGCCCAGGAGCAGACCTCCGACTCCGAACACGACCACCGGCAGGTGGACCGGATCCCGGACCGTCTCGATCACGGTGTGGAGCTCCACCAGCATGAACGTGAAGGTCATGCAGAACCCGACCAGCACCATGGCCGCGGTCACTCCGAGGAACTTTCCGACGACGAAGACGGGACGGTTCACCGGCTTGCTGATCACCGTCAGGGCCGTTCGGTTCTCGATCTCCCGACCAAGGACGTTGGTCGCGATGAAGGCGGCCAGCACGGCGCCCGCGAGGAAGACGGTGGCGAGGCCGATGTCGATCAGCATTCGCTGGTTCTCGTCCATGGTGAAGGCCGAGAGGGGATTGCTCAGCACGATCAGCACCATCGCCGCCACGAGAATCACCAGCATGATGGGCTGGCGGATGCTCTCGAAAAAGGTGTTTCTGGCGATGGCGAAGAGCTGCTGGAACATCGGGCTGGTGATGGTACCCGGATGGGGGGCCGATGGTTCGGTCTCTGGAGCCCATTTTCGGCGATGAAAGGGGATGGAACCCCCCTGAGAGGGCCCCATTTGACGTTTTTTGCTACATTGCCCGCCTCCGTCACGAACCCGGGGGCGTGGGTACGACGTACTGAACGGGCGTCTCGCGTGGGCCATTGTGTGGCCTCGATCCGGGTCGGGACTGGCAACCGGAACATGGCTGAGTGAAGCACCGATGAGGATCGACCACCTCGCCTACCAACGGGCGACCAACATCGCGGGATTCGGATTCCTCCTGCAGCTCGTCGTTGCGACCGTGCTCCTGATCTTCGGCCTGCGGTCCGGAGACACGACCGCGGAGTACTCGTCCTGGTACCTCTACGTGGGGCTGGTGGTCTGGCTGGGGATGATCATCATCTTCAACCAGCACAAGCTGGAGCGGCTGGAGGCGCTCGAGGAGGGGGAACTGACCGCCTCGGGAAGCAGCGGCGAGTCCATCTTCGACCGATCCGGCGAGGAGATCCGCACCGCCGCCCGTCGTCTGCGCCTCATGTACAAGTGGGTGATGCCGGGAGCGAGTCTCCTGGTCATCCTGCTGCTGGGCATCCTCGCCTGGATCATGTTCGACCAGCTTTCGGAGATCGCGGAACCGACCAACCGTCTCGAGCTCGGGTTGACCCAGAGCAAGGGATGGCTCATCGCCGTGGGGCTGGGCTTCGCGGTGATCTGCTTCATCTTCTCCCGCTACCTGGCGGGAATGGCCGCACTGGGCGTGTGGCAGAACCTTCGGGCCGGAGCCGGCGTCATGGTCGGCAACGTCATCGTGCTGATGGCCGTGGTGATCGGGACGATCTTCCGGTTCTTCGAGATCGACAGTGTGATCTGGGTCGCGGCCTGGCTCATTCCCGTGCTCATGGTCGCGGTCGCGATCGAGATCGTCCTGAACCTGGTCCTCAACATGTACCGCCCCCGGATCAGCGGTGACTGGCCCCGTGCGGCCTACGATTCCCGCGGATTGAGCCTGCTGGCCACCCCGGACAACTTCGTCCGATCGATCAACGACGCCGTCAACTACCAGTTCGGATTCGACATCACGAGCTCATGGGGCTACCAGTTGCTGCTCCGCAGCGGCGCCTGGCTGACCGTACTGGGCCTGATCGTCCTCGTCGGCCTTTCGACGCTCTCCGTGGTCGGGGGTCGGGAGCAGGGGCTGCGGCTGCGGTCGGGTGCCATCGTGTCCTCCGACGGCTCGGCGGTTCGGGACTCCGGTTTCTTCTGGAAACTCCCCTGGCCGCTGGAGACGACCTCGCTGTACGACGTGGGCAAGGTTCGGGAGCTTCCGCTGACCCCGATGGATCGTCAGCGACGTCGCGGCTTCCTGTGGGAGGACGAGGTCAAGCTGGCGCCCGGCGAGAAGCTGGAACCGTTCATCGTCGGCCGTTCACGTCTCGGAGGCGAACTCATCGCCGAGCCCGCGGGCGATGAAGGCGACGACTTCGGTGGCGAATACGCGCTCGTCGACATGCTGGTGCTGATGGAGTACCGGATCCAGTCGGGAGACGCCGACGGCGATTCGGGACTGCTCCGCTACCTTCGCTTCGGAACCGACCAGGTCGCGCGGCGTCAGAATCTGACCGAGCGCGAGCAGGGGCTGCGGGATCTGGCTCTCTCCGAAGTCACCCGCTACATGGCCACCCG
Organism: Phycisphaerales bacterium UBA854; assembly: GCA_002295885.1. Lineage (GTDB taxonomy): Bacteria > Planctomycetota > Phycisphaerae > Phycisphaerales > SM1A02 > UBA854. The sequence goes on from DBGM01000037.1 coordinate 85,688, forward strand.
TTCCCTCGATGATGTCCTGTCGGACGAGCGGGCCGAAATCTCGGGGGCGCTGGAGAAGCTCATCCAGAAGCGGTTCGATCGACTTGCCGTCGGCGTGGAACTGCTTTCGGTGAACATCCCAATGATCCGTCCGTCCGGTGATGCGGCCAAGGACTTCCAGGATCTTCCCCTCGCGGTGCAGCAGCGGGACCAGCTCGTCGCGAACGCGGAGCGGAACCGGATCACGCTCTACACCGCGATCGTGGGCGACACCAAGGGCGTTGACGACATCGTCTCGGCCATCGATCGAACCAACGACGCCCGTCAGGCGCTCGACACGGCGGTATCCGAGCACGGATTGAGTTCGCCGGAGGCGGCTGCCGCCCAGAAGCGGCTCTCGGAGCGGATCGTCGAGGCGGAGCGGCTGCTTCAGCAGGGTGGTGGTTCAGCCGTCTCCCTGATCCAGTCGGCCGAACGCGACCGCTGGATCGAGATCATGGAAAAGCGGGCCCAGGCGGACCGGGTCAAGAGCCAGGTCGCCGCCTACCAGGCTGCGCCCCAGCTCTATCGCCAGCGATCGATCATGCAGACCTACGTCCGGAAGCTGCAGGATCTCCGCAAGTACATCGTCGGAATCGCACCCGAGCGAATGAACGTCAACGTCGAGTTGCGTGATCTCGCATCGCCGAACACGATCTTCGAAGGTATTTCAAACGAAGAAGGATCGACGCCATGAAGAAGGTTGTCGCCATTATCGTCGGACTGATCATCCTGGCCGTGCTGCTTCTGTTCAGCATGACCTACTCCGTCTCGTACCACGAGGTCGGGATCAGGAGCCGGTTCGGGAAGATCGACGAAAGCAGCATCATCAAGGAGCCCGGGCTTCATTTCCGGCTTCCGTTCTTCGCCGACTCGGTCCAGACGTTCGACACCCGCACCCAGCTGCTCAAGTCGCCGATGGACAACCTGCAGACGAAGGATGGTCAGCAGATCGTCGTCGAGGCGTTCATGTTCTGGAAGATCGACACGGAGGGCGACGGACCCCTGAAGTTCTACGAGAGCTTCGCCTCGATCGGGGAGGCGCCGCCGATCCTCGAGTCGAAGTTCCGCGACGCCGTGTCCGTCCTGAGTCAGTACCGGTTCAGCGAGCTGCTCGGTCCCGAGAGCCGCCTGGAACAGGCCGAGGGTGAGATTCTCTCCCGCATGCAGTCCTTGGAGGCCGAGGGCGTGCTTCCGGTCTTCGCCGGAGTGAGCCGAGTGGTGTTGAAGGAGAAGACCTCGCAGGCCGTCATCCGGCGCATGAAGGCCCGACGCGACACGTTGGCGGAGAACGAGCGTGCCCGCGGAGTGGCCGAGGCCCAGCGGATCTCCTCCGAGGCCCAGACCACCGCCGACAAGATCCTCGCCTTCGCTTCGCAGCGGGCCCAGGAGATCCGGACCCGCGGCGAGGAGCAGGCCGCCAAGTACCTCCAGCAGATGTCGCAGGACGAGGACCTCGCCATCTTCCTGATCTGGCTGGATGCGCTCGAGCAGGCTCTGGCCGAGAACACCACGGTGATTCTCGAGACGGACTTCGCTCCCTGGCACCTCATGAACATCCAGTCGCCCGATTCCACCAATCCGATTCCCCAGCCCATGGAGCGGATCGAAGGTGGGGGAGCCCGGGTGCCTGAAGGAGCAACCCGGCCGTGACCGATCACACGCACGATCCCGACCGGGACCCGCTGGTCTCCATCGAGGAGACGCCGATGGAGGTCGAGGCTCCGCGCCGCGCCGCCTCGGCCGAGTTCAACGTCGACGCGGAAATCGGCTCCGAAGCCGCTCTTCGCGAGGCGATGGATCCCGCCAACCGGTCGCTCGCCGATGCCCTGCACATGAGCTTCCGGGTGCTGCAGTTCGTGATCGTGGTGCTGCTGGTCCTCTTCCTCTTCTCGGGGTTCAAGACGATCGGCAACAACGAGAGCGGCGTGGCCACGACCTGGGGCCGCGTCGACGACATCGAGGGCCTCGGACCGGGGTTCCACATGAACTGGCCCCCCCCGGTCGGTGGATTCGTGGTGGTTCCCACGGAGCCGCGCACGGTCACGGACGGCAGGGTCTTCCTCGCCTCCACCGGTGGTGCGATCAACGAGGAGGATGCGATCCAGAACGCCCAGGCCAACCAGGGCCTGATCCCGGGACGGGACGGTTCGGTCATCGTCCAGGGCGGTGAACTGGCCCACGTCGAGGTGAAGGCCCAGTACGAGGTCGCGGACGTCGTGGAGTACATCGAGGAGCTTCCTGCGGAGGCGCCCCGCCAGATGGTCCAGTTGGCCCTGCAGCGGGCCGTCATCCACGTCGCCGCCCGCCACACCCTGCAGGAGCTTCGGGAGGAGCTGTCGACCGAGGAGATCCGGGCGATGCTGAAGCAGGATGTCCAGTCCACGCTCGACCGGGCCCGCAGCGGCATTCGGGTGATCGATGTGGTGCTCGAGGAGAAGTTCCTCCCTCCGCGCTTCATCCAGAAGTCCTTCGAGGACTTCACCATCAACCGACAGCTCGCCCGTCAGGAGATCCAGGCTTCCCAGAAGGATGCGGACGAACTGCTGATCAAGACCGCAGGCGAGTACTACGCGGAACTGACTGCGTTGATCGACCGCTACGAGGACGCATGGGAACTGGATTCCAGCGACGCCGGGGACATCCTCTCGGGCATCAACGCGTTTCTCGACGGGGACAAGGTGGCGGGGACCGCATCGAACTACATCAACGCTGCCAACGGTTATCTGGCCAGCATCGACACCAGCATCGGGCTCGAGGCACGGCGGTTCGAGGGTCTCCTCGATGCGTACCGGGACCATCCGCAATTGGTCGTGGCCCAGCGATGGCTGGAGGTCTACGGTACGGTCATGGATCGTCCCGACGTCGAGATCATGTACGTCCCGCGGCAGTTGGGATCGATGGCCCTCGACCTGTCAGGTCTCCAGGCCGTCAAGGACATCCGACGACGCGCAGAGATGCAGCAGCGTGAGCTCGAGGCCACCTACCGCGACCTCGATCTGCTGGGTTCGACGCTGAAGCGGGTGGATGAGATGAAGGAGGCGGGCCGAGCCGGCCGCCAACTGGAGTTCGACGACACCGGTCGGGTCAAGGGCCTGCGTTCCGAGAACCTGGACAAGAACTAGACACGATTTCCGGCGGAGAGCCGACGCACATGGTGAAGCAATCCTCGAATCCGATCGTCGAGGCGGTTGGCCTGACCAAGGTCTTCCGCGATTTCTGGATGCGGACCAAGGCCCTGGCCGTGGATCACATCGACTTCGAGATCAATCCCGGAGAGATCTTCGGGCTGCTCGGGCCCAACGGCTCCGGCAAGAGCACCACGATCAAGATGATCCTCGGGTTGCTCCACAAGACTTCGGGCCAGTTGACGGTCTTCGGGCGGACCCCTTCGGACGTGACCGTTAAGAAGCACATCGGATTCCTTCCCGAAGAGTCGTACCTCTACCGGTATCTCAATCCTCAGGAGACGCTCGACTACTACGGACGTCTCTTCGGCCTGGATCGTGCGACGCGTCGTCGTCGCATCGAGGAGCTGCTGGAGATGGTGGGGCTCAGCCATGTGGCCCACCGGCCCATCGGCGAGTTCTCGAAGGGCATGGCCCGTCGCATCGGTATCGCCCAGGCCCTCATCAACGATCCGGAGTTCCTCATTCTCGATGAGCCGACGTCGGGTCTTGATCCCATCGGCACCAAGCAGGTCAAGGATCTGCTGCTGAATCTCCGGTCCCGGAACAAGACCATCCTGCTCAGTTCGCATCTGCTATCCGACGTGCAGGACGTCTGCGACCGGATGGTCATGCTCTACGGCGGCACCATCCGCGCCGAGGGAAGCGTTGACCAGCTGCTCGAGGACACAGGTCGCACGATCATCCAGTCGCCGCGTCTCAAGGCGGAGACCATCGAACGCGTGGAGGCGGTCATCCGCGAGTCGGAAGGCATCGCGATCGAGAAGGTTAGCCAGCCCCGGCAGCGGCTGGAGGATCTGTTCCTCGACATCGTCGAACAGGCCCGCCGTGAACAGGTCGAGACGGCGGGGGCGACCGAGAGCGGTCAGACTGCAGGGTTCCTGCGTGCTCAGGGCGAAGGCGACGAGCTCATCGAGTCGCTGACCCGCGACGCGTTGGATGCCCCGCCGGTCCGGGCCACGGAGGTCAAGGAAGCCTCACGCGAGGAAGTCCAGCGGGTGACCACAGACAAGGTGGTGGAAGGTCTCACCTCCGCCGCCCCCGAGCCCGAAGCGAAGGCGACGGAGGTCTCACGCAAGGTCGAGCGCCCCCGGGTCGACCAGTCCATGATTGACGATCTGATCGACGGGGTCGGATCATCCGACGACGAGGACGAACCGGGCGAATGAACGCACTGCGCCGACTGCACCGGGTTTTGACTGCGCTCCAGAGCCGGCTCTGGGTCAAGGTGCTGTGCTCCATCCTGGCGATCGCAGGCGTCTCGGCGTACTTCGTTCCGCTGTTGACCACCAGCTACACCTACGACTCCTCGGCGCGGGGTATCGTCAACTCCTTCGCGGGACCGGAGGGGGAGCGATTCGCCGACACGCTGCGGGAGACCGGATCGGTGAAGGTCGACGGAGTGGTGCGGACCATCGATCCCGAACTGCTGCCGACCTTGTTCGACGACGAAGGCAAGCTGGTGGACATCCGGTTCACGATCGTGATGCTGCTGAGGGACTCCATTCCCGACTGGGCGCCCGTGTGGCTGCTCCAGCAGCCGACCACCACGTGGATCTTCTACAGCACCTGTGCCGCCTGGTTGCTGCTGATCATCTGGATGTCGCTGCTGTACCCTTTCCTGCTGACCTGTCTCGGAACGAGTGCCGCGGTGCTTGTCGCCTGGTGGCTGGGAAGTCGCAATCTGATGTTCGGAGTGGGGGGGTTCGGCCTGCTCCTGTTCAGCTTCGTGCTGCTGGTGCGGCTCGTCTCCATCCTCATCAGCTCCCCGCGTCAGGTGCTTGCCATTGCGCATACCGTTATCAAGGAGGCTTCGCGCAGCCGGATCTCGCTGATCTTCATCGTGGCCCTGCTTGCCCTGCTGCCGTTGCTGCCGTTCTGGCTGGACCCCGACTCGCCGCTGCGTCACCGCGTGCAGACCTTCATCAGCCGGAGCGTGGGCATGACGTTCGTGTTCTGCGCCTGCATGACCATCGTCCTCGGCTGCGCCTCGGTCGCCTTCGAGATCCGCGACCGGCAGATCTGGCAGATCATGTGCAAGCCGGTCGGGAAGTTCCGCTACATCCTCGGCAAGTGGCTGGGCATCCTGCTGCTCAACGCCGTCATCATCTTCATCTCCGGCATCTCGACCTTCATGTACATCCAGTACCTCCGAACCACGGATGTCGCGGAGGGGATGCAGGGCGATCTGGACCGTCTCGCGGTCAGCGAGGAGGTCCTCACCGCTCGGAAGACGGATCTTCCCACGTACCCTCCGATTCCGGAGGAACTGCTTCAGCAGTACATCCAGGATGCCTTCGAGAACGACCCGATGCGGGACGGCGACGAGGAGATCCCCGCGTACCTCGAGCGTCGACTCCGCCGGCAGTTCGAGCGTGACCTCGACTTCACCCGCCGGATGATCCCGCCGGGACGCGAAGGGGAGCCGGGTCTGCGGACGTTCGAGTTCACCGGCCTCACGGAGACGGTCGGCACGGTGTCGCCGCTGACGCTCCGCTACCGCTTCCTCATCGGCGGATCGGAGACCTCCGACGTCTTCACCTGCGGCTTCATGTTCAACGGCGATCCCCAAACCATGATGGTGCGGGAGTACGTGCCGACGATGTCGCACTTCGTGACCTTCCCGCCCTCGTTCGTGCGGCCCGACGGTTCCATCGCCGTGACCATCGTGAACTTCACCCAGATGCAGTCGTTCGAGGGCCAGGCGCAGATCTACTTCGACGAGGAGGACTTCGAGATCCTCTACAAGGTCGGTGGATTCGAGGCCAACTTCCTCCGGGCCATGATCGTGATGCTCATCAAGCTCGGATTCCTGGCCGGACTCTCGATCTTCTGTGCGACCTTCCTCAGCTTCCCGGTGGCGTGCCTCTCATCCTTCACAATCTTCATGGCCGCCACCATGGGGCCGTACCTCGCCTACGCGCTCGAGTTCTACGTTCCGGTCGAGGCCAACCGCGTCGAGTGGGGCAATCTGGCCCAGGTCATCCAGTGGCTCTTCGAGTCGGGCATCCGCAAGATCGCCCAGGCGTCCGTCTTCATGCTCGAGGCGTTCGGGCAGTATCGACCCACCAATGATCTGGTCAACGGGCTCGTGGTTCCCTGGACGACGGTTCTTGGCAGTTTCCTTCGACTTGCGGTGATCTGGTCGGGGCTTTCCCTCGTACTGGGCTATGCCGTGCTTCGGAACCGACAGTTGGCCATCTACAGCGGAGGTCAGTCCTGAGTCTGCATCATGACGCGTGACCGAATCATCCAGCTCTGCTCCCTCGGCGTCATGATCGTCGCATTCGTGGCGTCCGGCCTCCTGCTGCCGTCGATCCTGAAGAAGTCGGAGGAGCGGGGGCTGCGGTATACGGACGTCAGCGTCGACGGGGCCCCGCCCTTCGTGGCGCTGGGCACCGCGATCGGCGCATTCCGGGGGCTGATCGTCGACTACCTCTGGATCAAGGTCAATCTCATGAAGGAGCAGGGCCTCTACTACGAGGTCATGGCCGATGCGGATCTCATCACCAAGCTGCAGCCGCGTTTCGCTCCGGTGTGGTCGTTCCACGGTCACAACATGGCCTACAACATCTCGGTCGCGACCAACACGCCCGAGGAACGCTGGGAGTGGGTCAACGCAGGAATCCGGCTGCTCCGCGACGAAGGTCTGAAGATGAATCCGCAGGATCTGCTTCTGCACAAGGATCTCGCCTTCTGGCACGCCCACAAGCTCGATGGGGTGAGCGACGACGCACATCTCTTCTACAAGCTCGAGTTCGCCAAGATCTGGCACAGTCTGCTCGGGGAACCGCCCGCCGAGGAGGACGAGCGGATCGAATGGATCAAGTCCATCGCCGATGCTCCCGCCACCCTGCAGCAGGCGGAGGCCGAGACCCCGGGGGTGCTCGAACTGGTGGATCGTCTCCAGAACGACTTCGCGGTCTTCCAGGACGAGGGCGAGCGGTTCCAACTGGACGACCGGTTCCTCGCCACCATGTCGTGGTGGCAGGCCATCAACCAGGATTCCTACGTCGCACGCGAACTCGGTGCGGCCGAGGATCTCAGGGCCCGCAACGACCGGCTGTTCCTGGTTCTCGATGCACTGTGGAACGATCCCGCCTACGAGGATGCATGGGGCACGCTCCTTCGGTACGTCCGTCGGAAGGTGCTCCTCGAGGAGTACAACATGGATCCCCAGCGCATGTACGAGTACACGCGTGATCTGGGGCCCATCGACTGGCGGCATCCCCAGGCGCACGCCCTCTACTGGGCCCGCAAGGGAACGCAGGAGGCCGAGTCGCGGATGAATCCCGACGACGTCTACCACCTGATCAACAACGACCGTCTGCAGATCCAGGCGCTTCAGGGGCTGGCCAGGAACGGACGGATCCACTTCGACATCTTCGAGCAGTCGATTCCGGGAAGGTTTCCCGAGCCCCGCTTCATCGACACCATCGACGGAATGTTCGAGGATCTGTACACCAAGTACTTCGATGCCCGCGGCGCCGGTGGCGAGACGTTCATCATCTTCATCAAGAACTTCCTGAGCTCCTCGATCCGGGAGCTCTACCGACAGGGCGAGATCGAACGGGCTCAGGAGCTGATGGACCGGCTGGATGCACTGTTCGGACGGGGTGGCTTTCCGCCCAACAATCAGTACGCCATGCCCCTGGACATCTTCGTGGCCAACGAGACCCGGGGTGAATACGACCGGCAGCCCCACCTTGCGACCAGCGACGTCGCGGCGTCCCTCCGCTACGGATTCCGGGTCGGAGTCGGCCAGAACCGGCCCGAGGTGTACAAGGAGGCGGTGAAGTTCGCCCGCGAGGTCACCGACTACTACCGCAACCACAAGTTCATCGACTACTCGACCAAGCTGGGATCCGACCGGATGCGAGACATCCTCGGGGAACTGGACTTCAGCGCCGAGATCGCATTCCTGCAGCTGATGATGGATCCGACGATTCCGATGGAGGAGCGGATGACCATCTGGGCCCAGGTCGACGAGCTGGAGCCGCAGGTCCGGCTGCGGACCTACGACCGCCTCGAGGCGGAGTTGAAGCGGCAGCTGGGCATCCATCCCCTCGGTCGATCGATCACCATGGCCGAAGGGTTCCCCGAGCCTCCGGGGCTCGATGCCTTCCGGCAGCAGATGGCGCGCGAACGTGCTCTGGAGGCGCAGGAGGCCGAGCAGGCCCGCCCGGAGGATGTGGAACGGCGCTGACTCGTCAGTCGCCCTGTCGCACCCGGTTTCGCAATCGGCCGACTCCCTCGATCTCGATCTCGCACTCGTCGCCTTCGGTCAGCCAGACCGCCGGGTCGCGACGTGAGCCCACCCCCGACGGAGTCCCCGTCAGGAGCACGGTACCGCGGAGCAGGGTGGTGCCGCGCGAGAGCTCGGCCAGCAGCATCGCGACGGGGAAGATCATCTCCGCCGTCGATGCCTCCTGCATGATCTTCCCGTTGAGCCTGGAGACCAGGTGCAGTGACTGGGGGTCGCCGACGTCGCGGCCGGGAACGAACGTGCCCAGGGGGCAGAACGTGTCGAAGCTCTTGCCGCGGTTCCATTGCCCGTTGGAGCCTTCACGCTGCCACCACCGGGCGGAGACGTCGTTGGCGGGGGCGTACGACACGGAGTCGAGCACTTCCGACTCGTCGGCATCACGGAGGTCCCGTCCCAGCAGCACGGCCAGTTCGCCTTCGAAGTCGACCTGTGGACCGTGTTCATTGCAGATCGCGGGCAGGACGATCTCGTCGCCGTCACCGACGACGCAGGCGGGGTTCTTGAAGAAGATCGTCGGGCGCTCCCGGGGGACGTCGCCCATCTCCCTCGCGTGGGCGTCGTAGTTGCGGCCTACGCACCAGATGGCGGGGGGAAGCTTCATCGATCGGCTCCGCCTGGTTCGTTCCGGTCCGGGACGGGATCCCAGCCGCCGGACCCGAAGGGATGGCATTTGGCCAGGCGTCGCATCGTCAGCCATGATCCCCGCAGCGCACCGTGGCGTTGAATCGCCTCGACCCCGTAGTGGGAGCAGGTGGGATGGAATCGGCAGTGCTTGCCGAAGATCGGGCTGCCCACGGCCTGGTACACCCTGATCGCTCCGACAAGGAATCTGGCCGCGAGTCCCGGAGGGGGGGCGGAAATCAGCGGTTCGGGTTGGGAGTGTTCGCTGTCCATCGTGTGTGCAGTGCCTCGGCGGCGTCTTGCAGGGCCCGGTCGTATTGGTCCTGTGTCATCGGATCGTGGGGTCGAACCGTCACGACCAGATCATACCCGGCGGGTAGTTCGTGCTGCAGCCGCCGGAAGGCATCGCGCAGTCGACGCTTGACCCGATTCCGGGTCACCGCGTTGCCCACCTTCCTGGAGACGGACAGCCCCAGACGGGTGGTGTCCCCGGAACCGAGGGCGTGCACCAGCAGGGGGCCGCGTCGGACCGAATGCCCGTGGTCGTACACCGCGACGAACTCCGACGGACGGAGGATCCGACGGGATCGTGGAAACCGGAATTGGAGGGACTCCTGCATGGGGCGATTCATTCCCGATCCAGTTCGGCCTGGTAGGCCTGCATCAGCCGATTGCGGGTGATCACCCCGATGGGATGGTCCACGTCGCGGGCATCGAACACGGGGAGTGACTCGACATCGTTGTGGGAGAACTTCTCGATGACGAGGTCCAGCGTGTCGTCCGAGGTGATGGTGGGCAGGTTGCTTCGTTCCAGTTCATGCACCTGAAGCAGCGGTATGGCTTCGCGATGGATCAGAGCCGACTTCAGATCGTCCGACGTGACCATCCCGGCGTAGTTGCCGTGTTGATCGACCACGATGATGTCGCTGGTGCTGTGCTTCTCGCTGAGATCGAGCAGGATCTGGGCGGAGTCATCCTCGGCCACCACCACCGGTTCCCGCAGGGAGACGTCGCTGACCGTGAGTCGCCGGAGGATCGTAAGGTCGCTCATGACACCCACCCGGATCCCCATGTCCCGGAGTCGCGAGGTGTAGATGCTGTTGCGGTTCATCGCACGTGCGACCACTGTGCTGATCACCGCAGCGAACATCAGCGGCAGGATGACCTGGTAGCTCTGCGTGAGTTCGTAGACGATCAGGATCGCGGTCAGGGGCGCGTGGGTCGTCCCCGCCAGCACCGCGGCCATGCCCACGAGGGCGAGATGGGCCGGGGAACCGCTGGGCAGCCAGCCGACCGATTCCAGGAGCATTCCGAGCAGTCCACCCAGGGCGGCTCCGATGACCAGGGAGGGGGCGAACATGCCTCCGGCGCCGCCGGAGCCGATGGTGAGGCTGGTGCCGAGGATCTTGAGCAGCAGCAGCAGTCCCACGAGCAGGGCGAGGGCTCCCAGCGTTCCGTCCGGTTCGTCGGGCAGGTAGGTGGCGGGGTCCAGCAGGTTGGTGATGACGGGGTACCCGTTGCCGTAGAACGACGGCACGTCGGCCAGCCCCGTCATCATGATCGAGATCAGACCCATGAGGCCCAGAAGCAGGCCTCCGACGGCCGGCTTGAGCATCTCCGGAATGGCCAGTCGTCCGAAACGTTCGCTGGCGAACCGCAGGGAGCGGATGAACGTCACCGCGATCACGGCGCTGAGAAGTCCCAGGACGAGATAGATCGGAATCTGTCCGATGCCGAACGACTCGTCGGATCCGATGAAGCCGGCGCCGACATCGAAGATTGCACTGTCGTGCAGCACGCCCCGGGTGGTGGCCGAGGCGACCACCGCGGCGATGACGATCGGGGTGAAGGTCTTCAGCGAAAAGTCCCGCAGCAGGATCTCCATCACGAAGAAGATTCCGGCGATCGGTGCGTTGAACACCGCGGCGATGCCGGCGGCCGAGCCGCAGCCCAGCAGCGTCGCGGTGTTCTGGGTGCGAGTTCCCAGCAGACGTGCAATGTTTGAGCCGATGACCCCGCCGATGTTCACGATCGGACCTTCGGCCCCGGCCGACCCGCCGCTCGCAATGGTGGCGGTGCTGCAGAGCCATTTCTGCAGGCCGACCCGTCCCTGGATGCGTGATCGCTGACGCAGGACCGCGTACATGAGGGTGGTGACCCCCGGCCCGACGTCGCGGGCCCGGATCATCCAACGAAGGATCCCGACGACCAGGCCGCCGATGGCCGGGCATAGGAGCACGAGCCAGGGCAGTAGTGGATGCCCCTTCATGTGTTCGCCCCAGCCCTCGACCGCCCGGAGAGGGGCAAGGAAGGCGGTGGCGACCACGGCCATGACCAGTCCGATGGCTGCAGCGACGAGGTAGAGATACCAGTCCCGTTCAAAGCCGAGTCGAAGGCTTGTTTTTCTCAGGGCTCTCGTGAGTGTCGGACGCATGTCCAGGGCCCCCCGGGGCTGGGGAAGGGTGCAGCGGAGCATTGTACATCGGTCCATCGTGGGATTCGACGTGAGGCCCCTGATCCGCTAGAATGCAGGGCTTAGCGGCGTATGGCCCCGGTGGGGCCGGCAGCCGTGTTCCGAGGAGAACGTCCGATGATCGAAGCCCTTCGAAGCGATGAAATCGTCCACAAGCTGGGCGGCCGATTCAAGCTCTGTGCCCTCATCCAGCGTCGGATGAAGGAACTGGTCGTCGATGGTGCCCGTCCGCTCATCGAGCGTGATGGTCGCACCGATCTCGAGCTTGTGATCGAGGAGATCCTTCAGGACAAGATCGCCCCGACCTGGGAGCCCGAGGAGACCGTCGAGGACGGCCTCGACGAATCGGTGCTCTGACCGCTCTCGCCGTGACGACGCACGCCACAGGGAACGAAGCTCCAGTGATCCTGATCGGGATCACCGGCGGTGTTGCCGCATACAAGATGGCCTCGCTGGTGAGCGATCTGGTCCAGTCCGGCCGGAATGTCGTGGTCGCGATGACCGAGGCCGCCACCCGGTTCGTGGGGCCGTTGACCTTCCAGAGTCTGACCGGTCGGGAGGTCGTCCTGTGCCCCTGGACCGCCACCGAGGGACTCGAGTCGCCGCACATTCATCTCGCGCGGATCGCCTCGCTGATGCTGGTCGCTCCCTGTTCCATGGACATGCTGGGGCAGCTTGCCGGCGGCCGCTGCGACAATGCCGTGAGCCTTCTGGCTGCTTCCATCGACCGGGAACGCACGCCGGTGCTCCTCGCCCCCTCCATGAACGAGACGATGCTGGATCAGCCCGCGACCCGGCGCAATCTCGCCCAGCTGCGGGAGGACGGCTTCGGAATCATCGAGCCCGCTCCCGGATGGCAGGCGTGCCGGACTGAAGGACGCGGTCGGCTGCCCGAACCGGAGGAGCTTCGGTCCGCCATCGACGCCGCCCTGGAACGAGCCGTCTCCGTACCTTCCTGAGGAGCCAGTGTCGATGGCCGAATGGACCACGATCGTGGAATTCACCGTGTCGCTTCCCGATACCCCCGGGCAATTGGCGTCCTTTGCCGCCCGGCTGCGCAAGGGGGACATCCAGCTGAAGATGCTGGAAGTCCGGTCCCTGGACATGCCGCATTCGCGGTTGACGTGCATTCCCGAGAATGCCGAGGAGCTGAGGATGTTCCTGCGATCGACGGATCTGGAGTTCGTCGAGCGCGAGGCCGCGCTGCTCATCGAGGATGCCGGGCAGGGGTCGTTCACCAGGACGCTCGAGGAGATCGCGGCGGCGGGAATCAACCTGCAGACGCTTCGTGGAGTGCGACTCGACGACGGGGTGGGCTACATCGTCCGCCCGCACGAAAGCGACCGCGACGAGTTCAACCGGTTCATCGGCAAGGCCTGAAAAGACGCGGGGCCCGAACATTCGTCCGGACCCCGCGCGGTTGGGTGCGTAGTGGTTCGATCAGCTCAGATCGTCGGCGCCCTGCTCCTCGATGAAGGAGGAGAGACGTCGTCGGCGGACCGGATGCTGCAGCTTCCGAATCGCCTTCGACTCCACCTGGCGGACCCGTTCCCGGGTGACCTTGAAGATCCTGCCGACCTCCTCGAGCGTGTAGGTGTATCCGTCGCCGATGCCGTAGCGCAGCTTGAGGATCTCACGTTCGCGGTAGGTGAGCGTCTTGAGCACATCGTTGATCCGACTTCGGAGCATCTCGCTCGTCGCCGTCTCGGTGGGGGCCTCCTGGCGCTCGTCCTCGATGAAGTCTCCGAACTGCGAGTCCTCGGATTCGCCCACGGGGCGATCGAGGCTGATCGGATGACGGGAGATCTTCATCACCCGCCGGGTCTCCTCGACCGTCATGTCGGCCTGTTCGGCCAGTTCCTCGATGGTCGGCTCGCGACCCATCAACTGCAGCAGGCGCTTCTGGATCGTCCGCAGCTTGGACATCGTCTCGATCATGTGCACCGGTACGCGGATCGTCCGGGCGTGATCGGCGATCGCGCGGGTGATCGCCTGTCTGATCCACCAGGTCGCATAGGTCGAGAACTTGTAGCCACGCATGTACTCGTACTTGTCGACCGCACGCATGAGTCCCGTATTGCCCTCCTGGATGATGTCCAGGAAGGGGAGGCCGCGGTTGCGGTACTTCTTGGCGATGGACACCACCAGTCGGAGGTTTCCGCCGCTCAGGTCCCGCTTGGCCTGCTCGTACTCATTGAAGACGCGTTCCATGTGAATGGTGCGTTCCTTGAGGTCGCCGGGACGTTCAAGGACGAGGCTGCGAAGGCCGCGGAGCTCCTCCTCCATGACCTCCCGATCCTCGGGGTGGTAGCGTTCGGGGTTCTTGCGGACCCGTTCCAGTTCGCGTCCCAGTTCGGCGATCTTCCGGTTGATGGACTGGATCTTGCGGAGCAGCGGCTGGATCTTCGCCGTGCGAAGGCAGCACTCCTCGAGCAGCGTCGCCATCTTGCGGCGGCGAAGATTCATCGTCCGGCAGATCTCGGCGGTGGTCGCCTTGTCGATCCGGGTTCCCTCGAGCCGTTCCCAGTCGAGTTCGTTCCGCTTGAGCAGTCGCTGCACGGTCGCGATGTTGACCGGGATGCGTGAAGCGATCTTCTCCTTGGCGTTCTCCTCGGCCGTGGAGATCCGCATGGTGCGGTCGAACGGCAGATCGCCGTTGTGCACCTGCTGGAGGATCTCGACGGCCTGCATGGCGGCGTAGTCGGATTCGAGGACCTTGCGGCGGAAGATCATGCGGGTGGTCTCGATCTTCTTGGCGAGACGGATCTCCTCTTCCCGGGTGAGCAGCGGAATCGTGCCCATCTGGGTGAGGTACATGCGAATCGGATCATCGATTCGCTTCGTTGAGACCTCCTCGATGGCGGCCTCGCGTTCGGACTCGTCAAGCAGTCCGTCGCCGCCGTCGTGCCCCGGGGCGCCTTCGGATCCCTCGGAGCCGGCCTGGCCCTCCTGCTGCTGCTGGGCCTGCTCCTGGATGATCTCCTCGCCGTTCTTGAGCCCGAAGGTCATGTACGGATTGTCGCGCTTGAACTTCAGGTTCGTATGCAGTGGTGCATAGAACTGGTCGCCGCCGTGGATCCTGCGGTCCTGGTAGTTGATCAGCTCGATGGAGAGCGAATCGAGCAGGACCAGCAGCTGATCGATCTTGGTCGGGTGCACCATCTCATCGGGGATGGAGGTGTTGAGCTCCTCGTAGCTCATCCACTTCCGCCCGTGACTGTGCTGCACCAGCGATTTGAGGCTTGGATGTAGGTGTCGGATTTTCATGATCGTCGGGATCCTCTGCTTGGTGTCCCCGTCACCGGGGTCGGTCATCGCCGGGGGTCGACCCGGTATGCGGGGTACGTTCTTCTCAGTTCCGGGCGTTCCGGTGGATTGCGGCCGCGTTGGGGCCCTGTTCTCTGATGGTCCGGAGTGCCTCCATGAGCGCGCCGGGATTGGATTCGGACACATCGATCTGCGCAAGCCGTTGCTGGGCGTGGGCGTGATTCATGCAGGCCTCGAAGGCCTCGGTCACGCGCTGGAGCGGGCTGCGCTGGTCGTAGTCGTCCGCCGGTTCGTCGACCAGTCGCTGGCCCTTGAACCACAGGTTCGATGCAAGTTCGTGGATGCGTTCGTCCGAGACCTCGCGGTGCAGATCGTGGATCGTCGTCGATCCGCCGCGTGCGATCCGGGTGAGCACCTCGTGGGCGAGGGCACGGTTCCGTTCGTCGAGGAAGCATTCCAGTTTGAGCAGTTCGTGCCCTTCCCGGTGGGGGGCCTCGTCGTCGAAGAGCAGGACCGCAAGATATTCCTGTTCGGCCAGTCGTCGCCGATTGGAGACCGCCGGCAGGTGGGATTCGAACATGCCCTCGACATCCTCCGGGGAGGGATCCGGGGCCTGGGCCGGAGGGACGGCGGGGCCGGTCGGTCGTGAACGGGCCACGGTGTCGGCTTCGGCGAGCATGCTCTCGATGACGCCCGAGGGCATGTCCGTGAGTTCGGACACCTGATTGATGATCATCGCGCGTCGGATCGGCTGGGTGCGGGCCAGCCCCAGACGCGCCAGCGTGCCGATGAAGCTCTCGATGGCCTCCTGGCGACCGGCCATGGTCTTCTGGTCGGCGAATTCGCGACGGAAGCGATCCAGCATGTAGTCCAGTACGGTGGCGCAGTCGTCGATCGCGGCCTGGAACCGTTCCGGTCCCCGTTCGGCCGCCAGCATGTCGGCGGGATCCTGGCCGTCGGGCAGGATGCAGATGAAGACATCGACCGGATGGTTGATCATGACTTCCATCGCACGTTCGGCCGCCCGTTGGCCTGCTTCGTCGCCGTCGAACAGGAGGATCACGGTGTTGGCGATGCGGGAGAGGATCCGTGCGTGATCGTCGGTCATCGCGGTGCCCAGGGTTCCGACCGCATTGCGGAAGCCGCCCTGGTGACAGGCGATCACGTCGGTGTAGCCCTCGGTGACGATGGCGACCTTCCGGTCCATGATGGCCTTGCGGGCCAGATGCAGGCCGTAGAGGGTCCGCCCCTTCTGGAACAGTTCGGTCTCAGGGCTGTTGAGGTACTTGGGGTTGTCCTCTGGATCGAGGATCCGGCCGCCGAACGCGATGGGGCTGCCGCTCTCGTCGCAGATCGGAAAGATCAGCCGGTTGCGGAAGTAGTCGTAGTTGCCCGGTCCGTTGGTTCGTTCGCGCAGCAGGCCGGCCATGCGGGCCGATTCGATGGTCTCGGGCCGATTGCCCAGGGTTCCGAGGAAGGTGTCCCATCCCGCGGGAGCGCATCCGATCATGAACGCCTCGACCATCTCCTCGTTGATGCCGCGGGTCTCGATGACCTGCCGGGCGAGCCGGCCGTGCTCGGGATGCCCGAGACTGCGACGGAAGAAGTCCCCGGCGAATCGATTGGCCGCGGTCACGCGATCACGGTTGCTGCGGCGTTCCTTGTCCTCGGGGGAGGGCCGCCTCGTCGAGAGGGTGATGCCGGCCTTGTCGGCCAGCATGGTGAGAGCCTCGCGGAAGTCGATGCGCAGGTAGTTCTGGAGGAAGGTGAAAGCATCGCCGCTCGCGCCGCATGAGTGGCACTTGTAGAAGGACTGGCTCTTGTGCGTCACCACGCAGAAGGAGGGGGTCTTGTCGTCGTGGAAGGGGCACAGCCCGATATGCTCACGGCCCTTGGGTTCCAGGGCGACGTGCGTTCCGATGAGCTCCACGAGATTGGTCGCTTCCTTCACGCGATCGACGTCCGAGCGGTCACCCATGGCGCACCGCCTTGCCGCCTCGAGGCCCGGTTCGGAGCGTCGATGCTGCAGCGATGGATCGCGATCTGGCCAGGAATGAACCCACTGTCACCTGTTCCCCGTGCTCCCGAACGGGAGCGATACCCAACTCCACCCGCGGTCGCCTGACGGCGAATCGCGAGCCCTGCTCCTCACGCCGTAGTCTGCGAAGGGAGCAGTCCCATCAGTTCAGTTGCTTGTTCCTGGGGTCCGAAATGCGATGTGGGAGTCTCTTGCGCCGCCCTGGTGGGGGGAAGATGATGCACCCCGAGGTGATTTTCGGACCTCGTACTCTCTAACACTACGCCCCGAGACGAAACGGTCAAACGAGCGAGACGTCAAATTCGGAAAAAACCCGACACTCACACCAGATTTACTCTGTTTTTTGTTGAGTCCGGGAATGTCGACTCAGGTGGCTGCGCCCGCAGCCTTCTGCTGACGGGTCCAGCCGTACTTGCGCTTGAGCGGCTTGACCACCAGGCCGTTGCGGATTGCTCTGGTCGAAGCCTTGATGCGGGCCGGCTTGCCGTCGATGACGGCCCGGACGGTCTGCAGATTGGGCTTGATCTTCCGCTTGGACACACCGGAGATGTTGAGGCCGATGCCGCCCTTGTACTTGGGGAGACCGCGGTAGTGGATCTTGCGACCAACCGTCGTCCGTGCTCCGGTGAAATGGCAAACTCGTCCCATGTCGTGTCCTCCGGGGAAGAGGAGGATTATACGGGCTGCCCGCGTGGATTCAAGCCCACGTGGGATGCCGCCCCCCTGGAGGGCGATTGGAGGTTGGGAAGGGGGATTGGGGGGCCTCAGAAGAGGTTCAGGCCGTCTTGGACCGCCGGGAGATCTCCTCCAGCGGGGCCCGGGTCTCGATGGCCTTGCGGTCCACCACGTAGGTGACCGAGGTGTTTTCCATGTCCGGAAGGTCATACATCAGATCGAGCATGTAGCTGTCGATCACCGCGCGGAGGGCGCGTGCTCCCGTGCCCCGCTCCATGGCCTGCTGGGCCAGTGCTTCCAGCGCGTCGGGCGTGAACTCCAGGGAGGCGCCTTCGAGTTCGAAGAGGTGCTGGTACTGCTTGGTGATCGCGTTCCGCGGTTCGGTCAGGATCCTGACCATCTGCGGTGTGTTGAGCGGCAGCAGGGGGGTGATGATGGGCAGACGCCCGATCAGTTCCGGGATGAGCCCGAACGACAGGACGTCCTGTGGAGTGACGAGTCCAAGATGCGTGTTGACCTCGTGGTCATCGTTCGCGACGACGATATCCGGTTGGCTGGAATCGTTTTCGGCCATGAATCCGATTCGCTGCTTGCCCAGTCGCTTCTGGATGATCTCCTCGAGCCCCTCGAAGGACCCGCCGCAGATGAACAGGATGTGCGTCGTATCCATCTGGATGTACTGCTGCTCGGGATGCTTTCGACCACCCTGGGGCGGGACATTCGCCACCACGCCTTCGAGCATCTTCAGCAGCGACTGCTGGACGCCTTCGCCGGAGACATCGCGCGTGATGGAGACGTTGTTCGACGTCTTGCCGATCTTGTCGATTTCATCGATATAGATGATGCCCCGCTGGGCGGCCTCGAGATCGTAGTCGGCGGACTGGAGCAGCTTGAGCAGCAGGTTCTCGACGTCTTCGCCGACGTAGCCGGCTTCCGTCAGGGTGGTGGCGTCACCGATTGCGAAGGGCACATTGAGAACCCGGGCCAGCGTCCTGGCGAGCAGCGTCTTTCCGGTGCCGGTCGAGCCGATCATGAGCACGTTTGACTTGTCCAGCTCGACCTCAGAATCCTCATTTTCGAGGTGGGCCAGCCGCTTGTAGTGGTTGTGGACGGCGACCGAGAGGGTCCGCTTGGCCTCCACCTGGCCGATCACGTACTGGTTCAGGAACTCGTTGATCTGCCGCGGAGAGGGGATGGTCGTGAAGAGCGGCCGGCTGCTGCTCATTCGCCGCTTTTCCTGGCGGAAGATGTTCTGACAGAGATCGGTGCAGTTCGAGCAGATGTAGATGTCGCTCGGGCCTTCCACCATCGGCCCGACTTCACGGGATGTCTTGCCGCAGAACGAACAGGTGGTCACGCGTCGGCCACGGAATCCGCTGTCGTCACCGTCGTCGCCTCCGGACCCTCCGGAACCCCCCGGTCCCTCGGGGCCACCGTCGGAGGAGTCGGAGCTGCCGAAATCGCCCGGGCCGTCGCCGGGAGTGCCGTCGGCGGCCGCCAGGGGGGGCGATCCGTCGGCCCGTTCACGGGCCGCGTCGACCATCCGTTGAATCATGTCCTCTGGTACGCGATCAAACACGAGATCGTCCTTCTCCCACTCGCTGCTGCATGGCCCACTCGGGCCAGCCCCTCCTCCAGTGTACCCGCGGGATCCATTCCGGCGGGTACTCGACGCGGAAAGCAGATTTCCGTCGCCCGGGCAGTGTGACATTGATTTTGGTCCCGAGGAAGACGTATTTTCAACCTCATTCCTCTTTCGTGGGTTCATTGTTCATCAGCCGGTGGTTTCCGGACGGGATCCGTCCGCGACTCCGTCGTATCGGACCCCATGCGAGCCGAGGTGTCGGCGGCGCGGCCCGCGTGCTGCCCCAGGATGACATTGCGGGCCTGCTCGAACTCCTCGTCGCTCATCTCTCCGCGTTCACGCATCTTCCGGAGTTGACCAAGGGTGAACCCGTCGTCCAGGCTGCTTTCCCCGTCGCCGGTGGACCGTCGGATGAACAGGAGCAGGAGCCATCCCACGATGACGATCCCGATCAGGATCAGCATCCAGGGCAGGATCGCGAAGAAGACCTCTCCGGGCTGCACCGTTGCGCCGAGCGTCATCGGAATCGACGAGGGGGTCATCGGTGTCCTCTCAGGACTTCTTGGTGCTCTTCTTCTTGGCCGCGGTCTTCTTTTTCGAGGTCTTCTTCTTCGTGGTCTTCTTCTTGGACCCCGACCCAGCGCCGTCCTCGTTCCGCTTCTTCCACTCGTCTGCGTCCATGTCCACGATCTTCATCTGCTGGGCCATGGCGTCGGCGGCCTTGTTCTCGACGATGTGCGTGCCGATCTGCTGGATCTGGTTGTTCTGCACGAGGTTCGCCCGGAGCTCGTCGGGGCGGACGCCTCGCTGCATGGCGAGCTTGACGATCTGCTGGTTGACCTCCTGCTCGTTGACGGTGAGGTTGTACTGCTTGATCAGCCGCTGATGCAGGAACATGAGCTTGATCCCGTTGTCCGCCATCCGCTCGGTGTCCTCGCGGGCTTCGGCGACCTGGGTCTCGATGGTCTGTTCGTCCTCGCCCCGCTCGAGCAGGCCCAGCCGCACCCGGTCGAGGTGATTCGATACCTGGGCCGCGGACAGCTTTTCGGGAATGGGGACGTCCATCTGCTCGATGACCTTCTCCCGGGCCTGGTCCCGCAGCACGATGGCCTGCTCCTCGTCGCGACGCTGCTCGAGGGCGAGCTGGATCTGCTCCTTGAGGACATCGGCGGAAGGCAGTTGGTAGGCCTCGACCAGTTCGTCCAGTGAGCAGGGTTCGATGCGTTCGGCGACGTGGATCTGGTAGTCGACCGAGACCGTCTTGCCCCGGATGTCCTCCCGCTCGTAGTGCTCGGGGACGTCGATGGTGAACGAAACCGCGTCGCCGACGGCCTTGTCCGCGAAGATGGCATTCACGTCGTCGATCATGAGTCCGAGGATCTCGCCTCGCTCGCCGGCGTCGGGGAGCACGATCAGCGTCTGTTCATTGGTGAAGAACGGCTCGTCCTCGCCCTTGCGGGTGCAGACGGCCCGGCCGAGAAGACGGTCCGCAGGAAGGAAATCGCCTTCCAGTGTCTCGCCCTTTCCGTTTCGGAGGCACTGGCGTTCGATCTCCTCGTCGATGTGCTCGGCCTCCACCTCCAGGACGGGGCGGATGATCTCGATCGTGCTGAAGTCGGGGAGTTCGAACTCCGGGACCACGTCCATCTCGACCGTGAATGAGAAGTCGCGTCCGTTCTCGACCTCCGGAACGGAATCCTCGGTGGGTTCGGGCTGCTGCAGCATCTCGAGATTGTGGCTCTCGATCGCTTCCCGAAGACCGTCGCGGACGAGTTCGTTGCGGGTCTCCTCGCGGACGGCATCCCCGAACCGCTTCTCGATGACCGCCTTGGGGATCTTGCCCTTGCGGAAACCTGGGATGTTCACGCTGCCACCGATGGTCGCCATCTGGTTCGAGAGCTGGGCGTTGACCACAGCACTGGGGACCGTGACGGTGATCCGCTTGCGGGCGGGGCCCGCGTCTTCGACGACGACCTGATACTGGCTTGACTCGCTCATGACGTTCTCCGGGTCAGGGGACAGATCGGCCATGGTAGCCGATCCGGTGGGCTCAGGCGCCCGCGGCAAGGCCGCCGGAGAGTTCATGGATGGTCTGCAGGGCGGCCGAGGCGGGATCATCGGCCTCGCCCATCCTTCTCACGATGGCCGAGCCCACGATGGCGGCATCCGCCCGGGAGACGACCGTGGCCACGTGGTCGGGGCTGCTGACCCCGAAGCCAACGGCGATGGGCAGATCGGTGCGTTCCCGGATACGGGCGACTTGGGGCGAAATGTCCGGCAGTTCGTTGCGGACGCCCGTCAGGCCGCCGCGAGCCAGCAGGTAGATGAAGCCCCGGCAGCGGGGGAGGATGGCGTCCAGGCGGTCATCCGTGGTCGACGGGGCGACCAGCAGGCTGAAGGACAGGTTGCGATCGTCGATCATCGGGAGCAGATCGTCGACGCGTTCCAGATCCACGTCGGGAACGATGAACCCGTCGAAGCCGGCGTCGGCGGCACGCTGTATGAAATCGACTCCGCCCGATCGCTCCACGATGGAATGGCTCACCATCGCCACCAGTCCCTGCTGCACCCGGTCCCGGATGCGGGACACCAGTGCGAGGATCTGATCGGGCGTGAGTCCGTTCGTCAGTGCTTCGTGCATGGAAGCGGCGATGACCGGACCGTCGGCGATCGGATCGGAAAAGGGTATTCCGAGTTCGACGATGTCCGCCCAGGCCGGTTCGATTCCCAGCAGCACGGCTTCGGTCGTCTGGAGGTCCGGGTAGCCGGCGGTCAGGAACGGCATCAGCGCGCCGCGGCCGGAGGACCTCGTGTCGGCCAGGATGTCCGCGATCCGTCCCATTGCTACTTGGTCCCTTCGGGCCCGCCGTGTTCGATGTACTTGTCGTGGATCGCCTGGGTGAGGTCGACTCCCGTGATGTTGGCCAGCGTGGCAAGCCAGGCCATCACATCCGCGAACTCCTCGGCCAGGTTTTCCTGCTTTCCGTCGCCCCGGGCCTGTTTGGCCAGGGCTTCGGCCAATTCGCCGAACTCCTCGGCGAACCAGAGGAAGGTGGGGGCGACACCCCGGGCCGCGTCGGTGTCGTGGTACCGATCGCGAATGAGGTTCTGGAAATGGGCGATGGTCATTTTCTGTTCAGTCATGCCGTCCATGGTACCAGTCGGTGGAAGTTCGGAATTCACTTGTCCCATCGCGGGATGCTGCCTATGTTGATGAACCACCCCCGAATCCTCATCGCAGGAAGGAATCACATGCTGCTCGCCGAAACCGTCGTGCTCGCTGCCTCGTTGTCCGTCGTCTCCCAGCCCACCGTGGTGGAGATCGCGGCCGGCAACGACCAGTTCTCCACCCTCGTCGCCGCCGTGAAGGCGGCCGGTCTGGCCGATGCGTTGGCCGCCGAAGGTCCCTACACCGTCTTTGCTCCCACCAACGACGCCTTCGCCCGGCTCGACGGCGAAGTCGTGGAGTACCTTCTCAGCGATGCGGGCCGGTCCGATCTCGGACGCATCCTGCTTCATCACGTGGTGCCTGGTCGGCTCGATGCCGGAGTGCTTGTGGGACGCGACGAGGTCACCACGCTCGCCGACACGACACTGGCGTTGGAAGTGGCCCGTGACCGACTGCTGGTCGGCGAGGCCGTCGTGCAGACGGCGGACATCGCCGGATCCAACGGAGTCATTCACGTCATCGACCGGGTGCTGCTTCCGCCGGTTCAGCAATCGCCCCTGGAATCCCTGCTGGTGAACGCCATCGAGCGTGGGGCGCCGATGTTCAACAACAACAATCCCGAAGCCTGTGCCGCCGTCTACGCGACCGCCCTGGAGGCCGTTGCCGCCGTCGATGGATTCGGCCTGGATGCACCTTCCCGTGCCACCCTTGCGGCCCGGCTCGAGGAGATCGCCATGGACGCGGACGTCACCGAGCGTGCCTGGTCCTACCGTCGCATCATGGACGCATTGCTGAGCGGCCAGATGCAGATGGACAGCCGGTCCCGGCCCGCATCCGGAGGTACCGGTCGGATGTTGTACGACTTCGAGGATCCGTCCAGCGTCCGCCGGTTCGGCGTGGTCGTGGACGGCGTCATGGGCGGGCTCTCCACTGGCCGCATCCGCTCGGGAGACGGCACGCTGATCTTCGATGGAGAGACGTCGCTTCGGAACAACGGAGGCTTCTCCTCCATGCGGGCGGCGCTGCCCGACGGCAGCTGCGAAGGTGCCGATGCGCTTCGGGTTCGCTTCAAGGGGGACGGTCGCACCTGGATCATCGGTACCCGGGGTTCGCGGAACATGCGGGGCGACTCCTACTGGACCCGCTTCGACACCATCGACGGCCAGTGGATGGACGTGGTGGTCCCCATCGACGAGATGGTGCGGACCAGCTTCGGCCAGCCGCTCCGGGGCCGGATCACC
This sequence comes from Phycisphaerales bacterium UBA854, assembly GCA_002295885.1. Lineage (GTDB taxonomy): Bacteria > Planctomycetota > Phycisphaerae > Phycisphaerales > SM1A02 > UBA854. Next base: position 109,229 of record DBGM01000037.1, read on the forward strand.
CCCGATCAGGTTCGCGGCATCGAGTTCTACATCTACGACAAGAAGGCGGGCCCGTTCCGACTGGAAATCGACACCATCGAGGCCGTCACCGGCGGTGGTGCCGGCAACGAGGTCTGAACCCACCGCTTGCCACCGGTTGCGGGTGTGGTATCCTCTCCGAATCGGGCCATTGGCGCAGTTGGCTAGCGCGCTTGTATGACACACAAGAGGTCACTGGTTCAAGTCCAGTATGGCCCACT
>DBGM01000047.1 GCA_002295885.1 Phycisphaerales bacterium UBA854
CGCATGACGTCCGTCTCGACGTATTCGGTCTTGGTGGAGTAGAGCTTCTTCCAGCCCGAGACCTGGGTCGGCGGATGGATGTGGTACATCGTCGAAGTCGGTCCGACGAAGCCTTCCGTTCCGAAGACTTCCTCGCTGTAGAGTGCGCCGTCCGGTCGACGGAACTGTACGTGTCGTTTGGCCGGGATCTCGCCGAGATGGGTGTAGTAGGGCATCGGTTCCTCCAGAGCATTCATTCTAGCGACACGATTCCGATGCGAATCGCCCGCCAGGCGGCCATTCGAGGCCACCGGGTTGATCTGCAGGACACATCCACCATGAAGACCGGCTGAATCGGTCCGACGAGTCGGAAGGCCTGCTCAGGGGCACCCCGCCCAGTTGCCGATCACGAGCAGCAGATCGAGGATGTTGACCGTGCCGTCGCCGTTCACATCTCCGGTGCAGTCCGGGCAGGACACATCAGCGCAGAGTGTGGCTCCATTCCATGACGTGCCTCCGGCCTGTTCGCAGGCCTCGGCGATCATCATGGCGCAGTCGCCGTCGATGCAGCACGCCCCGAGAGGTCGGCAGCAGGTGATGTCGGAATCGGTGCAGGACGTATTGGCTCCCTGCCAGGAGGGGAATTGATATTGCTTGGGAAGCCCCAGGCACTCCTCCTCGTTGGGTGTCATGACGCATTCGTAGCAGCCGGTTTCGACGTCGATGTAGCAGCACGCGCCGGGTTCGCCGTTGTTGCCACAGGGAACATCATTGCAGGACAGGCCGGGATAGAAGTCGCCACCCTGGAAATCGCACTCGCACTCGGCCGTTTGAATGCAGACTCCGTCCTTGAGGCAGCAGGCTCCGATCGGAGAGGTGTCGCCTTCGCACTCGGTGCCGTCACCGGCGTAATACCCGCCGTAGACGTTGACGCAGTCGAGCTGGGTCATGACGGACAGCAGCCAGTACGACGAGCCTGGCTTCATGAAGCAGCAGCAGCCGACGGGGTCCGGCTCCTGGCAGGGGACCTGCGAGCAGGAAGCATTCGGATAGAAGAGGCCGCTTTGCGCATCGCAGTCGCACTCCGCGGTCTCGATGCAGATGACCGTGCCATCCGCCTGGCCGATGCAGCACGCGCCGACCACCGGGGTGGCGTCTTCGCAGGGGACGCCGTCGCCGGCGTAGCTTCCGCCGACATTCTGGCACTTGGTTTCCGTCATCTCCAGATAGTGCCAGCCGAGTTCGTCCTGGTAGCAGCAGCATCCCTCGGGTTCGATCAGGGGGGCGATGCTGAGTTCGACGTAGTCGAAGGCAACGAACGGTTCGTCGGGCATCAGGAACTCGACCATGAGGAAGCCGGACTTGTCGCCGCCGCCCCAGTTGGGGAAGACGTCCGCGAAGGGGATGACGGCCGTCGCCTCCTGGATCAGACCGTCGTCGCCGGCGGAGTTGTCCTGGGTCGCGATGGTCGTGTCGATCACCGATCCCGAAGACGTCGTGTAGCGCAGCAGGTCGCTGGCGGAATCCACATCGTAGTCGCCGAAGATGACATTCACGTAGAGCGGTTGCGTGGGATTCGCAGATGAGACCTCGAAGTCGAAGATGAAGATCGCCTGTCCCTGACCGCAGATGTAGTCGTGGGGCGGGGCGGGTGCGACGACGCAGTCGAACCAGCCCAATCCGGTCCCGGAGACGGCAACGTCCGTCCAGCCCGAGCCGCTGCTGTTGAGGTTCACCGCGCCATCGACTTGCGTGCCGCCCCCGTAGGGAGGGCCGCCCAGTTCGAATCCGGTGCGAAGATCGAACTCGTCGGAGTCGTAGCGGGTCTGTGGTGAGCAGTCGAGATTCGGGAGGTAGTCGCCGCCACCAAGGGGATCGAGACCGTCGACGTTGACCGGGTCGCCGAGCGTGTTGACCAGTTGGAATGACGAGCAGCTGCCGTTGTTGCTGGAGTTCCAGCTGTTGAAGGGCCAGCAGGGTTCCCCGGCGCAGGGGGTGGTTCCGGTCACGTATCCGAAGCCGTCGACGTCTCCGATGCGGATGTAGTTGAAGGCCTGGGCGGGGGCCGCGTGAACAGCCATGGAGAGGGCGAGGGTGGTCAGCATGGATTCGTCTCCCTGAAACAGCCGGTACGGCGGACGAATCCAGTCTATTTGAAGCGTTCGCGGGCTCCAATGATCAAATAGCGAAGTGGCCCTGAGCATGCCTCTAGGGCCGTATGATGTCCACACCCAACCACAGGAGATGGACGTGATGATCGAAATCGGCTCAAAGGCCCCCGAGTTCACCCTCGCCGACCAGAGTGGCACCGAGCACTCACCGCTTTCGACTGGCGGCCCGGTCGTGCTGTTCTTCTACCCCAAGGACGACACGTCGGGCTGCACGAAGGAAGCCTGTCAGTTTCGCGACATGAAAGGCGAGTTCGAGAAGGCCGGTGCGTCCGTCTTCGGCATTTCGCCACAGGACGTCAAGAGCAAGTCGAAGTTCGCGGCCAAGCACGATCTGAACTTTCCGATCCTCGCCGACGACGATGCGGTCGTCTGCGAGCAGTACGGCGTGTGGCAGGAGAAGTCCATGTACGGCAAGAAGTACATGGGCGTGGTCCGCACGACCTATCTGATCGGCCCCGACGGCACGGTCCTGCAGCGGTGGGACAAGGTCAAGGTCGACGGGCACGGCGACGCCGTGCTTCACAGTCTGTAGTGAGAGAGTCATCGCATCCCCGCGGAATATTCTCATATCTAGGATTCAGATGTATGAACCTCCTAAATAATGCGATCGCTTCAATCGTGATCACTGCAGCGACCGCTCTGTTGCTATGCATGAGTGCATGCAATGGGTCGAGCGATGATGACAAGGTGAACTCAACTGCGATGTCTGTCGTTGTGTTACTAGTCCAAGCGCCAGGGTCTCTGGGTAACCCCAGCGGTCACAGTGGCTTCACCCAGTTTAAGGATGAAGTTGCTGCAGAAGTGAATGCATGCACTCCGCATCAGAAGAGTCAGATACGGAATGCGATAGATCAGTACATGAAATATCAGGAAATCGTTGCCAACGACTTGATGGCCTATGTTGATTCATGCTTCGCTGGAGGTGGCGGGGCAATTTCAGCAAGCCCGGCGGCTCAAAATCAATACAAGATGTTGCTCCCGTCGATTCAGACCGCGGTTCCGCCGCCAAATGAATCACTTTCCATGATGTCTGCTCAGGTCAGCACAATGACTGAAAGGCTGGCCGGCTTAAGTAAGGACCAGCAGCAGCAATTTCGTGAACTGATGAATGGGCAGATGGTCGCCAATAAGTCGCTGCAGCTGAGATTGATCAATGAGCTGCTTGGCGATGCCTGATGCCAAGTGGTCTTAGCAGTGGCAGGCGCAGGGTCGTATTTTGCTGCCGTGTCTAGAGGTTGCCGCGACGTTCCTGCTCGATCTCCAGGGCTTCAAAGAGGGCCTTGAAGTTGCCCTTGCCGAAGCTCTGGCTGCCCATGCGGCTGATGATCTCGAAGAACATGGTGGGGCGGTCCTGCAGCGGCTTGGTGAAGAGCTGCAGCAGGTATCCTTCGTCGTCGGCGTCGACCAGGATGCCCAGGTCCTTGATCCGCTCGTGATCCTCCTTGACCGGCTTGTGGCCGTGCTCGCCGAGCACGCCGTTCACGCGGTCCCAGACCTGCTCGTAGTAGGCGTCCGGAAGCTGGAGGAAGTCGACGCCGCGGCGTCGAAGTTCGGCGACCGAAGCCAGTTCGTCGTCGGTCCGAAGGGCCAGGTGCTGGCACCCCGGCGTGTTGTCGTGCCAGTCGAGGTACTCCTGGATCTGGCTCTTCTTCAACCCCTCGGCCGGCTCGTTGATGGGCATCTTGATGAGATGGTTGCCGCTGGCCATGACCTTCGACATCAGGGCGGAATGCTCGGTTGAGATGTCCGCATCGTCGAAGTGCTTGAACATCGAGAATTCGAGGGTCTTCTCGTACCACTCGACCCAGTGGTTCATCTTGCCTTCTTCGACGTTTCCGACGCAGTGGTCGACGTATTTCAGTCCGCAGGGGTTGTCGAGGTTGTACTGATTCAGCCCGCAGTGAAAATGCTGCCAGCCGGGCATGAAGAGACCGCCCTGCTTGAGTTCCGGGAGGGCGTACCGACCGGTGCGGCTGACGAAGCTGTGGACCACGCGTCCGTACGTGCAGACGGAAGCGGTGGTGATGCTTCCGTCGCCGTCGGAGAACGTCTCGGGGGCCCGGGAGGAGGTTGCACCGTTGGCCATGGCCCGGTCGTAGGCCGCCGCCGCATCGAAGACGCTGAAGGCGATGTCCTTGATGCCGTCTCCGTACCGTCGAAGCTCTTCGTTCGCGGGGTGGTCGGGGTTGAGCGGCGTCTCCAGCACGAATCGGATGTTGCCCTGTTCGAGCATGTACCGGGCCATCGACCGTGCCCCGCAGGTCAGGTCGTGCAGCTGGGTGATCCGGAATCCGAACATGGATGCGTAGAACATCGCTGCCTGCTTGGCATTGCCGACGACGAATCGCACGTGATCGACATCGATCAGATGGAGCGGGTCGTTCTGCGGCATGACCTCGACGGGCTTCAGTCCGGATTTCATGGTGGACATGGCGATCTCCAACGAAACCGGATGCCACCGGCCGGCGACATCCTTACTTCACTATTCTACAAGCCGCCGAGGAGGGTTCCAGTCTCAATACTTGAGAACGGAATCGAGCGTGTCTGGGGCCAGCAGGGCCCCTCCATCCAGATCGACGAGTTCGATCAGCACGGTGATTCCCACGATGTCCGCTCCCAGGGCGCGGACCAGATCGCGACACGCAACCAGGGTGCCACCGGTTGCGACGAGGTCGTCGACGATCAGAACCCGCTGGCCCGGCTTGATGGCGTCGGCGTGAATCTGGAGTGCATCCTTGCCGTATTCCAGTTCGTACTCCTGGGTGACCACATCGCCCGGCAGTTTGCCAGGCTTGCGGATCGGAGTGAAGCCGACACCCAGTTCGTGGGCGATCGCCGTTCCGAAGATGAACCCCCGGGATTCCGCCCCGACCACCACGTCGATGGTCTGGTCGCGGTACGGGGCGGCCATCAGGCCGACGGCCAAAGCCAGACCGCGAGCATCAGCGAGCAGGGGCGTGATGTCTCGGAAGAGGATCCCTTCGCTGGGAAAATCCTGCACATCTCGAATGAGTCCCTTGAGGGTCTCGATGTCGGAACTTCTGGTGGGATCCGAGGTCGAACTGGCCGGTGTTGTGCTCATGCCGCTAGTATGACGTATTCATGACCGAGTCGAAACAAGCAAATCGATCGATCGAGACGGTTGAGCCCATCGGGGACCGCGTTCTGATCCGGAAGGATCAGGACCGCAAGGTCACCAAGGAGGGCATTCACCTGCCTGACAAGATCGAAATCCCCACCTTGACCGGACGCGTCGTCGCGATCAGCGCCCAGGTTGCCAATGATGTGAATTATCCAATTCAGCAGTACGACAAGGTCCTGTTCAATCCCAAGCAGGGAATTCCGGTCGATTTCGAGGGCGACAACCGCCTGTTCGTCATCCCCGTCGAGGATGTCGTGGCGGTCTTCCGTCGGGACGACTGATCGTGTCCGACACGCTGCCCATCGATCCCGCAACGGAGCCGCTCGTCGGCTCGGTCCGGGTTCCCGGTTCAAAGAGCATCACCAACCGGGCGATCGTCCTGGCCGCCCTGTCCCGTGGTTCGTCCGTGCTGCACGACATGCTGCGGAGCGACGACACCGAAGCCATGCTCCAGGCCGTGGGGACGCTCGGCCTGACCGTCGGCCACGAAGGTGAGGCCGTCGTCATCGAAGGCGGCTCGGGGCGGCTGCCTGCGGTCGGCTCGCCGCTCCGCATCGACTGCGGTCACGGAGGGACCCCCGCCCGCTTCCTGCTGGCGATGGGCTGCCTGGCGCCCGACGCCGTCACGGTGGATGGAAGTCCCCGACTGCGAAGCAGGCCCATGGCCGACGGCATCGACATGCTTCGCTCGCTCGGCGCGGACATCACCTGCCTGGATGAGGAGGGGCATCTTCCGGTCCGCATCGACTCCAGCCGTCTTCGGGGAGGGCGACTGCGGATTGGCCGGACCGCCTCGAGCCAGTTCATTTCGGCGCTCCTTCTGGTGGCTCCGTTTCTCGAGAAGGGGATCGAGTTCGAATTCGAGGAGCCTCCCACCAGTGCTTCCTACCTGCAGTTGACCGTCTCGGAACTCCAGCACTGGGGAGCCGGTGTGGAGTTCGAGCATGAAGCGGGTGCTCTGCGGTGGATCCGCGTTCGTCCCGGGATGCTTGCATCGCGTCATCGTTCGGTTGAGCCGGACGCAAGTTCGGCGGTGTACTGGGCGGTCGCGGCGGCCATCGTGCCGGGATCCTGCGTCACCCTGGTTGGCTGCCGGGCCGACGATCCGCAACCAGACACGCGGGTGATCGAGGCCATTCGCCTCACCGGCGCATCGGTCGAAGCAGCGGATGACGGTGTCACGGTGCGTGGTCCCCGGAGTCTTCGGGGCTGGTCCACGATCGATGCCTCGGCCATGCCGGACGGCGCCGTTGCGATGTCGATCCTCGCCGCCTGTGCGATGACCTCGACCACCATCATCGGCCTTGAGACGCTTCCGTTGAAGGAAAGCGATCGGCTGGGTGTACTCAAACGTGAACTTGAGCGATGCGGAGCCGAGGTCATCGCGACGCCCAAATCCCTCCGCATCGGTCCGATCCCATCTCCTCAACTGGATCCCGTCGCCCCTCCGGTCTCCATTCCGACCTACGACGATCACCGAATGGCCATGGCCTTCTCGATTCTCGGTCTTCGCCGGGGCGGAATCTCGATCGAGGATCCTGGGGTCGTTTCCAAGAGCTATCCGGGATTCTTCGCGGATCTGGAACGTCTCAGGGGCTGATTCAACGGGTGGGTGGCCGCGGCGGCGCCGCGCTGGGATACTGTCCCCCCCATGTCCTCCTTCTGGTCATTCGTACGAAAGATGGCTCGTCACCGCATCATGCTGGTGTCCGCCATCTCATTCGCCCTGATCTCGGCCCTCGGGCTGGGTGTCGGCCTGCTGAGCCTTGCTCCGGTGCTGACCCAGATCGTGCACCCCGACTCCGGGTCGGGGCTGGCCGAACTCGCCGTCGACTTCAACGCGCAGGGGCATTGGCTCCAGTTTCCCCAGTGGCTCATCGATCTGCTGCCCAGCGATCGGTTCGATGGTGTCGTGCTGGTCCTGGTGTTCATCTCGTGCCTGACCGTGGTGGGGGCGGTGTGCAATTTCGTGCATCAGTACCTCAGTCAGACCCTGACGACCCGGGCCGTCGCGGATTTCCGCGCCGAACTGTTCCGAAAGGTCATCCGGCTGCCGTTGGGTCGCGTGGTCACCCAAGGGCCCTCCGAGTACATCGCCCGTCTTGTGCGCGATGCGGCTGCGCTGCAGCAGGGGTTGAATGCACTGCTGAGCAAGACCGTGGCCCAGATCACCAAGGGCCTCGCGGCGCTGATCGTGGCCATCGTCTACGACTGGAAGATCGTCGTCGTCGCCCTGGTCGTCGGACCCGTCATCGCGATCGTGCTTCGCAAGCTCGCGAAGAAGGTTCGCCGCGGCTCCAGAGGGTCGCTCGCCGCCCAGCAGGAGATGCTGAAGCACACCACCGAAATCATGCAGGGGCTGCGGGCCGTCAAGACGAGCACCGGCGAGCACGAAAGTGAAATCGATTTCGACGCGGTCAACCGGGAGGTCGTCAAGCACGAGCTCCGCATGCGACTCGCCAGGGCCATGAGCGGTCCGATCGTCGAATCATTGGCCATCATCGCCCTGAGTCTGCTCGCCGCCATTGCCTCCAAGAGCATCCTGGAGGGTTCGCTGCCGTTCGATCGGTTCATTCTTTCGCTCGGTTCCCTCGGAGTGGCGGGAGCCTCGTTCCGCCCCCTGGCCGGAATCATCAACGAGATCAGTGCCGCGTCCGCTCCGGCGCAGCGGATCCAGGAGGTGCTCGAGGAACCGGAGGAGCCCCAGGGGCTCGAGCTTCCTCCGCTGGCCCGTCATCACGAGTCGATCGTCTTCGAAGGCGTCTCCTTCACCTACCCCGGGGCCGACCAGCCCGCCCTGCGGGACATCGACCTGCAGATCCGGTTCGGTGAACGCATCGCCATCGTCGGGCCGAACGGATCGGGAAAGACGACCCTGCTCGGCCTGCTGCCCGGGCTGCTGCAGCCGACGACCGGCCGGGTGCTGGTGGACGGCGCGGACGTGGCGTCGGTCCGGCTCTCGTCCCTGCGGAACCAGATCGGTGTGGTGACCCAGGAGTCGTTCATCATGAACGGCACTATCGCGCAGAACATCGGCTTCGGTGTGGAGGGTGTGGGCATCGACGCAATCCGCTCGGCGGCCCGAACCGCACACGCCCTTGATTTCATCGACCAGCTTCCCGACGGATTCACCAGCACCGTCGCCGAGGGAGGTGCCTCGCTCTCCGGAGGCCAGCGTCAGCGACTCTCGATCGCCCGCGCCCTGGTCCGCGATCCGTCGGTGCTCATCCTGGACGAGGCCACCAGCCAGGTCGACGCCGAATCGGAGCTGGCGATCCGGGATGCCATCGTCGACGCGGGCGCCGACCGCACCATGCTGATCATCGCCCACCGCATGGCCTCGGTCATCACCGCCGATCGCATCGTGGTCATGGAGTCCGGGCGCATCGTCGATGTCGGCACCCACGATGACCTCCTCGGTCGATGCGACGTCTACGCCCGTCTCACCAGGACACAGCTCGTGGACACCGATACATGATGATGCGGCGGGCAATTCTCATGGTTGCGGTCGTGCTGTCGATTGCCTCGTGTGATCGATCCGATGGCGTGGCCCGGTCCGCCGATTCCCCCCGAATTGCATCCTTTTCTCCCGCCCTGACCGCCATGGCGGTGTCGCTCGGACTCGAATCCTCGCTCGTCGGGCGTTCCGCTTTCTGCCGGATCGATCCGTCTCTCCCGGTGGTCGGCGACCTCCACGAAGTCGACTACGAACGGCTGGTTCGACTCGACCCGACGCACATCCTCGTCCAGTCGCGTTCCGATCTGGTCGACCCGGGATTGCGTGAGCTGGCCTCGGCCCGCGGTTGGAAGCTGCTGGCCAGTCCGCTCTCGGGAGTCGAGGACATCCGTACGGCCTACGCAGCGATCCCGGATCATCTCTTTCCGCCGGAATCGGCTGACCACCGGCGCTGTCTCGAGCTCGTCCACGCCTACACCGATCGGATCGATTCCGCCTTGTCTCCCCCAGTTCCATCTCTGCAGGGGCGGTCCGTGCTGATCCTCTCGCCGATGGAGCCGCCGCTGGCCTGGGGATCCGGCACTTGGATGGACGACATGCTGACTGCCCTCGGCGGCCGCAACGCGGTCCAGGCCGACGGATGGATCTCGTTGGGGTGGGAGGATCTGATTCGTATCGATGCCGACCGCATCGTCTTCGTGTCCGAAAGCGAACTTCAGCCCGGGGGGACCCTGCAGTCGATGCTCGACCGACGGACCGATGGCGAGGTCGACATCCTGGTGCATCCCCAGGTGCATCTGCCGGCAACGTCCACGGACGAAATCGCCGCGGAACTGCGTTCACTCCTGTCGAGGGAGAATGGCTCGTGAGGGGACGCCATCCGCTGATGCTGACGCTCATGGGGCTGGCCGCCGTGGCGGTCTGCCTGCTTCGTCTGGTGATCGATCGTCCTCCGGGCGGTAGTCTGTCGCTGGCCTGGCCGCATCCGGACTGGATGCAGTTCCGCCTCACCGCGATGGTGACGGCGGTCATCGTGGGCGGCAGCCTCGCACTGGCGGGAACCCTTCTGCAGACGATGCTCCGCAACCCGCTGGCCTCTCCGTTCATCCTCGGCGTCTCCAGCGGAGCCGGGCTCGGCCTGATGGCCATGGCGTGGTTCGTCTACTTCACCGGTACCGCCGGCGCGACGATGCCGGGGCAGTGGTGGCCCAGTGCCCTGGCCGGAGCAATCGGTGCACTGGCGATCGTGTACGTACTCGGTCGTCGCAGAAGCGCCGATGGGGCAGCCTGGCTGGATCCGGTCGCCCTCGTGCTGGTCGGCGTCGTCGTCTCGACGATCTGCGCGGGGGGCATGATGTTCTTCCAGCATCTCGTGCCGACCGGACTGCGGGGACAGTTCACCACGTGGTTGATGGGATCCATCCCCGAATATGTGTCCGGCTGGAGGCTGCTGTTCTCGGCCTCGTTGGCAGTGCTCTCGCTGCTCTACGCCTTCGGCCAGCACCGCAGCCTGGACATCTGCCTGCTCTCGGACGATGAAGCGACTTCACTGGGCGTCTCGCTGGGCTCCCTGCGCCTGGGCATCTTCCTGTCCTGCGGAATACTCACCTCGCTGGCCGTGTCGCTCGCAGGCCCCATCGCCTTCGTCGGACTCATCGGACCGCACGCCGCACGCCTGCTGGTCGGGGCCAGGCACCGCTGGCTGCTGCCGGGCGCGGTCTTGTGCGGCGTGACGCTGCTGGTGGGGGCCGACGTGCTTCGCCAGGTCATCGATCTGGGGGGTGGACGAATGCCGGTCGGCGTCCTCCTGACCATCGGCGGCGGTGTCCTGTTCCTGGTGCTGCTTCGAGTCGAGATGAAACGATCATGACGCTTGCCCTGCATTCCATCACGGCACGATACGGCGACATCACTGCGGTTGATTCGATCGAGGCCACTGCGTCCGCCGGACGGATCACCGTGGTGGTCGGTCCCAACGCGGCGGGGAAGTCGACGCTGCTCCGCTGTGCCGCTGGGCTGCAGCCGTGCGACGGCGAGATCACCATCGATGGAGAGCCGGTTCTCGACATTCCGATCGTCGATCGTGCCCGCCGGGTGGCATTCATGACCCAGCGCCCGCGTTCCGATGTACCCCTCACGGTGGAGGAGATGATGCGACTGGCTCGTCCGGTCCGTCGGCAGCAGACGGCGGTGCTCGATTCGCTCCTGGAGAGCCTGGAGGTCGAGGACCTGCGCCATCGCCTGGTTCCCGCCTTGTCGATCGGCCAGCAGCAGCGGGTGGTACTCGCCCGGACGCTGTATCAGGTCGAAGCGCAAGGTGGGTTGTTCGTGTTCGATGAGCCCACCGCACCGATGGATCCACGGCATGCGCAGCTGGCGTTGTCGCATCTGCGCGGCGTCGCTGACGGCGGCGGCATCGTGGTGCTGAGCATTCATGACATCGGACTGGCCAGATCGATCGGTGATGACGCCTGGCTTCTGGACCGAGGCCGACTGCTGGCATCCGGTCCGGTGGAGCAGGTGCTCGTGCCCGAGCGGCTCGAGGGCACCTTCGGTATTCCGTACGAGGAACTGCAATCCGAGCGGGGGGGGATTTGGCTCGCGCCGGCAACGTCGCGGGTATGATGTCCCCATGGGCGGATTCGAAATCATCCTGATCGCCGTCGGCATCGGCTGGACCATCATCTCCGGCATCCTCAAGAGCATCGAGGATTCCAAGAAAAAGAAGGCTCTGCAGGCGGAGGCGGCCGGTGATCCCGTCGTTGAAGCGGTGGAAGTCCCCGTCTCGGTCGGTGTCGAGGAGGTGCCTTCGGTCATCTCACCCCGGGTCGCACCCAGTCCGCCTATGACCGCCTCCGAGTCGGGCCTGAAGAAGCTGCGGGACGAGCGGATCAGGCACATTCGACGACGAATGGGACTGGAATCGGAGGCTGCCGCCCAGCCAGCCCCCTCGGCCGCGCCGAAGCCACGCTCCGTGCCGGCGTTGCCCAGGGCGATGACCGTCCCGGCCGAAGAAGCCAAGCCGGCACCGGTGGCGGATGCACCACGCAATGCTGCGAAGGCCACACATCCGTCTGACGTCGCTCAGGGGGCCCGGGAGCGGGTTCTGAACCTTGCGTCCACCCGGAACGGTCTCCGTGATGCAGTGCTTCTGAGCGAGCTTCTGTCGCCTCCTGTGGCTCTCAGGCAGGGCCACCTCGAGTAGGTCTCTGCACGATCGGTGCAGATGGACCCCAGATCGCCCCTGATACCCCTCAGAAGGTCGCTATACTCCCCGCCATGACCGATATCGCGTCCATGGAGCTGAGTGCCGATCAGTTGGCAAGGAGTGCTGGAAGGATCGACCGCCTTCGGGCCCGGTTGGTCGATGCCGGCGTCTCCGCCATGATCATCGACCATGAGATCGACATCTGGTACCTCACCGGATTCGTCGGACACGACGCCACGCTGATCATCGGGCCCGACACGGCCGCGATCCTCTGCGACGCTCGGTACGAGGAATACCTGAACCCGTGGAAGCACGGTGGAGTGCACGAGGTCCGGATCGGTCCCCGTCAGGATGCGCACCGAATGATTCTTTCGGTGGCCGAGGCGGGGGGAATCGATCGGCTGGGATTCCAGTCCGAGCACATGACCGTCGGTCGCCTCAAGGCGCTGCAGGACGGGGTGCCGGGAGTCGAGTTCATCGAGACCACCGGTCATCTGCTTGCCCTTCGCATGCTGAAGGATGCGCACGAGGTGGCCATCATCGAGCAGTGCATCGACATCCAGCAGCGGGCATTGGAAACCATGCTCGGTCGGATGCGGTTGGGCATGACCGAGCTCGAGTTCACCGCCGGCCTGGAATACGAGATGCGGATGCTGGGTGCAACGGGGGCGGGGTTCGATCCGATCGTCGCCTCGGGCCCCAACAGTTCCGTCATCCACCACATGCCGTGCGATCGGCGCATCGGCGAGGGGCCGCTGCTGATCGACTGGGGAGCCCGGCTCGACGGCTACTGTTCCGACATGACGAGAACCTTCTCCGTCGGCGTGCCGGATGCCCTGCATGCGGAACTCTACGACATCGTGCTGGCCGCCCAGCTCGCCGCGATCGAGGCGTGCCGCCCCGGGGCCGACTGTGCCGCGGTGGATGCGGTGGCCCGCGAGATCATTGCCGGCCACGGCTACGGCGACCAGTTCCCGCACGGCCTGGGTCACGGCCTCGGCATGGAGGTGCACGAGTCGCCGGGCTTCAGCGTCAAGCAGTCCGGGGTGCTGCTCGAGCCTGGAATGGTCATGACGGTCGAGCCGGGCATCTATCTGCCGGGGGTGGGGGGAGTCCGGATCGAGGATGACGTATTGATCACCGAAGATGGGCACCGTGTGCTCTCGACTATGGATAAATCGCCTGCGTCCGTGCCGCTCGACGGCCGGGCCTGACTCTTACGTGACGGAACGAATCGAATGATCGACATACGAAAGCTCAAGGAACTGGTTCGGCTGATGGTCGCCAACGACCTGACCGAAATGGACCTTCGTGACTCGGAGGAGCAGGTCACCATCCATCGGCCCAGCGTCTACTCGGCTCCGCAGGTCACGCAGTCACCGGCGGCCCCGCCGCCCCAGGCGGCTGCTCCGGCTCCCGCCGCGGCGACGCCCGCTCCGGCCGCTGCCGCACCGGCTCCCGCCGTCGAACCCGAGGCGGACGACACCGCCGGTCTGGTGCCGGTGTCGAGTCCGATGGTGGGCACCTTCTACTCCGCCGCCAGTCCCGACGTGGACGACTTCGTCAAGGTCGGGGACAGCGTCGGTCCCGACACCGTGATCTGTCTTGTCGAGGCCATGAAGATCTTCAACGAGATCAAGGCCGAGTGTTCCGGCACCGTGCAGAAGGTGCTGGTCAGCAGTGGTGACGCCGTCGAGTTCGGGCAGGATCTGCTGCTCATCAAGCCGTCCTGAGAGCGGGAGTCGAACGAATGTTCTCCAGAATCCTTATCGCCAATCGGGGCGAGATCGCCCTTCGCATCATCCGGGCCGCACGCGAACTGGGGCTCGAGACGGTCTGCGTCTACTCCGAAGCCGATCGCAACGGGCCATGGCTCGACCAGGCCGATCACGCGGTGTGCATCGGGCCGCCGCCGCCGCTCGACTCGTACCTTCGGATCGACCGCATCATCTCCGCCGCCGAGACCACCAAGGCCGACGCAATCCATCCCGGGTACGGATTCCTCGCGGAGAGTTCCGAATTCGCCACCGTATGCCGTGACTGCAACGTCGAGTTCATCGGTCCGAGCCCGGAAGCCATGGCCCTGCTGGGTGACAAGATCTCCTGCCGTCGCATGGCCAAGGAGTCGGGCACTCCCATCTTCCCCGGCAGCGAGGATGCAATCGAGGAGGAGGCAGAGGCCATCGAACTGGCCCACGAGATCGGCTTCCCCGTCATCGTGAAGGCCGCGGCCGGCGGAGGGGGACGCGGCATGCGTGTCGTCCACACGCCCGAGGAGCTGCAGCCGTCCATCCAGTCCGCCCAGCAGGAGGCAGTCGCGGCCTTCGGCAACGGATCCGTCTACATCGAGAAGTTCCTCGAACGGGCCCGGCACGTCGAGGTCCAGTGCATCGGTGACAAGCACGGCGGCGCAGTGCACCTCTACAACCGCGACTGCACGTCCCAGCGTCGCCACCAGAAGCTCATCGAGGAGGGGCCGGCCCCGGGCGTTCCCGACGAGATCCGGGACCGGGTGTGCGAATCAGCCGCCTCCCTGATCCGGAACGCCAACTACGCCGGAGCCGCGACCTGCGAGTTCCTGATGGATCGCAACAACGACTTCTACATGCTCGAGGTCAATACCCGTGTGCAGGTCGAGCATCCCGTCACCGAGATGATCACCGGGGTCGACATCGTCAAGGAATCGATCCTCGTGGCGGCGGGCCAGCCGCTTTCGATCCGGCAGGAGGACGTCCGCATCGACGGCCACGCCATCGAGTGCAGGATCAATGCCGAGGACCCGGATCGTGACTTCATGCCCCAGGCCGGTCTGGTCGAGGAGTACCGGACCCCCGGCGGGCTCGGGGTCCGCGTCGATTCCCACGTCATCACCGGATACCGGATTCCCGCCAACTACGATTCGATGATCGCGAAGCTGATCGTGCACGGTCGGGATCGCACCGAAGCGATCGCCCGCATGCGGTCCGCCTTGACCGAGTTCAAGGTCGGTCCGGGCAAGACGACCATTCCGCTCCACCTGCGTCTGATGGACGAACCCTGCTTCCGCGACATGGACGTCGACATCCACTACGTGGAGCGTCTGCTCGAGAAGGCTGACTGACACGTCACAGCGGTGATTGGATGATCAAGGCCCGCTCCATCACGAAGTCCTACGGCGGCATCGATGTGCTCCGGGGCGTCTCCATCGACGTGGAGCCGGGAACGATCCACGGCTTCGTGGGCCCCAACGGAGCCGGGAAATCGACCTTTCTCAAGACCCTCATCGGCGTGGTGCACCGTGACGGCGGTCGGCTCGAGGTCGGAGGATTCGACCCCGCGAAGTCGGTGGTCGATGTCCGTCGGCGGGTCGGGTACGCACCGTCCGAGACCGCTCTCTACCACCGGATGCGGGCCGGTGAGCTGCTGGAGTTCTCACTGTGTCACCATCTGGAAGCGGATCTGCCGCGAGGACGCAAGCTCCTCGGAATATTCGGTGTGCCCTTGGATCGACGGGTGGGGGCCCTGAGCCACGGCATGAAGCGGAAGCTGCTCATCGCCCAGGCGATCGCATCCGCCACACCACTGATGGTCCTCGACGAGCCGATGGAGGCGCTGGATCCCGAAGCACGTCGACGGGTCGAGGATCTGCTTCGCGCCGAGGTGGATGGCGGGCGGACCATCTTCTTCTCATCGCACGATCTGGCCAGTACACAGCGACTGTGCTCCCGCGTCACCTTCCTGCATCGTGGTTCCGTGCTCCGCGACGGCCCGATGGAGGATCTGCTGCGGGGCCACGCCGGAGTGCTGCTGCTGGAGTTCCGGGATCCGGTTGCGGAGGCAGATCTCCCCACGGATCCCTCCTTCGAATGGGAAGGGAGCGGGGACTCCGCCCGGTTGGTCTACCGGGGAACGCTCGAGTCCGTGCTGCCCCGGATCGACGGCCTGCCCATCAAGTCGATCCGTGATGACGCCACGGATCTCGAACATCTGTTCGATCGGCTGTACCTCGAGGACGGGGGAGTCGCCCAATGAATCTCGTCCGTCAATGGCTGCGGGATGCCGTCTGGATCATCGTCGGCTATTTCATCATCCTCGAGGCTGCGCTGGTCGCGGCAATCCTGTACTGGCCCCGGTTCCGTGACAACACACCGGCCATCGCCAAGCTGGTGCCCTTCGAATCGCTGCAGAACCTGATGGAGTCGATCGAGATCTCCGGCTACTGGCCGTACCTCGCGGTGCAGCAGTGGTTCAAGGGATGCAGTCTCTTCGGCCTGGCCGCAGCGGCCTTTCTCGCCAGCGGTGTGGTGGCCAGGGACGTCGATCAGAAGACGATCGAGTTCCTGCTGTCGCGTCCCGTCTCCCGCTCACGGATTCTGCTGACCCGGTGGGCCATGGTGTCGCTGGCGGTGATCGTACCGGCGGTGCTGTCCTCGTTCTCCGCCGTGTGGCTCTCGCCCCTGGTCGACGAGCAGGTCGCATGGGAACCGCTTCTGGCCTCGACCGCCTTCATGTCGCTCTTTCTGCTCATGCTGGTGACCTTCACCGTCATGATGTCGGCGATGAGCAGCCATCAGATGCGTGCGGGAGTCATCCTCATCGCGATCGTGCTGCTCAACTTCGCCCTCTATCTCGTTCAGGGGATCGACGAGCTGAGTCTGTTCAAGACCATCGACGTCAAGGTGTTCATGATGATCGAGATGGGGCAGTTCCCGTGGGTCACCACCGGTGCCTTCGTGGTGGCCACCCTCGCCATGCTGGGGGTCGCACTGCGGATCTTCGGTCGTCGCGACTTCTAGTCGCGGGGTTCAGAACGCCGGGGGGACTTCAACGTTCATCGTTCCGACCAGGGTATGGCCGACCCGGAGCGAAGTGAGATTGACGCCGCCCGTGACCTGGAAGATCAGGACCAGCACCTGATCCGTCTGCGACGGCGACAGCTGCGGAAGTTCGGGCGTGGTGCGTAGTCCGTACTGGGGATCAAGCTTCAGTTCGAGTTCGGTCCCGAACATGAAGTAGTACCCGACGGGGAAGTACTTGTTTCCGAGCGAGTCCAGCAGGGTGATCTGGTCCTCCGGCTTGGTCCGCTCCTCGACCTTTCCGCCGAGCCACGCCGGGGACGAGTTGCTGACGGTCACCTGAACCACCTGGGTTCCGCCCGGCGTCGCAATCGCATTCACCTGCAGGGCGCGGCTGGTCTGTGATTCGGATCGCCGCGGGAGGCGGAGGAATCCGGAATCGAACTCGTTGTCCTCGGTCAGCTTCATGGAGCCGGGGATCCGGTTCACGCTCGGACGGAAGTTGGCCACCCGCTTGGACACGTCGATGGCATCATCGATGGGCTGTCCGAGCTGCCGGTTGTCCTTGACACCGCCGTTGGAGCCACCGAGGAAGGCAAGAGCGGCGGGATTGGCCGACGTCGCGTCGGGAAGGTCGAAGCGGGTGCCGCGGACCTGCACGAATCTCGGGATGAATCCAGACGGGGCTTCGAAGAAGAAGGCCATGTCGGACTCGTTCTGTCCGGGGGTGCCCGATGCGAAGTTCGCCGGGTCATCGAACATGTACGTGGCCGGCATCCCGGTGTCGGCGGAGGGCTGAACCCAGCCGATGGGGTACACGATGTCCGGCGCGTCGGATCCCTCTGCGCTGCCGACCAGTCTGATCTGGGCGCTCGAGAGCACCAGTTGCCGTCCGAAGTCCCTGGAGCTCGACTTGAACTGCGTCTGGACGACCCACATGTCGGTTCCGTCAACCTTGGCCAGGCTGGCGATGTTCACGGCATCCGACGGCATCGAGACCTGTCCTTCGCCGGAGTTGAAGTTGTCCCTGAGGAGCGAGGCCTGCTTGTACAGCTCCGGGTTGTAGTGCTTGAGCGGTGCACCGCCGATGTCGGGATGGATGGTGGTCACGCTGAGCAGGTCGAAGAAGGCGTTGGACCAACGATCGACCGGGGCCCAGAGCTGGGGGCCGCTGGCGGCGATGACGCCCGGCTGGCCACGCTGGCGGCCGAAGCCCTTGTAGCCCATCATCTCGTGGGGGCCCTGCAGGAATCCGATCGCCGTCAGGGTGAATCCGACGGTCAGGATCCCGGCGAAGAGACCCATGATGGCGCCCATGGTCTTGTCCGCCGCGGCCGGCAGGATGATGTTGGCGCGGATCACCGAGTCGCTCGCCGCCCGAAGGATGACGAGGAAGATGGCGAAGAGTCCGCCGAGGGTGATGCCCATCGCGTAGCTGTCGAACCCGCCTCCGCTGAGGAGGACGTCGATGGCCAGCGGTTCCCAGAATGCGTAGGCCAGACAGCCGGCTGCGATGACTGCGATGAGGTGGAGGAGGGCGCTGAAGAAGCCCTGGTCCATCCACCAGTAGGCGATCAGCAGGACAATGGCGATGATCAGGATGTTGAAGAGGACGATCATGATGCCTCCACCTTGGCCTTGGAGGCCTGCTTCTTCTTCTTCTTCGGGGATAGGACGCGTGCGATCTCATCCAGCGAGGTTTCACCCCGGCCGGCCTTGAGCAGCGCCGCCTCCTGCATTTGGAGCATCTTGGACTTTCGTGCCGCGGCGAGTGCGCTCTTGAGATCACCGCTGCGGAGATGCTTGAGGACGTCCTGATCCACTACGAGCACCTCGAAGACAGCGGTCTGTCCGAGGAAACCGGTGCCGTTGCAGATCGGGCAGTCGATGATCTTGTTCTTGATCTGGATCTGGCCGACCCGACGGTGGAGCTGATCTCCGATGCCGGCGGGCAGCTTCATGGCCGCCATCTCCTCCGGCGTCACCTGCTGCTTGCAGTTGGGACACAGCTTTCGAATGAGACGCTGGTGCAGCACGGCCCGGATCGGCTTGACGGCTTCCTCGACGTCACCGACGTGCTTGACCCATTCGCGGATGCAATCCACCAGGCTGTTGGCGTGCATTCCCACGTAGACCAGGGGACCCTTCCGCCCGGGGGCGGCGGCGGCCTTGGCCGATTCCGAATCCCGAATGTCCCCGACCAGTGCCACGTCGGGGTCCCGTCGGAGGATGGACTGGAGATTGGTCGCGAAGTCGACGTCCACGTTCATCGGGTCCCACTCGGCCTGATCGACACCGTTGATGAAGGCTTCGATCTCGTACTCGAGCGACTTGATGTTGCAGGTGTAGGCGTCGTGGCGTCCCAGCAGCGAGTAGACCGTGGTGGTGGCGCCCTGCTTGGCGGGAGCGCTCACCAGCACGATGCCGTGCCGGTCGTGCTTTTCGACGAGTTCGTCCAGCATTGCACGCTGCTGGGGGAGCAGGCCGAGCTGATCGTAGGGCACGAGTCGCGAGGTTTCCCGGTTGAACTCGATGACGACCACCGGCCCCTTGGAGCTGCCGGAGATGGCCATCTGTACGCTGGTGTCCTCGGCGCCCGAATTGAGACTGAACGAGCCGGACTTGGTCCGCCGAGAGTCGGACGACTCGAGACCAGCGATCTGCTTGAAGAAGTTGATCGCCGGCGCGGCGTCCTCGACCGCCATGTCCTCCTGCTTGGTGCGGACGCCGTCGATCACCCAGGCGATCTTGCAGCCGGTACCCGTCAGGAGCATCTCGATCCGCGAAGCCCGGGCCTTGATGGCCGGACCCATGATGTCCTCGGTTCGCAGGTAGATCTGGAAGTCAGGGTCGTCCTTGCTTGGCACCCGGACCTCGCTACCGGAGGCGTCCGTGTACTGGATGGCGGCGGAGAGTCTCGCCTTCTCCATCTTTCGCTGCTGGGCCGCTGCGGCATCCTTCGAGAGCGACAGGTAGAACTGCTTGCCGTCCGGCACCGATCCGTTGCGGATCTTCCAGTAGACGAGAACGGGTGTGAGGAGGATGAGCACTCCGACCGGGAGGCTCACCCAGAAGACCCAGCCGGTGAAGAAGGTGATGACCGCGACCACACCGCTGGCCAGGAAGATCGAGTTCCACTTCTCCCAACCGAGGTTGTAGTAGCGGAGATCCTTGTCGATCTTCGTCGCCACCAGCCACGCCCAAGCGATGAACACTCCCCAGATGACCAGCGGCTTCCAGGGGCTCATGAGCAGGACGGACGAGTCGCCGAATAGGGTGGGGGCCATTGCGAAATCCATGGTGAGACTTTCCATTCTGGATCAGGAGATGCCCTTCAGTCGCATCTTGAGTTCTTCAGGCTTCGGTGTGGCCTCGAGTGCGACCCGGTGATGGATCCACTCGGACTCGACGAGCCGGACCAGCGAGGTCGTGAAGTCGACCATGCCCTCCTCGAGGCTCTTGCGAATGATGTCGAGCAGTTCGCCCTCACGTGCCTCCAGCACGTACTTCTGGACGGCGGGGGTGCCGAGCAGGATTTCGACGGCGGGGATCCGGGCCACGTCCTCGACCAGCGTCGGAAGCAGTTTCTGGTAGACGATGGCACGCAGGTTGTAGGCAAGCAGCTTGCGGATGTTCTCGACCTCGTCCTGATCGAAGAGGTCGTAGATGCGGCCGAAGGTCTGCCATGCCGAGGAGGCGTGGATGGTTCCGAACACCAGGTGGCCGGTCTCGGCGGCTCGGATCGCCGCTTCGAAGGTCTCCTTGTCGCGCATCTCGCCGACGAGGACAACGTCGGGGTCCTCGCGGACGAGAGCTCGCAGGGCCTCGTTGAAGTCCAGGCAGTCGATGCCGACCTCACGTTGGTTGATGCTGGCCTTGTCGTCCTTGAAGATGTATTCGATGGGATCCTCGATCGTGACGATGTGGCATCGCTTCCGCATGTTCACGTACTGGAGCATGGCGGCGATCGAGGTGCTCTTGCCGGATCCCGTGACGCCCGCGAACAGGATCAGCCCGTTGGCCGACAGGGCGACCGGCCCGAGGATCTCGGGGATATGGAGCTGTTCGAAGGTCTTGATGTCGGATGTGATGAGACGGCAGGCGAGGGAGACCTTGCCCCGGCTCATGAAGATGTTGACCCGGAACCGGCGGTCCTCATCGTAGTCGTAGGCGAGGTCGAACTGGCCATGGTTCTTGAAGTGGGTGTACTGGCCTTCGTCGAGGATATCGAGGGCGATCTGGTGCCCGTCGTCCACGCTGACCGCATCCGTGCTCAGGGTCCGCAGCTCGCCCCGGACCCTGATCCGCGGGGCGGTATCCGACTTCACATGGAGATCGGAGGCCTCGTAGGTGATGCAGGCCTTGAGGAGCTTGCGGAAGATGGCTTCTCCCTTGCCGGCCTCCGTCCCTCGGACGTGGCTGACGGCGCCGAACACTTCCTTGCTGTCTGTCATCTTGCCCGGAACTCCTGCATCGGATCTGAAATGAGGGGAAGTGGTGGGGGCGGCCCTGGGGACGATTCGAATACGCCATCCTAGCAAATGAAGTGGGCCTTGGGGATGCTGGGAAGGGTGCTTCCGGGCCGGGTCGGGCGGGGGGCTGCCTTGACATTTCGGCCTCTTGGAGGCATTCTTGGCGGATGGAGCACCAACGCATTCCCGACGGCATCACGTTCGACGACGTCCTGCTCGTTCCCCAATACAGCGATTTGACGCCCGATGACACGTCGACGGCCACCCGTCTGACTCGTGGCATTACGATCAACATTCCTCTGATCTCGGCACCCATGGACACGGTCACCGAGGCCGATCTGGCCATCTCGCTCGCTCAGGAGGGCGGAATCGGGATCATCCACAAGAATCTCTCGGTCCAGGACCAGGCCAACGAGGTCCTCCGCGTCAAGCGCACCGAGAACGGCATTATCTCCGACCCCGTGACCCTCAGTCCCGAGGACACCGTCGCCCGGGCGATGGAACTCATGGAGAAGCAGAACGTATCCGGCTTCCCCGTCACCCTCGATGGAAGCAGTCATGGTCCGCTTGCCGGCATCCTTACTCGCCGGGACATGAAGTTCGTCGAGTCGGCGATGGATCACGTCGGCGAGGTCATGACCCGTGACAATCTCATCACCGGTCCGGTCAACATCGATCTCGCCACCGCCGAATCGCTCATGTCCCGCGGCCGGGTCGAAAAGCTCCTGCTCGTCGACGAGCAGGGCAATCTGGCCGGCCTGATGACCATGCGCGACATCGAGAACCTCCGCACGCATCCGTTGGCGTGCCGGGACGATCGCGGTCGCCTTCGCGTCGGTGCCGCCGTGGGTGTGCATCAGCTCGACCGTGTCGAGTCACTCGTGGCTTCGGAGGTCGACGTGATCATCGTCGATACCGCCCACGGACATTCGGCCAACGTGCTGGACACCGTCCGAGCGATCCGCGAGCAGTACGACATCGAGATTATCGCCGGCAACATCGCCACGGCCGAGGCCGCATCCGCGCTCATCGACGCGGGCGTCGATGCCGTCAAGGTGGGCATCGGCCCCGGTTCCATCTGCACGACCCGCATCGTCAGCGGCGTCGGCGTGCCCCAGCTGACCGCGATCAGGGAAGCCTGTTCCGTGGCGGACGCGGCGGGCGTGCCGGTGATCGCCGACGGCGGTGTCCGCCAATCCGGCGACCTGCCCAAGGC
>DBGM01000044.1 GCA_002295885.1 Phycisphaerales bacterium UBA854
GTTCTTCCATTGCCACAACCTGTACCACCTCGCGGCCGGGATGGCCCGCAAGTTCGAATACGTGGTCTGAGGGGAGCGCCCGACGGGCGTCACTTGCGCTTCTTGCGCTGCTTGAACTTCTTCTTGACGCTGCTGGTCTTGGTGCTCTTGCCGCCGCGGCCCATGCCCGCCAGTGCGTTCATGTCCGGCATGCCCATGCCGGCCATGGCCTGCTCGGGATCGGCGCCGGCGTTCTTCATCGCCTTCATCTTGCCCAGCATGCCCATGCCGGCCATCTGACCGGTCATCTTCTTGATCATCTCGAACTGCTTGAGCAGCCGGTTGACGTCGGTGTTGGACGTGCCCGAACCGCGCGAGATGCGACGGACGCGCGGTTTGGTGATCGACTTCGCGTTCTCCCGCTCCTTGGGCGTCATGGAGTTCACCATGGCCTCGAGCCGGTCGAACTGCCCCTCGTCGACGTCGAGATTCCGGATGGTCTTGCCCACGCCCGGCAGCATCCCCAGCAGCGACTTCATCGAGCCCATGCGGCGGATCGACTTGATCTGCTTGATGAAGTCGTTCATCGAGAACTCGCCCTTCATCATCTTCTCGGCCAGCGCCTCGGCCTCCGCTTCGTCGACCTCGTCCTGGGCCTTCTCGACCAGGGAGACCACGTCGCCCATGCCGAGGATGCGTCCCGCCATGCGGTCGGGATGGAACGTCTCGAGCTGGTCGGACTTCTCGCCCGTGCCGATGAAGGAGATGGGGGCCCCGGTGACCTGCCGGACCGACAGCGCAGCCCCGCCGCGGGTGTCCGAGTCGAGCTTGGTCAGGATCACCCCGTCGATCGAGAGCCGCTGGTGGAACTCGCGGGCGGAGTACACGGCATCCTGCCCGGCCATCGCGTCGACCACCAGCAGGATCTGATGGGGATTGATCGAGCGCTGCACCGCCTGCAGCTCGCCCATGAGGTCGTCGTCGACGTGCAGCCGCCCGGCGGTGTCCAGGATCAGGACGTCGTACTTCTCCTTGCGGGCCTTCTTCAGGGCGTGCAGCGCGACTTCGACCGCCACGCCCACCGCCTGCCCGTACTCGGCGCACTTCTCGGGCTCGCCGTAGAAGTCCACCTTCGCGTTCCCGCGTGCGTTCTCCTCGACGCCCTGCACCACGACCCGGAGCTGGTCGACCGCGGCCGGCCGCTGCAGGTCGCAGGCGGCCACGAGGGTGTTGCGGCCGCGCTGCTTGAGCCAGGCCGCCAGCTTGCCGCAGGTCGTGGTCTTTCCGGTTCCCTGTAGGCCGCAGAGCATGATCACCGTCGGGCCCGGATCCATGAAGACCAGCGGCGTTTCGCTGGTTCCCATGAGTTCCACGAGGTGCCGGTGGACGATCCCGATCATCTGTTGTCCGGGCTTGAGGCTCGCGGTGACCTTTTCACCCAGCGCGTCGGTCAGGACCTCGTCGCAGAACGAGTCCACAACCTCGAGGTTCACGTCGGCTTCGATCAGGGCGGTCCGCACCTCGGCCATCGCCTCGCGGACGTTGTCCTCGGTGATGCGTCCGCGTCCCGAGAGGGACTTGACGGCGGCGCCCAGCTTGTCGGAAAGGGTGTCGAACATGGTCCAGACGGCCATCCTAGCAGGATCAGGACCGCTTGGACTTCAGCCAGGCGTGCAGGGCCTTGGCGGAGAGCGAGTTGACGCAGTCCGCGGGGGTGCACCGGCCCCGTCGGGCCGTGATCACGCCGTAACGGAGGAAGTCGAAGTGGGATTCCGCGTGCGCGTCCGTGTCGATGGCGATCCGGCAGCCCGCCTCGACCGCAGCCCGCACGTGCACGTCACGCAGATCCAGCCGCTGGGGGTTGGCATTGATCTCCAGCGCGGTGTCGTGCTCGACCGCCGCCGCGATCAGGGCGTCCATGTCCGGGGAGAGCCCCGGGCGACGGTTGATGATCCGGCCGGTGGGGTGCCCGATGATGTGCACCAGCGGGTGGGCAATGGCCGCCAGTAGGCGGGCGGTCGCCTTCTTCGGATCCTGCGACAGCGCCACGTGCGGGGAAGCGACCACGATGTCCAGGGCGGCCAGCAGGTCGTCGTCGTAGTCGAGTCGCCCGTCGGACAGGATGTCGACCTCGCTGCCGGCCAGCACCGTGATGCCCTTGGTGTGCTCGTTGACTTCACGCACTGCATCGATGTGCGCGCGAAGGCGGTCCTCGTCGAGGCCGTTGGCCTGCACGCTGCTGCGGGAATGGTCGGTCACCGCGATGGTGTGGAAGCCGCGGGCCTTGGCCACCGCGACCAGCTCCTCGATGGAGAGATGCCCGTCGCTGGCGGTGGTGTGGGCGTGCAGTTCGGCCTTGATGTCCTCGACCGTGATGAGTTCGGGAACCGTCTCGAGGGTATTGCGCTCCTCCCGCAGTTCGGGGGGGATGCACGGCAGTTCCAACGCGGCGTAGATCGACTCCTCGGTCTCCGAGGCGACCGGAGCGATGCCGCGGGCCTGCGGGGGTTCGTCGTCGCCGTCGTCGGGAAAGAGTCCGTATTCGTTGAGACGCATGCCCGCCTTGATCGCCCGTTCGCGCAGCACCACGTTGTGCTCCTTGGAACCGGTGAAGTACATCAAGGCGGCTCCGAAGGCGGCTTCCGGCACCACGCGCAGATCGATCTGAATTCCGCGATCGAGGCGGATCGAACACTTCGTGTCGCCGGCCAGCAGCACCTTCTCGACGCCATCGATGCTCTGGAACAACTCGATCAACGACGCCGCATCCTCGCAGCAGGCGAGGATGTCGAGATCCCCGATCGTGTCCCGGCCACGGCGCAGTGATCCGGCCCAGGCGATCCGCGAAACTCCCGAATGGGCTCCCAGCTGGTCCACCAGCCCTTCGGCCAGCGGCATCGCGGTGCCCAGCGGGGTCCGGTCGGTCGACTTCTTCATGAACTCGATCGAGTCGGCGATGTTCTGGATCGTCTTCTTGCCCATGCGGGGGACGTCGTCGAGGCCGCCCTCCGCGATGGCGCGTTCGAGATCCGGAATCGATTCCACACCAGCGTGCTCCCAGATCGCCCGCACGGTCTTTGGGCCGAGGCCCGGGATCTCGAGCACGTCGAGCAGCCCGTCCGGAACCTCGGCGACGAGTTGCTCGTATTCCTCCATGCGTCCGGTGCGAAGGAATTCGCAGATCTTCTCGGCACTGCTCTTGCCGATGCCGTCCATCGCCTGGAGTCCCTTGGGATCGTCGCGATAGGCGGTGATGTCGCCGGTCAGATCCTCGAGCACCCTGGCCACCTTGCGGTTGGCATTCACCTTGAAGCCGTTGGCGCCGAGGAGTTCGAGGATCGATCCCATCTCGTCGAAGAGGGCGATGAGGTCGCGGCGTGGATCGTTCGAAGTGGACATGCGTGCAGGGTATCAGCCGACATCGACCAGGCCGAGGGCTTCGCCGTGTCGTTTCATCAGGCGCCGGCGAATCAGTGCGTGCTCGGGTCGCTGCAACATGGGGTCCCCGTCGATCCAGGCCTCGGCATCCCGCCGGGCGGCCCGCAGGAGATCAAAGTCCCGGGGCAGCGATGCGACCTGAAAGGGGGGCAGCCCCGACTGTCGACTGCCCACCAGCTCGCCGGGACCGCGGATCTCAAGGTCCAGTTCCGCGATGCGGAAACCGTCGTCGGTGCTGACGATGGCCTCGAGCCGGGCCTCGCCGTCCTCGGTCACGGGATCGGCGATGAGCACGCACAGGCCCGGCTTCTCGCCGCGGCCCACCCGCCCCCGCAGCTGGTGCAGCTGCGCGAGCCCGAAGCGGTCCGCCTGCTCGATCACGATCATCGTCGCATTCGGGACGTCGATGCCGACCTCGATCACCGTCGTGGCCACCAGCACGTCGATCGCTCCGTCCCGGAAACGCTCCATGATGGCCTCGCGTTCCTCCCGATCCATGCGACCGTGCATCGATTCGATCCGGCAGTCGGCCAGTGCCCCCGCCTGCAGCTCCGCCATGTGCGTCCCGATGTCCTTGAGGAGGCTCTCGGATTCGTCGATGACCGGGACGACCACGAAGCCCTGCTCGCCACGGGCGACCCGCTCCGCCAGTTCGACGTAGACGGCTTCGCCGTCGTCGCCGTTGACGTGGCGGGTCGAGACCGGAGATCGACCGGGAAGGCGTCCGTGGATCGTGGAGACATCCAGGTCGCCGAAGATCGTCAGGGACAGCGTCCGGGGAATCGGAGTCGCCGTCATGACCAGCTGGTGGGGGACGTCGTCGGTGCCCGGTCGTCCCTGCCGCAGTACCGCACGCTGGTGCACCCCAAAGCGGTGCTGCTCGTCGATGATGGCCACGGCGAGATTGCGGAACTCGACGCCCTTGGAGAGCAGGGCGTGGGTTCCGATGACGATGTCGAGTTCGCCCGCGGCCATGGCCTCGAGGCAGCGGGTGCGTTCCCGGGCCGCCATCGAACCGGTCAGAAGGGCCAGCCGGACCCGCGAGCCTTCCAGCATGCGCTCGATGCTCATGGCGTGCTGTTCGGCCAGCAGTTCGGTGGGGGCCAGCAGGGTGGCCTGGTGTCCGGCCGCGACCGCCATCAGCATGGCCTGCAGGCCGACCACCGTCTTGCCGGCGCCGACGTCGCCCTGCAGCAGCCGGTTCATCGGGACTCCACGCTGCAGATCGCCGGCGATCTCCGAGACGACCTCCCGCTGGTTGGGGGTCAGCGTGAAGGGAATGCGGGCCGCCATCCGCTGCTGGAGTTCATCCGTGAGGGGCAGAGCGGGAGCGTGCAGCGTCTTGATCCGGTGGTGCCGCTTCATCATCACTCCAAGCTGGAGCAGCAGCAGTTCATCGAAGGCGATGCGGCGCCGGGCCGCCTTGACCGCGTCGCGGTCCGACGGCCGGTGCAGGATGCGGTAGGCCTCGTCGAGACGAAGGAGTCCACGTTCCCGTCGGTAGTCGTCGGGAAGATGGTCCTCGAGCAGCGCGACGGCGTCGTCGAGGATCGCGTCGATCGCCCGGGCGATCATCATCGACGAGACGCTTTCGGAGGCCGGGTAGACGGGCAGCAGCCGGGAGTCGCCGGTGGGAGCCGGGGCCTCGGGGTCGTCCTGCTCCCAGCGGGGATTGGCCATCTGGAGAGCCGATCCGTGCAGCCGAACCTTGCCCGCCACCCGCAGGACCTGTCCCGGATGGATTCGTCGTTGCAGCCACGGCTGGTTGAAGAAGACGATCTCGAGGCGTCCCGAATCGTCCTCCAGCTGGATCTCGAGTCGCGGCTTGCGTCCGAACCCCCGTTTGACTCGGGCGACCTCTCCGCGGGTCGAGACCTGCACCTCCGAGGTCCCCTGGGGGCCGACGAGTTCCGCCAGGGAACCGATGGACAGTTCCGCCTCCTCCTGTTCGTACCGGTGCGGAAGGTGGATCAGCAGATCCGCCACGCACCGCAGCCCCATGCCGCGAAAGGCCTCGGCGTGGCGTTTGCCGATGTGCGGCAGTTCCAGCACGTCGGTGGTCAGGGTGAGGGTGGGCTTGGACATCGTTCCTACAGCGTACCGGCGGCGGCCCGCTGTCGTAGGATGTCGGCATGGCGCAACTCCCTCTGGGCTGGAATCCCGACGAGTCGACGTCCCGTCCGCGGCGGAATCCTCCGGCGGGCGAGCCGCTGACCGTCTCCCAGCTTTCGACGAGCATCGTCGAGGCGCTCGAGACCCTTCCTTCGACCCTGCGCGTGAAGGGGGAGATCAGCAACCTGTCCACGCGTCGCCACTGGTACTTCTCCCTGAAGGACGAGCAGTCCCTCATCGGATGCGTCATGTGGTCCTCCCGGACCCGCGGCGTCGAGACGGTTCCCGCCGACGGGGATGAGGTCGAGGTCTCCGGTCACATCGCCCACTACGCACCGCAGGGCAGGACGCAGTTCATCGTCGAACGACTTCGTCCCGCCGGCGCCGGTGCACTGCGGGCCCGCTACGAGGCGCTGTGCGCCGAGCTGCGGGCGGCGGGCTGGTTCGACGAGGAGCGAAAGCAGCCGCTCCCGCTGCTGCCGCGCCGCATCGCCGTCGTCACGTCCGGAACCTCCGCCGCCCTGACCGACGTCATCCGGACCGCTCGCGAACGATGCCCCGCGGTCTCCCTGCTGGTCGTGGATGTGCGGGTGCAGGGCGACGATGCCGTCGCGCAGGTGGCGGAAGCCATCCGTCGCATCGATGCGGGACGGGGTGAACTCGGTGTGGATGCGATCCTCGTCACCCGAGGGGGTGGTTCCCCCGAGGATCTGCAGGCCTTCAACGAACGGGAGGTGGCCGATGCGGTGCATCGCTGCCGCCTCCCCGTGGTCGCGGCCATCGGGCACGAGTCGGACACGTCCATCATCGAACTGGTCGCGGATCGCAGGGCGTCCACGCCGACCCAGGCGGTCATGCACCTCCTGCCGGACGCGAACGAACTTCGCCAGCAGCTCGACGACCGGGCGGCACGGCTGCGACTGCTGACCGGACAGCGGATCCGGCGGCAGGCGGATCGCATCGCACGCACGGGCGAGCGGCTGGGCCGTGCCGTCGAACTCGGAGTGCAGGTGCGTCGCACGGCTCTGCAGCGGCATGCCGCCGAACTGGCCACCCGTCGTCCGGATGTCCTGCTCCAGCAGCGTCGATCGCGACTGGAGTCCATGGCCCAGACCCTCCGCTCCCGCACGAGGCGTCGACTGGATGCGGCCCGGACCCGACTGGATCGGGGCGAACTGGGTCTGCCGCGGAGCATGGAGCACGACGTGACCCGTCGACGCAATCGCCTCGAATCCCTCGACCGGACCCTGCAGGCGATGGGACCGGTGTCCGTCCTCGAGCGTGGATTCTCCATGACCACGGACGGATCGGGCCGGGTCGTGCGGAGCACCGGCGAGGTCGAGGCGGGGGAGCGGCTGGTCACGCATCTGGCCGACGGTCGAATCGACGTCCGGGTCGAGTCCGTCGACCCGTCTGGTACAGTGGAGTCCTGATGCCTGCGAAGAAGAAGACAACCGGAACCGACGTCGCGAAGCTGAGCTTCGAGGCCGCCTCCGCCGAGCTCGAGGAGATCCTTCAGAAGATCGATTCCGGCGAGCAGGGACTGGAGGATGCCATGGCCCTCCATCGTCGCGGCCAGCGTCTGCTTTCCCATTGCCGGTCGCTGCTCGATCGAGCCGATCAGGAACTGAAGGAAGTCTCACTCGACGATCTCGAGCCGGCCGACGAGGCCGACTGAGCCGGTCGAATCGGCACCACGAGGACCCCGCCGGGCCATGCTTCTAGCCGATCTGAACTCGATGACCCTCCTGACCCATCTTCCGTGGGTGGTCTTCGTGTTCTGTCTTGGCGCCTGCGTGGGGAGCTTCGTGAACGTGGTGGTCCATCGACTGCCACGCGGCATGAGTCTGTCCGTTCCGCCCAGTCGGTGCGAGTCCTGCGGCGCCCGGCTCCGGTTTTTCCGCGAGAATCTGCCGATCCTCGGCTGGCTGCTGCTTCGCGGGCAGTGCCGGTACTGTCGCAAGCCCTTCAGCGCCGGCTACATGTTGGTGGAACTGGGCATGGCCCTGCTGTTCGTCTTCATCTACGTGGTGCTCTTCTGGGTGTCGTGGCGTACGCCGTGGCTGGGCGCCATCGGAGGGGAGTGGTGGAGCATGCAGTCCTTCGCGAAGGCCTGGCCGGCCTACGTCCTGCTCAGTTTCCTGCTCGCCGGCCTGTGGGCCATGACGGTGATCGACGCCCGGACATTCACCATTCCGATCCAGATTCCGATGTTCATCACCATTCTGGCCTTCGTGCTCTGGCCCCTTCAGGGAGCCCTGGCGACGGCATGGCCGCGTGCGGTCACCTGGCCGATCCCCGGTGTGACGTGGTGGTGGTTCATGGTCGCGTGCGGAGGCATGCTGGGGGTCGTCGTCAGCCGGGTGCTGCTGGCCGTCGGTGTGTTCCGCTGGTCGTTCGCCGACTACGAGGACTACGTGCAGGACGACGAACCGCTGGCCGACTACCCGCACGCTCGACGCGAGATGGGAGTCGAACTGGTCTACCTGCTTCCGATCGTCGTGGGACTGCTGCTGGGTGGATGGATCGGTGGCATGCTTCCCGACGGCGGAGCCCTCGGTCCCTCGCGCGTGCTGCAGGCGGTCGGTGGGAGCTTCATCGGATACCTCAGCGGCTGTGGCATCGTCTGGGCGGTCCGCATGTTCGGCACCCTGGCCTTCGGCCGCGAGGCGATGGGGCTCGGGGACGTGCATCTGATGGGTGCGGTCGGTGCGGTGCTGGGATGGTTCGATCCGCTGGTGATCTTCTTCCTCGCCCCCTTCCTGGGCCTGGCCTGGGTCTTCGTCACCGGACTGGTGTCGAGGTTCACCCGCAAGCAGGGCCGTGAGCTCCCCTACGGCCCGCATCTGGCCGTCGCCACTGTGCTGCTGATCTTCGCCAGACCCGCGTTTGTGGACGCCTGGGAGGTGATGGTTCCCACAATTCCCATCCCCCAGCGGGCTTTGGAGCCCCAGGAAGCCCCGAAATCGGGCTCTTCCCGGCTGCAGCCGGCGGGAGGGACGGAATTCCCGGACCCTTTTTTGGAGACATACCGGCCCATCGGGCCGACTCAAAGAGCGGAGGGGCCACGGGATGATTGCATCCACAGCCTCCCCGGCCCCCCTCGGATCGGTCGGTACTCCTGTGGTGACCTGGATGGTCACCGGACCCGACCTGTGAGCAACTCGGAAAGGATGTTGAGTCATGCGCATGAAGCACCTGTTGGCAGTCGGATCGTTCGCCCTGGTCACGGTTCTGGCTGGATGTAACTCCACCCAGGACAAGATGTCCCTCCTCGAGAAGGAGAACTCCGAACTGCGGGACCAGTTGAGCCAGCGGGACAAGGCCCTCGATGCGGCCAACTCCGATCTCCGCGAGGCGAACCGCATGATGCGTGAGCAGGAGATCATGTTCGATCAGGAACTCACCAACCTCGCCGGTGGCGTGTCCTCGCCCAACGCCTTCGAGGGCATCGAAGGCGTCAGCACCAGCGTCTCCGGGCGCGAGGTGACAGTGACCGTCGCCAGCGACGTCCTCTTCGACTCCGGTCGAACCTCGCTGAAGTCCAATGCCAAGTCGTCGCTCGACGAGGTCGCCAGCGTGATCACCTCCCGCTATCCCGGTCGCTCCGTGAAGGTCATCGGGCACACCGACAGCGATCCCATCCGCAAGAGCGGTCACAAGAGCAACTACCATCTCGGCTTCGAGCGCGGCTTCGCCGTCCGTGAGTACCTCATCTCCCGCGGACTCGACCCCTCGAACGTCTCGATCACCAGCTACGGTCCCGACCAGTCCCTGGGCAGCAAGTCCAAGAGCCGTCGGGTCGAAATCGTCGTCGCCGAGTGACACCGGAATCCGAGTTTCACGGAATGCGGCTCCGCGTGCGGGGCCGCGTTCTTTTGCGCCGCTCCCGGCGCGGTAGAGTGATCGTGTGCCCCCGACGGATGCACATTCCGAACTCCCCCCGGGCAATGCATCATCGACGCCCCAGCTGCCCCTGCTGGCGTTCGCCAGTCTCGGCATCGTGTTCGGTGATGTCGGGACCAGTCCGCTCTACACCTTCAAGGCGATCTTCAGCGACACCGTGATCGGAGTCCAGGCGACCGAGGCGTCGGTCCTTGGGGTCCTTTCCCTCGTGTTCTGGGCTCTCGCCCTCGTCATCACCGCGAAGTACGTCCTGGTGGTGATGCGTGCCCAGCACGAAGGGGAGGGCGGGATCTTCGCCATGCTGGCCTCGCTGCAGCAGCTGGGCTCCTTCCGATCCGGCAAGCTCAAGTCGGGGCTGCTGGTGCTGGCGGCGATGCTGGGAGCGGCGCTGCTGTACGGGGACGGGGTGATCACGCCCGCCATCTCGGTGATCTCAGCGGTCGAGGGACTCGAGACCATCTCGACCGATCTCTCGCACTTCATCGTTCCGATCTCGATCGTCGTCCTCATCGGACTCTTCGTGCTGCAGCGGGTGGGCATCGAACGCATCGCTCTCGTCTTCAGTCCCGTCATGCTCCTGTGGTTCGTCGCGATCGGATTCTTCGGTCTCCTGGAGATCATCGAATCGCCCGCGTGCCTGCGGGCCGTCAATCCGGCCTG
The DNA here is from genome assembly GCA_002295885.1 of Phycisphaerales bacterium UBA854. Classification (GTDB taxonomy): domain Bacteria; phylum Planctomycetota; class Phycisphaerae; order Phycisphaerales; family SM1A02; genus UBA854. The sequence continues at coordinate 10,096 of DBGM01000044.1, forward strand.
GGCGATCGACTTCTTCGTCGACCAGCCGATGCACGCCTTCGTCATGCTCAGCCTCATCGTGCTCTGCGTCACGGGTGCCGAGGCGCTCTACGCGGATCTCGGCCAGTTCGGGCGTGGTGCGATCTCGCTGGCCTGGTTCAGCGTGGTCTGGCCCTGTCTGCTCCTGAACTACTTCGGGCAGGGGGCCTGGATCCTCGACTCGGCCCGCCTCCATCCCGGTGGGTGGGTGCACGAGTCGATGCACGTCGACATCTCCCATCCGTTCTTCTCCATCATCCCCGACGCCATGGTCTGGCCGATGATCGTCCTGGCGACCCTGGCCGCGATCATCGCGTCCCAGGCCATCATCACCGGCATCTTCGCCGTGACGCGTCAGGCCATCCAGCTCCGGCTGCTTCCGTACATCCGGATCGTCTACACCTCCCACGAGCGGATGAGCCATGTGTTCCTTCCGGCGGTCAACCGCTTCATGCTGCTGGGCTGCATCGCCGCCGTCCTGCTGTTCCCCAGTTCGAACCAGCTGGCCGCGGCCTACGGCGTGGCCGTCACTGCGGTGATGTTCACGACGACCATCCTGCTGCTGGCCATCGGGCACGCGATCTGGAAGTGGCCGGCGTGGCTCCTGGTGCCGATGATCGTCGGCTTCCTGGTCATCGATCTCTCGTTCTTCGGCGCCAACCTCCTCAAGGTTCCCGACGGCGGATGGTTCCCGCTGGCCATCGCGCTGCTCTTCCTGCTCATGATGCACACCTGGCACACGGGTCGGCAGGAGATCCGGCGCAAGAAGCAGGATCCCGTCGTCAAGCTCGATTCCTTCGTCGAAGAGGTGCTTGCGGCGGAGCCCGTCCGCATCGAGGGGACGGCGGTGTTCCTGACCTCATACGTCACCACCACGCCCACGTGCATGGTGGGGCTGTACCGGCGGATGCCGGTCCTCTACGACCGTTCGATCATTCTTTCCATGCAGCCGGCTCCGGTCGCCACGCTGCCCCGCAGTCGTCAACTGGAGGTCAAGGATCTCGGTCACGGCTTCTGGCTGCTGACCGGGCACTACGGCTACCTGCAGACTCCGAACGTACCTCGCCTGTTGCAACTCGCCCAGAAGCAGGGGCTCGAGGTGGATCTCAAGACGGTGTCGTACTTCACCCGGCGTGAAATCGTCGTACTGGGCGGAAACGCCAGGATGTGGAAGTGGCGGAAGGGACTGTTCGCGGCGATGTCCCGGAACGCCCTGGCGGTCAGCGAGATCTTCGAGCTGCCCGCGGGACAGGTCGTCGAGGTCGGACTTCGCGTCGAACTGTGACCCGTGCGGTCTAGAAGAGTCCCTCTTCGCGCAGCTGGTCGACCATGAGCGTGAACGAGATGATGGCCTCCTCGAGCTGCTTCATGCTGGCTTCCATGCTGTTGTAGAGATCCGGGTTCTTCACCAGCTGTCCGAGCGTCCCGTCGCCGTCGCGCATCGCTGCGAGGAGTCGCTCGGAGGTGTCGAGCATGCCGGCCAGTTCGCTGGCGACGGGCACCAGCTCGTCCATCATCGTCTCGCTCCGCGCGTCGATGTTCCCGGCCAGCATGGTCACTTCATTGACGAGGTCGATGCCCTCGTTGACGAAGATGATTCCCGTGGCCATGAGATCGTGCATCGAGGCCCGGGCCTCGTCGTTGTCCAGCCACAGTTCGAGCAGCTGCAGTGCGCCGTCCACCCTGGCCAGGGTGGAACGGATGGTCGGGCCGTCGGTCGTCGCGCCACCGCCGCCGACCATGGCGACCAGGCCGTCGCCCAGTTCGGTGTAGGTCTCCGACAGGGACTGGACCGAACCGAGCACCGGCTGGAGTCGTTCGTCCAGCGCCTCGTTGATCTGGGTGACCATGAGGTTGCGGATCGGGCCGGGCAGCCGGGCGCTGCCGTCGGTGGGCAGGGTGGGGGCCGAGAGCGCCTCGGGGGCGACGGAGAGGTCCAGCGCCGATCCCGTTCCCAGCAGGCTGCTGGTGGCAAAGGGGATCGCCGTCGAGGGGACGAGGTGCTGCTCGTCGATTCCAAGCACGAATCGCACCGGCCATGCCGGATCGGTGGTGTTCGAGACCGATGTGATGGTGCCGATCTTGACGCCGTTGAGGGTGACGGAGTTGCCGCCCCGCAGTCCGGTGGCGGTCAGGGAGGGGATCTGGATCTCGTACTGATCCGATGTCCTGATCTCGCCGAAACGGATCAGCAGGATCGACAGGCCCACGACCGCGATGATCGAGCAGACTCCGATCGCGAAATCGCGCATGGTTTCGTTCATGATTCGAGTCCCTGAAAGGAGCCGGTGACCTCTCCGAGTTCCTCCGGAGTGGCACGCCCGTCGAGGAAGCGTCGGATGACCTCGTCGTCGGTCGACCTGAAGTCTTCCGGCTCGCCGACCATGAGGATGCGTCCCTGGTTCATCATGACCATGGTATCGGCGATCTTGAAGGCGGTCGGGATGTCGTGGGTCACCACGATGCTCGTCAGGGACAACGCCTCCTGGAGCCGGAGGATCAGCTGGGCGATGACGTCGCTGCGGATGGGATCGAGGCCGGTGGTGGGTTCGTCGTAGAGCACGACCTCGGGCTCGAGGACGATGGATCGGGCCAGCGCGATCCGCTTCCGCTGCCCCCCCGAGAGTTCGGCCGGCATACGGTCCGCAGTGCCCGGTACGCCGACCAGTTCCAGCATCCGATCGACGCGCTTGAACCGTTCGGGGCGACTGACGTTCGTGTGTTCCCGCAGCGGGAAGGCGATGTTCTGCCCGACCGTCATCGAGTCGAACAGGGCGCCCTGCTGGAACAGGAACCCGACCCGACGACGGATGTCGACGAGCTCGTGCTCCCGGAGTCGGTCAACCCGCTGGTCTTCGAACCAGACGCGACCGTGGTCGGGACGCAGGAGCCCGATGATGTGCTTCAGCATGACGCTCTTGCCGCACCCGCTGGGCCCCAGCACCACGGTGGTGCGACCGGGGTCGAAGGTCAGGTCGATACCCCGCAGGGCCTCGACGGAGCCGAAGGACTTCGAGACGGACTCGAGCCGGATGATCGGAGTTGGGGACGCGTGGTCGGGCATGATCTATCATTCATGGTACCGATGCCCGACCCGATGCACCGACAACGCGTCTACGAGTCCCCGATCTTCTCCGTCGACGAGTGCCGGTGGACCGCCTCCGACGGAACCGAGATCCGACGGGCCTTCATCCGCCATCCCGGTGCGGTGCTGATCGTCCCGCAGCTCGACGAGGACCGGCTGGTGCTGATCCGAAACCGCCGAATGGCGGTGGGGAGGGCCATCTGGGAGTTTCCGGCCGGGACCCTGGAGCCCGGGGAGCCGCCGGAACTGGCGGCGGCCCGGGAGCTGACGGAGGAGACTGGCTACGTGGCCGGGCACCTCGATCCGCTGGGCTCCTTCTTCACCTCGCCCGGATTCGCCGATGAGCTCATGCACGTCTTCGTGGCCCGGGAGCTCGTTCCCGGGGACCAGCGACTCGAGTCTCACGAAGAGATCGAAGTCGAGACCCATGGTCGGGCCGATGTTGAATCAATGCTCCGCAGTGGAGAACTGGTCGATGGGAAGTCGATCGCGGCCCTGCTGCTCTGGCGAGAGTGGATCTCCGGTCCGGGAGACTGAAAGGCGTCATGGGACTGTACGACCGAGACTACATCCGAGCTGATGGGCCGCCCCGTGGGGGTGGGCCGTCGATCGGTTCGCCCCGCACCTGGTCGGTGAACGCCTGGATCATCGCGATCTGCGTCGCGGTCTTCGTGCTCGAGGTCTTCATGCCGCTGCAGCCCATCGAGACGGGCCTCTACTGGGCGGTGGACCAGCAGACGGGGGAATGGGTCGAACTCTCCGACGACCCATTCCGGCAGGGATCGATCCGGAACCAGCAGACCACGCTGGGACAGGAGCTCGTCGCTCTGACCATTCCGGCCGCCGATGGCGGTCAGAAGGTGGTGCAGGGCTTCCCGGTCTCGCTTCCGGATGGAGAGGTCATCGGCCTCGCCGAAGGGACCATGGCCAGCGTGATCTCGTACTGGTTCCACTTCTCGACGAAGAAGGTGATCGGCGGTGCCGAACTGTGGCGACTGGTCGGGTTCCAGTTCCTTCACGCCAACGAGTACCACCTCCTGTTCAACATGGTGGGATTGTTCTTCTTCGGTCCGCTGGTGGAACGCTATCTGGGAGGGAAGCGGTACCTGGCCTTCTACCTACTGTGCGGCATGTTCGGAGCCCTGCTCTACCTCGTCCTGAATCTCGGCGGGTACGTGCTGAGCGAGATGATGGGCGTGGCTGCAGTGCCCGGACTGCTGTTCAATGCGACGGGCACTCCGCTGATCGGAGCGTCGGCCGGCGTCTTCGGGGTGCTCATGGCGGGGGCCTATCTTGCCCCCGACGTACGGGTGCTTCTGTTCTTCGTGATTCCGATGCGTCTCGCCACGCTGGCGTGGGCGCTGGTGATCATCTCGCTGCTGAGTGTGCTCTGGAATCTCAACAACGCCGGAGGAGAGGCCGCGCACCTCGGTGGGGCCGCCGGAGGGTTCTACTTCATCCGGCATCCGCAGTCGCTCCACGGCCTGTTCGACTTCTTTGGCAAGGTGGATCCGACCTCCAAGCACTTCGCCGTCCGCCGCGGTTCCTCCGGCGGTTCGTCCGGGGGTGCGACCAAGGTGGATCGAATCCTCGACAAGATCTCCCGGAAGGGGCTCAAGAGTCTCACGGCGCGCGAGAAGAAGATCCTCGAGGAAGCGTCCCGGCGCGGCTCGGATCGGAACCACTGATGCCGGAGCCGCTTTCGTTCGAGATCACCCATCGTCTTCCCGGTGCGTCCGCCCGCACCGGGGTGGTGACCACGCCGCACGGCCGGTTTGCCACCCCCGCCTTCATGCCGGTGGGTACCAAGGGCACCATCAAGGGGCTCTTTCCCCATCTCGTCGCTTCGACCGGCAGCGAGATCATCCTGAACAACGCCTACCACCTTCTGCTGCGACCGGGTGACGATCTGGTGGCGAGACGGGGAGGGATGCACGAGTTCATGGGATGGGATGGCCCCATCCTCACCGACTCCGGCGGCTACCAGGCCTTTTCGATGGCGGACGTGAACCGCATCGACGACGACGGGGTGACGTTCAAATCGATCATCGACGGCTCCGCCATCCATCTCGGGCCCGAACGCGCGATGGAGATCCAGAACAATCTCGGGGCGGACATCATCATGGCGTTCGACGATTGTCCCCCGAGTGTGGACGGGATTCACGGCACCGGAAAGGCCGCGTACGGGCGCCGACTCGAAGAGGCCGTTCGTCGCACCACCGAATGGCTGCATCGCTGTGTGGAGGCCCACGCCCGACCGGAGGACCAGGCGCTCTTCGGAATCGTGCAGGGGGGGACGGACCCGGATCTGCGGTCCCGCTCCCTCGAAGAAATCACCCCCCTGGATCTTCCCGGGTACGCGATCGGTGGGGTGGCGGTCGGAGAGGCCCCCGAGCAGATCCACGCCGTGGTCCGCTCGGTGGCGCCCTTGCTGCCCGAGGACCGACCCCGCTACCTGATGGGAGTGGGCTACGAGCGGGACATCGTGGAGGCGGTCCACGCCGGGATCGACATGTTCGATTGCGTGCTTCCCACCCGAAACGGACGGAGTGCGACGGCCTTCACCCGCCGGGGGCGTCTCAATCTCCGCAATGCCCGGTTCAAGGAGGACGATCAGCCCCTGGAGCCGGGCTGTCCGTGCCTGGCCTGCTGCCCGGATCACCCGCTCTCGATGGGTCGAAAGGGCGTTTTTTCACGGTCCTACATCCGGCACCTCTTTTTGGCCGAGGAAATGATGGGTCCGATCCTCGTGAGCCTGCACAACATCCAGCACTTCCAGTCCCTCATGCTGGACATCAGGAAGGCAATTCGGGATGATGCGTGGCCATTGCTGGAGCGGGATTGGCCCGTTCTGGGGGATCCAGCCCTGAAAGGCTGAAATCAGCATTTCCACCCCGATCGAGAGCCGCGCATGACCTGTTCAGAGATGAAGCACCGGGCCCCGGAGCCCAGGACGGCCCGCATGTTCACCATGGGAACGGCAGTGACCTGCTCCGTGGCCTTCACGGCACAGGGCACCCCCGACCTGCCCCCGCTTTCGGGTGGATCATCCACCGGTGCGGCAAGCATCCAGACGCCCGCAGGTGGTGAGGGAGCCACTGGCGAAGCAGGGGCCGCACCCATGCCCGCGGCCCCCGGCATGGACATGATGCTGATCATCCTCATCGTCTTCGGCGGCATCATCCTCTTCTCCGTCTTCGGGCAGCGCAAGGAGAAGAAGCGTCGTCAGCAGATGCTCGACTCCATCAAGAAGAGCGATTCCGTCCAGACCATCGGAGGCGTCATCGGATCCGTGGTTGAAGTCAAGAACGAAACCATCGTGATCCGGGTCGACGAACGATCCGATACCCGAATGACCTTCTCCCGTGCCGCGGTCCAGCAGGTGCTGTCGCAGCCGGACAACACCGACTGATCCGATCCGGGACCACCAATGCAGAACATCTTCTGGAAGACCGTACTGATCATCATCCTCGTGGGTGGTTGCCTCTGGGCAACGATGCCGCCCGATGAGCGCATTCGCCTGGGCCGCGATCTCAGCGGCGGCGTCAGCCTGGTCTATTCCGTCCGCATGCCGGAGAACGCCGACCGGGGCCAGATCCTCAGTCAGACCATCCGCGTGCTCAACGACCGGGTCAACCCGCAGGGGGTGCTCGACATCGCCATGACTCCGCTGGGGGCCGATCGCATCGAGATCGTGATGCCGCTGCCCAACGAGGAGGTCAAGGCGCTGGCTCAGGCCTACGAGACGTCCTTGAAGGCCTTCATCGATGAGGCCGAGATCGATCGCAGCCAGTTGGAGTCCTCACTCGAATCGGGGGAGGCGGGGGACCGCTTCGGCGGTTCCGACTCCTCGGAACGGGGGCAGCTCATCCTCGATCTGCAGGACGCCTACGGCCAGCAGCGCCAGTTGCAGGTCGAGGCCACGGCAGCGCAGACGGCCGGCGTCGACGCCGCCGAGCTCGCCTCCATCCAGCAGCAGCTCGCCGACGCCGAGATCCGCTACGAGGAGCTCTTCGAACGTGCGCTCGCCCTGAGCCTCGATCGGGCCCGGGTGGTGCGTGCGCTGGAGCTCTCCGACATCGGCGAAGCGCTACGCGGCGACGACGGCAATCTCCTGCTCAACGCCGACGGTTCGGTGCAGCGGGCCCCGTCACCGCGTGATGTCACGATGGACATCCTCGTGTCGGAGTATCCGCATCTCGAGACCGTCCTCGAGCAGGTGATCGTCGCCTACGACGCCTACCAGGCGAAGCGCAGCGGACTCGACGATCCGGAGGATCTCATCCGCCTGCTGCGCGGTGCCGGTGTGCTGGAGTTCCACATCGCGGTCACCAACGGCAAGGCCGAAGGGGTCAACATCCAGGACATGCGGGCCCAGCTGGTGGAACTCGGACCCGAGAACACCGACTCGCTCCTGGCCCGCTGGTACGCAATCCACGACCTCGAACAGTGGGCGAGCAGTCCTGAACAGCTGCAGGCTCTGGAAGCCAATCCCCAGGGGTACTTCGCCTCCCCGGGGCGCGATCTGGTGGCCGCCGAGGCGGACGGAGTGGTGTACCTGCTCCTCTACACCAGCGATCCCAAGAGCATGACGCACGACAGCGACATCGACTGGTCCGTGCAGTCCGCGGGACGCACGACCGACGATTTCGGCCGTCCGGCCGTCAACTTCCGGCTCGACCAGGCCGGCGGCACCCTCATGTCCCGGCTGACCCAGCCGCACGTGCAGCAGCCGATGGCCATCGTCCTCGACGACAAGGTGTATACCGCTCCCAATCTCAACTCCCAGATCGCCAACAACGGCGTGATCACGGGAAGCTTCAACGACGAGGACATCGACTACCTGACCCGAGTTCTCGTGGCGGGCGCCCTGGAGGCGCGGCTGTCTCCCGAACCCATCTCCGTCAACGTTCTGGGCCCCTCGCTCGGTGCCGACAACCTCGACCGCGGATTCGAAGCCTTCACCTGGGCCGTCTGTGCCGTCGTGGTCTTCATGCTGTTCTGGTACTTCTTCGCCGGAGTCGTCGCCGACTTCGCACTGCTGTGCAACGGAATCCTGATCTTCGGAGTCATGGCGCTTCTGCAGGGAACCTTCACACTGCCCGGTCTCGCCGGTGTGGTGCTCACCATGGGCATGGCGGTGGACGCGAACGTGCTGATCTACGAACGCATCCGCGAGGAGCTCGAGGGTGGTGCCCGGGATCTGCGCGAGGCGATCCGCGAAGGCTACAACCGTGTGTACAGCACCATTCTCGATGCAAACCTGACCAACCTGATCGTCTGCGCGGTGCTCCTGCTCATGCAGCCCACCACGGAGGTAAAGGGCTTTGCCCTGACGCTAACCATCGGAATCATCGCGACCCTCTTCACGTCGCTCTTCGTGACGCGGTACGTCTTCGACATCTACGCCCACATCCTGAAGATCCGGCGGCTGTCCATGCTTCCGCTGGCGGTGCCCGCCATCGGGCGTGCCCTGCGGCCGAACATCGACTGGATCGGGTTCCGCGGATTCTTCTGGACCCTTTCGACCCTGCTGGTCGGCGGCTCGATCGTGCTGTTCTTCGCCCGGGGCGTCGACATGTTCGACACCGAGTTCCGGGGCGGCGTGGCGGTGACCATGCAGACCGCCAGCCTCGGCGAGGGCGAGGGCAATCTGATGCTGCAGCACAACGGCGCCGACTCGGTCGAATTCCGCGTCAAGGCGATCGCGGATCGGGCCGGTGACGGTGACGATCTGGAGAACCGCGTGCTGCGGGAGATGCGCAACGCCAAGGTGTTGACGGTGGGAACCACCGGACTCGACGCCAGTGGAAACACCGTTGCCGACAGTTTCCAGGTCAAGGTCGCCAACCCCACGGGGCTCTCGGACGAGGAGGGGATCCAGGACATCGTGGAGCAGGCCCTGCTCAGCGAGTTCGGCGGTCAGTTGGCCGTCTCCGAACCCCGTACCTTCCGTGGAGACGCCTCGGAGGAATACGCGGACTTCACCCGTCCCATCGAGGCCCGCACATTGGCGGAGGTGCTCGACGGGCGCGGTCCGACCGTCGATCTGTCCGATCAGCGGGGCGGGGTGCTCATCCTCGTCGAGGAGATCGAGCCTCCGGTCTCGCTCGAGGACGTCGCCCAGCGCATCGATCAGATGCGGCAGGACCCCGACTTCTCCAAGGACACGGCGGGTCGCGATGTCCAGGTCTTCGGCCTGGCTTCCGCGGACGACGACACCTGGCGCGATGTCGCGGTGGTGATCACCGATCCCGACTACAACTATCTGCGCAGCGAAGCCGCCCTGGTCGATCAGCGGCTGGCCAGCCGCGAATGGGATCTGGTCCGAACCGCCATGACCAAGCGGAGCAGCTTCGAGCAGGTCAGCAGCTTCTCGCCTTCGGTCGCCCAGACCAGAGCGGCCAATGCGATCGGCGCGGTGATCCTCTCGCTGGCCGGCATTCTCTGCTACATCTGGATCCGGTTCGGCTCGTTCTACTATTCGCTGGGAGCCATCGCGGCCCTCTGCCACGATGTCATTATCGTGCTGGGGTGCCTCGCACTCTCCGGGTACATCGCCGGCTACGAGACCGTCCGTTGGGGACTGCTCGTCGACGAGTTCCTCATCGACACCGGGGTGGTGGCCGCGCTGCTCACTGTGATCGGGTACTCGTTGAACGACACCATCGTCATCCTGGACCGCATCAGGGAGAATCGCGGCAAGCGGGCGCTACCCAGTCGTGCGGTGGTCAACCAGTCCATCAATCAGGCGTTCAGCCGGACCATCCTCACCTCGGTGACGACCGTCATCGCCGTCCTCATCATCTACGTTGCGGGCGGCACCGGCATCCGGGCCTTCGGATTCGCCCTTCTGATCGGCGTGATCATCGGAACCTACTCCTCGGTGGCCATCGCGTCGCCGCTGGTGTACCGCAAGCGGGCCGATCGCGTCCAGGACGACGCCGCTGACGGTGATGCGGATCCCGTGGACGACGGAGCTCCGGCGCTGTCCTGAAGGTAAAACTGAAGAACGGCGCACGGGCCGGTCGATGCAGGCTGTGAGGGGACTAATCACAACCCAGCCCTGCACGGAGGTATCCATGTCCACAGGCAGCAAGGTCGTCCTGCTCCTCTCGTTCGTCTTCATCGGAGTTCTCGTCTGGTACTACGGGCCCTCGTCGGCCTCCACCGACCAGATCGCCCAGGACCCCGTGCTCCAGCAGCCGACCCCGGCGACCACCATCGCCACGCGGCCGGACCCGGCCCCGCCGGTCCGTCCGATCGCAAACCCGGCCTCGGGTTCGCAATCCGCCCCCCGCCCGCTGTCACCCGTCGGACCGATGCCCGATCGCACCGCTTCGCTCTCGAACTCGCCCTCCTACCTGGTGATGGGGCAGGCCATGCCCGCTCCGGTTTCACCGTCCACGGCACGGCTTCGCAGCCCGGCACCGGTGTTGCCCGCTCCCGAGCCGACCACGCCCACGACGACCATCTCCAGAACCATCGAGGCGGTGTCGTCTCCGCCGGCCAGGACCTACGTGGTCACCGCGGGGGATACCTTGAGCGGCATCTCCGTGACGTACTACGGCACCGAGGTCGAGTGGAACAGAATCGCCGAGGCGAATCCACAGATCGATCCGGACCGGCTCCGGGTCGGAACCCGGCTGCAGATCCCCGCCTACACACCCCGACCATCACGAACCGCCCGATCGGCCGCTTCCGCCTCGTCGTCGAGGTCCGTCGTTCCTGGCGGCCGCTCGCATCGTGTGGAGGACGGCGAATCGCTGTCCAGCATCGCCGATCGGTACTACGGTCGCGAGACCCAGTGGACCAGGATCTTCGAGGCCAATCGAGACGTGCTCCAGGGCAATCCGGACCGGCTCCGCATCGGCATGGTGCTGGCGATTCCGTCCCAGTAGATCGACCTCAGCCGCACGCCATCCGGACGTTCGAACGCATGCGATCCAGGGACAGGCTCCCGATCACGATCGATGAGATGGCATCGCGGACGGGTGATTCCCGTATCAGGAAGTCCAGAGCCGCGCGGGGTTCGAGGTGGCCGCTGCCCAGGCCCTTCTTGACCAGGACTCCGACTCCCCGGTCCGCCGCGGCCCGGATCACGTCCTCCATCGTGCGGTCGTCCGCGTGGTACTCGACCATGATCGCATCGGACCACTCGATCGCCCGGTGCATCCCCTCCGTGGTCTTGCCGGAGAATCCGATGGCCTTCGCGTAGCCGAGGTCCCTGAATCTCCGCATGCTGCGGTCGACCGCATCGGTATCGTGGAGGGCCATGTCCCGCCCGTCCGAATGGACCAGCAGCAGGTCGACCGCATCGCATTGAAGTCGTTCCAGACTTCTGCGCACCGACTGCTCCATGCCGTCGGGACTGAAGTCGTACGACGACCGGCCGTCGTTCCAGCGTTCTCCCACCTTCGTCGAGAGCGTGAACTCGTCGCGCCGGTCGGCGATGAAGCGACCGATGCGTTCCTCGCTTGATCCGTAGGCGGGGGCCGTGTCGACGAGTCCGACGCCAAGATCCAGCAGTCCCCGGAGCAGCTCCTCCGTGGCGCGGTCGTCGGGGAGTTCGTAGCCCTGGGGATACTTGATCCCCTGGTTGCGGCCGATCTTGAAGGCGCCGTACCCGATGGGGGTTACGTCGAGGCCGGACTGGCCGAGTGCACGTCGGTCCATGCCACATCCCTTTCCCATGGAGGAAGGGCCACCGTCGGGCGAGGCCAGTCCTGCAGGAGCTCGTCGTCGAAATCGAACCCGGCGGGTTCCGTCATTCGTTCCATGACCCGATCCGAGAGCATCGGCACGAGGGCCAACTTGGTCGGCCAGAGAGTCAGGGTGTTCCCCTCGGCGATGCTGACCGGGCCATCGGGGCGGCGGGCGGCATTGGACGCCTCGGCCCGGTCGGCACGGTAGGTGCTGAAGTCGGTGGCGGAGAGGTCCAGATCGGGCATTGCCTGCTTCAGGTCCCTTCGGGCCCGTGCAATGGTCTCCTCGCCACTCATGTCGACGCAATCCTCGGCCAACTGTCCTCCGATCTGCCAGACGATCCGATCGGCGCAGTCCAGAGTCGAGGTGATGGTCAGCCAGGGGGCCGTGCCTCGGATGCAATGCCCGTTGAGACGGGGCAGTCCGCCTCGGGCCATCACCATATGCAGCGGGCGAAGCTGCATGGCGTGTTCCGAGAGTCCGCAGTCGCGACGCAGTTGGGCGTTGCCGCCCCCGGCGGCGAATATCACCCGGCGGGGAGCGAGATCCAGAGGAGCACTCGTTTCCGGATTCAGCAGTCGGACGGTGGTCACGTCTCCCGGGGCGTCGTGGAGAAACTCCAGGCCACTGCGGGTGTCGATCTGAAGGCACCGGGGACGATGCTGGTCGGCCAGCATGGCCAGCACACTGTGGGGTTCGAGGACCTGCTCGTCGATGCGCGACACCGGCCCCCCCCAGTTTCGAAGGGGGGTCGGACGTTCGGATTGCGGCATCGGCCGGGGCCGGACCCGCAGCCCGAAGCGGGCACCGAGCAGGCCGATCCGCGAGCGGAATCCGGGCAATGACCACAGGCAGCAGTACTCGCCCCGCATGGTGCTGCTCGAGAGATCCGGCGTCGATTCGCCGGCCAGGCAGCGCCGCCATCGCATCGGCATGTCCCGGATCATGCGCGACGCCCGGGAGGGGCGCCCCTTGAGGGCGTACTTCAGCCCGCCGTGAATGATGCCCTGGGACCAGATGGTCTGGCCCTCGCCCAGATTTCCCGCTTCCAGGAGGATCGCCCGATGCCCACTGCGGTGCAGGGCATCCAGCAGCCAGAGGCCGGTGATGCCACCGCCGAAGATTAGGGCGTCCAGTTGAAGGGGCTGCTCCATGGGATGACCATCCTCCGTCCCTGTCCCCGGAACGTCAAGGTGCTATCCTCGGCCACTCGGCATCTCCGGACGCGGAATGTCCCGTGGAGATGCGAAACGTACCTCAAGAAGGTCCACTGAAAAGGGCGTCTGCGATGATCGACTGGTCCATTCCCTCGGGCGACGGTACAGGGCGGATTCTCGGCACCTCGCATCTGCCTTCCGGAGAGCCGACGGGGCGTGTGCTGCTGGGGCACGGATTCAAGGGGTACAAGGACTACGGGTTTCTTCCGTGGCTTTCCCGGCGGCTGTGCGAGGCGGGGCATGTCGTACACCGGTTCAACTTCGGCGGCAGCGGGATGGATCATGGGCACGGTCCCTTCGATCCGGCGGCCTTCCAAGCCGACACGTGGAACCGGCAGGTCGAGGATGCGGTCGAACTGCTGAGGGCGGTGGGGGCCGACGAGTTGCCCGGAGGACCCGGCCCCGTGCTTCTGGTCGGCCATTCAAGGGGTGGGGTCACCAGCCTTCTTGCTGCCGGACGCCATGCCGGCACCGATGCACTGGCCTCCTTGCGCGGGGTGGCCACGCTCGCTTCACCGTCCGGATGCCTGGGGCTGGAAGCGTCCGATCGGGCTCGTCTGCTGACCGAGGGCAGCCTCGAGTCCCCCTCGAGCCGCACCGGACAGATGCTGCGGATCGGGAGGGCATTCCTCCAGGAGCAGTTGGATGATCCCGAGGGGCACGACCCCCTGAGGCAGGCCGGCCGGGTCCGGGTTCCGGTGCTGGTGGTGCACGGGATGGCCGATGACGCCGTGCCCGTCGAGTCGGCTCATCAACTCGTCGGGGCACTGGGGGACCTGGCCACCTTGCGGATCATCGAGGGCGGAAATCACGTCTTCAACGTGCCCAATCCGTTCCCGATGGAGCATGGCGAACCATCGCCCCAGTTGGACGAGGTTGCACGGAGCCTGGTGCAGTTCGCTCAGAGCGTGTTCAACCGTTGACGGTGGCCTCGGTGGTCGCCGGCTGCGTCACGATGACCGGGACGGGCGCGTCCTCGGAGTTCTGCACGGGCTTCGAGTCGTTGATCTGACCGTCCTCGCCGACATCGTCCACCTGGACGCTGACGAACTTCGAGACGCCGCGTTCCTGCTGGGTGATGCCGTAGAGCTCGTCGCACGCCAGCATGGTCCGGTTGTTGTGCGTGATCACGATGAAGTGGCTGCGGTCCAGGAACTGGTCGAGCGTGTCGCAGAAGATGCCCACGTTCGAGACGTCCAGGGGGGCGTCGACCTCGTCCAGGATGCAGAACGGCGAGGGGCGGGACTTGAAGATCGACATCATCAGTGCGACCGCGGTCATGGCCTGCTCTCCGCCCGAGAGCTGGCTGAGGATCCGGGGCTTCTTCCCCGGCGGCTTGGCGGTGATCTCGATGCCGGACTCGAGGACGTCCACGTGTCCGTGCTCGTCGGGTTGCAGGGTGATGTCCGCACTGCCGCCCTGGAAGAGCTGGCGGAACATGCCGGAGTTCCCCGCGAAGTTCTCGCGGATGTCCTTGAAGGTCCGTTCGAACCGCTCCCGGCAGCTGACGTCGAGTTCGTCGATCAGCTGCGCAAGTTGGGTGGTGGCCGCGTCGATGTCCTCGACCTGGGCGACCAGGTCCTCGTTCCGTTCCTCGAGATTCGACTCCTCGTCGATGGCGTCGAGGTTCACGTTGCCGAGGGCCTTGATCTCCTCGCGGAGTTCGGCCACCCGGGCTTCGGCGGTGTCGCGGTCGAGACGTCCGGTCTCTCCGGCATCCTCGCCCTCCTCGCGGGAGCGGGCGTACGCGGGGTAGCTTTCAACCAGATCGATCCCCAGTTCCTCGAGACTCCGTTCCTCCGTGTTCTCACGGTGCACCTCGGCCTCGCGTCGGCTGAGTTCCAGGGCGTGCTGGTCCCGTTCGAGCTGCTTGCCCCGCCGGCGGGCGAGTTCCAGCTGTTCACGGGCGGTGCCGAGGGCCTCTTCACCCTCCTCGATCCGTCCCTGCAGCGTTGCGTGTTCCGCCTCGACCCGGGCGATTCCCTGGCGGCCGGACGCGATCTCCTCGTCCGCGGCGACGATCGAGGCCTCGTACTGGTCGATGGCAGCGGTGCGGCGGCCGACGTTCTCGCGGAGTCCCGCGTGTCGGCTGCGGGACTCGTCGAGCACGATCGAGAGATGACTTCGTTCCCGCTGGCGGGCGCTGTACTGTTCGCCCACCTGACCGAGCACCACGCGCGATGCAGTGAGGTCGTCCTGGGCCTGGGACCACCGGCCGCCGGTCTCCTGAGCGGTTCGCTCCGAGCGGGTGAACCGCTCCTCGAGCTCTCGGGCGTCCTGATCAATGGATCCGATCTGGGTTCCGAGGTTCTCCAGTTCACGTGCGTGGTCCTCGCGACGCTGGGTGATCTCCTCGATCTCCGAGCCGACGGTCCGTTCGTCGCGCATCAGGCGTTCCAGATCGGTATCGAACCGGCGCTGGTTGTACTCGAGATCGACGACAGTGTTCATCGCGTCACGCAGCTGTTCTCCGACGGACTGCTGGCGTTCCCGGGCCTGGGTGGACTCGGAGAGCAACGTGCCCAGTTCGTCGTTCATGCGTTCGATCTCGGCGTCCATCCGTCCGACTTCGCCCCCGAGGTCCTGCATCTCCAGACGGCGGGAAAGCCATCCGTTCTCGGCGTTGCTTCGTGCGTACCCGAGCCGGATGCATCCGGTCGGTTCCACGATCAGGCCGGTACGTGTGATGAGCCTCCAGCTGTCGCTTCGCACGGCCAGGGCGGCCTCGAGATCGTCGACGACCGCGACGTTGCCCAGGAGCCGTTCGGCGGCGGGACGGGCCCAGTCCCGGACACTGATGCGGTCCAGCAGGGGCGTCGCACCCGGTGGGGGGGACGCGGGGGGAGAGGCGCTCCGTGCGTGGGAGAGCACGAATACCGTGACCCGGGCCGCCTGATCCCCCAGGGATTCGGTGAGATGTCGGAAGGCGGCGTCGTCCGAGACCAGAAGCAGTTCGAGGTCGCGTCCGAGGACGGCTTCCACCCGGGCGGCATCGTCACGGCTGGTCGTGATGGCGTCCCCGAGCATGCCGTGCAGGCCGGGGTGATCGTCGACTTCGGACAGGATCCGCTTGACGGATTCGGTCAGGCCCTCGCGCGACTCCTGCATCTCCTCCAGGAGGTGGAGTCTCGAGCCGAGGCCCGCCCGTTGGTGTCGGGTATCCCCGATGCGGTCGGTGAGCTCTCCATGCTGCTGGCTGAGCGTCGCAGCCGCGTCGTCGTGATCGGCCAACAGGGTCTCGAAGCGGGCCACTTCAGCCCGGGCGGCGTCGAGACTGCGGTCGTTCTCGTGGCGATCGGATCCCAGCGTGGACCGTTCGGATTCGATCGAGGTCTTGCGATGTTCGAGGCGTTCCAGCTGCTCGTGGAGAGCACGCATGCGTCCTTCGATGGCGGTGCGGGAGGACTGGAGATGGGCCCGCCGGGCCAATGTCCGTTCCCGTTCGCTGCGGATCGATTCGGTTGCACGGTCCGCCAGTTCCGATTCCTGATGGAGTCGGGCCACGTCGCGGCTGAGGGTGTCGACCTGGCGTTCGGTCTCCGCCAGCTGTTCGCCGGCCGCGGCCATGGCCTCGGAGGCGGCCCGCAGGTCGTCGTCGTGGCTTCGGATCTTGTGTTCGAGTTCGGAGAGCTTCGATCGCTCGTCCTCGAGCTGGGTCCCGGCCTCCTCGAGCTGGCGGGTCGTCATGTCCCGACGCTGGGAGGCGTGGGTGACGGAGGCTTCGAGCTCCTGCCGCCGCTGGATGCAGGCCTGGGCCTCGTTCTGCAGCTCGTGCCGGGTGAGTTCGTGTTCCTGCTGCGCGGCATCCAGCTCCAGGGTCCGCCGCTCCAGTTCGGTTCGCTGGGAATCCAGGTCGGTCAGCCGGCTGGTCAGCCCGGCCAGCCTGACCCGGAGATCGTGGTATTGATCCAGGATCAGTTCCCGACGAAGGGTGGTGTATTCGTCGTCGAGTTCACGGAAGCGACGGGCCTTCACCGCCTGGCCCCGGACGATGCGGAGACGCCGCTCGGTGCTGGCCAGCTGCTCGCGGACACGCACCAGGTTGACCTCGGTCCGTTCCAGCTTCCGGGTGGCTTCGACCTTTCTCGTCTTGAACTTGGAGATGCCGGCGGCTTCCTCCAGGATCGCCCGTCGTTCGACGGGGTTGCTGGTCAGCATCGCGTTGACCTTGCCCTGCTCGATGATCGAGTAGGCATTGGCACCGATGCCGGTGTCCATGAAGAGTTCCTTGATGTCGCGAAGACGGCAGGTCTGGCCGTTGAGCAGGTAGTCGCTTCGTCCGTCACGGAACAGTCGGCGGCCCACGTCGACGGTCTCGGTGTCGACGGAGAGGGCCCGGCGCTGCGCCGGATCCCTGGTGGTGGCGTTGACCACGGGGTTCTCGAAGGTGAGGGTGACGGAGGCGGCTCCGAGCGGCTTGCGCCCCGCGGATCCGGAGAAGATGACGTCCGTCATGGCCTGCCCGCGCAGGCTCTTGGCGGATCGTTCGCCAAGGACCCATTTGATGGCATCCACGATGTTCGATTTACCGCAGCCATTGGGACCGACGATCCCGACCTTCGGCTTGTCGAAGCGGATTTCGATGGGGTCTGCGAACGATTTGAAACCGGCGATTGAAACCTTGGCGAGCCGCATGCAGCATGGACCTCCTGTCAAGCCGTCGGATACCATCCTTGGATCTCGAAGTCGTGCACGGAAAGGGGTTCCAATACCCGGTGGTGCCTGCGTCTTCGCCAACGGCTGCTTTCATGTCATCCAGCGGACCTTGGCCGCCCGTCGGACCAGATCTTATCGGCTTTTGGGCCCGTTAGCGAGAATTTGACCCGCTGGAGGGGGGTGGCGTGGAGCCTGAGGGGGCCGGGGCCGATCCGTCCCGCTTGTCAATCAGGGGGCGAATGGTGGCCGGCCGGCGATTCAAGGACTCCTCGAGGTTGGACGTCCCCGAGGCCTCGTCTCCGCCGGAGTCGAACTCCGGTCGCTCCTCGAACGCCTCCAGCGTTCCGTACCGTCGGATGGCCGCCAGCAGGCGATCCTGCTCCGCCTTGAAATCGCCGTTGAGGTGCCCCTGGGCCCAGAGGGCGTGAATCGCCCCCACGGTCTCCGAATAGCTCAGGTCAAGCCCGGGACGGGGGTCTTCGATCGTCGGACGGCGGCTGATGGTCTGGAGGAAATCGAAGGCATTGGCGTCTGCTTCGATGATCCGGGCGTTCTGTGCCTTGTTCGCCCGGTAGTAGATCTCGAGTTCGTGGTCGGTGCCCTCGGAGTCCCGGACCAGCAGGCGGTTGTCCCAGGCTCCCATGGTGACCGGGCGGTCGATCTCCAGATCCTTTCCGAAGACCGCGATGCGTGGCATGCTGGACTGCGAGATGTAGATCATCGGATGCTCGGAACTCACCCGGTCGAGCACGAACTTCTTGTCGACGACCTTTCGTTCGAGCAGCGGGTCCTGGCGCTCGGCGAGACCTTCGTACGCCCGAAGTCGCACCTCGACGTCGTCGTCGTTGAGCATGGTCCGCAGGGTGCGGTCCGTCCGCGGGTCGGCCGGCATGTTCTTGAGGAGTTCGGCCGCTTCGAGACGCATTCCCAGATCGCCCTGGACGCCGAGTTCACGGAGGTGCTCCGCGGCGATCGGATCACGGAGGAAGGCTCCGCTGCGTAGGGCCACTAGGCGGGGGAGTTCCTCGGGGTAGTCGTAGAGTTCCCGGATGAGGGGAAGGCACCGCTCGCCGATGGCGCACCATCTCCAGTAGACCTGCGGGGCGTTGTTCGTGTCGGCCAGCAGCATGCGGCGGGTCGAGAGCACGACCGACTCGGCATTCGCCTGCCGCAGGGTGGAGTGCTTGACCAGTTCGATGAAGATCTCGCTCTGGTCGCGCATGGAGGGCGGTACGGTCAGTTCGATCACCGAGTCGCTCTTGCCCGAGGCGGTGGGGTTGCGTTGGCCGGCTTCCTGGGGGAAGCGTCGATTGATCGCGTCCTGGACGAGCCGGACCCTTGTGTGGCTCGGATTGGTCAGCATCAGCTTCAGCGGGATGTCCTCGAGCACCTCGCCGCCGTTGAGAATGCGGGCCGAGAGCTTGTTGATCGAGATCGCGGAGCTTCCCCTGGGATCGAAGAAGGGGTTGATGAAGAGGGGTCCCTTGCCCTCGGCGATGATCGAGGCCTGCCGGCTGCCGGTCATGAGGGGGCCGGGACGCAGATCGGTCGTGAAGAGGCGACCACCTTCGAGACTGGTGGTGCCGGTCTGCGGGTCGGCCTGCACCCGAAGGTCGAAGATGGTGCCCGGGATCGCCTTGGGCTTGCGGCCCGAGACCGAGGGGGCGGACAGGCGTCCGACCGAGGCCGGAGGCACGATGCCCTCCACGATGACCACTGCGGTGTTGGGGGAGTCGAGCAGTTGCTGGGGGGTGATCCCGCCGGCGTTGAAGCTCATCTGGCCGACGCCGCGTCGTTCCATGTACTCGATCATGTGGGCGCGGATGGCGGGGGGGATGTCACTGGATCCGGTGCCGTTCAGGTCGACCACCAGGCCGTAGCCGCGGACCACGATCGGCTGGTGCCCCGGGGTGCTGACCTTCGAATATCCCAGCAGGACGGATTCGGCTCCCACGGTCCCCCGCATGACGTTCTGCGTCGCTCCGACGTCGATCTGGGTGACGGATGATGCCTTCGGGCGGGGCCTGGCCCGCTCGATCGAACTGCACGAGAGCATGCCGCCCACGATGGTGGTCGCCGCGACACTGAGGAGGATGGCCCGGTGTTTCCGCATCCGGTGAGGATACCGCATATGCCTCCGGGAGGCCGTGCAGGAGCGGAAATTGGGCGTCATTGCGCCGCCGGGGCGGGGGGCTCGTCGGCGTGCAGCGGGTGGGGCTGGGCTTCCTTGATCTGCTGATCGGTGTCCAGGCGGGTGTTGATCAGCGAGGGGGCTCCGGACAGATTGCAGATCGCGGAGCCGATTGCGGATCGGTTGCCCGCAAAGCTGCACTGGCTCAGGACCGGAGCTGCATTCCAGTTGAAGATGCCTCCGCCCGACAACAGGGCGGCGTTGTCGATGAACGTGCAGGACTCGAAGCTGGGTCGCGCGTCGTGCCAGATGTACGCTCCGCCGCCGCAGGGGGCGGAGTTGCCGACGAAGCCGCATCGGATGAAGGTCGCATCGCTGTCCTTGATGAGCAGGCCGCCCGCGATGTTGTCCGCCCGGTTCGAGGTGATCATGCAGTCGAGAAAGAGCGGGGAGCCTCCGGTGATGGCGATGCCGCCGCCGCTGCCGTACTGGGCGTTGTTGTCCCGGAAGGTGCAGCCGACGAAGACCGGGGACGCGTCCCTGATGAGCAGGCCGCCGCCCATGATCTCGCCGCGGTTCGTGTTCATCTGTCCCTTGCCGCCGGTGAAGGTGAGATTGATCAGCCGCGTGCGGGACGACTCGTCGGAGTCGCAGGTCACGGTGCTGCTGCGTCCCGTGCCGCCTCCGTCGACGATGGTCGCCTCCGCGCCGTCGATGCCCACGATCGTGATGGACTTGCCCCGCAGATCCAGGCGCTCCACGTAGGTTCCCGCCGAGACACGGATGGTGTCGCCGTCGGATGCCGTCTTGATCGCCGCGGAGATCGTGGGATGCTCCGACGGTACGAGCAGTTCCGCCCCCACGGCGGCCCGGACGGCGAGCAGGCAGATCAGCATCGTGGAAAGGCGGTGCATGGTGGGGCGCGGAGCCTCGCAAGTGCGTCGAATCGCCGGTTCCCGGTGAGGCGGCACGACGTTTTCCGGGGTGGCGTGCATCGGGGTGAGGATCGGACGGGTGACCAATGGGCGATACTGGACTCGAAC
>DBGM01000017.1:0-8305 GCA_002295885.1 Phycisphaerales bacterium UBA854
TGCTGCTGCTGCTGCTGCTGGTCCTGCTGCTGCTGCTGCTGGTCCTGCTGCTGCTGCTGCTGATCCTGTTGCTGCTGCTGCTCAAGTTGCTCCTTCATCTGCTGGAGCTGCTTCATCAGGTCCCAGGTCATTTCGGCGTTCGCGCGGGCGTCCTCGTTGCGAGGGTTCGAGCGGATGGCGGTCCGGTAGTGTCCCAACGCGGAGTCGAGTTGCTCCCGAGCCGCATCGAGCTGTTGGATCGCCTGCTGAGCACTGCTCTGGTCGCCTGATTGCAGGGCATCCACGACCTGCTGATGGGTGACGTTGCCGAGGTTGTAGATCGAGTCGTTGAGCAGCGTCGGGTCGTCGGATCGTGCGATGGCATCCGTGAATCCGTCGGCCGCTTCGGTCCAGTTGCCCAGGCGGTAGTTGGCTACTGCGCGGTTGTAGGCCAACTTCGCCGACGGGACCTCGAGCCGCTGTTGGGCTGCATCGATCGCGTCGATAGCGTCCTGGTAGCGACCGTCCTGCATGGCCGTTCGGCTGTCCAGAACGAGCGATCGGAAGGAGTCCGAGATCGCCGTCGGAGACGCATTGGCCGGTGCGGCGGGCGCGGCGGCCGTGAGGAGGAGGCTGATGGTGAGCATCGGAATCATGAGAAGGCGACCTCCGAAGACGCGGGGCTGGAACGTCGCTCGGACATGAAACTGTCGATTAGCAGCATCAACAGGGCCAGGGCTGCGAACCACTGGTAGCGGGGGACGTGCTGCTCGACCCGTGCGGTTTCGATCTCGCGGCCGCTGCCGCTTGCAATGACGTCCCGGTAGATGGAGGCCATGTCGACATTGCCCGTGCCGGCGGGAATGTAGGCGCCATCGGAGGCCAGGGCGACCTCCTGGAGCAGATCCGCCTGCAGGGTCGACCAGACCTCCTCGCCCTCCCAGGTGAGATAGCGCCGCTGACCGTCCTCTTCGATCGGAATGCGTCCACCTTCGGTCGCGTCTCCGAGTCCCACCGTATATACGGAAATGCCCCGCTCGGCGGCAGTCGCCGCGGCTTCGACCGGGTAGCTGCCCATGTCGTCTCCGTCGCTGAACACCACGATGGCCTTGAAGTCCTCGACGTCGTCGGTGAAGGAGTCCATCGCCAACCGGATCGCGTCGCCGGTCATCGATCCTCCACGCCGCCCCTCCCGGGCCTGGATCTCGTCCAGTGCGAGTCGGACGGAGCCATAGTCGAGGGTCAGCGGCACGGCGACACCGGCCTGGCCTCCGTAGGTGATCAGCCCGACCCGGTCGCCGCCGAGCGTTTCCAGTACGTCCTCGATGTACTGCCTGCTGCGGAGCATCCGGTTCGGGCGGACATCCTCGGCCAGCATCGATCGTGAGGTGTCGAGCACGAAGAAGACGTCGATGCCCCGTTGCCTGACCTCCTGGTACCGCACGCCCCAGCGGGGATCGATCAGACTGAAGACCATGAGCACCATGGCGATGAGGACCAGGATCGAACGGATCCGTCTGCGCGGCATGCTCATGCCCGCGGTGAGCCGGCGGGCCATCGACTTCGTGGCCAGCCGCTTCAGGCTCATGGTCCGGGCCTTGTAGGAGAGCACGACCACGACGCCTACGGCCAGGATCGCCCAGAGCCAGTTGAGTGCTTCGAGATTGTTGAAGCGTGGGTCCATGATCAGGGCAGCCTCCGGTACCGGGTGCTCGACAGCAGCACCTCAAGGAGCAGGGCGAGCAGGGGGATGATCAGCAGGGGGGGGAAGGTGAAGCCGCCGAACCGGACGGAGTCGACCGACATGTCCGCGAACTGTTCGTACTGCCGTTCGATGATCTCGGTCGTCTCGAGCTCATTGATCCGCTTGTAGATGGACTGGAGCGATTCGGTGTCGGTGGCCCGGAAGTACTGGCCGCCCGTCATTGACGCGATCTCCTGCAGCGTCGCTTCGTCGAGCTTCGTCTCCATGCGCTGGACGGTCTGCCGGCCCAGGGCGTCACGGGTCAGCACGGGGACGGTGCCGTTGGTCCCGGCACCGATGGTGTAGATCTTGATGTCGAAGGCCGCGGCCATCTCCGCCGCCTTGAGGGCGGTGATGTCGCCCGCGGTCTCCTCGCCGTCGGTGAGGAGGATGATCACCCGGCTCTTGATCTCGTCGTCGGTGCGAATGTCGGCCCGGTCCTGCAGCGAGGTCAGGCGCGAGACGGCCAGGGCCAGCCCGTCGCCGATGGCGGTCATCGCCCCCTCCTCTTCGGACGCGACCCTGATTCCGGACAGTCGTTCGCTGAGATGCCCGTGATCGAAGGTCATCGGACAGTTGCTGTCCGGGAAGGAGGCGAACGTGATCAACCCGACGAGATCGTTCTCGCGCCCCTCCATCTCGTCCACGCCCAGGACGAAATCCTCCACGACGGCCTTGACCGCCTCCAGGCGGGTCACGTTCTGGCCGTTGCGGACGAAGTCGAGGGCCTGCATGCTGCCGGAGCGATCCACGACCATCTCGATGGCCACGGCATCGGCGTGGACCCGTGTCTGCTGGTCGGCGCGGAGCGGACGGGCGATGCAGACGATGAGCGCCACGAGGGCGATGGTCCGCAGGGCGGGGATGATCCATCGCGTGCGGACGACCCAGGAGCGGGGCAGCTTCGACATGACCCGGGTGGTCGAACACGGAATGAACGCCCGCTGCGATCCCCGCGACCATCTCCACCACAGGAGCGGCACGAGGAGCACCAGGAGCAGGAACCAGACGGATGGCTGCTGGAAGAGGAACATCAGTCGGTCTCCTCCGTCGGTTCGGGACGCGGTTCGGTATCCACGATGAAGGTGCGGGCCATGTGGAGGGCCTCCTCCCCCTCGTCGACCGCAGGTTCGTGGCGGGCGAACTTGACCAGGTCGGCGATCCGGAGGAAGCCACCGAGCTGGTCCTGCTGGGGGGCGAGCAGCGCATCGCTGGACCGCATGTCGTCGAGGAACTCAGGGGTGGTTCTTGTCGGCGCCAGCATTCCGAACCGACCTTCGATGTAGTGGCGGAGGATGTCGGTCAGCCGGACGTAGTAGGGCTGGAAGCACCGTCGTTCCAGAAGTCCCTCCGATTCCAGGGCATCGAGCTGGCGCTGGGCCAGGATGTGGGGAGGAAGCGGTGGGGGGACGGATCGTTCGCGGCGGCGGACCACCTGCCTCACGACCAGCCCCGAACCCAGGAGCAGGACGCCGCCCACGAGCAGCCACAGGCCCCAGGTGGTCAGCGGGATCGCAACCGGACCTCGGATGTCGCGCAGCCCCGCGGAGTCCTCGTCCACGAAGGAACGGACGGTGAGCTCCAAGGGGTCGGTCGTGACCGTCCCGGCCACCTCGATCTCCCCGCGG
Organism: Phycisphaerales bacterium UBA854; assembly: GCA_002295885.1. Taxonomy (GTDB): domain Bacteria; phylum Planctomycetota; class Phycisphaerae; order Phycisphaerales; family SM1A02; genus UBA854. The sequence continues at coordinate 3,352 of DBGM01000017.1, forward strand.
CGATCCGTGAATCGCGCCGTCGCACCCGGGAGCTGCAGTGATCCGGTCTCGAAGGTGTCCAGGACCATCCGCTGGGTCCAGGCCCGGCGCTCGCCGTCGGGGTAGTCCGGACGCACTTCGTTCTCCAGTACGTGGAAGTCCGCGATCATCACATCGTCCGGCACCTCCAGCAGCGGCATGGTGATCTCGACGTCTAAGGGGGCCAGGGCGCGAAGTTCCATCGTGAGCGGGGTGCCGGTTTCGATCGTGTCGGAATCGATGGTGACCGTCAGTTCGACCGGTCCGCGCGTCGCCGTCGTCTCCGATGGAGATGGCGGCGGTGCATCGGCCGGTCGGCTGCATGCCGCCGGGGGGGCGAGCAGGAGCATCATCACGAGCAGTCGCGCGAGCAGGATGTGGTTCAGCAGCCGGCTCAACGCTCCATCCTCGCTTCGCGTCGCTTGAAGAACCGGCTCAGGGTCTCCACGAAGGGCTCACCGGTCCGAAGGGTCAGCCGGTCGATCCGGTACCGGTTCATCCAGGTCTCGAGTTCGTGCTCGTCCTGCGCGGCCAGGGTCCGGTAGGCCTCCCGGGCGGCCCGGGAGCCCGTGTCCAGCAGCATCGTCCGGCCCGTCTCGTTGTCCCGGACCTCGATCAGGCCCATGCGGGGGATGGACTCCTCGAACCGGTCCCGGACGTCGACTGCGATGAGATCGTGCTTCCTTCGCGCGATCTGCATCGCGGATTCGAATCCGGTGTCGATGAAGTCGCTGATCATGAAGGCAGTGCACTTTCGCTTCTGGATCCGGTTGAGGTATTCGAGTGCGACGGCCAGATCCGTTCCCCGGCCCTCCGGCTCCAGGGCCAGGAGCTCCCGGATCACCCGCAGGACGTGGCGGGGGCCCTTGCGCGGCGGAACGAAGAGCTCGATCCGATCGGTGAAGCAGATCAGGCCGACCTTGTCGTTGTTGCGGATGGCGGACACGGCGAGCGTGGCGCCGATCTCGGCCACGAGCTCTCGCTTGAGCTGGCGCTGGGTGCCGAAGTCCTGGGAACCGCTGAGGTCGACCAGCAGCATCACGGTCAGTTCCCGCTCCTCGCGGAAGACCTTGACGAAGGGTTCGCCGGTGCGGGCGCTGACGTTCCAGTCGATCGTCCGGACGTCGTCCCCGATCTGGTACTGGCGGACCTCCTCGAACTCCATCCCGCGTCCCTTGAATGCGGAGTGGTACTGGCCCGCGAGGACGTCGTTCACGGTCCGCGAGGTCCGCAGTTCGATGCGTCGTATCTTCTTGAGCAGCTCAGCAGGGATCATCCCGGTTTCCTTACGAGCAAGAAACGGTCGGTGGGGTGGAGAAGAGGATCCGGTCCCGGGTCAGGGCACGCGGACCTGCTGCAGAATGGTCTGGACGATGTCATCCGAGGTCTTCTCCTCGGCTTCGGCCTCGTACGTGGTCGCGATCCGGTGCCGGAGCACGTCGGGGGCCAGTTCCTTGACGTCCTGCGGGACCACGTAGCCCCGCCCGTCGAGGAAGGCGTTGGCCTTCGCACACAGGGAAAGGGCGAGGGTGGCCCGGGGGGAGGCCCCGAACTCGACCAGACTGGCCAGATCGGATCCGAACCGCTCCGGTTCACGGGTCGCGTAGACGAGATCCACGATGTACTTCGCGATCTTCTCGTCCATGTAGATCGAATCCACGATGCGGCGAGCCGACAGGATGTCCTGCGGAGTCATGACGGGCTGCACCCGCTTGGGCTCCTGCGTGGACGACATCCGGTCCAGAATCACGAGTTCCTCGTCGCGGGTCGGGTAGGTCACCACCACCTTCATGAGGAAGCGGTCGACCTGGGCCTCGGGCAGCGGGTAGGTGCCCTCCTGTTCGACGGGGTTCTGCGTCGCGAGGACGAGGAACGGCGTCGGGAGCTCGTGGGTCTCCTTGCCGATCGTCACCTGGCGTTCCTGCATCGCTTCGAGCAGCGCGCTCTGGACCTTGGCCGGCGCACGGTTGATCTCGTCGGCGAGGATGACGTTGGAGAAGATGGGCCCCTTGTTGACGACGAACTCGCCGTCGTCGGGTCGGTAGATCAGGGTTCCCACGATGTCGGCCGGAAGCAGATCGGGCGTGAACTGGATGCGCTGGAACGGAGCCTCGATGCCGTCGGCCAACGTGGAGATCGCCAGCGTCTTGGCCAGTCCGGGCACGCCCTCGATGAGGAGGTGGCCGTTGGCCAGAAGGCCGATCAGCATCCGGTGCAGCAGCTGGTTCTGTCCCACGATGATCTCGTGGGTTTCCCGCTCCAGTCGACGGAACGGCTCGCTGGCCGCCTGGACCTGGTCGGATACGTTCTTGATGTCGAGTTGACTGGTGGTCATCTCCGGTTCCTCGTGCTGTGTCATGGGGTGGATCCTCGGAGGCAACGCCGGGGCCCCCGTGGCTGTCCTGCGTACGACGGACGATCGGGGCCGGTTCGGCTCATTTTCATCATAACCGCATTCACGGCCCCTTCAGGGGGGTCCGGGGGCATTGTGGTGGTTGCCCGCCACTTCCCGTGTCGGCGGCACAGCCGAACGGATACCCTCATGCGTGAATGTCCCTGCTCTCCAATCATCACCGCAAGAAGCTGCTGGCCCAGCCGTTCCCGTCCGACTGGGAGTCGGTGCTCGAGGCCGATTTCGGTCTCTGGTCCCGGCTGGAACCGGACCAGCGTTCCCGTCTGCGGGACTGCATTCGAATCATCATCGACGAGAAGTACTGGGAAGGGTGCAACGGAGTCGAGCTCGACGACCGGATCCGGGTGCTCATCGCGGCCATGGCCGGCGTGCTGCTTCTGGATCACGATCACGGCTACTACCGGAACGTGCGTTCCATCCTCGTCTATCCCGAAGCGTACGTGCAGGGGGGCGAACATCTCGGTGATGACGGTCTGGTCCATGAGGGCACGACCAATCTCGGAGAGGCCTGGTTCAACGGGCCGGTGGTCGTTTCCTGGCGGGACGCCTTCGAATCGGCTCGCAACCCCGGGCGGGGCAACAACGTGGTCTACCACGAATTCGCCCATACGCTCGACATGCTCACCGGCGTGACCAACGGGACGCCGCCGCTGCGCGACCGGTCACACTATCCGGAGTGGAACAGCGTGATGACCCGCGAGTTCGAGGAGATCCGCGGGATCTACGATCGGGGGTCCCGGGACGTCATCCGCGACTACGGGGTCACGAACGTCGCGGAGTTCTTCGCGGTCACCACCGAGGTCTTCTTCGACTCCCCGTCGGATCTGAAGCGCTGCCGCCCCGAGCTGTACGAGCAGTTCCGGCGGTTCTACGGCATCGATCCGATCGCGTGGCTGCCGGGCACGCAGTACCGGTGAGTCGATTCAGTTCCGTTCGACAAGCCGGTCGATGAGGAAGCTCGACTGTTCCAGCGCGGTCTGTGAGAACTCGCCGAAGAACGACTCGACTTCAGCGAAGAGGGAACGGAACGAATCGCGATCTCCGGAGGAGATGGCGGCGTGCAGTTCATCGGCGGCATCCCGAAACTCCTGCATCACCCGATCCCGGTTGGGATTCGACATTTCGATCGATGCGTAGAGGTCCGCGGACTGGGCGAAGTGGCGAGCCGTCATCAGCAGTTCCATGTGGTAGATCGGTGAGGTGAAGCGCAGCGTCTCCTGGACCGAGACGTCGAGTTTCTGCATGGTTCGACCGAGCACCTCGGTGGAGTAGTGGGTGAGCACCTGGACGATGGACATGGCGCGGTCGTGGTCCTCGGGGGTGCTCTCCAGCAGCGTAAGTCCGCATGCGCCGAACATGTCCCCGAGCCAGGTCAGCCAGTCGGTGTCGCCCACCAGACGGCCCGGGGTCAGCACGATCCGCTGTCCCTGCAGCGAATGGAGCGACGGTCCGAAGAGCGGATGCGTCCCGATCACGCTGCAGGCACTCGCTTCGAGCATGGCTTCGACCGGTTCCTGCTTGATGGAGGTGATGTCGATCAGGAGTGCGTCCGGCCGGCAGGTGGGTCCGATCTCCCGGATGACCTCCAGGGTCGATTCGATGCTGACGGCGATGATTACCACGTCGGCCTCACGGGCGATCTCGGGGCCGGTTCGTTCGGTGTCGAGATCCGCCACCAGCACCCGGTGTCCCAGCATGGTGAAGAGCCGGTCGAGGCATCGCCCCATGCCGCCGTGCCCTCCGATGATCGCGATCGTGCGCGGTTCGATGCGAACCGGGACCGCAGCCTTGAGCGAGGCCTGGCGATCACGACTGGCCCAGAGGATCACGCGGAAGAGGCTCTCGATGACTTCGGGTCGGATGCCGCTTTCTCCGGCGAGTCCGCGCCGGTCTCGAAGCAGGGCGGTCTCCCGTCCCGAATCCCGGATCGGGACGCCGGAGGCCCGCTTCACATCGGCGACGGATGCGACCAGCGCGTTCCGTTCGGCGAGCAGCGAGATGAACCGGTGGTCGATCTCGTCGATCTGGTTCCGGAGCTCCTGCAGTGCTTCGGGAATGGGGGGGGACGGCGCCTGATCGGCATCGTGGTGGTGCAGCGGAGAATGAAGGGGATCGCCCATGGAATCAACGTCGGATGGAGATGGGGCCTGCCTTGACAATCCTCCGGGTCCGTCTCCGGTCGGGTACACTGTGGTACTTCAACGCCCCGTAGGGGCCCATCCCTCATTTCAGGAACCGTGGCATGACCACCACCATCGAGCAGACAGCGGCGCGTTCTCCCTTCGTCAACGAGTTCATGCATGCACTCTCGGAGCGGAATCCCGGGGAGCATGAGTATCTGCAGGCCGTCGAGGAGTGCATCGTCTCGCTCGAGAAGGTCGTGGAGCGGCATCCCGAGTACAAGGCCGCGAGCATCCTCGATCGGATCGTCGAGCCCGAGCGGATTCTCCAGTTCCGGGTGAGTTGGATGGATGACCAGGGCGAAGTGCACGTCAATCGCGGCTACCGGGTCCAGTTCAACGG
>DBGM01000017.1:8721-22836 GCA_002295885.1 Phycisphaerales bacterium UBA854
ACCCAGCCCATCGGCGGCGGCAAGGGAGGAAGCGACTTCGATCCCCGGGGTCGCAGCGACGCCGAGGTGATGCGGTTCTGTCAGGCGTTCATGACGGAGCTGTATCGCTACATCGGTCCCGATACCGACGTCCCGGCGGGCGACATCGGAGTGGGCGGCCGGGAAATCGGCTACCTCTTCGGCCAGTACCGCAGGATCACCAACACCTTCACGGGTGTCCTGACCGGGCGGCATGTCAACTGGGGCGGCAGTCTCATCCGTCCCGAGGCGACGGGCTACGGATCCGTCTACTTCGCCTCCGACATGCTGGCCACGCGGAACCTGACCCTCGAAGGCATGGAGTGTCTCGTGTCCGGTTCCGGCAACGTCGCCCAGTACACCACCGAGAAGGTGATCGACCTCGGCGGCAAGGTGATCACCATGTCCGACTCGACCGGCTACATCCACGATCCCGCCGGTATCGACCGGGACAAGCTCGCTTGGATCATGGATCTCAAGAACAACCGCCGGGGGCGAATCGCCGAGTACGCCGAGGCGCACGACGGGGTGACGTACCACGACCATGATCTGTCGGCGGGTTCCAGTCCCCTCTGGACAATTCCGGCGAAGGTCGCTTTCCCGTCCGCGACCCAGAACGAGATCGACGGAGCCGCCGCGGCGGCCATGGTCGACAATGGTGTGGTCGCCGTCTCCGAGGGAGCCAACATGCCCACGACTCCGGAGGGGCAGCACTGCTTCATCGAGCAGAACGTGCTCTACGGTCCGGGCAAGGCGGCGAACGCAGGTGGTGTGGCGGTCTCCGCCCTCGAAATGGCGCAGGGCAGCCAGCGGATGTTCTGGTCCCGCGAGGAAGTGGATCGCCAGCTCAAGGCGATCATGGGACGCATCCACGCGGTGAGTCTGGAAGCCGCAGAGGCCTACGGAGTGCCCGGAAACTACCTGCACGGTGCCAACATCGCAGGCTTCAGAAAGGTCGCCGATGCGATGATGGATCAGGGTGTGATCTGATTTCCGGCCCAAGAAAGTTCGAAATCAAGCCCTGGCATTCCGGCTGCATGTGGTAGGATTCCAAGGAGTTCGACCGGTCCGCAGGACAGGTCGATGCCGGACCAGAACGGTCCTTCTCGAAAACACGAATCGAGCCAGATCGGGCCATCGAAGCCGTCGTGCTTCGGGAACAGACTTGATCGAAATGCCTGCAGACAGCAATCAACACGGTGCACCCTTGTTCACTCCCTGTGAAATCACTGCCACGTCGACGAACCGGAGTTCAGTCTCATGACCGAAGCGGTGCGCATCGAATTCGGTGACCAGATCCGGCACCGTACCCATCCCGAATGGGGGACGGGTTCGGTCGCGAAGGTGGAGGACACCGTCGCCGGCGGGAAGCCTTCGCAGAAGGTGACCATCCGATTTCCCAACGCCGGCGTCAAGGTGATCCAGTCCGTCAGCGGAACCCTCGAGCGGGTCGATGCCGAGGCTCCGGCCTTCGACGACTCCAGTGCGGCCGACCTCATCGAGGAGATCGACCGCATGTCCCAGGACGACCTTCTGGCCCCGGTGGCCAACCGCAAGCTGGTCGAGATCATGGTCGCCATTCCGGAGCCCTGCCGGGATCCCTTCCGATCCCTCGGTGACCGCATCGAGGCCACGCTGGCCCTCTGGCGATTCGACGAGGGTGGAAGCGGTCTCTACGACTGGGCGGTGATGCAGACGGGGCTGGATGATCCCCTGACCCGCTTCAACCGCCACGAGCTCGAGGAACACTACAAGCGATGGTCGCACGAGCGTGAGCAGCACCTCAAGCGGCTGCTGCAGGAGGCGGCGTCCTCGACCATCAATCTCGAGCCGCTCCTGGCCAAGGCCCCGGACGTGGCGCGACGCACTCTCCAGCGCGTTCATCGCTGAGCTTTCCCAGATCCCCCAGATGGAACAGACGGACCCCGGCCGGGCTCCGCGACGCTGTCGTGCGGTCTGTGCGGCCTCGTCGTGATTCGATTTCGTCGATTTGGGTTCAGCGTCCGGCCCCGGGCCCCGGATCGGTGTACATCTTTGCGGGTGCGGTGTTTGCCGCGTACCGACAAACGAAGAAGAGGGGAATCACATGGACGAACAGACTTTTCAGGAGAAGTTCACGGAGCTCCTGCACCGGATCGGCGAGTTGCCGCCCGAGCAGCGGGCCTGCATGGAGCAGCTGGCCGACGCGACCCAGCGTCGCCGGGACCGTATCAGCCATTCCGTCACCGAACTTCAGGAATCACTCGACTTTCTGCGCTTGAGCGTGAAGTACCTGGTCTTCGATCTCGAGGCGACCCGCCGCGAGAACTCGTACCTTCGCCAACTGCTGGACCAGGCGACACGGGAACGTCGCCGGTCCCAGGACGACGGCGAGGGTCGTGAGCACGGCCGCGACGAGTACTGACCGCACGCAGCACGATCTGTGAGGGGGTACGGGGTGCCGTCGATCCACCGGATCGACCGGCACCCCGCTTGCTATCTCCCACGTCGACCGCCGTCGGTCCGTGCTTCGGGGAGTTCGTTCCATCGGGTCGTGTACCGGGGGGACGCGTGCTCCCGTCGCGTGATCCAGGCCGTGCCGGTGCCCATGGAGCCGCTGCGGATCGTGTCGGAGCCCATGGTCCGGTTCACCCGGTCCATCACGTCCATGATCCGGTCCGATCGTTCGTGATCCAGCGCGTCGAACAGATGCAGCTGCGTCGGCCGCTGGGGCTGGAGGGCCGAACACCGGACTCCCGCCTTCTTGAACCGGAATCCCTCCCGCCAGATCCGGCGACCGGCCTCCCGGGCGTGCCGCACCAGCGTCGGGGTGTCGTTCGTCGGAGTGAGGAGTCGGACCGTCGCATGGTTGGCGTACCGGGGTTCATCGGGGCGGAACCGGTTGGTCGAGACGTATACGGTCAGCACCCCGGCCGCGGACTGCTGGTCCCGCAGTTTCTCGGCGGCGCGGGCCGCGAACGACGCCAGAGCCCGGGAGAGCTCGTCCCAGTCGTCGATGGGCCGGGCGAAGGAGCGGGACCGCACGATCGACTTCTTCGGTGCCGGTTCCTGATCCAGCTGGAAGGCGGGCACCCCCCGGAGTTCCCGTGCGGTCCGGGCGCCGATGATGTTCAGGTGCCGGCGGAGCCACCGTTCGTCGGCCTGCTTCATGTCCAGGGCGGTCCGGATGCCGTGTTCGACGAGCTTGCGCTTCCATCGCCATCCGATGCCCCACACGTCGCCGATGTCGACCGACGACAGGGTGAGGTCGCTCCGGGAGGTCGCGTCGATCCGGGCGACCCCCGGTCCGGCCCGATCCCGCTTGGCAAGGTGGTTCGCGACCTTCGCCAGGGTCTTGGTCGGGCCGATTCCCACCGAGACCGGGATGCCGGTCCACTGCAGGACCGTGCTGCGCATCGTGGTCGCCGAGTCGACGAGTTCGTCGGAGGGCACTTCGTCCAGATCGAGGAAGGCCTCGTCGATGGAGTAGGACTCCATCGCGGGGAAGAAGGACTGCACCGTGGAGAACACCCGACGCGACATGTCGTCGTACAGGGTGTAGTTGGACGACCGGACCACCACGCCGTGCTCGCGGATCAGGTCGCGCAGTTGGAACACCGGCTGCCCCATCCCGATGCCGAGGGCCTTGGCCTCGTTGGAGCGGGCGACGACGCAGCCGTCGTTGTTCGAGAGGACGACGACCGGTCGTCGTTCGATGGACGGATCGAAGACCCGCTCGCAGGACGCGTAGAAGTTGTTGCAGTCGACGAGGGCGAAGAGGCTCACGGGGCGTGAATGGTCCAGGTCACGACGCCCCAGACCCGCGCGTCGGTGTCCTCGTTGATGTCGATGGGGGGGTACGCCTCGTTCTCGGGGACGAGTTGCAGTCCGTGGTCCCCCCGCTGCAGTCGCTTGATCGTCAGTTCCCCGTCGACGGCGGCGATCACGACGTGTCCGGGAGCGGGGGTGCGGCTGCGGTCGACGACCAGCAGGTCGCCGTCGTGGATGCCCGCGCCGGTCATGGAATGGCCTCGGGCGCGGACGAAGAAGGTCGCCGCCGGATGCGTGACCAGTGCTTCATGGAGATCCAGCGATCGGTCGATGTAGTCATCGGCCGGTGACGGAAATCCGGCTTCCACCCGGGCGCCGAACAGAGGCGTGGCGTTGCGGGGCGTCTGGAGATCGGCGGCTCCTCCGAGGACGTCGATCCCCGTGGGCTCATGGTGCGGTGGTGCGGGCATGCCATACCCTAACAGATGTAGAACAGAATGTCCAACGGGGCTCGGTAGGCTGTGACCATGGACGAAGGACCAAGCCAGGCGGATCTCGATCGCTTCGGTGGCGACGACCAGTCGGCATGGTGCCCGGACTGCGGGGCCGAGGTGTGGGACGATGCGGAGTTCTGCCCGGACTGCGGGGAGCAGATCGGCGGGCGGACCACCGCGAGGCGACCGGTGGAACGGGAACTCCGTCAACGCTGGTTCGTTCTGGTGGTGATTCTCGTGCTGATCGGCTTTCTGTGGTGGCTGACCAGGCTCTTCTGAGCTCCCTACCGGGCGGGATCGACCCGACCGTGGGAGACGATCTCGAAGTGCAGCACGGATGGAGTGTTCCAGGCATCGACACGGAGCCGCTGCTCGCCGATGCGACCCTGCCACTGGTTGACGGGGACGGGGAAGTCCATCGACTCCAGTCGGCTCCAGCCCCAGATCGCGTAGCAGTCGTAGGCGGCCTGGCCGTTGTCGGGAGCGAAGGCGTAGGCCAGCGGGACACGTCGGTTGAGGTCGGACATCGTGCCGAACTCGGTCCAGTCGTCCCGGACCTTCCAGTGTCTGGCGCCCTTGCGGCGAATCTCGTCGGGGTCGAAGGGGATCCAGCCCGCCTTGGGGAGATAGAGTTCGCCCCAGACCAGCAGCCGCTTCTTGCCCTTGCGATCCTCGCCCCGGCCGATGACCGGACGGGCGGGGATGCCGGCCGCACGGAGCAGGGCCACGCAGACGCAGACGAGATCGTTCGGGGTTCCCGATCCGCGTTGCGCGGCGACGAGAGCGCCGTTCACGTCGAGTCCGCGAATCGATCGGCCCGGTCCGTAGAGGGTGGTTTCACCGTTCTTCTGGATGGTGTTGCAGGCGTGCCGGACCAGTTCCTTGGCGGCGATCCACGGCGGGACGAGCCGCAGGTCGCCGCCGGAGACCTCCTGCACCACGTTTGCGAACAGGGGGTTGTCGGATTCGATCAGCGTCTGGGGCTGCAGGGCGTCCCGGGCCTGCGACGGCCACGAGGCGGGCCAGGGGATCGACTGCAGCGCCGCTTCATCGACCTCGCTCGAGTAGCAGATAGCCTCGTGGAACACGCGGAACCGGAGTTGGGTGGCCTGATTCAGCACATTGGGGTCGACGGTGAGGCCGCCGGTCGGAGCCTCGATCATGCCTTCCTCGAAGATCCCCCGTCCGTTGATCAGTTCGGGGCCGCTGCCTCCGTCGATGCGCTCTCCGTGCAGCTGGACCTCCGCCCGAAGCGTGTCGAGGTTCACGAAGCTGGAGGCGCCCTGCAGCACGATCGGCATCAGGAGCGGGCGGCGGGGATCCGCCACCGCCAGCGAGTGGATGCCGACGTTGAAGGTCATGTCGTACCGGCGCGGCTTCTCCCAGGTCACGTACTCGTTCGAGCGGGGTGGGGTGGGAGTGGAGACGCCGGCGGTCGATGCCGGCGGCGCCGGTGCGGTGGGAGCGGTCGCCGGCGGAGTCGCCGGCGGAGTCGTCGGCGAGGGGGACGGAGGCGGCGACTGGAAGAGGCCGGTCAACGCCAGCAGTGTTGCGATACCCGTGATGAATGCCATGGCGAGATTCTAGCCCAGCGGGCTTCGGAAGGAATCCTCGATGAACATGGTGTTGATCGCGTTCAGGAAGCTGGCCAGCACGAAGTTGATCATGATGATCGCCAGGAAGCTAATGACGAATGCATTGGTGGTGGCCCGGCCGACGCCCGCCGCGCCCGGTCGGCAGTTGAACCCCTTGTAGCAGGAGATCAGACCGATGCTCAGGCCGAAGAACACCGCTTTGATCAGGCCGTTGACCGGTTCCCACCAGCCGACGAAGTATTCGGTGAAGGTCCAGTAGTCGGTCGGGGGGACTCCATTGAAGCCGACGGTGATCAGGTAGCCGCCCCAGACACCCAGCAGGTCCGAGTAGATGGTGAGGATGGGAGTCATCACCACGCAGGCCACGACCCGCGGGACCACCAGAAGCAGGATGGGGTCGCTGGCCATGGCCCGCATGGCGTCCAGCTGCTCGGTCACCCGCATCGTGCCCAGTTCGGCGGCCAGCGCGCCGCCCACCCGTCCCGCAACCATGACCGCGGCCAGGACCGGCCCGATCTGCTTGACCACGGAGATGTTGATGATGCCGCCGAGCCGCCCCTCGAGACCGAAGGCCTTGAACTGGTTGAAGGTCTCCAGGGCCAGAATCATCCCGATGAATCCGCCGGTGATGGCCACCACGGGGATCGAGGCGACTCCCACCGTGTACAGCTGGGTGCGGATCATCCTCCACCGGCCCCACCGTCGCGGTTGGGTCAGGAACCAGCGGAGGGCGGTCAGGCTGAAGACGACGAAGCGGCCGAACCCGGCAATCCCATGGAAGACATGGTGTCCTACGTGGGAAATGCCGCGGACGGCCGCTGTCATCTCGGTACCTCTTCTGCTCGGGGGCAGGGATCTACTTCATCGGTTCGTCGGTGTCCACGACCGCGGTCGCGGTGGTGTCGGTCTCGGTGGTGGTGTCTCCCATGGGATCCATGGCCATCGAGGTGTCCGTCTTCGAGGTGAGGTAGATCTCGACGCGTCGGTTGGCGGCGGTGCCTCCCGGTTCGTTCGGAATGAGCGGCTTGTATTCGCCCCAACCCGCAACCTGCACGCGATCGGCGTCGACGCCCGAACCGACCAGCACGTCGCGGACCGCAATGGCCCGATGCACGGCCAGGTGCATGTTCGTGGGATGCTGATTCTTCGAGTACTTCACCGGGACGTCGTCGGTGTGTCCCATCACGACCAGCTCGAAGTTCTCGGCTGAGGGCCCGTCGAGGATCGTGGCCAGCGCCGCCAGCGAAGCGGTGCCGGCATCCTTGACCTGGTCCTTGCCGGAGTTGAAGGTCAGGTCGCTGTTGAACCGCAGCATGCCGGTGCCGGAATCGAAGGTGATCTGGTCCGGGTACTGGCTGGCGAGCCGGGCCAGAGCGGCCTGGACGTCGGCCGGCAGGGGGCCGATCTCCATCTCGCTGACCTGCATCGCAAGATTCTGGTTGGAGCTGGAGAGCTGGCTCAGCTCGCCGCCGAGGATCTCGTACTTCTCCTGAAGGAGCGAGATGTCGCCGCGGGCGGCGGTCAACTGCTGCGTCCGGTTGGAGAGCTGGGCCTCGAGGGAATCACGCTCGTCGGTGACGGTCAGCAGCTGCTCCTGGAGCGATCGCTTGACCTGAAGAAGATTGTCGTACTTGTCCTGCTGAACGCATCCGCCGGCCAGCAGTGGCAGCATGAATGCCGCCGCGGCGCACGTGGTGGGTACAATGCGTGCCATGGTGGGTTACCCCGCTTGATTGAAAGAGGTACTCTGAGGTCGCACAGTGGCTTCCGTTCCACTGGGCATGTCATCAACAGTGTACCGTTCCTCGGCCCGGAGTGGGGACGGGGGAGAACGTGTGGACGGCGCGTTGGTCGAGGTCGGCCAACGACTTGTGATCGGGAGCCGGTGAATGGCCGAGCGAACAGAACGCACGCTGATCCACGCCGCGGGCGTCTTCGACGCCGGTGGCGTTCAGGCTTCGCCCGGTGCCCTGCTGCTGGAGGGCCGGGAGGTCGTCGCCGCGGGAACCCCCCAGTCCATCGGTGCGGTGGAAGGGGCCAGGCGGATCGAGGAGCCCGGGGCGGTCCTGCTGCCGGGCCTGGTCAACGCCCACGCCCATCTCGACCTCACGCCGCTGGAGCCCCGGCCGTTCGGCGGGGAGTTCGAGGCCTGGCTGCAATCGATCCTTGACCTGCGGGCCGATCAGCGGGCCGGAGGGACGCTTCGGGCGGACACCCAGTTGGGCATCGAGTTGTCCCTGGCCGGGGGGGTCGCCTTCGTGGGCGACATCGCCGGGGTGGGACAGACCGAGCCGGCTCTGGCTCTCCGGGAGAGTGCTCTGGGTGGCGTGTCCTTCATCGAGTGCTTCGGTCTCGGAGATCGACAGGACGAGTCGACCCGGCAGATTCGAGCCGTTCTGGACTCGGTCCCCGAGTTCGGAGGTGGGGTACGGGTGGGAATCTCCCCGCATGCTCCCTACACCTGCGGTCCAGAGGTCTACGCCGACGCGTGCTCGATCGGACGTCCGGTCGCCACCCATCTGGCGGAAAGCCTCGAGGAGGAGGAGTTTCTCCGTGACGGGTCCGGTCCCTTCCGACGGCTGTCGGAGCGGATGCAGGCCTGGAACGACGGGGTGGTGATTCCGGACTGTCATCCCGTCGAGGCGTTGCGCGGGGTGCTCGATTCGCGTCCCCTGCTGCTCGTCCATCTGAACTACGTCGGTGCGTCGCACATCGAACTGATCGCCGAGCGTGGCGCCATGGTCGCGTACTGTCCCCGGGCCAGCGACTACTTCGGTCATCCCCGGGATGGTCGTGTGCCGCATCGCTACCGCGAGATGCTGGACGCCGGCATCCCGGTTGCGTTGGGTACGGATTCGCGGACCTGTCTCGACACGCCGGACCGCATCGGTGTCCTCGACGAGATGCGTCATCTGTACAAACGCGATGGCACCGATCCGCTGCGACTGCTGGCGATGGCGACCGTGCACGGTGCGGCCGCGCTGGAACTCGACGCCGGTCTGGTGACCTTCGATCCGGGCGCCATCGGAGGGGTACTGGCCGTCGATGTCTCCGAAGGGGATGAACCGGCATCCCTCGCCGGTGCGCTCGCCCGTGGAGATGCTCCCCGCTGGGTCCTCGAGCCCGGAGCCGATTCGTGACCCAGGGGTTGGATCCGACCGCCCCGGCGACGGAGGTCGCCCGCGAACTGCTGGGGCGGCATCTGGTCCGGGTCGTCGACGGAGTCCGACGCTCCGGGCGGATCGTCGAGGTGGAGGCGTACGTGGGGCACGAGGATCGGGCCAGCCACACGTGGGGCGGGCGTCGAACCAAACGGAACGAGACAATGTTCATGGCGGGCGGGCACCTCTACGTCTACCTGATCTACGGGATGCACCATTGCCTGAATCTGGTGACCGGGCCCGAGGGGCACGGCGAAGCGGTGCTGCTGCGGGCGTTGGAGCCGCGGGAGGGCATCGAGGCGATGCACATCGATCGCCCCAAGGCCAGGCGGACGAGGGATTTGTGTCGTGGACCGGGCCGTCTGTGCGCCGCCATGGCCGTCGACCGGTCGCTGGATGGTCTGGAAATCGGTCGGTCAAACGATCTTTGGATCGAAGCCGGTGAGCCGGTGCAGGACCGGTGCTGCATCACCGGCCCGAGAATCGGACTGGGGCATACCGGCCCCTGGGCCGATGCGCCGCTTCGCTATTCGATCCTCGGATCGCCTTTCGTGTCCGATCCCCGCCCGATCAGCCGATGATATTCCCGGATTTCAATAGGTTCCCGGGCGGGAACCCGATAAGATGAATGCGGAGGGAGGGAAACAGGCATGGGTCACTCTTCACAGCAGATCGATTGGCGAGCGATGGTCGATGCGGCGGGGCCGTATCCGCTGGCGGCCTTCAACTTCGTCCAGGAGGGTCTGAGCTACACCTCCGAACAGGTCTTCGACGATCCCTTCGGTCTGCCCGAGATGGAACGTCATGTCAGTGGCCAGGAACTGTGCATGGGTCTGAAGAACTACGCGCTCGCCCAGTACGGGATGATGGCGCCGGTGGTCCTGTCCCAGTGGAACATCAAGCGAAGCGACGATTTCGGTCGGATCGTCTTCGCGATGATCGAAGCCGGTCTGATGAGTTCCAGTGCCGACGACACCCCGGAGGACTTCCACGCGGTCTTCGATTTCAGCGACGTCTTCTCCCGCAGCGAGATGCTGGGCCGGATCGGCGACGAGCAGGAAGTCTGAACCCCGGCCTGCAAGGTCGAAATTCGACGTATTGAGCCCCCTCGAGGTCGATCCTCGAGGGTTTTTTCTTGCACTGCGTCGTACGTTCCTGTCTGATGGGACGGTCATTTCAACCACACCCCGGGGGGGGAGATTCCAATGAAGATTCGCGTTGTTCTCGCGTCCATCGTGCTGGGCCTGCTGGCTCAGGTGCAGGTGTCGGCCCAGGTCATCGACTGCTCCTGCAGTTCGGAGTACTCGGTCGGAGATGTTGTCGAGCGGGTGGCGGACGGGACGTCGGGCGGCCCTCCGGTTGGAACTATCGGGGTCGTCTTGTGCGGCACAGGTTCGTTTTCGGCAGGATTTGACCTGTACATCAGTTGGGAGGGGTGGGACGCAGGCCACAACGAAAAGAAGTTGTGCCAGTGCCAAAGCGGCGAGGACGCCGAAGACGACAGCCACTGGGCCGTCGTGTGCACCGATGTTGCTCCGTACACGGGCATCGACTGCGCCTGCGATGCCGAATACTCGGTCGGTGATCGCGTGACGCTGCTGGTCGACGATCCCGATGATGCCAATGGCCTCCCCGCCGGCACGGCCGGTACCGTGTTGTGCGGGACGTCGGCGTTCGGTGACCTGTACGTCAGTTGGGACGGCTGGAGCAAGGGGCACAACAACAACTTCAACTGCGAATGCCAGGATGGCGTTGACGACAGCGACAACAGTCACTGGATTGTCGAATGCGATCAGATTCGTGCCGGTGAACCGCGGACCTACTTTTCAGAAGGTATCTATGGATTGGTTTCCATTGCCCAACCCTTCGACACGCTGATACTTCAGAGCGGCCAGTACGCCGTCAATGGCGACGGCAGTGCCGTAGTGGTCGACGTTTCGGACATCACGTTACGGGTGCAGGATTGGCGTGGTTACGGAACGGGTGACATTGCGATTCTGGACGCGACCGGCTCCTCGGATCGCGTCCTGCTGGTCACGTCCAACGCGTCGTTCGAGAACCTCGTGTTCCGTGGCGGCGTGGATCCCGGCAACGGTGGCGCCGGGGCCCGGATCGAAGGATCCGCGACCTTCACCAACTGCCAGTTCATCTACAACAGCGGGACGGGAGCCCACATCTACGAGGGAGATCCGACCTTCAACGGCTGTGATTTCAAGTACAACGACGCCAGTGGCATCTCCAATGGCGGAGGCATCGCTTCCGAGTACGGCGACTTCACCATGAACGAGTGCGAGGTGTCCCACAACGCGGCCACCAATGGTGGCGGCATCTACGCCAACTTCTGCTACCACTCTCTCAACACGGTCCTCATCAAGGGCAACTCCGCCCTGCAGGATGGTGCCGGCATCTACGAAGTGGGTGGGGCTGGTTCCTACAACAACGTCTCCATCCGCAAGAACGGGGCGAATCATAACGCCGGTGGTGTCCTGCTGGACGGAGCCTCGCCTTCGTTCACCGACTGCACCGTCAGCCAGAACACGGCCTCCGACGGTGGCGGGTTCGGCTGCTACAACTTCGCCATGCCGATCTTCACCGGTGGAGAAATCTCCGACAACGTGGCCTCCGAGCAGGGTGGTGGCGTGTACTGCTATCTCAGCACCTTCGCGATCGAGGACAGCAGCGTCTGCGGCAACGCGCCCGACCACATCTGGGGTGCCTGGTACGACCTGGGCGGCAACGATTTCAGCGATGCCTGCGGCGACGACGACGGTCCCGGCCTGTGTCCGGCCGACACCAACGAGGACTACAACGTCGACGTGCTCGACCTGCTCTACGTGATCGCAGTCTGGGGCACGGACAACCGTGCCGGCGACATCAACGGTGACGGCTGGGTCGATGTGATGGACCTTCTCGACGTCATCGGTGGCTGGGGCGGCTGCAACGAATAAGCCCGCCGGCCAATCGTCGAACGACCTTGCAACCCCGCGCTTCGGCGCGGGGTTGTTTTTTGGTTTTCAGAATTCCACGCCGACCAGCAGGTAGCCGATCACATCGTCTTCCAGCGGTGACGTGTCGCCGCCGCCGGGGGACCCGATCCACTCGAACCCCGGTTGCACGTAGCACCACGGGGTGAGCTGCGCCTTGTAGAACACCTCGAACCCGATCTCGTGGCCGCCGGCCGGGCCGGCTGAGCCGTCGGGCATGGTCGACCGGTAGATTTCCGGATCGTCGGAGAACGCCGTCCACCCTCCGGCGATGCCGACCGCGTCGGCGGGCCGGCCGGGGATGACCCCGGTGGCGCTCAGGCCCGTCATGAGCGACCAGTGCGAGGGGTTCTTGTCGGGGTCGGACAGGGCGAACTGACCGAAGAACCGTACGCCGCCGCCGGCCTCCGAGCTGGCCACGTCGCCGGACCAGATGGTCTGCTGCCAGCTCAGATAGAGCCCCGGCACATCCTCGACTCCTGTCGTGCTCGAGCCCGCGGTGGTGGTGCGCCCCGTCTGCAGCCAGCCTCCGATGGATCCCGTGCCCGGCAGGTGCGGTGCCAGCTGCCAGTCGAACTCCCATTCGGTGATCAGGAACCAGTGACCGCCGTTGTCGAAGAACGTGGCCGGTCCTCGGGTTCCCGTGGAAGGCCCCGTCCGTCCGGTCGCGGGATCGAAGGCGGCGTTGGTTCCGTCGTACCAGCCGAAGTGCCCGGTGACGTGGTCGTTCAGCCTCAGGCTGGCCTGCAGCGCCGTGGCTTCCGCCGGATAGGTCGGGAGGTACAGGTTCAGCGACGGGGGATTGTGCATCAGGTTGTACTGGAACGACCCCGCGGCATCGATGCTCGAGAAGGTGTCGTTGGCGTCGATCTTTCCGAAGCGGATCGAGCCGGCGTCGTCGAGGAACGACTGCTGGTAGTAGAGCTGGGCGATCGCGGCGAAGTTCGCCTCGTCGGCGTCGATGAAGTTGCCGTTGGACCCCACCCAGGAGCCGGTGGGATCGAAGGATCGCTGCTGGGGGAAGCGACCGTTGTACCAGTCGAAGTATTCCAGGTCGATGAAGAACGTGCCGCCGTCGTGTCCAAGCAGCTTCTCGGTGTCGGCGGTCAGGGTGAGGCCCACCGGGCCGCCTCCGAAGAAGCCCGTGTCGAGGCCACCCGAGAAGTTCTGCATCAGCAGCGCTGTGTACCGGGCCTGGAGGTAGAGGCCGTTCTCCTCCAGATTGGTGCGGAGTCCGTTCCAGTCGCTGGTCAACGACATGGATTCCAGCGGCCACTCGTCGTGCTTGCGTTGGGTGATCGGGGTCATCCTCGTGGCGCAGTCCATCGCGTTCGGTGCGGCCATGGTGGCCTTGGATGCGGCATCGGCACCGGGCGATCCGGTGTCCGTCGGGGTGGTGAGCAGCAGCAGCAGGCAGGAGAGTTCGAGCATGTGTCGTGAGGACCTTGGTGGTACGGTACCGCACGACGACCTCGTGCACTGGAGCCGCCGCATGAACGACCGTGATTCGATCCGTTCCGTTCCCTCCCGCCGCGACGCCCTCGCCGCCGGTGCCGCCGCACCCTTCGTACTGCTGGGAGATGTCACTGGCCAGTCCGCCCGGGTCCGGCCGCCGGTGACGGGACAGGCGGCGGGGCGGATGCCCGCGGCTCCCAAGCCCGACTACGTCTTCGACGTCGAGCAGAAGCGGATCGCCCCCCTCGGCACGCCGACCGATGCGATCCTGGTCAACGGGACCGATCCCGGCACCGAGATCCGCTACACCGAGGGCGACATGTTCCGGGTGCTGGTCAACAACACCATGCAGGTCCCGTGCACCGTCCACTGGCACGGTCTGCTCGTCCCCAACTACATGGACGGAGTCCCGGGCATCACCCAGTACCCGATCGGGCCGCGCCAGTCGGTCTTCATCGAGTACCCGATCGTGCAGTCCGGCTCCTATTGGTACCACTCCCACTACGAACTGCAGGAGCAGCAGGGGCTTCGCGGCCCCTTCGTCATCGAGGAGGCCCGCCCGGCCTGGGACTACGACAAGGACGTCACCGTGTTCCTAACCGACTGGCTCGACCAGTCGCCCGACGGCATCATTCCCCAGATTCGCAACGAGCAGCCC
>DBGM01000002.1 GCA_002295885.1 Phycisphaerales bacterium UBA854
TGTGTCCAGCGGCATCCACCGAGATCCATCCTTCCTCGATGGCGACAGCCGTCGTATGCAGATCAAGCTCATCGACATGCCCTGCGATCGGTTGGGTGGCAATGACGGCGTCGAATTCGCCGAGTACCGTGCCCTCGTCGAGCACCACCATTGCCGAATCGTTGTCCTGCGTGACCTGGGCAATCGTGGTGTCGGGTATGAAATCGATCTGGTTGGAAGCCAGATGTTCAAGGATCAGATTGCAGAGCACGGGATCGAACTCCGGAAGCATTCGAGCGGTCGGACACGCCAGGACGACTTCAGAATCGGATTCCAGGCATCTCATCGCGGTATGAATGGCCAGGCTTCCATTGCCGACGACCAGCACGCGGCCGGAGGCTGGGTCGTTCCACCGTCTGGAGGCATTCAATCCACGCAGGCATGTGGGGCCCATCGATGCACCGGTGCACACGATCGCCCGATTGAACCTAACGCGTGAGACATGTTCGCCGGTGATCTGGGCGGATCGCTTGTCGGCGAAGCGGACATTGCCCTGAAGGCAATCAACTCCCGGAATCGCGTCCTCAGGCATGAATGGGTCGACCAGAACGACCTGCTTGCCAAGCGCAATGCATCTGGCAGCCGCACCGAGGCCGGCGGGGCCCGCCCCGATGATGAGGATTTCAGTGTCCTGTGTGAATTCGCCGACTACCACGTTCAAGTCTCCAGATGACGTGCACTGTACAAGTTCCGATGGCGCAAAGCAGCGGGGGTGCCTGATGGCACCCCCGCATTGGTACATATCTATAGAGTCATCCTTGAATCAGTCCGCGGGATCGGCATTGACATAGCGTTCAAGGGTCATCTTCAGTTCGTCCTTCATCGGGCCGGCTTCTGCCAGTGCGACCGCCTTCTCCTGAGTCTCGATGGCCTTCTTCGTATCGCCTTTGTCGAAGTACGCTCGTGCCATCGTGTCGAGGATCGATGGGTCCTCGCCCTTGGTCAGTTCGTTGGCTCGATTGATGGCCTTCATCGCGAAATCGAGATTTCGATCCTTGACCATGTTTCCAGTGAGAACCTCCCAGCTGAGGCCATTGAGTACCTGGGCATTATCCCAGTCCGCCTTCATGAGTTCCTCACCGACCGCGTAGGCCTTGGGTGCCCATTGTTCGGACGATAGCATCAGCTGGAACTTCATCCTCTTGAGCTGCGTCATCTCGGGGTGCTTGGCGATCATCTTGTCCATGGCTGGAAGCGCCTTGTCGAGATTGCCGGTATTCGAGGCTTCCATGAGCAGGGGCATCATGGCCTGCATCTCCCGCTCCATTTCCTGCTGCTTCTTGAACTCGGCGGCATAGGCATCCGTGCTCCAATCGCCGGCAACATACTTCTCAAGCACGGGATCGATGGATCCCGGATGACCGATCCAGGCAATGCGACCTGTCTTGTCGACGAGATAGGCGCATGGAATGCCGTTCTGGCCTGCCGGTGCCATCCAGTTCTTGGCGATCGAGTCGTTCATCTCCATGCCGACCGTGTAGTCCATCTTGTCGCCCTGATCCTCGACGAACTTGGTGACCTTCTCCTTGATGTCGTCTCCACGTTCCCAGATCGCGATGCCCATGATCTTGATCTTGTCCTTGTATTCCTTCTGAAGCTTCGTCAGATGAGGAATGCCCCGGATGCAGGGTCCGCACCAGGTCGCCCAGCATTCGACGACGTAGGACTCGCCCGGCGCGAAGGCGTCAATGCCATTGCCCTTGATCCAGTCGATTTCGTTGATTGGTGGGGCCTTGTCTCCGACACTCAGCATCTTCGGAGGGTCGTTCTTCTTGGCTGATTCATCACCGGCGTTCTGGGCAAACGCCATGCTTGAGAGAATCAGGCAGGCGGCGGCTGATTTGAGTAGTCGGGACATGCTTTCTCCGTTCTGACTTGTGTATTCCAATTCGTCCTGAATCGGATGATTGAAGGTTCTGTTCGGGCTCTGGACCATACCACGTGGCGTGATGACTAGAGCATGAATCGCATTGGATTCTCGAGGTCATCGATCACATGTCCGATGAAGGGCACTTCACGGCCGCCATCCACCAGACGGTGATCCATGGAATGACTCAGTGGAAGGATCAATCGCGGCCTGATTTCGTCTTCCACGACCCATGGCATCTTGCGAGCTCGTCCGACCGCTAGGCAGGCTACCTGACCCGGCGTGATGATGGGTGTCGAGTAGCGTGTCCGGCCCATGGCGCCGGCATTCGAGATCGTGTACGTGCCGCCACGCGTGTCTTCGATTGAGAAGCTCGCGTTGCGGGCATTGTCGGTTATGACCTGGAGTTGATCCGCGAGTTCCCCGACACCCATTCGATCCGCGTTGTGTATGACCGGTGCAACCAGTCCACGTGGCGTATCGACACCGATTCCAATGTTGACGTATCTGTGGAAGATGATCTCACCCGAACTCTCCTCAAGAGTGGAGTTCAGGATGGGGAAGGCGCCGAGCGCCCGGCAGACGGCGCGAATCACGAATGCCAGCGTCGTGATCCGACGATCGGTGGATCCGGGATCATGGAAGCCCTTGCGGAGCGTCTCCAGCTCGGTGATGTCCGCATCATTGCAGTCGGTCACATGTGGAATCGTCGCCCATGAGGCGCTCATCACCTGCGAGATCGATTTTCTAGCCTGACTGAGGGGAGAACGAATGATCTCTCCGTACTGATTGCTGTCAGGCGTTCCCTCGATATCCACCGCAAGCGGATTGGAGGGAGCGGCGGGTCTGGCCGTCGAGGCAATCGGAGTGCTGGGAATACCCGGCTGGGTGGTAGCCGTCTCCGGTGGGCTGGACATGACAGGGGTGGCAGCCACGACGGCCGGCTTGGAATGGTCCTCAAGATCGCGACGGGTCACTCGCCCGCCT
Organism: Phycisphaerales bacterium UBA854; assembly: GCA_002295885.1. Lineage (GTDB taxonomy): Bacteria > Planctomycetota > Phycisphaerae > Phycisphaerales > SM1A02 > UBA854. Next base: position 2,894 of record DBGM01000002.1, read on the forward strand.
GGTCCCGAGCCATCCACTTCGGAAAGATCGATTCCCATGTCGCGAGCCAGACGCCTGACTGAAGGTGAGGCGGGTTTGCGTCCGCCAGACGAGGTTCTTCTCGCAGGGGCCGGTGTGCCGGTGGAAGCAGTGGGTGGTTCCCTGTGTGGTGCTTCAGTGATGACACCGTCTTCCGCCGCTTGCGTCTGGAACGTGAACATGACGTCTCCGACATGCACCAGTTGCTTTTCATCGACGTGGATCTTGTGCACCCGGCCACTGACCGGCGAGGGGATCTCCACGGCAGCCTTGTCGGTTTCCACCTCCATGATGTGCTGGTCTTCGTCGACGTGGTCACCTTCGTTGACCATCAGTCGCATCACCTGGCCTTCATGGACACCCTCGCCCAGATCCGGAAGTCGGAATTCCTTCATGCTCGCCATCGCTACTCCCATGCCATCGTTTCACGAACGGATTCGATGATGTCATCCGCATCCGGAAGGAAATACTGTTCGGTCTGGAAGTAGGGGAAGGGGATGTCGTACCCCGTGAGTCGCTTGATCGGAGCCTCCAGATATTCAAAGGCGCCTTCATTGATTCTCGCGATGATTTCAGAGGCGATACCGCAGGTACGGTGCCCTTCATGGACGATCACGCAGCGTCCGGTCTTGGCAACCGACTTGCAGAGTGTCTCGCTGTCCATGGGGGAGATGGTGAGGAGATCGATGAGCTCGACATCGATGCCATGCTCGTCGACCAGATCCTCGACGGCTTCGCGAGCGGGCCGCATCATCGCACCGTAGCTGATCAGGGTGAGATCCTTGCCCTCCCGAACCACCTGTGAGGTTCCGATCGGCATGGTCTCGCGTTCTTCAGGCACATCCTCACGGAAGGCGCGATAGACGGCCTTTGGCTCGTAGAAGATCACAGGGTCGGGATCGTCGATGGCGGCGGCAAGCAGTGCTCTCGCGTTTCTCGGTCCGGATGGAATGACCACCTTCAGACCGGGCGTGTGCGCCCAATAGGTCTCGCGTGATTCACTGTGATGTTCGACTGCGCGGATTCCACCGCCATAGGGGGTGCGAAGCACCATCCTCATCGGGAATCGCCCCATGGTACGGTTGTGAAGACGGGCCATGTTCTGTTCGATCTGATCGAAGGCCTGCATCGTGAAGCCTGAGAACTGGATCTCGGTGACCGGCTTGAGGCCGTTGATGGCCATGCCGACCGCGGTGCCGATGATGCCGCACTCGGCCAGCGGCGTGTCCATCACGCGTCGTTCGCCGTACTTCTCGTGCAGCCCCTTGGTGACGCGGAAGACGCCGCCGTTGATGCCGACGTCCTCGCCCATGATGCAGACGGCGTCGTCGCGATCCATGGATTCGTCGAGGGCGAGATTCAGGGCTTCGACCATCGTGCGCTGGGGCATCACTCCACCCCCTTGCGATCGAGCCGGTCGAGGTAGGCCTGCTTCTGGGCTTCGAGTTCCGCGGGCAGTTCGCCGTAGATGTGATCGAAGATCTCGCGGGGACGGGCGACCGCGTCGGTGCGGAACCGGTCGCGGGCCGCGATGACCTCCGCGTCGCACTCGGCACGGACCCGTTCGGCGTCCTCGGCGTCGAGGATCCCCTTCCGCTGCAGGTAGGTCTCGAACCGGACGATGGGACAGCGGGCCTCCCACGGGTCGACGAGTTCCTGCGACCGGTAGACGGTCGGATCGTCGGCGGTGGTGTGCAGGCTCATGCGGTAGGTGATGGCCTCGATGAGCATCGGACCTTCGCCGTTGCGGGCCCGGTTCGCGGCCTGCTCGACGGCGGTGGTCATGGCCAGGATGTCGTTGCCGTCCACGCGGATGGTCGGCACACCGAAGCCGATGCCGCGCACCGCGAGGTTCGAGGTGGCGGACTGCTTTCCGAGCGGCGTGGAGATGGCCCAGCCGTTGTTCTCGCAGACGAAGACCACGGGGGCCTTGTTGACCGCGGCGAAGTTCATCGCTTCGGAGACGGCACCCTGCGAACTCGCGCCGTCGCCGTAGTTGACGACCATGCAGTGGGGCTCATTCCGATACCGCATGCCCATGGCGACGCCCACGGCGGGCAGCACGTGCGAACCGATCACGATCGAGAAGGGCAGGTCGTTCACGTCCGGCGGAGGCGGGAATCCTTCGTGGTAGCCGGACCACAGCTTGAACAGCCGCTCCATGGACCAGCCCCGCCAGATCTGCGCGCCGAAGGATCGGTAGGACGGGCTGTACCAGTCGTCCCTGGTCAGAGGAATCACCTGTCCGAGCTGGCAGGCCTCCTGACCGAGATTCGGGGCGAAGGTTCCCATCTCGCCCTGCCGCTGCATGGTGAGCATCCGCTGGTCGAAGGCCCTGGTCAGCACCAGGCCGCGGTGCATGCGCAGCAGCTGCTCCGGGGCGTAGCCAGGATCGAGCGCCTCGTCGAGCTGCGCATGCTCGTCCAGGATCTGGAGCACCTCGATGTGTCCCAGATCGATCGGAGTGGTGTCCATGACGCTGCGGGTCCTCGTTGACTGGACTTCGATGATCGAGTCGCTGGCGGTGCGTTGCGGTGAAGCGGATTCAGTGGTCTCGTGGGGCATCGCGAGGAACCATGGTACCAGACCTCAGGCCGGGTCCGAGGGCAGTTGTTTCATGTCCTCGAAGGTGTTCTGGCACGTGTCGCAGTAGTGGATGCTGCGGCAGCGGGTCGGTCCGAAGGGGCTTTCCAGACGGGTTTCCCGGGAATCGCACCACGGGCAGGGGACGGCCGAGGTCCGCAATTGGACCTCCTGCGGACCCGGCGTGCCGCCGCCGCAGGTGGGCACGGTGACGCCGTGCTCCTTCAGCGATGCCCGGCCCCGTTCGTTGATTCGATCGGGCGACCAGGGCGGCGTGAAGACCCACTTGACCCGACAGGAGGCGACGCCGTCGATGGCCGTCACTTCCCGGGTGACGTTGTCCGCGATCATGTCCAGTGCGGGGCAGCCCGTGAAGGTGGGAAGCAGGACGATGTGGACGTGTCCGTCCGAATCGATCTCCACGTGTTCGACCAGTCCGAGGTCGATGATGCTGCACGGGAGTTCCGGATCCGGAATCTCCGCCAGCGTGGCGTCGATCGACGCGAGCATGTCCGGCTCATTCACCATGAGGCGCCGGGATCCTCGCAGCGGACTTCGTTCATCTCGGTGTGCTGTTCGACGAAGTGCTTCGCATGGGCGCCGCGGCGGCCTCCGATGTGCTCCTCGCTGGGCATCGTGAGATCAACCGAGAATCCGGCATCGGTCAGCACCGCGGTCGTGGCCCGGGACCATGCTTCGAAGATCTCATCGCGGCGGCTGCGGTGGTCCTCGTCGTCGAGACCGGTGGGGAGCTCGAAGAGCATGCAGGCCTGGGGCGCCAGCGATGTCATCGCGGCCTGCATCCGGTCGTGCCCCTCGCCGGCCCCGAGCCGTCGCATCCAGTCGTCGAGGTAGGACAGGTGCAGTCCCTGTTCGGAACGCAGTCGCCGGCACCGTTCGTTCAGTTCGTCGTCGTCGGAGGTCCCCAGTCGTTCCAGGGCGGGCGCGGCCCAGTGGGCCACGAACCAGCGCCGGGTCAGGGCCACCGCCCAGTCGAATTCGTCGGGCACCGTGACCAGGTCGCAGCACCGGTAGTCCTCCGGGGATCGCTCGTAGGCGATTACATCGGCATCCAGTCCGAACCGGTTCCCCAGATGTTCGAACAGCATCAGCGCGTGGCTGAGATCGTCCTGGGACATGGACGAGGATGCGATGTCCTCCTCGAGGATCGGCCCGATGCCGGTCCAGTCGCCCTGGACATGACCGAGCATGAGCAGGTCGTCGGCGATCGACAATGCGAAGTTCGCGACTGGATCGTTCAGCATGTCCTGCATGGCGGTCATCGCGGGGGGATCCTAGAAGTGGTCCTTGATGTCGTCCTTGCGGTACTCGTCGATGTCCTCGGCCTTGCGCACCGCCTCCCACTTCATCCGCACGGACTTGGAGTACCCGCGGGCCATTCGGTAGGTCTGGTCGTGCGTGCGCCAGATCAGTTGGCCGGGTTCCGTGGCGTGGATGGAGGCGTGGGGGACGACCCGGATCTGCACCATGCCGCCGCCGTGCCGGGCTACGGCGCGGGACAGGGCGCTTTCGGAGTCTGCGGCACGCAGCGAAGCGAGTTCGACGTGAATGTCGCCGCGTCGCTTCTGGCCGAACACGACCCACGCCGGATCGGATTCGCAGTCGGTGGTGTCGCTGGTGTCCTGTGGATTCATCTTCTCCATGGCGCACGGCGTCTCGGTGATCTCCTGCACGTCGTGCACCCAGATTCCGGTGCAGGCTTCATCCTGCCCGTAGTGCTCGCAGGCGAGCGAGACGGCCAGGGCGATGTCCGGTGCGTTGAGGTAGCCTGCGTAGCGGTGGGGGGCATCGTCCTTGCGCGCGGTGTAGACCACGTACGAACGCACGACGCCGTCGGCGTGCGGCGGCAGTTCATCTGCGAACGTGAAGTTGCGTTGTCGGATCTTGGACATCGGTGCTCAAGCCGCGGGAGGCAGCGTGGTGTCGCCGGACGCGATGGCGCGTCGGACCCATGCTCCCTGCTCGTAGGAGAACCGCCGCAGGGCCAATCGATGGGCGTTGCAGGGTCCGTTGCCACGGATCACCTTGAAGAACTCGTCCCAGTTGGGGGTGGTGAAGCCCCAGTTTCCGTCCTCGTCCGGCGTGCAGAGTTCGTCGACCTGCTTCTGGGTCACGAATCCCTCCTCGTTCTTCTCGCAGACGTGGACCACCAGGCCGAGGTCGCGGGCGGCGGGTGCGAACCGGTTCACGAAACGCTGACGCAGCGAGTCGTTGGTCTCGATCTTCATGCGCCATCGCATCGGCGGCATGTCCTCGCAGCCGGGCTTGTCGGGAGGGCCGAAGAACATGATCGACGGTCCCCACCAGCGGTCGAACGCCTCCTGGGTCATCTGCTTCTGCTTCTTGGTTCCGCTCATCAGGGTGAGGACCATGTCCTCGCCGCTCTTGAAGTGGAACGCCTCTTCCATGTTGATGCGGTGCATGGTGCGGACGTACGGGCCGTATGCGCCGTCGGCGAGCGTCTTCTGGTTCATGATCGCGGCGCCGTCGATCAGCCACTGGATCATGGCGATGTCGGCCCACGTCGGAGCGGGGTAGTTGAAGCAGTTGTGGTACTTGGTCTTGCCGGTGCAGAGATCGCGCAGCATGTCCTCGCGGGACTTGCCGAGATCCTGGGACACCCGGTACAGCATCTGTCCGTGTCCGACCTCGTCCTGGACCTTGGCGGTGAGGGCGAGCTTGCGTCGCAGGCTCGGGGCCCGGGTGATCCACTCGCCCTCGGGCAGGGCACCGACGATCTCGCTGTTGGCGTGGTGCTCGGACATGCGAAGCATGCCGACCCGATAGGCCTCGGGCATCCAGTCGCCGGGTTCGATCAGCACGCCATTGGCGATGTTGGCCTCGAACTCCGCGAGCTTCTCGGGATCTTCCTGGCAGGGGTCAATCGGCATGACTGGATTTGCGGCACCGCTCATGGTGAACTCCGTGGTAATCGTGGTTCAGGGGCGTTCGAAGACGGTGGCCAGGCCCTGGCCGACCCCTACACACAGTGTAGCCAGCCCGCGGCGCAGATCACGCCTTTTCATCTCATGAATGAGGGTGGTGGCCAGGCGGGCTCCCGAGGCCCCCAGCGGGTGGCCGATGGCGATGGCCCCGCCGTTGACGTTGACCCGGTCCAGATCGAGCCCGAGTTCCCGCACGCAGGCGATGGACTGGGCTGCGAACGCCTCGTTGAGTTCAAAGAGATCGATGTCGCCGAGTTCGAGGCCCGCCCGCTGCACGGCGGCCCGGGTGGCCGGCACCGGTCCGAGGCCCATGGTGGCCGGGTCGACCCCCGCCGAGGCGTGGGCTCCGACCAGGGCCAGGATCTCGTGTCCGTTCCGCTCCGCCACGGACGCTTCCATGAGCACGAGGGCGGCGGCGCCGTCGTTGACGCCCGACGAGTTGCCCGCGGTGACCGTGCCCTTGTCGTCGTCGGCGAACACCGGGCGGAGCTTCGCCAGCGACTCGAGCGTCGTCTGGGGCCGGGGGTGTTCGTCCGTGTCGACGATCACGGGATCGCCCTTGCGCTGAGGCACTTCGACGGGAACGAGTTCGTCGGCGAAGAACCCCATCTCGTTGGCCAGAGTCCAGCGTTGCTGGCTGAGCACGGCGAAGCGGTCCTGCTCCTCGCGACCGATGTCGAACTTGCGTGCGACGTTCTCCGCCGTCTGCCCCATGGAGTAGGGATGATGCAGGGCGGCAAGCTTCGGATTCGTGAACCGCCAGCCGATGGTGGTGTCGTGAATCTCGGGCTGGCGGTTGAAGGCGGTGTACGACTTCGCCATGGCGAACGGAGCACGGCTCATGCTTTCCGTGCCGCCGGCGATGTAGACGTCGCCGCAACCGGCTTCGATCATGCGGGCGGCGATGTTGATGGCTTCGAGTCCGGATGCGCAGAGTCGGTTGACCGTGCTGCCGGGCACCGTGTCGGGCAGTCCGGCCAGAAGCGCGGCCATGCGGGCCACATTGCGATTGTCCTCCCCGGCCTGGTTCGCGGCTCCGAGGTAGATGTCCGCAATCAGGTCCGGATCGACCCCGGATCGGCCGACGGCCTCGGCGATCACGAGGGCGGCGAGATCATCCGGGCGGACGGTGGAGAGGGATCCTCCGTAGCGGCCGAACGGGGTTCGGACCGCCTTTACGATGGCTGCACGGCGTTGTGGCATGGCTCAGGGTGATTCTAGCAGGGATTCGGGGTGTGATTTCGAAGGGATCCGATCAGGAGCAGGGTCCGAGAAACCTTGGAATTTGTTCGGGTTCGCCGATTGAGTATCGGCTCTAAACCCTTACTATGGCCGCGGAAAGAGAAACTGGTGGCTTCGGCCTCCCTTGGGAAATCAAGAGGGAAGAATCATGAAAACCATGCACGCATGCGCCGCGCTCGCGGCTACGTTCGCTCTGGGCAGCACGGTCCTCGGTACCGTCATCCAGTCCGAAAGCTTTGAAAACTACTCGGTCGGCACCGGTGCCTTCGAGGACGCTGACACCACGAGCCACTGGCTGTCCAACTACGGCGATCACACGGTGGTCGGCGACAACTGGACGGTCTGGTTCGAGGACACCGGTGGGTCCGGCTTCTCCGACGGCGACTACTTCGGGGTGACCAACTACACCGGCGGTGGCATCGGCGCCTACACCGACGGAATCCAGGGCTACCAGATGGGTGACACCGATGGATTGGTCATCATGACCTTCGAGGCCGTCGCCGGAGCAACCGGTGTGTCCCTCGATCTGTTCGTTCGCTCGACCGGTTGGGAAGACACCGATCTGATCTACATCACCTTCGGTGACAGCGTGCTGATCGACACCACGGGCCAGGACATCGACAACGATTTCGCCGAACTCGAAGCCAACTGGACGTCGCTGAGTGCCACCGGTTCGGGTGCACTGGAGATCTGGTTCGCGTCGAACTCCTCGTCCGAATCGATCGCCATCGACAATATCCAGTGGACGGGTGTTCCCGCCCCCGGCGCTCTGGCGCTGCTCGGCCTCGCCGGCCTGGCATCCCGCCGCCGCCGCCACTGAACCAGTTTCTGATTTCCAACTCGACGGACCCGCCTTGCGGCGGGTCCGTTTTTTTCATGACGGTTCGGCGAATCGGTCGTCGTCCGTGGACGCGTCAAGCTCCCGGAGCAGGCCCGAGACCCGCTCGGGGCCGATCGAATCCCGCCATTCCAGCAGCCCCCGCGGGTAGTTGACCCCGTAGCGGACCGCGGTGTCGATGTCGGCCGGAGCGGCGACGCCGTCGTGTTCGGCCCATCGTGCCTCGTTGATCAGGGCCGTGAGGATCCGGGCGAAGACCAGGGCCTGCTCGGGCGTGGCCTCCTGCTCCGAGGCATGACGGGTGAAGTCCATCGCAGCTGCGGCCAGTTCATCGGAAACGGCGGGTGCGTTCTCCACGACCTGGATGACGCACGTCGGTGTGTCCGCCTGATGGTCGTAGATGCCCCGGCCGCTCTTGCGCCCGAGGTGACCTTCCGATACCAGCGACTCCTGCAGCCAGCTCGGTGCGAGTCGCGCCGAACGGTTCCACTGCTCCCAGACCGTTCGCGTCGTGGCGGTGTTCACGTCGTGGCCGATGAAGTCGGTCAGTTCCATCGGGCCCATGCGGAATCCACCGATGGTCTTCATGGTGTCGTCGATGAAGTCGGGGCTCGCGATGCCGTCTTCCACGATGCGGAACGCCTCGAGGTAGTAGGGGCGGGCGACGCGGTTGACGATGAAGCCCGGTGTGTCGGCGCAGCGTGCGACCTGCTTGCCCCACGCCGCCGCGATGTCCGCGACCCGGTCCACCACCGCCTCGTCGGTGTCGCGACCACGGACGACTTCGACCAGTTTCATGATCGGCGCTGGATTGAAGAAGTGCATGCCGCAGCACCGACCGGGGATGTCGAGGCGGTCCCCGAGTTCACCGACCGACAGCGACGAGGTGTTGGTCGCGACGATCGCATCCGAAGGCAGCCGGGGGACGAGCTCGCCGAGCACCTTCGTCTTGACCTCGAGGTCCTCGACGATGGCCTCGATCAGGAGTTCGCAGTCTCCCAGCCGACCATCGACGGGATGCAGCCGTTCACCGGCGGCATCGGCATCCTCACGGGTGATGCGTCCCTTCTCGACCAGCCGATCGAGCCGTTTGCGAATGCCCGCAATGGCCGCTTCGACCACGGCATCGTCCACGTCCTGCAGGTGCACGTCCCAGCCGTGCTGGGCCGCGACCTGGGCGATGCCGGCGCCCATGGCGCCGGCTCCGATGACGGCGACGCGGCTCATCGGCCGGTGAACGCCGGGGGGCGCTTCTCCAGGAACGAGGTGACGCCTTCGAAGTGATCGCTGGTCTTGCCGGCGGTGTCCTGGGCGAAGGCCTCGGCCTCGAGCTGCTGCTCGAGCGTATTGCCGTAGGAATCGTTGAGCAGCCGCTTGGTGAGGTCGATGGCTCGCGGGGGCAGGGCGGCGAGCCGACCGGCGAACTTCGCGACCGCGTCCTCGAACTCGTCGGCGCCGCTGACGGAGGAGACGAGTCCGATGGCCTTCGCTTCCTCGGCCTTGACCGGTCGGCCGGTGCAGCAGAGTTCCATGGCCCGGCCCCAGCCGACCAGACGCGGCAGCGTCCAGGTGCTGGCGGAGTCGGGCACGAGTCCGACGTTCACGAAGACCTCGATGAACGAGGCGTGTTCGGACGCGAGGCGGAAGTCGCACGCGAGGGCCAGGCTGCAGCCGGCGCCGGCCGCGACGCCGTTGACCGCGGCGATGACGGGCTTGGCCATGCGACGGATGCACTTGATGCAGGGGTCGTAGCGCTTCTTGAGGTCGGCTCCCAGTTCGGGAACGTGTCCCGGTACGTACTTGGCCTTGAGATCACCGAGATCCTGACCGCTGCTGAAGGCGCGGCCCGATCCGGTGATGACGATCACCCGCACGTCGGGATTCTTCTCCGCGGCCTTGAGAGCCGAGGTGAGTTCCGAAAGCAGGGGACCGTTGAATGCATTCAGCACGTCCGGCCGGTTCATGGTGATGGTGTGGACGCCGTCGGCGGTCCCGCAGGTGATGACGGTGTAGTCGGTCTGGGTGGCGGTCATGATCCGCTCCTTCTCATCGGCCCGTGAAGGTGGGGCGTCGTTTTTCCAGGAAGGCGGTCATGCCCTCCGTCTGATCCTCGGTGTCGAACAGATCGTAGAACAGTCTTCGTTCCCGCTTCAGTCCGTCCGACAGTGATTGTTCCTCGGCGTTGAGCACCGACTCCTTTGCGTTCTTCAGGGCGATGGGCCCGAGCGAGGCCATGCGGTGGGCCACCCGGACGGCTTCGGTGTACCAGTGCTCCCGGGGCACCACGCGGCTGACGAGTCCGTGCCGCTCCGCTTCGGCCGCGGTGAGGAAGCGACCGGTGAGCACGATGTCCATGGCGAGGGCCTTGCCGACGGCCCGCGTGAGGCGCTGGGTGCCGCCGGCGCCGGGCATGACGCCGATGTTGATCTCGGGCTGGCCGATGCGCGCCGTCTCCGAGGCGACGATGACGTCGCAGTGCATCATCAGTTCGCATCCGCCACCCAGGGCGAATCCGCTGACGGCAGCCACGATCGGCGTGCGGACGTTCTTGATCCGCTCCCACTGCGCGAACTGGTCCCGCTTCGACATCGCCTCGGCGTCGAGTTCGGCCATGTCGCCGATGTCGGCTCCGGCGGCGAAGGCCCGGTCGTTGCCGGCGAGTACGACGACCCGCACGTCATCGTCGGCGTCGAACTGCTCCATGAGCTCCGCCAACTGCTCCATGAGATCGAGGTTGAGGGCGTTGAGGACCTTGGGACGGTTGATGCGCACGATGGCCACGTGGCCGTCGCGTTCGGTCAGCAGGATCGGTTCATCGCTCATGCGTCGTGCTCCTTGTCGGGCTCCTCCGCCCGCTTGATGATCTTCGCCAGGGTCGTCTTGGGCAAGATGCGCTGGACCTGCCGTCCTTCGCCCAGCAGCCGTGTGCCGTCCCAGGCGGTGACGCGGCACACCAGGGTGGTGCCTTCCAGTTCGACGGCTTCGGCTTCGACCCGGACGACGTGGCCGACCGGGCACGGAGCCACGTGGTCGATCGAAAGGTGGGCGCCGATGCCCTCCTCGTGCGGTTCCAGGTGGTCCACCAGGACCTTCCGGGCGGCCAGTTCCATGTGATGGGCCATGGACCAGGTCGAGTACACACGGTGCACCACGATCCCGTCGAAGGCGGGGCACATGTCCTCCGTCACCTCGATCCGGACTTCCGCCCGGTTTCCGACTTTCAGGCCCGGCTGCATGGGCGGTAGTGTACCGGTGCGCCGCGTCGGCGCGAGCATGGAGCCCGGACCGTGGGACTCATCCTGTTGCTGCTGTTGGCCGCCGGCTTTCTCCTCTGGACGGGGGTGGTGCTCATTCTCCGTGCGGCCGCCGGCCCGACCCGCGACGGCATCGGCCGGGCCCTGGCCCAGGGGCGTCCGACCGAGCCGCAGCAGCTCGGGTTCGAGGTCGCATCACGAACGATCGAGACCGAGGACGGTCTGGAACTGCCGAGTTGGGAGTTCACGACCGGAAACGACGGTCCCACCGTGGTCTGGGTGCACGACTGGGGCGGCTCCCAACTTGGTCTGCTGCCGCGATTGCCGGCGTGGGCCGCCTGGTGCGGACGCATCGTGACCATGGATCTGCGGGGACACGGTGAAGCCCCGGGCCGATGTTCGTTGGGGCGTGACGAACTGGGTGATCTGCGGCGCTTGCTCGATCACCATGCCGGTGAATCGATCGTGCTGGCCGGAGAGGGGCTCGGTGCGGTGCTGGCGATCAACGCCGTGGCCGCGGGGTTCGTCGAGCCTCAGGGAATCTTCGCACTCGATCCGTTTGTCCACGGGAGCGAGCGATTTCGGGCGGCATTGAAGCGGGCGGGGTACCACGTCTTTCCGGCGGCGGACCTGGCCCTGATCACGCTCTGGTTGCGGAATCGATCTCCGATCGATCTGGACTGGCCCGAAGCGCGCGTGGAGGTGCCCGTCCTGGCCCGATGCGAAGCCGACGAAGCCGCGTCGCTGCGTACGTTGGTTCCGGCCGGATCGCACATGCGGATCGAGCCGCTCGAGGAGGATGATCCCGATCGGGCCGCTGCCGTCGAAGGGCCGTGGTGGTGAGGATCAGTGGGGGCGGGTCATCCCGCTGACGTCGAGGACGTCGTCCAGGGCCTTCGCATCGAGGATGCCGTGGGCCAGGCAGTATTCGCGGATGGTCTGTCCGGTCTCGTAGGCGTGGTGGGCGATCTCCGCCGACTTGTTGTAGCCGATGACCGGAACCAGGGCGGTGCCGAGCATCAGGCTCTGTTCGACCGTCTCGTCGATCCGCTTGCGGTTGGCCTTGAGTCCGGCAACGCAGTTGTCGGCGAAGAGATCGGAGGCATTGGCCAGCAGCCGGATGCTCTCGAGCAGTCGTTCGGCCATGCAGGGCATCGAGACGTTCAGTTCCATCATGGAACCCACACCTCCCATGGCTCCGACGCCGATGGTCACATCGTTGCCTTCGACCTGGGCCGTGACTTGCATCACCGATTCGACGAGGACCGGGTTGACCTTGCCGGGCATGATGGATGAGCCGGGCTGCAGTTCCGGCAGGATGATCTCGAACCAGCTGGCCCGTGGTCCGGAACCCATCAGACGGATGTCGCTGGCGATCTTCGAGAGACTGATGGAGATCGTCCGCAGCAGTCCGTGGGCCTCGACGATGCAGTCGCGGGTCGCCTGCGCCTCGAAGTGGTTGGCGGCTTCCTTGAACCGCACTCCGGTTGCCCTGGAAAGTCTCGATGCCACCAGACGACCGAAGCGGGGATGGGTGTTGATGCCGGTTCCGACGGCCGTTCCTCCGATGGGCAGGTTCGACGCCATGGCCTCGCTGGCCCGCTTGGCCCGTTCCACGGCGTGGTCGATCTGGGCCGCGTAGCCGGAGAACTCCTGTCCGAGCCGGATGGGGGTCGCGTCCTGGAGATGGGTCCGACCGATCTTGACGTACTTGTCGAACTGCCTCGCCTTGGTGTGCAGCGTCCGGGCCAGCTTCTTCAGGGCCGGAAGCAGCGACTGCTTGATCTGGACGCACGCCGCGACCTGCATGGCGGTGGGGAAGGTGTCGTTGGAGGACTGTCCCATGTTGACGTGGTCGTTGGGATGCACCGGGTCCTGGGCACCGATCTTCGCACCCGCGGCCAGGCAGGCCATGTTGGATACGACTTCGTTGGTGTTCATGTTGCTGGACGTGCCGGATCCGGTCTGGAAGACGTCGACGGGGAAGTTGCGCATCATGGCCGTGCGTGCGTGGTCGTCGCCTTCGAGCGCCGTGGCGATCTCGGTGCACGCCTTCGCGATCAGTCGGCGTCGCTTCTGGGTCAGCTTGCCCAGTTCGTGATTCGATTCCGCCGCGGCCCCCTTGAGCAGGGCGAAGGCATGGATGATCTCGTGTCCCACGGCCCGCCCCGAGATGGGGAAGTTCAGCACGGCGCGTTGGGTACTGGCACCGTAGAGCACGTCCGCGGGGACGGTCATTGTCCCCATCGAGTCGCGTTCGGTTCTCGTCTTCGCCTTCGTGGCCATGATTCGGCACTCCTGTTGGTTCGGGAGGCAGGGTACCCCGTCGGTCCGGCTCAGGCCAGCAGCGCCGGGAGCAGTTCCGCCGCGGACCCGATGAGTTCGACGTCAGCGATCCCGCTGGCCTGGCTGGGATTCATGTTGACCACGACGATTCGGGCCCCGTGGTGGCGCGCAAGAGTGATGAGTCCGGCGGCCGGATAGACACTGGCATCGGTGCCGACCACCAGGAGCACGTCGCAGTTCGAGCAGGCCGCCTCCGCTTGCTGCCAGACGTCCGGATCGAGGGCTTCGCCGAACCAGACGACATCCGGCCGAAGCTCCGCCCGGCCGCACGGACACGGGCGACGCCCCGGCGGATCGGTGAGATCGATGCGTTCGATGTGTCCGCATTCGCCGTGGCAGCGATCGGCTGCGATGTCTCCGTGCACTTGAATGACCGAATCGCACCCGGCGCGAAGCAGCAGATCGTCCGTGTTCTGCGTGACCTGAACGATGTCCTCGCGTGCCGCCAGGATTCGATGGGCGGGATTCGGATCCGCGGACCCGATCTGGCTTCGCCGCGCCGCGTACCAGTCCATGACCAGATCCGGATCCTCCGCGAAGCCCTGTGGCGAAGCCAACCGCATCGGATCGTGCTTGGTCCACCATCCGCCCACGGGATCCCGGAACGTGCCGACGCCCGAGGGAGCGCTCAGACCCGCACCGGAAAAGCAGGTGATTCGTTCGGCCGCATCGACGATCTGACGGGCGGCTTCCAGCATTCACGCGTCCGGATCGTCGGGGTCTTCGGAGATCGGTTCGTCGTCGGGCATCAGCGGATCGTCGACCAGTCCCAGGGTCGCCCGGCGTTCCGCGTCCAGCTGGTCGTTGTAGCGACGCACGATCTCCTGGAGCAGATCGGGGGCGGATTCCGGGCGGCTGGCGAGGGTGTCCTGGTAGGCCCGGATCCACATGTCGGGATCGTCGTGGATGCCGGCGGCATCTTCGTAGAGCGTCGCGCGGATGGCGGAGATGAACTTCATGTCGAGCAGCTGCTCGTCGAGCAGCCCCTCATCGATCGCCTGGATCAGGGTCAACGCGGCCGCGGGGGAGTCCTGCTCCAGCAGCATGGGAATCAGCCGCTTGAGAATCCGCAGCTGCATGGCCTCGTCGAGGCCGCCCCGGGAGAGGCTGGCATTGAGGATGCGGATGCGCAGCTGATCGTTCGCGTGCGGGATCGCACCGATCATGTCGTCGATCTCGAGGATCCGGATCGGATCCTGGATCTCCGTCGCTTCGGCGACTGCATCGGCCCAGACTTCGGTGTGTTCGGTCGGTGGAGCCATCGCGAGGAGCATGCGCAGACGCGGCAGGTCGGTGGCTCGACGTCGGGCGGCCGTGAGCGCGAATGGATAGATCCGATCGTCCGAGGCCCGTGTGAGCAGGGCATCGTCCCGACCCCGCTGCAGGAAGGCGTTGGCGACGGTGGCGCGGACCTCGGGGTCCGGGTTGTCCAGAATGACCTCCAGCGAGCGGAGATCGTCCTCGTTGCCGGTCAGCACCAGCAGAGGAGCGATGGACTGCCACGTGGAGGGCGCCAGTGCGGTCCGGGCGTCCCGTGCGATCCGGCGGCGGACCTCGTCGTCCAGTTCGGGATGCTCAAGCAGAATCGCCCGCAGGGTCCGGGCCGCGGGTTCGCGTAATTCGGGAACCCCGAGCAGGCGACGCGTGGGATCGACGGCGGAGATCGTACGACGTGCGGACAGGTAGTCCAGCAGCGACTTCAGGACCTCCTCGTCCTCCTCCAGTTCGAGTCGGGTGAGGACGACGGCATCGATCTCCACCTGGTCGAGCTGCTTGAGCAGCGCGGACGCCCGGCGTCGGGTCAGGGTGTCGGGATCGGTCAGCAGTCGTCCGACCGCCTCCTGCAGTTCGGGGGTGTCGTGTCCGTCACCGAGCATGAACGACACCCGGAAGACCGCGAAGTTCCGCACCGCGGCCAGCGGATCGTCCAACAGTTCC
This sequence comes from Phycisphaerales bacterium UBA854, assembly GCA_002295885.1. Lineage (GTDB taxonomy): Bacteria > Planctomycetota > Phycisphaerae > Phycisphaerales > SM1A02 > UBA854. The sequence continues at coordinate 18,079 of DBGM01000002.1, forward strand.
AGCACCTTCTGCTGCTGCACGTCCAGGGGCAGCAGCGGCAGCAGATCTGCGTAGGCCCAGATCATGCGTTGCGAGGCCAGGTCGGCTTCGGATTCGGCCTGCCGCAATCGGTGGTCGAAGGCGACGGTCGTCCGGTGCAGCGTGCCGATGGAGGTCTGCAGCAGTTCGGCGACGTCCGCTTGATCGAAGTCCGCCCACCATCGGATCCAGTCCGCCCGGTCCATCGTCGTGCCGGTCAGGGAGGCGAGCGCCGTCGTGGCGGTGTCCACGATCGGAGCCGGCGTGTCGTCCGGTTCGAGCATCGATACCAGCACGGCGACCGAAGGAACGGGATAGGCGTGGAACGCGCCCAGGACCTCGATTGCACGCTGCCGGGCGGCGATCGGGCGATCGGTGTCGCGAGCCAGCGTGGCGACCGTCTCGAAGCATCCGCTGCCTGCGGCGGCGTAGCGAGCCAGCAGGACGCCGATCGAACCGACGGTGTCCTCGGGCGCGTCGGGCAGGATGGCCAGCAGGGCGGGGAGCAGATCGGGCGAAGGCACCGGCTGCCTCGCCTCCGCCATCAGCACGGCGAGAATCGGTTCGACGCGACCGCTGCGCAGGGCATCATTGAGGGCGGCGGTGCTTTCCAGACTTCGCATGCGCACCAGCGCGTCGGCGGCCGACGTGCGACGCTGGAGGCCGACCTCGGCATCGGGTTCCAGAAGGATCGTGGCCTGCTGCTGGAGCCGCTGCTGCTCCTCGGTGGTCAGTGGCCGGTGGTAGGTGTCGGCGATCACGCCGCCCGCACCGATCAGGAGCAGGCATGCCGCCACCATTCCGTGGAGGCTCGATCGTGCAGCTGTGGTGCGCGGGTCCGGCATGGTCGCGGGCATTGTAGGCCGGATGGCGGTCCGCACCGGCTGCCGACGGTCTCCGGTCGGGGTACACTGTGGGTTGCTCGATCGCCGGAAGCGTCGAGGGGAGCAATGCGATGAACGAATGGCAGCAGGCGGAGCGACATGCCGACCGGGCCCTGGAACTCTTCGATCGGGGGTTCCTGGAGGAAGCCGAGTCGGAGCTGCGCAAGGCTCTGGCCATCCAGCCGGATCAGGCCGACTGGCAGTTCAATCTCGGATTGACCCTCGAGGCCGCCCAGCGTGATCGCGAGGCGATGGAGCAGTTCGAACGTGCCGCGGGACTGGCCCCTGATCAGGTGCATCCCAATCTGGCCGTCGCCTCGCTGGCCTTCCGCCTGCAGCTCTGGTCCCGTTCCGCTGCAGCCTACGAACGCGTGCTGCGTCTCGATCCGAGCTGTGAGGAGGCGCACGCGGGACGCATCGAATGCTTCACCGCGACCGGCGAGCACGAGGAGGCCGAGACGGCCTTCTACCTCGCGGAGCTGGCCATGGAGGATTCGAGTGCCATCTGCCTGCAGGCGGTCGCGACCAGCCTGGTGCATCGCAGACGGTTCGAGCGGGCGGAGTGGTGTCTTCGCGAAGCCATCCGGATCGACTCCGAACTGACCGACGCCCCGATCCAGTTGGCCATGCTGCTGGCGGAGACGGATCGCGACGCCGATGCCCTCAAGATCTTCAGCGACCTGCTCCGCCTTCGTCCCGAGGATCCGTCCGTCCTGTTGTCGTCGGCGAGACTGTTCGTGAAGTTGGATCGGCTGCCCGAGGCGATCGGTCGCCTCGAACACCTGCTGCGCATCGATCCGATTCATCTCGAGGCCCACCATCTGCTGGCGGATCTCTCGCTTCGTTCGCATCACTACGACCGCGCGATGCTGGAATACCAGCTGGTCCTTCGTCTGCATCCCATGCAGATGACGGCCCTGATCGGACTCATCGAGGCTCTGGTCCGCACGAACCGGCTGCGGGAGGCGGCAAGACTGCTCGGAGTCGCTCTCCAGCAATGGGACGGGTTTCGCGAGCACGACGCCGCGGGAGCCCGGCGTCAGACGGACCGGGTGGCGGAACTGCTGCTGTCCGTCGATCTCAACGAAGAGGCCGCGACGCTGCTCGAGGCCGACGCGCACGATGAGCCGTCGGCGGAGCGGCTGCGTCGGCTCGCCATGGCGAGGTACCGGTCCGGCCGGCTGGCCGCCGGCATGCAGGCCAGTCGGGCTGTGTTGCTGAAGGAACGAGACTGCATCCGTTCGCTGCACAACATGGTGCTCGCATCGATCATGCGTGGCCGCCTGGTGCATGCGTCGGCCTGGTTGCGACGGGCCCTGCGGGCCCATCCACGCGACGAGGGGCTGCGACGGCTGCGTTTCAGACTGTGGGCGCAGTGGGCAGTCCGCCGGTGCGGCTTGGGCCGCCGCAGCGTCTGACCGTCATCGCCCGATCAATTCAAAGGGTGCCGCTGGTGTAGGGCAGGAGGGCCATCGAGCGTGCCCGCTTGATCGCCTGGGCGACCTTGCGCTGCTCGTTGGCCGAGGTGCCCAGCCGCTTGCGCGAGTAGATCTTGCCGTTGGGGGTCATGAGGCGTCGGAGTTCGTCGACCTGCTTGTAGTCGACCCAGACGCAGTCCTTGACTCCGCGCTTCAGAAAGTTTGAACGTTGTGGCTTGCGACCAATCACTGTGCTTCTCCTCGCGTCGTGGACACCGGGAACCGGCAGCCCCGATCCGACGGGAACGGGGCGACGAACTGAATAGTGTACCTGATCCCCCCGTGGGAACAAGGATCCGGCTTCTCGGCAGGTTTTTGCCCGTTTCTGGCCGATGAATCAGGGACATGAACGACCAGACCATGCCCCCGCTGATCGGAGTGACGCCCGATCGTCTCGAAGGCCGGATCCAGGTCCGCCCTTCGTATCTCGAGGCAGTCCGGTACGCGGGCGGGCTGCCCGTGGTGCTTTCGGGTGATTCCTCGGATATTCCGGCGATCCTTCGCCGCATGGACGGATTCGTGTTCACCGGAGGTGACGATCCCATCATGGAATCGTTCGGGGAGACCACGCATCCCGAGGCCTGTCGGATCGATCCCCGCAGACAGACGTTCGAACTCGCCCTGCTGGCCGCGTTGGACGATCACGCCTCGGTACCGGTCCTGGGAGTCTGCCTCGGCATGCAGTTGATGGGGCTGCACGCGGGGGGGCGGCTCGATCAGCATCTGCCCGACACCCTGTCCACCGCGGCGGATCACGCCGACGGCACGCCCCATCCGATCGAAGGGCTGCTGGGCACCGGCATCGTCTGGAGCCGGCATCGGCAGGCCATCACCGATCCGGGATCGCTGGAGGTCGTCGCCCGGGCAGGAGACGGAGTCATCGAGGCGATTGCCGATCCCGATCGTCCGATGTACCTCGGAGTGCAGTGGCATCCGGAGCGGACCGACGATCCCGTGCTCGGCGCGGACCTCTTCCGGCGACTCGTCCATCGGGCGCGTGGCGACGGCGGTTGACGGCTACACTGCACTGATTCCGCAGGAAACGGATCATGCTCCATGAATCTCCATTGAAGTCGTTGCTCGTGGCCGAGGCCGCGTCGCGCCACGCCGACCGGAGTCCGGTCGCGGGCGGCCAGCGTCCGGGTGCGGCGACGGGGCAGCCGGTGGAGGAGGCCAAGGCGGAGTTCATCCCCTGGGGGCCTCCCGATGAGCGGGGGGACGTGGCGTGCGAGATCCTCTCCACCCTTGGATCGGTGGAACTCGAATACGCTCCGATCCGCCGGTCGCTCGTCCGGTTCGACTCGTCCATGCGCGGAACGCTCACCGTCGAGGGGGACGATGCCCGCGACTTCATGGATCGGATGCTGACCCAGAAGCTGAAGGACATCGCACCGTCGAAGGGCGCCTGCGCGTTTCTCGTCGATCGGACCGGCCGCCTGCAGGCGGACCTCAAGCTGCTCAATCTCGGCGATCGTCTGCTGGTGGACGTGGACATCCATCAGTCCGCCGCCGTCGCCTCCACGCTCGAGGGCTTCGTCTTCTCGGAGGACGTGCGGATCGAGGAGGTCAGCGATCGATGGCATCGCATCGAACTGCACGGTCCCGAAGCCGGATCGCCCTTCGGGGACCTCGAACCGATGGACGGCTGCACGCTGGAGATCGCCGGCCGCACGGTGCACGTGCTGCGGCACGACCGGCTGGGTGTTCCCGGGTACGACCTGTTCGTCCCGTTCGAGCATGCGGCCGACGTCTGGTCGGCCCTCGACTGCACCACGACCGGATGGTTCGCCTACAACATGGCACGGATCGAAGGCGGCACTCCCATGTGCAACATCGACTTCGGCCCCGGAACGCTTCCGCACGAGACGTCGCTCATCTCCAGTCGGGTGAACTTCAACAAGGGGTGCTACCCCGGACAGGAGATCGTCGCCCGGCTCGAGCACCGGGGCAGTCCCAAGCAGGTCCTTCGCGGCCTTCGCATGCGCGGCGACACCCTGCCCGTCGCGGGCAGTCAGGTGTTCCCCGCTGCTGAGGGCGTGCTGGGGCAGCCGATCGGCATGGTGACCTCCAGTTGTCTGTCGCCCATGCTCGGTTCCACCCCGATCGCGTTCGCGATGCTTCGTACCAAGTCCTCCGAACCCGGGGCCACCGTCCGGGTGCACGACGAGGGCGAGGGCGGCGAGGCGGTGATCGGTCCTCTGGAATTCCTGGAGCAGGAGACGGCATCGTGACCGCTCCGACGACCGCTCCGCCCGTGCCGGCCGACACGCTGGGGGCCGTTTCGACCGCCGAACTGGTGCTGCTGGGATTCGGCCTGGTGATCACCATCCTGATGGTCGTGGGCATGATTCTGCTCATTCTCCGGTTCGCGAAGGAACGGGACGAATCATGACGCGTCCCGACTCGATCCGCATCACCGACGTCGGTCCCCGTGACGGACTCCAGAACGAATCCGTCTCCATTCCGGTGGAGGCGAAGATCGCACTGGTCGACCGGCTCGCGCAGAGCGGAGTCGCGGAGATCGAGGTCAGTTCGTTCGTGAATCCCCAGTGGGTTCCCCAGCTGGCCGACGCCGAGGCGGTCTTCGCCGGCATCGAGCGCAGAAGCGACGTGGTCTACTCGGCGCTGGTTCCCAATCTTCGCGGCTGGGAACGTGCCCGCCGGGTCGGCGTCGACAAGATCGCCGTGTTCACCACCGCCAGCGAGACCTTCGCCCGCCGCAACACCAACTGCACGATCGCCGAGAGCCTGGATCGCTTCGCCCCCGTGGTGGAGGCGGCCCGCGCCGATTCGATTCCCGTGCGTGGCTACGTCAGCTGTGTCGTCGCGTGCCCCTACGAGGGTCCGGTCGATGCCGCGGCGGTCCGACAGGTCACGACCTCCCTGCTGGAGCTGGGCGTCGACGAGATCGATCTGGGAGACACCATCGGGGTCGCCACCGTCGAGGACATCGACCGGTTGCTCGATGCCGTGTCGTCCCTGGTCGAACCGGGCGAACTCAGTCTGCATCTGCACGACACCGGGGGCTCGGCACTGGCTTGCTGCCGACGGGCCATCGAGCGGGGCGTGCGTCGCTTCGACTCCTCGTGCGGGGGCCTGGGCGGCTGTCCGTACGCCCCCGGCGCCTCCGGCAATCTGGCCACGGAGGACCTGGTGGAGTTGTGTCGGGGCGAGGGGATCGACTGCGGGGTCGAACTCGATTCGATTCGCGAGGCGTCTGCAGCCGTCGCATCGGTCATCGGGCGTCCGCTGCGGACGGGGTGAGCCGCATCGGTTCGAGATCGACGGTCTCGACGGGATCCTCATCGAGTGTCCACTCGGCATGGCGACGCAGAATCCGGTGCACATGCACGCGGTGCTCCACGATCCGGACCGCCCAGGGGCGCCCGGGCCAGGTGGGGCTTCCCGTGTTCACGACGATCCGGGGACCGACCCTCCAGATGCCCTGGCGGTGCGAGTGCCCCACCAGCACCACCTGCGCTGCGGGCTGGAGATGCGTCGCGTAGCGGTCGCTCCACCGGGGGAAGTTCCGCCAGTACCGCATGATCTTCCAGAGCACCATCGGGCGCGACACCGCGTAGCCGACGGATCCGAGCAGGTTGCGAGGGGTCTCGAGTTCCTCCGGGGGAGGGATCAGCCGGCGGGCGCGGGCGAACGACTCCTCCAGCGCCGAGGCATCGAGCAGGTGTTCGCAGCACATCGAGTGCTCGTCGCCGGACTCCATGATCTGGCCTTCGACCAGCGGTCGGGGTTCGAGCCGGTGAATGGTGTGCCCATGCGTGATCAGCACGCGGCCTTCGCGTACCGAGAGTCGGCTCAGCGAGCTGATGAACGGATCGTGATTGCCGGCGACGGCGCACACCTCGACACCGTCCTCCCGGCAGGCCTGCACCAGTTTCCGGGTCTCCCGCTCCGCGGTCTCCACGCAATCCGGATCATGCAGTTCCGCCGTGTCACCGTTGAGGATCAGTCGATCCACATCACGCCACAGGGGGCGCAGCTTCGCGGCGGTGGGAATGCCTCGCTTGCGATCGCCGAGATGCAGGTCGGACAGGATGAGCAGGGACGGGGCCGGCACCCCGGCAGATTACTCGTGCTCGGGCCAGCGTGTGCGTGCTCCGGGCCCGATGGTGAGGCAGTTCTTGCCGCGACGCTTGGATTCAAGTGCACGCTGGTCGGCGATGTGGAGCAGCGCCTCGCCGTCCTGGCCGTCCCACGGGAACGACGCCAGTCCGCCGGAGATGCTCAGGGTCCCCGGTGCATCCAGCCCCAGTTCCGGGAAGCGCATGGCGCAGATCTGTTCCTGGAAGCGTCGGGCAATGGCCTCGACCGACTCGGGGTGCGTGGAACCCGGCGTTCGCGGTGCCTGCATGTCCGCGAAGATCACGGCGAACTCGTCGCCGCCGATCCGACAGACCCGATCCCCGTCGCGGATGGTCGATCCGAGCAGGCGGACGGTCTCGCGGAGAATGGTGTCTCCGGCACTGTGTCCGTACCGGTCGTTGTAGGTCTTGAAGTCGTCGATGTCGAAGACCATGACGGTGAGCTGCCGACGGATGCGGCGGGCTTCGACCAGCGATTCCGCCAGGAACTCCTTGAGGTACCGGCGGTTCCAGGCCGAGGTGAGCTCGTCCTGGAAGGCCATCTCCCGCAGCTCGCGCTGCGCATCGTCGAGGGCGAGCCACCGGGCCATCCAGTGGGCCCACGGCCGCACCGCTTCGCAGGATGCCGGTGCGGCGAGGAGGAAACCGAACTCCTGTCCACCGAAGCGGATCGCGGCGCCCCGTCCGGTCGCGTCCTCCGGTTCGATGCGCACATCGCTCCAGCCCGTCTTCTGGGTGACCATCTGCAGGAGCAGGGGGCGGACTCCGTAGGGGCCGTGCAGCATGGCTTCGACGAGATCGGTGTCACCGAGCGGTTCGAGGGATCGCGGCAGCGTCGGCAGGGGGGCCGTCGGAGGATCCGCCGTCTCGCGGGAGTCGTGCTGCGGAGCGGGAGCGACCTCGGCCGGCGGGGCGGTCGTCGGGGTTGGTGCGGGCGCCGGCGGAGGCGTCGTCGAAGCGGGGGCCGGAACATCGGAGGTTCCGTCCAGCAGTCGGGTCAGTGACCGGTCGTCGACCGGAGCACGGACATGACCGTCGAATCGGGCGGCCAGCGCGGGAGACACCGCATCGTCGGAGACGAGCACGACCAGCACGGTCGCATCCAGTCGCCGGATGGCGTCCGCGGAATGCGCGAGATCCTCGATTCCCCCTTCGGTGGGAGCAAGCAGGACGGCTTCGATCGGTCGGCCGGCCGGGCAGATCGCGATGGCGCCCAGCGCCTGGAAGATCGAGTCCATGACCGTGGTTTCGATCCGGACATCCGGGCCGAGATCGACGGGGCCGATCGTGAGGATCCGTCGACGCGACGCTCGGGATGAGGGAGCGGAGGTCATGGGGTCTCGGGATCCGGTCGACCGTGCAGGAGCATCGACACTTCGTCGTGCGTCAGCGGTTCGGGACGGAACGGATAGGACGGCGGGATGTCGCTCTCGTCCTCGGGCTCGGGCTGCGCAGCGGTGCGGCTGGCGGTCTGGTTGAGGGGGAGAATCTCCTCACCGTTCCATCGCCAGAGGGGAAGATCCGGCACGTGTTCCCGAACGGCATCCTGCAGGGCCTGGAGATCGTCGGTTCCGTCCGGATCCACCACCAGCAGGCCGGGCAGCGCGACGACCTCTTCGTCCCAGGCGTGCTGGAGTTGCAGCGTTCGTCGAACGAGACACGCTTCGGCGAAGGCCATCCTCGTGTCGTGCTCGATGCGCGACGACCAGCCCTTGTCCGCGATGCAACCGGGCAGTCGACCGTCCAGCGGCCGGTCGGCGGCAGCCAGCACCACGCAGGGGGCCATCGAGGATGGGTTGTTGGCATCGCTCATGACGTGCGTCACCTTTCGACGTAACCCGAATTCTACCTGCCAAGGCGGGCGACGCCATTGGAATTGCATGATTTGCAGGCTCTATCGCAGCCCAAGGACCGCTCTGGCGACCCGTTGGGCGGCATCGCCGGGAGATTCCCGGACCAGAATCTCGCGCATCGCGGCCCGTGCCCCCGCATCCTCCACCAGATCGGCGAAGACCGGCGCCAGGGCACGCCGGGTCCGGTCCGTATCGATCGCATCCTCCACGAGGACGGCTCCGCCCAGCTCGACCATCGGCTGGGCGTTGAAACGCTGGTGCTGATCGCGGTGATGCGGGTACGGCAGGAAGATGGTCGGTACCGCGGCGGCCCACGCTTCGGCGACGGAATTCGCTCCGGCCCGACTGATGCAGAGCGATGCCGCCGTCCACGCCAATCCCATTTCGTGCAGGAAAGGTACGACACGCGCACGCACCCCACCGGCATCCCATCGTTGCTGGAGCGCTTCCGTCAGTCCCTCGTCTCCGCAGAGATGCAGGATCTGCCAGGACGATCGGCAGGTGTCGTTCTCGATGCAGAGCGACGGGGCCAGTTCATTGATCGTTCGTGCCCCCTGCGAAGCACCGGTGATGAGCAGGGTGCGGCGATCGGGTTCCAATCCGAGTTCGAGCCGTGCGGCCTCCGCCGTGCCCCGTGCGGCGGCGGCGGATCGGATCGGCAGTCCGACCGCGGGCCATTCCGTGCCGTGCTGGATGGTCTGGACGGCGGAGAGCACGAGGTCGGCCTTTCGGGCGACCATTCGATTGGCGAGTCCGGGGACCCGGTCCAGGTTCAGGAGCAGTACGGGGATGTCGTGTCGGACGGCGGCGGAGACCACCGGGGCCGAAACGAATCCTCCAAGGGCCACGACGTGATCGATGTTGCGTTCACGCAGCACATTGGAGCTGTCCCGGAACGTCCGACGCCATCCCCTGAAGAAGGAGGCGAACCCCCGCAGCGACTTCTTCGGCGGACGAGCGGGCATGGCGGTGAAGGAGGCGCCGGCCCGGGTCAGCATCGTGCGATCGATTTCACGATCCGACGGGGCGAAGTGGCACGCGATTCGAGGATCGATGTTCCGCAACGCCTCGGCGATGGCCAGACCGGGGCTGATGTGTCCGCCACTGCCTCCACCTGCGAACAGCACGGACCGGGCGAGAGGAGTGACATCGGGAGGACCGTTGGAATCGATCATCGGCTCATTCGTTCCCGACCGGCAACGCCGTTGGTGCCGCCTGGTCCGCGGAACGATCCGCCGTTCGACGGTCGACCGCCCAGACCAGTCCGAGGCAGGCACTTGTCATCAGCCAGCCGGTGCCGCCCCACGAGACCAGAGGCAGTGCGATGCCCTTGGTCGGGGCCATACCGGTCACCACCATGAGGTTGATCAGGGCCTGCATGCCGAGCGTCAGCATGATTCCCAGCACCAGCACCTTGTGATGGATGGTGGTGGCACGCCGTGCGATGCGTAGTCCCACGACGAGGATCGCCATCAGCAGTCCGACCACCACCAGCACGCCGGCGATGCCCAGTTCCTCGGAGATGACCGAGAAGACGAAGTCTGTCGTGTCTTCGGGGAGGTAGCCGAACTTCTGGACGCTGTTGCCGAGGCCCCGACCCGTGAGTCCGCCGCCGGAGATGGAGGCCATGGACTGCAGGATGTGGTACCCGTAGCCCTGCGGATCGGCGTATGGATCGAGAAATGCCCGAAGTCGATCGATTCGGTACGAACTGACCAGCACGGCGGCGACGAAGCCGAGGACGGCCAGCGGCAGCAGTGAAGCGGCGTGCCAGACACGGCATCCGGCGGCAACGAGCATGCAGATGGCCACGGCGGACATCAGGACCGCGGTGCCCAGATCCTCCGAGACGATCGGAAGCACCAGCAGCATGGCGATGCCCAGCCCTGGGAGGAAGCCGCTTCGGTAGCCCTGCAGCACCTCCGCACGGTTGGCGACGTACCACGCCATGATGATCACCAGGCTCCACTTGGCGATTTCACTCGGCTGGAACCCGAGGCCGCCGATGGTCAACCAGCGTCGGGCGCCGTTGACCTCGCGTCCGAGGCCCGGGACATGGACCAGTAGCAGCAGGCCCATGGAGATCGTGAAGAGGATGATGGCGAGTCGCCGCCCCGTCGTGGTGTCCGACAGCAGGTCGATCGGTGCGAAGGAGGTCAGCCAGGCCACCCCGCAGGCCAGAACCGCCATCAGGGTCACCCGCGTCGTCAGCAGATCGGCGAAATCGAACGACTGCGAGGAGCCCAGGTCGACACCGGCGGAATGGACCGCCACCACGCCGATCGCCAGAAGGCTGGTCAGCAGGAGCATCAACGCATGGCCGGGACGAAGCATCAACACAACATCGACGACGACGCACCACGAGGCACAGATTTCGGTTTCAGGAGGGGGGTCAGCGACCGGAGCCGTCGGCCATCCGTCGGGTGCTGGTGTCCGAAGCCGGAGCGGCCGGTTCGCCGATTCCCAGACGAACGGGGACCAGCTGCGACGAAACGGGAAGGAGGGCGGGGGCGGTGGGGGCCCGACCGGCGACCCGAACCTGCTGGCAGCCTCCCGCAACGCACAGGACCACCGTCAGCAGCAACGCGGCACGGCATCGGATCGGGTTGGAATCGCGGTGGGGATGAGGCACGGTTCAGTTACGTCATCGACCCAAATCCGGTTCGCGATCGACCGTGAAGGCCAGATTTTGGCGTTGTCCGTTTCCGATCGAACGGGATGGATCTTCTCGGACGGTCGTGCGAACCGCTCCGTCTGGGACGTTCGTCATGGCTGTGGGTATGGCGGCCCTGTACGATGGGGAGCTCATGGTCGAACTCACGATCAATGCCGGTGCCCGCACGGGTCCCACGGTCTATCTGGAGACCTTCGGGTGTCAGATGAACGAACTCGACAGCGAGTTGGTTCGCGGTCACCTGTCCGCCCTGGGGTATCGGTTCACGCCGGATCCGGGGCAGGCGGAGATCCTTCTCTACAACACTTGTTCCGTTCGCCAGCAGGCGGAGAACAAGGCGTTGAGTCGTCTGGGGCTGCTCGGACGGGAGAAGGAGGACGGTCGTGAACTGGTGATCGGAGTGCTGGGCTGCATGGCCGAGCGAGAAGGTGCCGGGCTGCTGAACCGGATGCCGCAGATCGACTTTCTGTGCGGTCCGGGCGAACTCGATCGGGTTCCGATGCTCATCGACAACGCGCTGCGGAACGAGGTCGTGGCCCGCGACGACCGGGTTGCCCTTCAGGGGAGCCGGTCCCGACGGACCGCCACGCTGGCCGCCGCCGAGGATGATCTCGAGTCACTCGACCTCTCACGGGCCTTCGATCCGCAGTCGGCAGCGGCCGGAGGCCGCTCCGCCTACGTACGGATCACCCGTGGATGCAACAAGTTCTGCACCTACTGCGTGGTGCCGCAGACCCGTGGCGCCGAGGTTCATCGGCCCCCGGATGCCATCGTCGACGAATGCCGTGCCCTGGCCGAACAGGGGGTGATCGAGATCACCCTGCTGGGGCAGACGGTCAATCACTACCGATACGTCCACGGAGCGGCCGTGGACGATGAAGGCCGTGAAATGCCTCAGGTGGGGCCGGGAGCCGCCGCCTTCCGGAACAACGGGATCGAATCCTCCGGCCGGAACGTCACGACGTTCGCCGATCTGCTGCAGCGGATCCACGAAGAGGTTCCGGCGGTGCAGCGTTTGCGGTTCGTCACCAGCTACCCCCGCGACTTCGGCGACGACATCCTCGAAGTGATGGCTGCTTCTCCCCGGATCTGCCCCTACCTCCACGTACCGCTTCAGTCGGGATCCGACCGGATCCTGAAGTTGATGAACCGGGGCTACGACGTCGCGACCTACGTCGATTTCATCGATCGCGTCTTCGACCATCTTCCACATGCCGCGGTGGCCGGAGATCTGATCGTCGGATTCCCGACCGAGACGGAGGACGAGTTTCAGGAGACCTGCGACATGGTTCGTCGCATTCCCTTCAAGAACAACTTCGTCTTCACGTACTCGCCTCGCCCCGGTACACCCGCGATCAAGCGTCTCGAGGACGACGTGCCCGGCCCCGTCAAGCGACGCCGGATCAACGAACTGCTTGCAATCCAGAGCGAGGTGTCCGCAGACGTTCACCGTTCCTTCGAAGGCACCACCCAGGACGTCTTCGTGGAGCGGGTCAGTCCGTTGGAGCAGCGTCGGCCCGGCGGCGTTGAGTTGGGCTGGGAGGGCCCCGCGATGCAGTTGTCAGGACGGACGCCGGGGGATCTCATCACCGTTTTTGAGGCTCCTCCGGGGGTTGACGCGTCCTCGCTGATCGGTCGAATCCTCCCAGTCCGCATACATGGATCAGCCCCCCGGTTGCTTGTGGGGTCATTGGAACAGGTGAAATTGCCTGTTTAAGGGGTATTCACCCCTTCTTTGGTGGTACCCAGGGCTGTTTTTGAGTATTCGATCGCCATTTCTATGCAAAAAAAGACCGTAAATGCGATCGACTACAGACTTGACTGCCCCTTCGAGTCGAGTAATTTCAACTTGGAGTTTGTGGTGGGGGAGTCGGAAAGACTCCTTGCAAACTCTTGGAAGATATGAGTTAAGGAATATCTAGTCTCCAACATCCCTGTCCCGTCCGAGGAAAGCCGGTTCTGTTCGAACCGTGCCGGTCAACTAGGACGGAGACTTCAAACCAGGTTGAAGCCTGGACTCGAGATTGAAGTCTTCTGGGATCAAGTGCACTTTGGATCCAAAGGTTCGACAGAGAAGAGAAAGGTAACGACATGAATGTCAAGCGATTTATGACGATCGCCGGTGGAGCAGCACTGCTGACCACCACCGTTGCCCAGGCAGACTTCCAGGGTCTTAGCGCCGAGCTCGTCGGCACGGACCTCGTGGATGGCACCTGGACCGCACGTATCTACGCTGATCTCAGCGCAGGTTCCCGTTTGGACGCCGTTTACGGCAATGGTGACAATCCCCTGCTGATGACCACCACGTCCAGCCTCTACCAGAACGCGTTCGGTGGCGACACCTCCGCGTCCATCAACCCCGCTCTCTACGCCGCCTTCGATTCGCTGCGTTACGACAGCTGGGTCACCATCGGCCTCGAAGATCAGGGCAGCAACGCTCTTGCCAGCATCGGCATCAACTTCGGTGCTGACGCAATCGATTCCGCTGACGGCTCCTGGTACATCACTCCCGATGACGCCCAGGGTCAGGAAATCGGTGGTCGAGTGCTGATCGCTCAGTTCACCTCCTATGGCTATGATTCCACCCTTTACGGAACCATCTCCATGCAGGGCAAGAACGCTGACGGCTCCAACTGGACCGCCGAAAGCGTCTCCTACGAGTTCGCTATTCCCGCACCCGGTGCCTTCGCGCTCCTGGGCCTCGCTGGTTTCGCGGGTCGTCGTCGTCGTCGCGCCTGATAGTCGCCCGATGACACCTGGCCTTCCATGAAGGCCACGCTTCAACCAGAAGCATCCAGCCGCTGCGGCTTGTCCGCAGCGGCTGTCTTTTTGGGGTCTTCCCGTTGGTCTGCCTCACCGCATCGGAATGTGGCAAAGATGTGTACACGAGGTGCAGAAGCCCGCATTTCCTTCATTCGAATGGACGGTTGAATATGGGTTAAAGGGCCTTCCACGACGTTTTTTCCGGTCATTCCAACAAATCACAACTCAGGGCCTGAACAACCTTGGAAGCCGCTTGACCGGGTGTCTGTTGGGGGTACATTTACGCGTGGAAGCGATAGGTGTTGTTCCCTCCCTCCTTGGGACTGTGCGACTTCGAAGTGACAGGGAACTGAGGAACACCGAGAGAAGGATTTGGCTCGCACTGCTTAAGCAGTCAATCAAAGAAGAGGAGACGGTCATGAAGACCAAAATTGCACTGTGTGCCGGAGTTGGATCACTGATCCTTGCCTCCGCGGCCAGCGCAGGCTATTCAGGCCTCGTTGCCGAGGAGTTCAACGTTTCCGGCACGAATATCCTGGGACAGTCCTGGGACCTCGACGTCGTTCGAATCTACGCCCAACTCGAGAATGCGGGTGATCGACTCGACGCCGTCTACGGCTCCGCGGACAACCCGCTGTTCATCAACACCTCCGCGGAGTTCTATCAGAACGCCGCCGGTGGTGACACCTCGCTGCAGATCAATGCTGCACTGTTCGGTGTCTACAACTCGGTTGAATACGACACGTTCGTCACCATCGGTAATCTCAGTAGCACCGGTGATGCCCTGCTCGTGCAGGCGGTCGATTTCACCAACTTCTCAACGGAAGTAAGCACCAGCAACGGTACCTGGACCGTCACTCCCGACGATGCCCAGGGCGAAGCAGGGGCCGATGGTCTCGTACTGATCGGTCAGTTCAGCTTTGCTGCCGGTACCGGTGGTCTTTCCAGCATGGACGGTCTCGTCAACATGCAGGGAAAGAACGCAGACGGATCCAACTGGACCGCTCTGAACCAGTGGGTGCCGGCTCCCGGAGCCCTGGCTCTGCTGGGCCTGGCTGGAGTCGCCGGACGTCGGCGTCGCCGCCACTGAGTCCATCGGCCTCGAGCTGATGGCCTTGTGTGGCCAACCCTCCGGGGTTCGCCATGCACCAACCACACACACGACACCGCCGCAGGCTCGCCTGCGGCGGTGTTCATTTTTTCACAATCCCCCGCTGCGAATGCCTTCCGGGGGCCCTCCCGGGGTGGGGGTCAACTCAGTGGCTCTCAGGGTGTCAAAAAAGCGGGTTCGTGGTGGTTCGTAAACCCATGGGCCAGTTGGGATTAATTGCAGATTCGGGGGTGGAATCCGGTCTGATTCTGGTAACTTCAGCAATGGAGTGTGGCGCAGTTGCCGCTCCCCATTCAGCTGTGTGGCTGGGGGGGAACCCGGTAACGGTGGAGCGCCGAATGAGAATGAGTGTGTGCACCATATTTCACGTGAACTATGGAGGAAGAGAGGCATAACTATGAAGACCTCAATGGCAATCTGTGGTGGCTTGGGATCCCTGATCCTCGCTGCCTCAGCGTCGGCAGGCTACGCTGGCCTGACGGCGGAAACGTTTAACGTTTCGGGCACCAACATTCTTGGGCAGTCGTGGGACCTGGACGTCGTCCGGCTCTACGTCAACCTCGAGAATGCGGGCGACCGACTCGATTCAGTGTTCGGTTCCGCTGACAACAATCTTGTCATCGGTACCGAAGCGTCGTTCTATCAGAACGCCGCTGGTGGAGATTCATCGCTTCAGATCAACTCCGCCCTCTTCGGTGTCTACAACTCTGTTGCGTTCGACACCTTCGTCACCATCGGTAACCTCAGTAGTACCGGTGATGCTCTGCTTGTCCAGGCCGTCGATTTCAGCAACTTCGACTACGAAGTCAGCACTTCGAACGGCACCTGGACCGTCACCCCGGACGACGCCCAGGGTGAGGGGGCTGGTGGGCTCGTGCTCATCGGCCAGTTCAGTTTCGCAGCCGGCACCGGAGGCATCGACTCCATGTACGGCAATGTGAACCTGCAGGGCAAGAATGCAGATGGATCCACCTGGCAGGTCGTTGACCAGTGGATTCCGGCTCCCGGAGCTCTTGCTCTGTTGGGCCTTGCGGGTATCGCCGGCCGCCGGCGTCGCCGCAACTGAGGAAGGGCCTCGCAGCCTCACCTCCGCAGTTGAGACCCTCGGGTCGAGACTGCACCACACACACACACAGCACCGCCGCAGGCTTGCCTGCGGCGGTGTCCTTTTGGTGACGCCAAGTCGTATCAGGCCCGTTCGTAGTCGCTCACGGCGTCCCCGAGCGCGTTGCGAAGCGGAGCCAGATGAGCACCCCAGGCCTCGTGTCGACCGCTGGCCGTGGTGTAGATGGGTTGGCGGACCTGATCCTGGCTGAGCGTCAGGACGGTTCGCTTGGATTCCCAGAATCTGAGGCACCGGTCGTCCCAGGTGAGGCCGCAGAAATCCAGGATGGTTCGGGCGTGCCCCTCGAGATCCTGCACCAAGTCCTCGTACCGAACGGTCAGCAGGGGCAGGGAGCAGTTGGTCTCCCAGTGTCGCATGAGGGCGACGTAGCGATGCCAGGCGTCCGCGATGTCCTCAAGTGAATCGCTCCAGATGCATTGATCGGGGGGAAACTTGTTGGTCCACGTCGAGAGTCCCAGGTCCATCGGATGCCGCAGGCAATGGATGACGCGGACGCCCGGCAGCATGCTCTGGGCCAGCCCCAGATTCATGAAGTTGCCCAGCTGCTTGTCGACGACGATGCGATCCGGTCCGACGCCGTCGGTCACGGCATCGAGGTAGCGGCGTCCGAGGTCGGTCAGTTGATCCGCCGAAAGCGCCTCATGGCAGTTCGGCCAGGGTGCGGAGAGGCCGAATCGATCCTGCATGGACTGCACCAGAGCGGGCATCGCCGGTGATTCGCCGACTCCGTGCGCCGACGGATGTGCATCGATGACCTGTTCGGTGAGGGTGGAGCCGCAGCGGGGAAGACCGACGATCAGCACGACGTTCGATGCGTCCAGGTCGGCTCGGGGCATCGAGTCCAGGGCGGTGCGGTCGAGGGTATCGATGAGTCGCTGCTGCAGGGCCGACTGGTCGTCGCGTTGTGCGGCCCAGCGTCCCGCCACCGTGTCGTTGGCTTCGCGGAACGCTTCGAAAGCATCGTCGATCCGGTTCGCATCGAGCAGGGCCTTGCCCCGGGCGAAGAGGATCGCTCTGCGATGTTCCAGAGGGAGGGAGGGGTCCAGCGGCATCATGTCCTCGGCCAGCGCTGCTGCGGCATCGGCTTCGCCGAGTCTGAGCAGGGCCGTGATCAGCGGCTTGCAGAGCGGTACGTGCCGGGGGTCGCG
The DNA here is from genome assembly GCA_002295885.1 of Phycisphaerales bacterium UBA854. Classification (GTDB taxonomy): domain Bacteria; phylum Planctomycetota; class Phycisphaerae; order Phycisphaerales; family SM1A02; genus UBA854. The sequence continues at coordinate 35,237 of DBGM01000002.1, forward strand.
TGGTTCGATCCGTTGCCGTTCGAGCACCCGGCGGGCCTGCTCCGGCTTGCCCATGCGCAGGTAGGTCTCCGCCTTGCCTGCGATCGCGGGGACCAGATCCGGTTGATGCTTGCCGGCCTTCTCGAAGTAGCCGATGGCATCCCGGTAGCTGCCGGTGTTCATGGCCAGCTCTCCCAGCAGGCACAGGACCTGCGGGTTCTTCGGGGCCTGCTTGAGGGCCTTCAGGAGCTGTGTGCGGGCCTCGTCGTGCTTCAGCTGTGCTGCGAGGGCCTGGCCCAGAATGGCCCTGGCCTCGAGGCTGCGGGGATGGGAACGAAGGAGTTCCTCCGCCAGCCGCTGCGCACCCGGTGCGTCGCCGTCCCGGTACATGGTGGTGGTCAGTCGGGTGAGATCCGGTTTGGCAGCCATGCTCAGCCCTTGACGAGATCGGCGTTGGTCTCGAACCGCTGCATGGCGGCCAGCAACTGTTCGATCTGGGTCGCCGGCTTCATGTTGATGAGCCGCCGTCGGAGGGCCGTGACGGTCTTCAGCTCCTGCTCACCCATCAGCAGATCCTCCTTGCGGGTTCCCGAGGCCGCCAGATTGATGGCGGGGAACAGCCGCTGTTCGGAAATCGATCGATCCAGGATGAGTTCCATGTTGCCCGTGCCCTTGAACTCCTCGTAGATGATCTGATCCGCCCGGGAACCGGTGTCGACCAGGCACGTGGCGATGATGGTGAGGGAGCCGCCGTCTTCGATGTTGCGGGCCGAACCGAAGAGCTGCTTGGGGACCTCCATCGCCTTGGAGTCGAGTCCACCGGACATCGTGCGGCCGCTGTTGCCGTGGGTTCGCGAGTTGTTGAAGGCACGTCCCAGACGCGTCAGGGAATCCAGCAGCACGACGACGTCACGACCGGCCTCGAGCATGCGTTTGGCCCGGTCGATGGCGAGAATGCCGAGTTCGATGTGCCGTTCAATGTCCTGGTCATTGGAGGAGGCGAGGACGTGCGCCGGCACGTTGCGACGGAAGTCGGTGACCTCCTCCGGCCGTTCGTCGATGAGCAGTGCCACCAGTTCCACATCGGGATGGTTCGTCTTGATGCCGAAGGCGATGTTCTGCAGGAGCACCGTCTTGCCGGCCTTGGGGGGAGCGACGATCAGTCCGCGGGTGCCGTAGCCGAGGGGGCAGAAGAGGTCGATCAGCCGGCAGGCGGGAGGCGCTCCGGGGTATTCCAGCTTCATCCGCGGGGCGGGATCCACGGCCTCCATGTCGTCGAAGGCGGTGAAGGCCATGGCCTGGTCGGGCTGCTGTCCCTCCACGGTGAGGATCTCGTCGACCACGGGTCTGGCCGCCCCTCGCTTGCGTCCACTGCGACGGCGGGGACGCTTCATGGTGATGGTGGCCGTGATCTCCTGTCCGGGGCGGAGCTGGTACTGCTCGGAGAGCTGCTGGGGCACCAGCGGATCGTCCTCGCCCTTCACCAGACCGTTCTCCACCTGGCGCACGCGACACTCGGTTGTCGAGAGCCATTCAAGGATGCCGCTGACGGTGGTCATGATCGGATGCTGCCGAAACGGATCGTGGAAAACTCGCCCGGGAACGGTTTCGCCGACTGGCCTGCAGGGAGGGGCGGCGGATGTTCTGTTGAGCGTCGATGGTGCACGCGTCGGCTCGGTCCCTCGGCCGCCACCGTTCGCGTGTGACCAAAAGTAGAGCAGGCCCGCCGGGGCCTGTCAAGGATTCGCCAGATGCGGACCGGCCAGCATGGACGCCGCCTCCGCCGCCCGCCGCGCGTTGCTCAGCAGCAGGGCGAGGTTTGCGGCGACCGATCGGCCTCCGGTGCGATCCGCAATCCATCCGAGCACGAAGGGGGTTCGAGCGGCGCCGTCCAGGCCCCGGGCCGTGGCGTCGTCTTCGGCCGCGGCGATCAGCCGCTCCATCTCCTCGTGCTCCAGGGTCAGTTCGGTCGCGAGAGGATTTGCCAGCAGGATGGCGGAGGACTTCCCCAGATCCTGCCAGTGATGCGAGCAGATTCGTCCGAGGTCCTGCAGATCGTCGATCGATTCGACGGAAGGGGTGTCGGCGGGGGGGCTCGAAGTGAATGCGGGCCAGCGGTCGGTCCTCCAGCCCAGCACGGGGACCGCGATCGACTCCAGCAGTTCCAGCGTGGCGGTCATGTCGAGGATCGATTTGCTGCCGGCGGACACCACGCAGGCCCGGGTGCGACTCAGGGCCATCAGGTCCGCCGAGATGTCGGGGCGTTGGGACCAGCCGCGATGCACCCCGCCGATGCCGCCGGTCGCCAGCACGGGAGCCCAGGCATCGTGTTCCACGCGGTTGCGCAGGAGGGTGCAGGCGTCGAGGGCGGCGGAGACGGTGGTGCCGGCGCTGCGGCCGGTTCCCATCCCCATCGCCAGGGTGGTCGAAGCGACCTTGTGACCGAGCCCCTCGCTCATCAGCCGACGGGCGTCGGCGGAGTCGATGCCCAGGTGCAGGCGACCCTCGATGAGTGCGGTGGTGCAGGGGACGCACCCATGGTCCCGTACCGACTGTTCCATGCGGTGCTGGAGTTCCGACGCCAGCGGTGCTTCGGGGTCCCAGTCCGGAACGGCCCGGGTCAGCGCGGCTCGGTCCCAGTTGGATTCCCAGGGGCGATTCGGAAGTCCGGTGGTGAGCACCGCCGACTCGAGCACCACGACGGGAGCATGTCGATCGAGCGCCTCCTCGATTTCCGGATGCAGGACGATCGCGGTCATCGGCGGCGGGTGCGGAGTCGGCCGCCCATTCGCTTGCTGGGAAGCTGCTTGGGGACGAGACCGCCGGGGAACTTGGCGTCGTCGCTGCCCTGGGTGTCGGCGGGAACCTCCGCGACGGTCCGGCTGTTCGCCTTTCGCAATGCTTCCCGCTCGGCCTCCGCCCGGCGGCGATCCTGCTGGATGCGCTCGGGTTCCGGTCCCGGTTTGAAGTCCTCGAAGGTCCGGGTCGGAATCTCGACGTTGGTGAGCCGCTCGATGTTCATCAGCAGTTCGCTCTGTTCGGGTGTGACGAACATGATCGCCTTGCCGTCCTGGCCCTTGCGGGCGGTGCGGCCGATCCGGTGGACGTAGACCTCCGGATCATCGGGCACGTCGTAATTGAACACGTGGGTGATGTTGTCCACGTCGATTCCACGGGCCGCGAGATCCGAGGCCACGACGATGCGGATCTCACGATTCCGAAGCTGTTCCATCACCCGGTTGCGTTTGCCCTGGTGCAGGTTCGCGTGCAGCACCGCTGCGTCGATGTTCTTCTTCTGCAGCGACTTCGCCACCTTGTCGACGGTGACCTTCATCCGGCAGAAGACGATGGCCAGATCGGGCTTTTCGATCTTCAGGACATGATGCAGCATCTTGAGCTTGTCCCAGTTCTGGACGGAGACGCACTCCTGATCGACCTGGGCGACGGTGAGGCTCTTGGCCTCGCTGAGCGAGAGATCCACCGGATCGTTCATGTACTTCCTGGCCAACTGCATGATCTCGTCCGAGATCGTGGCCGACACGAAGATCGTCTGGTGCTTCTGGCGGATTCCGCCGAGGATCTTGCGGATGTCCTCCCGGAAGCCGATGTCCAGCATGCGGTCCACCTCGTCGAGCATGGCCAGCTGGATGCGGTCGTAGGGCAGCAGCCTGCGCTGGTGCATGTCCATGACCCGTCCCGGGGTTCCCACGATGATGTGGGGCTTCTTCTTGAGCTTCTCCGCCTGGGTGCTGATGGCCTGGCCGCCGTAGACGGCGAGCACCTTCAGGTTGGTGTGGGCTCCCAGTTCCCGCATTTCACGGGTGACCTGGATCGCGAGTTCGCGGGTCGGCACCAGGCAGAGGCAGGCGTAGGGAGTCGACCCGTCCAGCACCTGCAGGGCGGGAAGTCCGAATGCGGCCGTCTTGCCGGTGCCGGTCTTGGACTGGCCCAGGATGTCCTTGCCTTCGATGGCGAGGGGGATCAGCTGGGACTGGATGATCGTGGGGTGCTCGAATCCCTGGTCCTCGATGCCCTTGAGGATGGCATCGGACAGGCCGAGGTCGGCGAACGTCTGGGTGGTTTCGAAGATGTCGTTGGTCGTCATGATGCGGTTGATCTCGATGGGGAGTGCTCGAGGTCCGCTGCGACATCGAGAGGGGATCATGGTAGGATCACATCGTTGTCGATACAACCATGCAGGGAGCAGGGACGCTTCACCGGGCCGCCATGGACGAACTGAGCCGACTGGACATTGATCTCGCCGCCATCAGCCGAAATCTCGGTGAGATACGTCGCGTGGTGGGGGAGGACTGCCGGATCTGCCCCGTGGTGAAATCCGATGCCTACGGGCTGGGGTTGCAACGGGTGGTTCCCACCCTTGAGGAGGCCGGGGCCGACATGTTCGCGGTCTTCGCCCCCCGGGAGGCGGTGGAGTTTCTGTCGACGGGCAGCCGGGTGCCGGTGCTCGTGCTCATGCCGGTCCGTGACCTCTCCATGGTGGATCCGATGTATCCGGGTCTCCGTACCGGTCAGGTGCATCTGGTGGTCCACGACACCGCCCATCTGGATCTGCTGGAGTCCTACGCCGAGGAACTCGACGTGCTGCTCCGCCTGCATCTGAAACTGAACACGGGAATGCATCGTGGGGGATGCGATCCGGGCGAAGGATCGGCGCTGCTCGAACGCATCATGAATTCGCCCCGCCTGCATCTCGCCGGCATATGCACCCATTTCTCCTCTTCGAGCACCTGCCGCGAGACGACGGACCGGCAGTTGGACCGGTTCGAATCCTTCCTCGCGACCAACGCCGAGCTCATCGATTCCGACTGCCTGCTGCATTGCGCGAGCACGGCGTCGGTCATGTTCGGTTCACGTTTCACGCGCAACATGGTCCGCGTCGGTCTCGGTTGGGTCGGAACATGTCCGTCGGCGTCCGGCGACGCCTCGATCCCCGGGCTCAGTCCCTCGCTGCGCTGGACCAGCGCGATCGTCCAGGTCCGTGCCGTCCCGGCGGGGGAGCCGGTCGGGTACGACGGCACCTGGCGGCCCGCACGCGACAGCATCATCGGCATCGTTCCCGTGGGCTATGCGGACGGATACCCGGTTCGCCCTTCATCCATCGAACCTTCGGCGCTCCCGCAGGTGGTCGGGCTGCTGCGAAACGACCGCGTCATCGGCTACGCGCCGGTGGTCGGAGTGGTCAGCATGGATCAGATGACGATCGATCTCACGGGGGTCGTTGCGGAGGATTCGATCGGTTCGGTGGGGCGTGTCGAACTGCTGTCCAGCGTCCCCGGCGCGCCCAACGGGCTTCGGGAACTGGCGACGGCCTCCGGCATGAAGCCGCATGCGGTCATCGCCCGTCTCCATCCCCGCATCCGGCGCGCCGTCCTCGCCGAGCAGCCGCGCATCGACGGCCGGGCGGGGCTCGACCGGCTCCAGTCCGGCGCAAACGTGGTCTGACGGGTCCGGCGCCGAACACTATCGGAACCAAGGCCTTCCCCGGCAAAATGTAATGGTGACCGATGCGATCTGACCGATGACCTTCCCACGTCGGGGGGAGTCTTCGAACCCCGGAAGCGAGCACGGTATTCGCGGGACCGCCAGTTTGGCCGACCCACCTTTGACCCGGCGCTTCCTGGGTTCGACGACTCCTCTCTTCGTTGGTGAGCACGTCGGCTGCGTTGCTCCCGCCCTTCCTATACTGTGAGCATGGTGGAAGTGGACGACAACGCCGTGCCGTCGGGATCGGGCTCGCTCTTGCGGCTCGGAGTCGTCGAGTTCCTCAACACCCAGCCCATCATCGCGGGGCTCGAGCGCCTGGACGATGTGCAGCTGAAGCCCGCGGTTCCCAGTCGTCTGGTCGAACTGCTGGAATCCGGTGAAGTCGATGCCGCCCTGTGTTCGTCGATTGACTACCACCGTGCGGATTGCGATCCGGTCATCCTTCCTGCGCCGCCGTTGGGTTGCGACGGCCCGACCCACACGGTCCGGCTGTTCTCCAGACACCCCCTGGAGACGATCGAACGGGTGCACTGCGACACGGACAGCCATACTTCGGTCGTGCTGCTGCAGGTGATCATGCAGGAGCGGTACGGTCGCCGGGTCGAGATCCTGCCCTTCGAGGCCGGTGCCCGATCGGACTGGCCGGAGGCGGTCCTGCTGATCGGTGACAAGGTCGTCGCCGCGTCGCCCGAGGAGGGCGAGATGCCGCATCAGCTCGATCTTGGGGAAGCCTGGAAGGCGTTGACGGGCCTTCCCTTCATCTTTGGAATCTGGTTGGGGCGAGCCGACGGCGACCCCGCCGTTCACCGGCTCGCCAGCGATCTCCTCGAACGGCAGTATCGCTACAACCGGATGCATCTCGAGGCGATCCTCACGCAGGTCGAGTCGGGTCGAAACTGGCCCATCGACGTCGCGGACCACTATCTGCGCACCAGCATCCGGTACGAGTTCGGGCCCGTGCAGCGGGCGGGGCTCGAGCGGTTCTACGAACTGGCCGGTTCCCACGGTCTCGTATCGCTGCGCACGCCGATCCGCTGGCTGGATCACTGAGCATGCCCCGGTCCGCCGCCTTCACCAGTGGGGTGCTGCAGGAACTGCTGCGGCAGCTGGAATACGCACCCGCGGGAACGCATCTCCGTCAGATGGATGCCGCCGAGGCGCTGCTGGACGTCATCGAACCGACGCGGTTGTATCCCGAGGATTTCATCACCTTCCGCATCACCGGCTACCGGTCCGATCGGCCGGGCCCCCGGACGTCGGTGGTTGGTGCGGCGCTGCAGCGTGACCTGGTCACCTTTATCCAGTGTCTGAGCTGGGATCTGGATCTACCGCGGACACTCGATCGCGGCCGGGCGGAAGACATGGACGATCTCGCACGACGCCTGGGCGTCTCCCGCCGTACGCTGCAGCGGTGCCGCCAGGCCGGACTCGTGCTTCACTTCGTACGCGGTGAAGACGGCCAGCGTCGGCTCGCCTGCTACCCCGATTCGCTGGAGCGGTTCATGGCCAGCAATCCCGGCCGAATCACCGTTGCCGCCTCCTTCTCGAGACTCACGGATGTCCAGCGTGCAGGCATCATCGAAGAGGCGGTCCGCCTGGGCAGGGACGAGTCGGTCACACTCAATGAGGCGGCACGACGGATCGCCGTCGAGACGGGCCGTTCCCACGAAGCGGTCCGCGGGATCCTGAAGCGAAACGAACGGACGCAGCAGCTGTTCGCCGAACACGGGCCGCTGACCCTGCGGGACGCACGGGTCATCGAGCGGGCCCGGGGGCGGGGGATGGACATCGGAGTCCTCGCGGACCGGTACGGCAAGAGCGTCTCCGCTGTACACCGCGCCCTGCATCGACTCCGGCTCGATCGCCTGCTGGCATTGCCGCTGGTCTGGAGGCAGGAGGCGGACTTGCAGGAGCACCGGATGCCTGCCAGCGTCCGGCACGGACTGCCCCATCATGCCCTGATCGACGAGGATCGCCTGCTCGCCGACGATGCGGCGCTGGATGTCGCCCTGCTTCGCATGGACTGCAGTACGCATGCGATGCTCTGTTCGGAAGCCGCCAAGGGGCTGGTCGTCAGCGGGTCGATGCCGTCGGTCGAACAGCTCGACGCGGTGGAGACGATGCTGCGGCACGCGGCGATGCTCCATCTGCGGATGATGATGCAGGGCTTCGTGCACTTGAGGCAGCGGGTGGAGGAGTTCGTGCAGCAGCCCGTCGCCGAACTTCCCACCCAGGAGCGTGCGGTCCTCCTGCGGCTGCTGGTCGACCTGCTGGATCGAGCCATTCTGGACGCCGACGTCGAGGCCGGCGAGGGCATCGTTCCTGCGGCTCTGCAGCAGTTGGATGCGGAGCTGGAGGACGGGAGGATCTCCGCTCGTCCACGCCGGGCCGCCAGTCGATCGGCCCCCGCCCAGGGAGGCCTCGGCGTCCTGCTGCGCCGGCGGGTGCCATGGGCGTGGCTGCTCCCGGACCGTTCGGACATCGAAGCCGCGTCGGCGGGTGATGCAACCGTTCGCAGTCTGTTCGACGAACGCTTCGGCATGAGGGGGGATGCGCCGTGCACGCTGGCGGAACTTTCCGTGCGGCACGGAACGACCTCCTCGGCGATCGAGCGACGCCTTCGTCGCCCGCGGCGCACCGATGGCGCGGAATCGCCGGATCGATCGAAGGACGATACTTAACGCTTGGAGAACTGGAACCGCTTGCGAGCGCCGGGCTGTCCGGGCTTCTTCCGTTCGACCTTCCGCGGGTCACGGGTGAGGTACCCGTTCTCACGCAGCGTGGAGTCGAGGGAGATGTCGTAGTTCCGGAGGGCACGGCCGAGTCCAAGGATGATGGCTCCGGCCTGACCGGTGAAACCGCCTCCGCGGACGTTCACGTGCACATCCATCGACCCGAAGGTGTTGGTCTTCTTCAGCACGTTGTGGAGGTTGTTGCGGTCACGCTCCTCGGTGAAGAAGTTGTCGAGCGTGCGGTTGTTGACGATGAAGACGCCTTCACCGGGCTTGACCCGGACACGAGCCACGGCGGCCTTGCGGCGGCCGGTTCCACGCCACCAGCCCTGCGGATCGGGACCCTTCACGGTGTCGTTGGAAACCATGGGGGCGGGGGCCTGCGGGGCTTCTTCCACGACCGGGGTCTCCACCGCGGGAGCTTCGGGTGCGGAAGCCGCTTCGGGGGCGGGCTGGGTTGCTTCGGTGTTGGGGGTAGTCTCGTCGGTCATTGAAGGCCTTCGTGTCTCTCGCTGGTGCTGGTCAGATGCTCAGGTCGTGCATGGCCTGCGAGCCGTGCTTGTGATCGGGACCGGAATACACCTTGAGTTTCTTGAACATGGCTCGTCCGAGCCTGGTCTTGGGGAGCATCCGCTTGATCGCCTGTTCGACGACCCGCTCCGGATGCTTCTCGAGCAGTTCGTTGGTGCTTCGCATGTGCAGCCCGCCGGGATAGCCGCTGTATCGCATGTGCATCCGCTGCTCACCCTTGCGTCCGGTCAGTGCGATCTTGGCCGCATTGGTCACGACGACGTAGTCGCCGGTATCGACGTGCGGGGTGTATTCTGGGCGATGCTTGCCCATCAGGATGGGTGCGATCTTCGCCGCGAGGCGACCGAGAATCTGACCGTCGGCATCGATGTGATGCCACTGTCGGGTCGTCTCTCCGGGCTTCATGAATGTCGTCTGGCGAGGCATGGTGCCACCGTTTCTCTCTGCATCGTGGTCTTGAAGATGAAACACCGCCCCACGGCTTGCGACCTTGAGGCGAAAGAGCGAGGATACAAAGCAGGCGAATCCTGTCAAGATGCCGACGCCCTTCAGGGTACCGATTTCGCCCTCCACCCCCGGTTTCTGGCCCGTCAGAGGGGGTTCGTCCGATGCCAGCTTGCGACCACCGCCGGTCGGTGGCTCCCGGAGCAGTTGATCGATGCAGCAGTCGAATGATTCAGGAACCGGTCCGCTGGGGAGCGGGACCGCCTCGCCTCCGACCGGATTCCCCCGACTCGCCTGGGGGGCGATCATCCTGGTCGTCCTGTTGATCATCGGCCAGCACATCGCTTCCGACTCGACCGAGGCAGGTCGGGACTACCGCGCGAAGATCTCGCACATCACGGAGCGCATGGAAGGACAGGTCATCGTCGGAGCCAAGACCCTGGGGCTTCGGGCCGCGGTGGAGTCGAGTCTTCGATCCTTCGAAGTCGGAAGCGTCGGTCGCCGCATCCGTGGAGTCGTGCTCATCGGTGAGGTGAACGGTTCGGACGCCGCGCAGGCGGCGCTGCTTCGTCTCGAGGTTCAGATGGACGAGGCGGGGGTCGAGCCCGATCCGGAACAGGCTCGAATGATGGAGCTGCTGGGACGTGTCTACGCCGGGCCACCGACCGCGGACTCGGTTCCCGGCGCGTTGGATCCCGAGGAGCAGGATGCCCTGGTCGGGCAGCTGGGCTGGTTCGGAGACATTGCGCTTCATCCCAGCGGGCGGGGGGCGACCTCCGAACGTTCCCGCTGGGTCTCGAAGGCCCGGGTCGTGATGATCGGCCTGGGCGTGCTGATGCTCCTGCTTCTGACGGGGTTCGTCGTCGGACTGGTCCTGCTGGTCGTCCTCATCGTGCTGGCGTGCCAGGGACGATTGCGTCACGGGATGGGTACCGCCTCGAGACAGGATGGTCTGCTGGCCGAGACCTTCGCGGTGTGGCTGGTGCTGTTCCTGCTCGTCCAGTACCTACTCGGGCTACTGTTCGAATGGATTCCCCAGCTTCAGGCCATCCAGCTGCTGCTGACGGGGGTCGCTCAGGGCCTGACGGCGGGAGTGGTCCTCTGGCCCGTGCTTCGCGGCGATCGATGGAGCCGGGTGCGACGGGCAATCGGACTGACCACCGGCCCGGAGGGGCGGGGCAGCTGGTGGCGCGAAATCGGTTGGGGGCTCTGCGGCTATCTGATGCTGCTGCCGCTGCTGCTGGTGGGTGTGCTGCTGGTCGCTGTGACCCAGTGGGCGGTGACGGCATCCCCGAGCGGAACCGACTTCAGCCAGTCCGAGGATCCGGCCCATCCCATTCTGCTCTACGTCTCCGACGGTTCGCTCTGGACGATCCTGCAGGTCTACTTCGTGGCCGCGGTCGTGGCTCCGTTCCTGGAGGAGATCGTCTTTCGCGGTGTTCTCTACCGACAGCTGCGGACGGCCACGCATCGGTGGGGACTCTTCGGGAGCATGGCGTGCTCGCTGCTGGTGGTGTCGCTTGTCTTCGCCGCGATCCATCCCCAGGGCCTCATGGTCGTCCCCGCCCTGGCGACCATCGCCGTGGGCCTGGGGGTCATGCGCGAGTGGCGAGGTTCGCTGCTGGCGCCGATGGTCATGCACGGCTGCTTCAACGCGGTGCTGATCACGATGATGGTGGTGGTGACCCGCTGATCGTGAGGGTGGGGCGACCGGGATCCTGCATCGCCGAGATCGACACCTGCTCCGCGAGGTTCCGGCAGGCCTGCTCCAGCTTTCCGGTGATCTCGTCGTTGATCTCGAAGTTTGCCAGCGGAGTGCCGGCGTCCGCATTCACCCGCATGTTCATGTGGATCGGAATCGCTCCGAGGAACGGGATGCTCATTCCCGCCGCCATCTGTTCGGCGCCCCCCCGGCCGAAGATGTCGTATTCCTTGCCGTCGTCACCCACGAACCAGCTCATGTTCTCCACCACCCCGAGCACGTTGACGTTGAGCTGCTGGAACATCCGCACCGCACGACGTGCGTCGTCGATGGCCACCCGCTGCGGAGTGCAGACCACGACGGATCCGGTTAGGGGAAGGAGCTGGGCCAGCGACAGGGGGACGTCGCCGGTGCCGGGCGGCAGATCGACGATGAGGTAGTCCAGCTCGCCCCAGTCGGTCTGCAGCACCAGCTGAGAGAACGCCTTGTGGGCCATGGGGCCTCGCCAGATCATCGCCTTCTCGGGATCCACCAGCTTGGCGATCGTCATGGACTTGATGCCGTGGACCTCGAACGGATCGAGGACGTTGCCGTTCGCGGTGGCCTGGATCTCGTCGAGTCCCAGCATGGTGGACATGGATGGTCCGTAGATGTCGCCGTCGAGCAGGCCGACCCTGGCACCCAGTCGTGCGAGTCCGGTGGCAAGGAAGGTCGAAACGGTGGATTTGCCGACGCCGCCCTTGCCGGCACCGACCGCGATCACATGCTTCACCCCCGGCAGCGGATTGGGCGGTGCGTCTCCGGCGGGCGTGGACGGGGGCGCCTTGGTGGTGAAGACGGTCTCCACCGGGATGTCGGTGCCCGCCTCCGAACGGATCGCCCCTTCGATGTCCGCCTGCAGCCGCGCACGGATCGATTCCTCGGGAGTCGGCAGCTCGATGCCGATCGTGACCCGATCGTCCTCCAACTGGATGTCCCTGATCATTCCAAGGGAGACCAGGTCCCGCTCCTGACCCGGGGGCAGAATCTTGGAAAGCGTCTGGAGGATGGCGTCGTGGGTCAGGGGCATGCCGGGGGGATCCTGCGGGGATGAAGGGTGATCGTCAGCCGTACAATAATACCGGCAGAACCCCGCCCGAAGGAGTGCTCCATGCACGGATTTCGATCCTCCAACCCGCTGCTTCCGCTTGTGCTGGTCGGATGCTGCACGGTGGCGGGGCACGCCGACGACGATCCGCCGTTCGATCCCACGTCGCCCGCGGACGTCGCCGAACGCAACGATGAGGAGGATTCGGGCGAAACGGATCTTTCGGGTCCCTCCGTCGAACCGCAGGGCGGCCGGCGTGGGGGGGGCGTTCCCGGCTCTCCCGGCGCCCAGCCCGAGCCCGGCATGCGCGGCGGTGGTGTGATGAACGTCGTCAACGTGCTGACCACCCACTGCGCCCGCTGCCACGGAGCCCAGCAGCAGAAGGGAGGGCTGCAGATCCTGCCGCTCGCCCAGCTCTTCACCGGTTCGCAGGACTACTGGGTCGTCCGTCGCGGTTCGCCCCGGGAGAGTGAGCTCTACCGACGTATCACGCTGTCCGCCTCGCACGAGGAGATCATGCCGCCCGACGGCGAACCGATGTCCCCGGCGGAGATCGAAGTGGTCGCCGACTGGATCCGCTCCGGTGCTCCGACCGACGTGGAGCCGGTCCGTCGTCAGCGGGCCGTCCGCCCCCGCCAATGGTTTCAGCTGTACATGCAGCTCGAACTCGAACCGGCCCAGCGCACCGCGGCCCGTGATGCCATCGCGTCCTTCGACCGGGACAACCGTTCCTTCGAGCGTGAGTACCGGGATCGCATCGCCGAACTCCGTCGCATTGCGCAGTCGCCGGTCTCCGCAATGCGTTCCCAGGAGGACATCGATGCTGCGAAGTCGGAACTGGAACGTCTCAACGCCCTGAAGCGCAAGGCGGATGAGGTGCAGGCGACGTTGTGGGCGGGTCTGACGTCGTCCCAGCAGGAAGTCTTCAGGGAACGGCTCGCGAGGGCTGCGGCCCAGTCGAGGGACGGCGCCGGTCGTTCGAATCGTCGCGGTGAACGGGGGCGGCAGGAATCGGGCACGCTGACGCCCGACGAACAGCGCCGGCTCCGGGACCTCATGCGTCCCGGTCGGGATCAGGGTGATTCCGGAGGCGATTCCGGGGGCGAGTGAGCCGCGGATCCATTCGAGGGCAGGGCTTCGGCCAGTGCGTGCAGACGACTGAAGAGGTCGGCATTGTGCCGATCGAGTTCGCCCCACGACTCCTCGTCGCTCCAGCCGTAGGTGTCCCAGACCACGATGCCCGCCACCCGGTGGACGCCGCCGGAGGGATCGGTCCATTCGGCGGTCAGGATCGCCTGCGCATTGGCGAGGACTTCGTCGACGGGAATGAACCTGCTCCGATCGCCCTGCTGGCCGCAGTAGCGCGTGTTGATGAACACCCACACCGGCAGTCGGCCGCCGCAGGATTCCAGGGCCCGGGTTGCGTACCGACCGAACTCGTCTGAGCCGCCTTCGGGATTGCAGTCGTAGGCGGCCGGGTACACGGCGCCCTGTCGACTCAGAAGCGCGTCGAGCGCCAGCCCCTGCGCCCGCCACTTCTCCGAGGTGTGTCGCATCGCGGGCAGTCCCCAGTAGCCCCAGTCCACGTCCGGTCTGAGTTGCTCGGCGATGACCAGTCCCTCGACGTAGACATCGAGGATCTCACGCAGTCGATCGGGTTCGATGGACTCCGCGGTCAGTTCGTCCCACCAGGGTTGTTCGTAATCGAGCACCGCGGGCATGGTTTGTTCGCGGGGGATCGTCCGATCGACCCATTCCGTGAACCGTGCGATGTTGTTTTCGCTGATGACGCCGTCGGCATTCGTGTCGACTCCACCGTGGTAGGCGATGGGAACAGTGGGGATTCCAAGTCGACGACAGGTCTGTCGGGTGAGGGCGCCCTGCCGTTCGATCTCGGTGTACTTGATCCCGTCGAGCACTCTGGGGAAGGGGGCCGTGGGGGCCTTCGGGGCGGGGGCGGGCGAAATCGGGGGGTCGACGGCCGAGCCGGGGGTCACCAGCAGCGTGAGGAGCAGGCAGAGTGGGAAAAGACGTTCCATGGTGTCCGGGAAAGTCTAGGCTGAAGTCGGTCCATGCCGGATCTCCGGTGAGGATGATTTCGGGTTAAGTGGGCACCCTTGGAATGCCGACACCGCAAGAGGCCCCATGGATCGCATTGAGCTGTATCTCGACATCGTCCCGATTCCCATCCTTCTGGCGGGGGTCGCGGCGGCGATCGTGGTGTACCTGGCGGTTCCGGCCCGGTACCGGCTCGTGATCGCCCTTTCGATCGTCCCGATCTGGCTGACCATCGGGCGGCTTCCGGATCTGGGAATCATCTCGCAGGCGGCCAAGGTCTCGTCGGCGATGGTGTTCTTCCTGGTGGGGCTGGGCGCCTTTCTGCATCCGGGACCGCGTCGACAGCTCCCGACCCTGGTGTGGCTGTATCTGATCATGGCGTGCGTGATGTTCCTGTACGTCTTCCAGGTGCAGGACCGGATGCTCGCCATGATCCTCCGACTGCAGTGGCTGATGGTCGTGTTCGCCGCGATCATGCTCATCCGCACCGTCGTGACGTTCCAGGATCTCCAGCGGATCATCAACGGGCTGGCCTTCGGGTGCTTCCTTGCGCTGCTGCTTCCGTTGTCGGGCCTGATCCTGTTTCCCGGCGAGGCCTTCCTGCGTGGAGCCGGTCGGTTCCAGCCCTACGGGGTGAACTCCAACCAGATCGGCATGCTCTTCGCGTTGTCGATTCCGCTGCTGTACTACAAGGCCATCAGCACCCGTGCCGTATCGTTGAAGCCGGTCATTCTCGGTGCGGTGGGACTGAGTCTCGGCATGGCCCTGCTGACGGGCAGTCGGCAGACGCTGCTGGCCATCCTCATGGTCGGCATCCCCATCGTCTTCAAGCTGAGTCGTCGTCCGGTGATCACGCTGGTCGCTCTGGCGGTCGGGTTCGGTGCCATCACCTACGTGGTCGGTCTCGCGGAGAACACCGCCTTCGAGCGGTTCACCGAACTGGAGACGAATCGATTCGAGGTCTGGGGTGCCTACACCCGCGACGTCTACAGCCAGCGTCCGCTCTTCGGACTGCTTGGAGTCAACTCCGAGATGGCGTTCCGGAGTTCGGTCGTGGGGGCGCACCCGCACAGCGCTTACTTCAACCTGATGTACATGGGCGGTCTGTCCCTGTTCGTACCGATGATGATCCTGCTGTTCACGTCGCTCAGCTGCGCCTTCCGCACCTGGCGGATGCGGAACTTCATCGGTGCGGATCCGTTCCTGATCAGCATTCTCGGCATGCTGCTGGTGGCGATGTACACGCAGGGCATCTTCAATCAGGTCGTCTACTGGCCCACCTACACGTGGTCGATGGTCCACGTGATCCTGTCGGTCTTCTTCATCTCCATCGGCACCGATCTGAAGCAGCAGGATCCCGCCTGGGTGATTCCGGACCTCGAAGCGGAAGAGGTCTGGGACGACGAGGGGGAATGGGACGACGAAACGACGTGGGACGAGTACGACGAAACCGTCGTGCAGGGCTACTGAACCCGTCGGGTCCTGGCCCGATGCCACAGGGCGAGGATTCTGGCCCGCTCGGCTGGCTCGAGTCCGAGGAAGATTCCCAGCACGCCGTAGGCGACCGCGTACACAAGACAGCTCGGCAGCACGATCCACCACGGCACCGGATCCGTCCACAGCAGCACGCCGGCGTAGACCACGGTCGGAACGAGGGCCAGGACGGCGGGGCGGCACAGCGCTCCCAGAATGTCCTGCCACGTCGAGCCCAGCTGCTTCGCATTGGTGACCGGCAGCATGATCAGGTGGACGGACAGGAACACGACTCCGAAGGCGATGGCGGCACCGGTCCAGTTCCACGATGGGGGCAGCCATTCGATCAGCAGCCAGGCGATGAGCGGGTTGGCGATCCCGCCGGCCAGCACGAGCGGGGCGTAGTGGCGGATGTGTCCGGCGCCGTAGAGCAGCTTCATCCATCCTTCGGAGATGGCCCGGCTCATCAGTCCGATCACCATGATCTTGACGAGGATCACGGTGGCCGAGATCACCTCGCGGCCCGAGATCGGATCCGGATCCTGGACCGTCCGGCCGACCCACAGGCGAAGCAGCGGTTCCGCGAGCAGGAAGACGGTGATCGCAGCGGGGATCGAGACGTAGGCGTGGAGGCGGGTCGAGTGCCGCACCACCGAGCGGAACGCGGCCTTGGCGTCACCGGTGCTGAGTCGGGCGCTGACCGCATCGAGACCGAAGGTCAGGCCCAACGTCAGCATGCGCACGTAGCTCACCAGACGCATGGAGAGGCCGAAGATGGTGCTTCCCCAGAGACCGAAGAACCCCAGCATGATCCAGACGCCGACGCGTTCGTGCAGGTTCATGGCGGTCACCACGGCGCCGTTCCAGCCGAAGGTGCCGATGATCTCGCGCAATGCGGAGCGGTCGGCGCAGCCGAGCTTCGGACGGAGTCGGGGATCCTGCCGCATGATCCGTCCGACCGCGACCAGGAGGATGAGCATCGACAGGGCTGCGACGCTGACCCCGTAGAGCTTGAGGCTCAACTCGACCTGATTGCTTCCGAGCACGATGAAGAGCACCACCGCCGACAGGAGGTAGGTGAACCGCTTGAGGGTGAACCAGATGTTGTTCTCGAGGAACCGCTCCGTCACCACGTACATGTTGTAGGCGGGGGCCAGCAGGATCAGCAGGCAGGTCGAGATGCCTTCGGCCACGAGAATCCACTGCCCGGCGGCGCGGAATTCGTCGGGCAGGGTGTCGAACGGCCAGATGGCCCGATGCACGAGCCACAGGAAGAGTGCGAAGACGCCCGCGGTGAGGAGGGCGATGCCGCCGCAGAGCACGAAGGCGGAGGCGTAGACCCGACGGAAATGGGATTCGGCGTCGACCGGAGCATCCGGTGACTCCATCTCGTGCCAGACGGTCCCGAGTTCGCGCACCATCGAGTGCCGCATGATGTCCTGGAACATCGCCGCCAGGCCGGCGGAGGCCCCGATGGCGACCAGCAGGCCGAATCCGTCGGTGCCCACCCAGGCGAACTGCACGGGAACCAGGATGAGGCCGATCACCAAGGTGGCCGTCAGGCGGCCGTAATTGGTGGTGATGCGGATGAGGCCTCGACGAGCTTCGGACATGAAGACAGGGGCTCCTGTTGCTGACGATCTGAACTCTATCGTAGGGATCTGCCCGGGAGCCCGAAATACGGTCGGCAAGTAGTCTGGCAGACCCGAAAGGCGGGCTGATTCCCCCAGACGGAACGGTGCGAAACACCGGTTTTGCCATTTTCAGCGGCTCTTCTGGCTCCTGCATCGCACCTGAAGTACGTTCAGAGTGAGGAATCGAGGGTCACATGCACACCAGAGACCGGGGATACGGCATCACGATGCTGGCAGCGGGAGTAGTGTCCTGCCTGTCCGTGCATTCCGCGATCGCCCAGTCGGTCTTCGAACCCTATGTGCAGTACGCGACCGGGGGCTGGAACTGCACCGGCGTCTCCCTGGCCGACTACGACCTCGACGGCGACATGGACGTGTTCGCAAGCCATCGGAACACCAACAACGTGATCGTCATGCTCAACGACGGTACCGGCGTGTTCCAGCCCGGACCGGAGTGTCCGGTCGGATCGCTGCCCCGGTACGTGCGTGCGGGCGATCTCGACGGCGACGGCCGTCCGGATTTCGCGACCCCGAACTACAACGGGTCCTCGGTCAGCATCGGGCTCCAGAACCCGCAGGGCCTGCTGGTTCCGCATCAGGAGGTCTCCGTGTACCGGCCCGCGATCCTGGAGATCGCCGACATGGACGGCGACGGCGACCGGGATGTCGTCGTGCCGCACTGGGACCAGTCCGCGTCGCAGCCCAGTGCAGCACCGGGTCTGGTGACGATCCTGATCAACGACGGCACCGGCACCTTCAGCCCCGGTGCGTCCGTCCCGATCGGTGTCCAGCCCCGGGGAATGGAGATCGACGACTTCGACGGGGACGGATTTCCCGATGTCATCGTCACCAATCTCCAGTCGCACGATCTCGATCTCCTCATGAATGCGGGAGACGGCACACTGCTTCCGGCCACGGTGCTCGCCGGTCCGCTCGCGCCCCGGGAGGTCTGCACGGGAGACTGGAATCAAGACGGAGCGCTCGATTATGCGGTGGTGAGCAAGAACAAGAACGAGATCTTCTTCATGGTGAACGACGGGGACGAGCAGTTCAGCGAGTACCAGTCGCTCGAGACCCAGTTCTCTCCCCACTCCTGTGCGGCCGGCGATCTGGACGGAGACGGCGACCTCGACGTGGTCGCCTCGCACGTCGGCTCGCAGCGGCTGTCCGTCTACGAGAACATCGGAACGGGATTCGCAGAGCCGGTCGAGGTGCTTTCCCCGAGCGGTGCGGCCGAGGTGCTCATCGGCGCCCTCGACGGCGACGATCGGCCCGACATCGTCACGGGCAACACGAACAACGCCACGATCTCCGTCCACATCAACGATTCCGACTGGAACGACGACGTCGAGATCTTCTGTCGAGGGGACATCGATACCAACGAGGTGGTGGACGTGCTCGATCTGCTCGCGGTCATCTCCAAGTGGGGGGAATGCCTCGACGAGTCCTGCCTGCGGGCGGACATCAACATCGACGGGACGGTCGACGTGCTCGACATGCTGCTCGTCATATCGCTGTGGGGTGACTGCAGTGTCTAGGCGGTCGGATCATCTGGTGTCGATCCTGCTCGCGGCGGCGGCCGCCGCGACGTCCTCGGCCGACGTGCGTACGGTCTGCAACGACGTCGACTACACCCTGGTGGACACCATCGAACTGGACACCTCGGGACAGTACAACACGTTCATCCGCTGCGTGGTCGCGGCCGATGTCGACCAGGACGGGGCGCCCGATCTGATCGCCAGCGACCGGTTCGACGACGAACTGCTCGTACTGCTCAACGACGGCGCCGGCGGGTTTCTTCCTCCGCTTGCATTCGAAGCAACCGGTGGGGAATGGAACCGGATCGTGATCGCGGAGGATCTCAACGGCGACGGGTTTCCGGATCTCGCGATCAGTTCGCTGCAGGGCCTGGTCGTGATGCTGAACCGGGGCCTCGGCGAGTCGACCTTCTGGCTCGGCTTCGATGTTCCCGTGCTCCATGCCTCCGGGGCCGATCCGCACTGGGTCGATGCGGCGGATCTCGACGGCGACGGTGATCCTGATCTGCTGGTGGCGGATCTCGGTCTGGCCGGCGAGGAGACCGGATTCCACTACTTCATGAACGACGGCGCCGGCCAGTTCTCCGAGGGGGTGCCGGTCAATCTGGGATTCGACGCCCGCTGCATCTCCATCATCGGAACGGATCTGGACGGCGACGACCACCCCGAGGTCCTGGTGGTGGGAAACCGGTCCAGCACCAACATGGTCCATGTCTTCGAGAACCTGGGACCGGGAGCCGATCAATGGGCGGGGCTGCTGTACGACACCACGCTGCTGCTGGAATACGGGGCCTGCTCCATCCGGGATGCGGACTTCGACGGCGATGGTGACCGGGATCTTCTGATCTGCCACCGGTCGAGACCGCATGCGACCCTGCTCTTGAACGACGGCGCGGGCGGTCTGACGATCGGCAATCTCGTGATACCCGACAGCAGCGAACTGGCCGAACCCTTCGACGCCAACCAGGACGGTCTTCCGGACTTCGCCGTCGCGGTGAAGGATCTCGATCAGATCAAGGTCTACGTGAATCGCGGGGATGGTTCGTTCGTCACGGAGGAATCGATGCAGACCGGCGACGAGCCCAAATTCCTTGCCGTGGCCGATTTCGACCTCGACGGTTCGCCGGACGTCGTCTCCGCCGATTCCCTGCCGGGGTTCGATCGGGGAACCCTCACGCTGCATCGGAATTCGACGACGACGGGCACACCGTCGTGCGAGGGCGACATCAGCTGCGACGGACGAGTGGGGGTCGACGACCTGCTGGGCGTCATCTCGGGATGGGGTTCGACCGGTGACGAACCCGCCGATCTCAACCTGGACGGCGTGGTCGGTGTGGACGACCTGCTGCGGGTCGTCTCGTTGTGGGGCCCCTGCGATCCCTGACTCGGTCGTCGGCTGGACGTGATTCGGCCGTGCCATCTATGATCCGTTCGCCGCAGGACCGAACCGCACCCGCGCAGACTGGACGATCGATGAGCACCGCAACCAACGACGGCCCCCTGACGTTCCTGATGGTCGGCTGTCAGCGGTGCGGGACCACGTGGGTCGACGCGGCGCTGCGCGACCACCCCCAGGTCTACCTGCCGGACTCCAAGCAGTCGTACTTCTTCGACCGTGCGTACGACCGGGGGATCGACTGGTACCGGGATCTGTTCCGCGGGGTCACCGCCGAGCATCGTGCCGTCGGCGAGATCGCCACCGGCTACTGCCTGGTGGACGTGGTCCCTCTGGTCGCGAAGCACTTTCCCGATGTCCGGCTCCTGATGGTCGTGCGTCACCCGGTCGACCGGCTCATGAGCAACTACCAGGTTCGCAAGCAGGAGCAGGGATGGACGTCCCTCGAACAGGCGATCAAGGACGATCCGGATCTCGTGGCCCGCAGCCGCTACGCGGATCAGCTCGAGGCGATGCTGCAGCACTGGCCCCGCGACCGGATCAAGGTCCTCTTCCACGAGGACCTGGCCCTCGACGATCGCGCGTACTACCGAGATATCTGCGAATTTCTCGGGGTCGACGCCGGCATTGAGACGAAACAGTTCGGGCAGATCAAGAACTCGGCCATGTTTCCGAGGATTCGCAGGGCCTGCACGGCCCTCGGGCTGCGGCCCGTCCTGCACCGGCTCAGTCGCAGCCCCGTGGGCACGATGGTCCGGCGAATGAAGAAGAAGTCCGGCAAGCGGGGGTACGCGACGATGGAACCGGCCACGCGAATCCGACTGCTGGAGGAGTTTCACGACAGCAACCGGAGGCTGGCGGAACTAACCGGTCGCAATCTGGATCACTGGAACACATGAAGATCGGCAATTTCATCTCGGTGGTTGCGGGTGAGAAGGGCTTCGAGCACAACGTCTCGGGCCACATCCAGGTGCCGTTGGAGGGGATGGCCCGACTGCGGGCCGCCGGGCACGACGTCCATCTGATCACCAACGAGTACGGCGAGGGTCGAAGCCTCCCCGCCTGCCTCGATCCGGGCATTCCCGTCCACCGGGTCGCCGATTCCCGCAAGCGGGGGGGCATCCTCACCCGCGATTCCGAGCAGGGGCGTGGCCTGCGGTTCGCATCCCTGCTCCGGCAGGTGGCCCAGATCAAGAAGATCTGCCACGAACACGAGTTCGATGTGCTGCATCTGCACGGCTACAACCGGACGGCGCATCTGGGCGGGGGACTGCGCCTGTTGGGGCTGCGCACGCCGACGGTCTGCACGGTCTTCGCCGCGTACTTTCCCGAGCGTCTGCCGTTGATCACCCGGCGACTCTGGAAACGTCTGGATGCCGTGGTGGCGGGAACGGACTGCGTCGTCGAGCACTTCGCGCGGGAGGGGATCACAGTCGATCGCTTCCGTCACGGCATCATCCGCGATCCCCGTGCGGAACACGGCGACGCGGAGATCGGCCCCCGTCGTCGCATTCTGTTCTGGCGTGATCCCTCGGTCGAGAACGGCGCGGACCTCGCCGTGGCGGCCTATCGCACGCTCGCCCCCCGGTACCCGCAGTTCGACTTCGATTTCGCCATCCGCCCCCATTGGGACCAGGTTCCGGGGATCGACGAACTGGAGCAGGAGTTCGACAATGTCCACGTCCATCGATTCCCGTATCCCGACGGGGTGACCCTGCCCGGCCTGCTGCTGGAATCCATCTGCGTGATCCAGCCCATGCGGCATCTCTCGATCAATCCGCAGCTGGTCATCGCGGAGAGTCTCGTGGCCGGCATCGCCACCATCGCCTCCGATCTCGATTCGAATCGGGAACTCGTCCGGGACGGAGTCACCGGTCGGCTGGTGGGCACGACGGATCCCTCCGATCTCACCCAGGCGCTCGATGAACTGCTGGCCGATCCCGAGGGCACGCTGGCGATGGGTCAGGCGGCGATGGCGGACATGGCGGAGCGGTGGAACTGGGACCACCTCGTCGGCGATCTGGAAGCCGTCTACACACGAATTCGGTAGCCCGATCGATTCGGCATCCTCTAGAAGGGCCGTAGGGGCGAAATACACAAAGCGCGTCCGCAGCCGTTGAATCGGGGGTGGGAGATCGCTACCATCTTCGCTTTTCCCGGATATTTCCCCATTCAGGGGGATTCAGGGGATCCGACAAGGGTCCCGAACGACCGACTTTTTTGCCTTGGCCGACGTCCAGGGCCACCCCGCAGGAGCGACGAACATGTCCAACGAGCTGATCCAGCCCAATGGTGGCACCCTCGTGAACCGTATGGTCGAAGGCGACGCCGCCAAGGCCCTGGCCGACGCAGCGGCATCCATGCCGTCGATCACCCTTTCCGACAAGCAGGCGTGCGATCTGGAGATGATCGCCATCGGCGCCTTCAGCCCGTTGACCGGTTTCGTCGGTCCCGCCGACTTCAAGTCGATCTGCACCTCGATGAAGACGGCCGACGGCACGCCGTGGCCGATCCCCATCACCCTGTCGGTCGACGACGATGTCAAGGCCACCCTGTCCGAGGGCGGGCAGGCTGCACTGCATCACCGCGACGGCACCCTGCTTGCCGTCATCGACATCGAGTCCATCTACGAGCATGACAAGGCCCTCGAGATTCCCAACGTGTTCCGCACCGAGGACGAGGCCCACCCCGGCGTCAAGGCCGTCATGGACGAAGGCGACTGGTGCGTCGGTGGTCCCATCCACGTGCTGACCGTTACGCCCGAGCACGAGCCCGGCGAGCAGTTCACCGATCATCGGCTGGCCCCCGCGCAGACCCGCGCCGCCTTCAGCGAACGCGGCTGGAAGACGGTCGCCGCCTTCCAGACCCGCAACCCGATCCATCGGGCCCACGAATATCTCTGCAAGTGCGCCCAGGAGATCTGTGACGGCCTGCTCATCCACCCGCTGGTGGGCGAGACCAAGCCCGGCGACATTCCGGCCGATGTCCGCATGAACTGCTACGAGACCATCATCGAGCACTACTTCGTGGACGAGCGGACGATGCTGACCGTGATGCCCGCCGCGATGCGCTACGCCGGTCCCCGCGAAGCCGTCCTGCACGCACTGGTTCGTCAGAACTACGGCGTCACCCACTTCATCGTGGGGCGGGACCACGCAGGAGTCGGAGACTACTACGGCACCTACGACGCCCAGAACATCTTCGACGAGTACGACGAGGGCGACATCGATGTCACCCCGCTGAAGTTCGAGCACGCCGCCTGGAGCCATCGCGCCCAGGGCATGGTGTCCAGCAAGACCTTCCCCAAGTTCGAGAACGACCAGGTCTTCCTCAGCGGTACCAAGGTCCGTGATCTCCTGGCCCAGGGCGAACGCCCCCCGGCCGAGTTCTCGCGTCCCGAGGTCGCAGATGTCCTGATCGAATGGGCGACGAGCGAAGCCGCCGCACCCACCGCCTGAAAACCTTCAACCCCCAAGCGAGACAACGACAATGGCTGAACAGGTAGCAACGAACATCACCTGGCACGACGGAACCGTCACCCGCCAGGAGCGTCAGGACGTCCTCAAGCAGAAGGGGGCCACGGTCTGGTTCACGGGCCTCTCGGGCAGCGGCAAGAGCACCATCGCCGTCGCGCTGGAGCAGGTGCTGTTCCAGCGTGGTCACGTCGCCTATCGTCTGGACGGCGACAACGTCCGCATGGGACTCAACAAGAACCTCGGCTTCTCCGCCGAGGATCGCGCCGAGAACATCCGCCGCATCGGCGAAGTCTGCAAGCTGTTCGCGGACGGATGCGTGATCACCCTCTCCAGTTTCATCAGTCCGTATCGCGAGGACCGCGATCTGGTCCGTGCGCTGCACGCCGACGGTGAACTGGACTTCATCGAGTGCTACGTCGACTGTCCGCTCGATGTCGCCGAGGAGCGCGATCCCAAGGGCCTCTACAAGAAGGCGCGGGCCGGTGAGATCAAGGGCTTCACGGGCATCGACGATCCCTACGAGGAGCCCGAGAAGCCGGAACTGCACATCCGGACCGATCAGCTCTCCCTCGAGCAGTCGGTGCAGGCCGTCCTCGACTGCCTGGCCGAGCGTGGTCTGCTCAAGGGCTGACCGCGAATCGTACGACCGAAAATACGACCAGGGCCTCCGTCACGACGGAGGCCCTGTTTCGTTTCGGTTCGTTTGGTTTCGGATCAGCCGCCGCCGCTGCGGACCAGATCATCGAAGTCCTCGATCTGATTCGGCTCGGCGTCATCCCATTCCTGCACGTAGCCGCCGTTGGTGTTGATCGGTCCGTCCTGATGGGAGAGGAAGACGCCGTCGGGCCCCGCTGAGATGAGCACGAAACTGCCATTGGCGGTTCCGAACTCCCAGTCCTCGGTCTGGTAGAAGGCGGGATGGGCGACGACTGCGGTCAGCCATCGACGCTGTTCGACGGCATCGCCGTCGCCGTCCTCACCGGCAATGCGGCTGCCGGAGATGGCTTGGCTGTCTGAGAACTCGTACTGCTTCTGCCGGATTCGATCGGTTCCCAGGGCCGTGGCCTCGACGTACAGCCCGATGCCCTGATTGGAGAACTGTCCGCGGGTGTCCCCGTCTCCCACGAGTGGGCCGCCCTTGCGATCTCGCTTGAGGTAGATGATCGGATTGCCCCACGGGTCGTACAGGTCGGGGAGCTGGTTGTAGCCCTGTCTCCGGGCCTGGTCGGCGTCGGGTTCGGTGGCGGTCAACCAGCGGTTGACGAGTTCGGACGCCTTGGGGGCGAAGTAAGGGGGATAGGGCTTGCCGTCGATCAGCGGGCCTTCGCTGATGCGGGTTCGGTCGATCACGATCTCCCAGGTCCGGTCCGTGTTGCCGGGGTCCTGCAGCGTGAGTTCGACCGGATCACGGGCCGCGTCCCTGAAGCGGTCGTATTCCACGGTGTTGGGATTGGAGGAAGGCTCGTCGGAGGTACGCACCCGGTAGCCCCCCATCATGTGCAGCAGGGCGTTCTGGGTGGAGGTCAGCTGGCTGCCGTCGCCCAGTACCCGGGTGGGGACCACGCCCGGATAGCGGCCGTGCTCCTGGGCGAAGGAATCGCAGGCCGCGGCGAACGAGCTCAATGTCGCCTCCGCCTGGCTGCGTGTCGCCGATTCGGTCGCGCTGCTCAGGGCGGTCAGCAGGATCCCCGCCAGGACGGCGATGATGCTGATGACGACAAGCAGTTCGACCAGAGTGAACGCGTGGCGAAGGACGGTGGATTGCCGGTTGGTGCGGTGCATGAGATCGTTCCAGAGGCGACATCGTTTCCGGGTGGACGCTCCACCCGACTGAATCCGCGTTCCCGTTCCGCATGTCCGCTGCCGGTGAAAGTGTATACCGAACCGCGCGGGGAGCCAGTCGCGGGGCGAAAAAACGGCCGGATCGGATCAGCCTTCTCCGGTGGCGGTGCTGCGGAGAGCGGCCCTTTGCAGAAAGGCGGGCAGGCACCGTTCGATGAACGCTTCGACGGCCGTCACGGTGGCGGCGTGACTCGTGCCCCAGAGGCAGGCGTGTCCGATGCCCGCATCCTGATCCATCAGGACCCGGTACTGCTCCTCGACCATGAGCATGGTTGGAAGCCGGCCCCCGAAGAACGCTGAGGCGGCGTTCTGTTCGGGGTCGCCGATGGCGATGGTCGGTTGCAGCATGAGCTCACGGTCGTTGAGGTACCACAGATCGGTGACGATCAGCGGATGCAGATCGGCGGTGGGGGGAAGATCGTCCGAACCGGCGATCGCCTCCATGATTCCCCGGGCCAGGGGGCGGTCCGCCAGTTCGCTGCGCGGACCGGCGCCGACCACCACGGGAATCAGACGTCGGGGTGAGGGGGACATGTCGAGGTCGAACGTCGGTGTGGAATCGGTCACGTGGAGTTCTCCTGTCCCAGTGATCGGCACGCCGATCAGAGCGCCTGCAGTCGACGAGCGGTTTCCAGCTCCATCAGGGCCTCGACCAGCGGCTGGAGTTCGCCGGCGAGGATGCGCTCGAGGTTGAAGGATTCGCCGAGTCGATGATCGACGGCGATGTTGTCCTTGGAGCGGTAGGTCCTGATCTTCTCGGCCCGGGAGCCGGAGCCGATCATGGAGTTGCGGGCTTCGGCCCGTTCCGCATCCGCCTCGGACTTCTGTCGTTCGTAGAGCCTGGCCCGCAGCAGCTGCCAGGCCTTCTGGCGGTTCTGAGCCTGGCTTTTCGTATCCTGCATCCGGACCTCGATGCCCGTGGGTTCGTGGATCAGGTGCACCGCGGTGGCCACCTTGTTGACGTTCTGGCCCCCCGGACCGGTGGACGTGGTGATCATCTCCCGGACATCGTTCGCATCCAGATCCAGTTCCACCTCCTCCGGCTGGGGAAGCACCGCCACCGTTGCGGTGGAGGTGTGCACGCGCCCCTGTGATTCCGTGGCCGGCACCCGCTTGACCTGATGGGTGCCTCCTTCGAAGCAGAGGCTGGACCACGCGCCTTCACCTTCGATCTCGATGATGCACGCCTTGCAGCCGCCGACATCCCCCGGGGCATGATCCAGGGTGTTGAACGTCCAGCCGCGATCGGAGGCGTACCGGCGGTAGACCTCCAGCAGGTCGCCGGCCCACAGTGCGGCCTCGTCCCCGCCGACGCCGGCCCGCACCTCGAGGATCAGCGCGGACACGGCCCGGTCCTCGGCGGTCACCAGCAGGTTGCGGAGTTCACCGGCGAGGCGTTCCGAATCGTGGCGTGCCTGGGCCAGCTGCTCGCGGGCGAGTTCGATCAGTTCCGCATCGGCTTCCTGGTCGATGACCTGGACGGCTTCCTCGCCTTGGGCTTCACTGCGGTTCCAGCTTCGGAAGCGGTCCACGATCGGCTGCAGCGCCGCCTTGCGGATCGAGAGGTTGCGAACCAAGCGGTGATCGACGAGCACGTCCGGATCGAGCAGCTTCGATTCGATGTCCGCGAACTGCTCGTCCAACTCCCGCAGTTTGCGCACCAGGTTGTCGGCAAGGGAGGTCATGCAGCGCGGCTCGGTGATGGTGTGTCGTCGACGAACACGATCGTTCGACATGCACCGTACCGTGGACATCGATGCGAAGGAAGTCGACGAGGAGTGTTGCATCATGGCGCGACGCGATCGACGTGCATGCGTGCGTACGCACGCAGTCCGGCCGCCGGTGTACTTCGCGTGGCCTGGTCCGGAGGCGAATCCGATCGCGGGTGCGTCCGGGTCGGGGCCTCTTCGTGACTTCGAGGCCGCCCGGGACTCTGTGGGGGCCGGATCGCCATTCATGGGATGCTTCAAGCTTCATTCAACGGCTCTCCGGGTGGTTTCCCGGGGGTATGGTCGCCGCCCTGAGATGTGAGAAAGTTGTGGATAACTCATGGGGAGATCACTAGGTCCGAGCAAAATGCCCCTTGAGAGCTCGTGATTTCCCTTTTTTGACTTCAAGCATTGATCGAATGATGTGGACATGCCGGCGGGTGCGGTTTCCTTCCCGTGGGGCTGTCTTGGAGGTCGGTTTGGTGGGGTACTTGGGGCGTTTGGGGCCCTCCGCACGGGCCTCGCGGAGGAGGGGCCGAAGGCATGGGGCGGCCGTGTCCTCCGTTTATGGTGAATTCATGAAGGGTCGATCGCTGCACTGCTTGATCACCTTCGTTCTGCTGCCCACTGCAGTGGTTCCAGTCATCGCCGATGAGCCCGTGCGGTACGGCCGCGACATCCGACCGATTGTGTCCGATTGCTGCTTTCTCTGGCATGGTTCCGACCGCGCGCAGCGACAGACCGGTCTCCGCCTCGACGGGTTGGACGCCGCGACCGCGCGGAACCGCAATCGTTCCCGGCGATCCGCATTCGTCCGTGTTGTGACAGTGCATCACGACGACTCACGCCGACGTCATGCCGCCGAGCGACACCACCAAGCCGCGACTCCATGAAGAAGAGCCGTCCCTGGTGCACCGGGGTGAATCAAGCCGGGCATCTCAGGCGGTCGGACCCACGACTTCTCATGCAACATCATCGAGAACCCCGTCGGCGTGCACGACCTGCACGTCACGATGCCCCACCTGCTGGGGCTCGATCACGAACGACCGGCCTACCGGCATCGGGGACGGGACTACCGTCTGTCGGACGTGCACGGGCACGTGGCCCGCGACATCCTTGTGTGAATGAAAACACCCCGGCGGGGCCGGGGTGCGGATCTGCGGGGGGATGCGTCGGAAGTTACTTCTTCTTGTTCTTGAAGTAGTCGCCCTGGAACTTCTTCTGGAACTTCTCGACCCGTCCGGCGGTGTCCACGAAGGACGACTTGCCGGTGAAGAAGGGATGAGAGCCGGACCAGATTTCGACGTTCAACTCGGGGACGGTGGCCCCGACGGTCATGACCTCTTCACCACGGAAGAAGACCTTGGCTTCGGGGTAGTACTCGGGGTGGATGCCGTCTTTCATGATCGTCTCGTCCGGTTCAAAGGGGTCTGGGGGACTCTTCGGTCCCGCGAAGCCCCATATGGTAGACGGGCCGAGCCCAATTGCAAGCCTGGGCCCTCCGGAAGGCGTGGAGAGGAGGGAAGAGCTGAACACGGCTGATTTCGCTGGAGTCCGTGGATCCAAGGACCGAAAAACGGTATTCTGCTCCGTCGATCCCCTGTAGCTCAATGGTAGAGCGAGCGGCTGTTAACCGCTAGGTTGCTGGTTCGAGTCCAGCCGGGGGAGTTGCAAGCAACCGTCGCCTTCGTGCGGCGGTCTTTGTTTTTGGGCCACCAACGTCTCCCTTCATTGACACGCGCTCCTGCGGGCGGTCAGAATGGTCCGGGGAGGACCAACCAATGACCATGTCGGACACCGTCTGTCGTACTGGATCCATCTTGAAGGGCGTCGCCACGTCGCTGCAGCCTTCACGCCTCGTGCTCGCACTCCTGATGGTCACCCTGCTCATGCTGGGTGGACAGATCTGGGATGGGATCGCTCCGGCGACTGTCAGCCCCGAAGGCCTGACGGCCGGCGTGCACGGCACCGAACTCGGACTCGAGGAGGAAGGTGTTCTCCGACGTGCCCAGCGCCGTTGGGGTGACGAGAGTGCGAGTGACGAGACGCCGGAACTGCACGCGGTCCTGGTCATGCTCGAGCAGGCGATCCAGACGGTGCCCTCGGAGGACCGTTCCCAGGTCGAACGGACGATCCGCCGCATCGAGTCGTTCCGCCCGAGGGGGGCCTTCGAGTCGACCCTGCAGTACCTGCACGTCCACTTCGAGCTGCTCGTCGAGGGGGCGGTCATGTTCAAGCCGACCGCCGTCTACACGGCGCTGCTCGGCGTGTTCTATCACCTGCCGTCGCATCTGTGGTCGGCGGGGCAGGGCTGGTTCCTGGTGCTCTACGGCTTGTTCTTCCTGCTGGTGGTCTCGGTCACGGGGGGTGCGATGTGCAGGATGGAGGCCTGCCAGATCGCCGCCAACGAACGGTTGACCATGCGCGAGGCGATGCTGCACGGCATCGAGACCTGGATTCGGTCCTTCATGGCTCTGGTGGTTCCGGTTGTGCTGGCGGGCATAGTGTGCGGCGTGCTGCTGCTCATCGGGCTCGTGTTCATGAGCATTCCGCTGGTGAACGTCCTGGCTGCGATCGTGTACGGGTTCGTGCTGCTGCTTGGTTTCCTGCTTGTCTTCATTCTTCTGGGCTACGTCGTCTCCTGGATCCTCCTGCTGCCGGCGGTGGCGGTCGAGAACTGCGAAGGCGGCGATGCGATGCAGCGAGCCTTTGCGTTCGTCCTGAACCGTCCGCTGCACATGCTGGCCGCCGTGATCGTGGGCATCGTCGGTCTCGTGCTTGGATGGCTCGTGGTGCAGCTGGTGGCTGTCTTCACCGTCAACATGACCGCGGACGTGGTCGGTGCATGGACCATGAACGACACCTTCGTCGAAGCGGGCGAGCTGACGCGCATCCTCGGTTCGGCCACCGACGGGGGACGAGCCGCCGACAGCATCTGGTACGTGGAGTGGAGCGGATCCATCGTCGGCTGGTGGATGATGCTCGTGCAGTACCTGGTCGTCGGCTGGATCTTCTCGTACGTCTTTGCGGCGAGCACACGCATCTATCTTCTGATGCGTCACGCCTGCGATGGTCAGGATGAGCGGCTGATCTGGTGGCCGGGTCTCATTCCGGGGACGCTGGCCCAGGAACCCTCCGTCTCCGACCCGCCCACGGATTCCGACGGCTGACATCCTGCGCAAAGAAAGAGCCCGTCGTTGACGTACAACGAACCGGGCTCCTTGTGGGGGGGGGCTTGGTTGGGGAGACATCCGTCTCCATCAATCAGTTCGGTGGAGTGATCCGCGCGGTTGCAGCGCATCTCGCCTATTTTTACTTTTTGGCGAGCCCAAGCAGTTCAACAACTTTTTGAACGTCGCTCCACATCTGCTTGCGTGTCTCATTGGTGTAGTTGCGAAGCAGATAGGCGGGGTGAAAGGTCGGCATCACCGGAATTCGCAGGGCATCGTCTTCCCACACGCCCCAGCGTCCCCGCAGTCGGCTGATGCCCTCGGTGGTTCCGAGGATGAACTTCGTCGCCGGTCCTCCGAGCGTGATGATGACCTCGGGCTTGATGATGCGAAGCTGCTCCCGCAGATACGGGGCGCAAGACTCTATTTCACCCACAGTTGGAGTCCGGTTCTCGGGTGGTCTGGCCTTGAGGATGTTGGTGATGAACACCGCATCACGATCCAGGCCCATGGCACCGATGATCTGATCGAGTTTCTGTCCGGCGGCTCCGACGAAGGGACGGCCGGTTTCGTCCTCCTGGGCTCCGGGCGCTTCACCGATGAAGACGAGCCTGGCCTCCTCGGGGCCCTCGCCGAAGACGGGTCGGGACGCCGAGGAAAGGGAATCGCAGAAGGGGAAATCCGCTTCAACCCGGGATCTCAGTTCATCCAGCGGGCTGGACGTGCCGCTTGGGGTGGGTTCTGGGGGCTGGGGTCGAACGCTGGAAATTGGGGCCACGGGAATGAAATCCACGCCAAGCAAACGCTCTGTTTCCAGGTATTGGAAGGCAACTCGTTGCTGGGCATCACCTTGGGAGGACATGGCGGTTCCGATTGGTTGGGGGCCAGAAAAACAGCATTTCCGGGTTCGTGAATCAACATTCTTACCATAATTTTGTTGCCTTCAAGGGGCAGGTTGCAACAATGCCTATCTGCTTTGGGGAGAAGCAGAATGAAAGGAAAAGCTCGCACGAAGATTTCTTCAACCGATACCACCACCACCACCACCACCACCGAGCATTCACCATGAGCTTCGCGCCCCGTACATCCAGTCTCCAGACCTATCACATGTTGCTGTACCGCAACGGTGTCCACCCCGAGTTCTTCGACATCGAGAACCGTCGCCGCATCGAGCACGGTGGCTACGAGTTCGAGGCGTGGCAGTTCCACGGCGGTCATGTCTGCCTCTTCGAACACGAAGGCATCTGCCTGGTCGAAGTCGTCACGCCATCGCTGACCGGGCTCCCCGAACGCGGTCTCGTCACCACGATGCCCTGTGCCGGTGAAAAGGATCACGAAGCGACCTTCGGCGACCGGATCACCTTCATGACTTCGATCCAGACCGAGACGCTTTCGGACCATCTCTACCTCGGCACCTACAACGAGATGCTCAAGCACGGCGAGGAGAGTGACTGTCTGCTCGGACTCTGGAAGGACGAGACCGGACAACCGAATCTCTCGCTGGTCGAGATGCAGCGCTACACCGACGAGGTGCATGTCCAGGGCTACCACCTCCGGAGCGACTGCGGCCTCGTGCTGCGAACCCAGTCGATCTTCCAGGCCGGCGTCGACGAGGACGCCGAATCCTCCGAGGACTGATCAGCGTTCAGAATCACCGCTGCGAAGGATGATGGTCACCGGTCCGTCGTTGATCAGTGCGACCTTCATCATCGCGCCGAATCGCCCGCCCGCGGTCGTGATGCCATGCTCGTTCCGCAGCCCGTCCATCACCCGTTCGTAGAGCGCTTCGGCACGAACCGGTTCCGCGGCCCGGACGAAGCTCGGCCGGTTGCCCCGCGCGGTGTCCGCGGCCAGCGTGAACTGACTGACCACGAGCACGTCCCCGGCGACGTCGGTCACGGATCGGTTCATGCGTCCCTCGTCATCCCGAAAGATGCGGAGTCTGGCGATCCGACCGGTCATCCGGTCGGCTTCCGTCTCCGTGTCTCCGTCCTCGACTCCCAGCAGGACGAGGAGGCCCGCCGCGATCTCCGCCCGGTACGGGGGGTCTTCGACCTCCACGGAAGCACGGTCGACGCGCTGGACGACGGCGATCATGCCATCAGCAGTCCGCAGTAGGACACCAGCGAGGTGTTCTGTTCGTTCACGTACTGGCGGTAGTCGATGAGTTCGACCTCCGAGGGCTCCATCGCCTCCAGCATCGAGGCGAAGACCCCCGCGCTCGCCCAGCGGGTCGGATTCTTGCTCCACTGCAGCGCCGAGGTGAACGCTTCCAGATCACCGCTGACGATGTGCCCGAGCAGATCACGGTCCTGCTGCTCGACGTCTCCGCACCGCTGGTCGTCCACGGGGCGCGGTTCACCGAACTGGGGGCCGACGTGACTCAGATCACCGGCGCCGACGAAGAAGGTCGTGCCGCCGACCTGCGCGACGCAGTCGCGGAGGTGTCGGTTGAAATCGGTTCGTCCGATTCGTTCCTGATCGTCCTCGAGCAGCGCCTGGGCCGGATCCGGAACGAGAATGCCGACGACCGGGACATTGCCCCAGCAGGCCTGGATCCACGGAAGCTGCATCTCGATTCCCGTGCTGGCAATGTGGTCCAATTCATCCACCAGCACCTGATCACCAACCGCCTGGAGCAGCGGATCGAGCAGAGCGGAGTCGCTGTTCATTCGTCCCATCGGAGTCTCGAACCCGAGTCGGGTGCAGACCACGCCGTCGCCGATGCCGTAGTGATTCGTGCTGAGGACGACGACGCGATCGGGAGGCGTCATGCTGCGCAGGGCCTGCCAGCATCCGGCGAAGAGCGGCCAGGTCCGTACGTAGTCCATGTGGGGGGCGAAGAGCCCCCGGGGGGTGAAGTCGACTTCGGGGTCCTCCTCCTGATCCAGCCAGGACTCGATCAGGGCGCGCCCGTCTCCACCGTCCTGCCGCAGTCCCTCCGTAGCCCGGATCGGAAAGGCCCCTTCGCTCTGGAGGGCCTGCTGCTTCGCGGCTTCGAGTTCCTCGAACCGAGGTCCCCAGATCAGCCCGAACTCGTCGAGTTTCTCGATGAGTTGCTGCACGATGGCCGGGTCCTGCTTGACGGCTCGCGCGATCTCGTCGAGGGAATGCTGGCCGTTGCATTGCTGGAGCGCCGCCATGACCTGGGGGGGGACGACCATGGTCTGAGCGCACAGCAGGAGCGGATCCCGCAGGGCGACCGCCTGCTGATTCTGGTCGTTGTGGACCGGCAAGGGCTGGATTCGGCGGAGATGGGGCCTGTCGATGTGTTCTGGACGGTTGGTCATGGATGGTGATTCGGGTTGGGCTGAACCCCCGTTCATGGGGGCCGTACAGCGGATGAAGCAGCATAGCCAGAAATCCCGATATGAAACCTTCGGCGACGGATGCTGGGGGGCAATAGGGGTGCGGATCAGGCGTTTGATTCTGCATGAAACGGGGCATGATGCCGTATTTGGAGTTACCATGACCTGTCCACGGCCGCGGAACGCCGTTTCCAGCATGCTTCCGTCTAATCTGAGGATCGACCAATGAGATTTCGTTCGAATACCGCATATCTGGCAGCCGTTGCAGGTCTTCTGGTGGCATGGCCCGCCATGGCCCAGTCTCCCGTGTCTCCGGCCCGGCCGGCCAAGCCTTCGGCCCTGCCCGTCGCTCCAGAATCGGATGTCGAACAGGTGATCAAGGCGTCACCCGAGGTGCTCGCGCTCGGAGAGTTCTCCACCAGCGAGACCAAGCCCGGCACGATCACGCTGACCAACACCGGTGACGAGACCGTCACCATCATCTCCGCCAAGGCTTCGTGCGGCTGCACCACCTCCGACTTCCAGCGGAACACAGTGCTCGATCCCGGTGAAAGCACCGAGGTCACCATCCGTCTCCGCGGCGGTCCCACGGCCCGGGTCCTCAAGAAGACCGTGACCTTCACGATCGAGGGGTATCCCCAGCTGAAGGTGCCGGTGGAGGGCACGTCGATCGCCTACGTGAAGATGTCGCCCGACCGCCTCGGTCAGGACGACAACCCGGACGGCAAGATCGTGCTCGAATCGATCGACGGCGAACCGTTCAAGCTCGTCAACGTGCAGCCCCAGGTGCTCACTGCCATGCCCACGGAAGCCGCCGCCCGTCACGAGGTGGAGCTGAACTGGGACAAGTTCTGGAACGACGCCAAGAACGCGAAGGTCACCTTCTACTTCGATCATCCCAAGTGCAACCAGCACTACTTCCTGGTGAAGCTCAATCCCGAACAGCGGGCCGAGATCAACCGTCGCATCCGCGAATCCGGACAGAAGGGCAGTTCCGCGAAGAACACCAAGACCCCCAACACTCCGCTGGCTCCCCAGGCCGACACCACCTCGGTGAAGATCCTGGTGAAGCAGGGTCGTACGGACGAACTCATGAAGCGGATCAGCGAGAAGAAGCTGGACGTCAACTACCAGGACAAGAGCGGCATGAGCGTGCTCGGCATGGCCTCCAAGGAGGGCAACGTCGAGATGATGCAGGTGCTGATCGACAACGGTGCCGACGTCGACGCATCCGATCAGGTCGGCCGCACCCCGCTGATGCACGCGGGCACGTCCAAGAACCCCGCCGCGGTCCGGGTCCTCATCGATGCCGAAGCCGACGTCAATGCCAAGGACACGTTCATCGGTGGCCCTCTGGCCTGGACGTCCGGTTTCGGAACCGCCGAGTCCGTGCAGGATCTCGTCGATGCGGGTGCCCAGGTCGAGACCGTCGGTGCGGCCACCGGCTACACCCCGCTCATCTGGGCTTCCGGATTCGGGGATCCGAACTCGATCCCCATCCTGGTCGAAGCCGGAGCCAATCTCGAGGCCAAGGACACCGTCGACGGCGGAACCGCTCTCATGCATGCATCCCGTACCGGCAAGCTGGAAGGCGTGCAGACACTCGTCGAGGCCGGTGCGAATGTCAATGCCCGGGATCGCAACGGCAAGACTGCCTTCCTCAATGCCGCCGGTCATTCCAGCGGTTCGCCCGAGAAGCTCACGCTCCTCATCGAGGCCGGCTCGGACATCTCGCTTCGCGACAACTCCGGCCGCAGTGCACTCGATCTGGCCAGGAACCGGACCGATGCGCAGGCGAACGAGGTCATCGCCATGCTCGAGGCCCGCATGCCCGAGGAGCCGGCTTCCGACACGCCGTGACTCCCGTCAATCGCACGATTCCACGGCCCCCGTCCATCCGGCGGGGGCCGTGTCCGTTTTTCCGGGGCGCGGGGCCGAAGCGGCTATGATGGCGGGCTTGAACTCATTGCCGCAGGAGATGCACCATGACCACCGCCACCGAGACCAAGACCATGCCCGCCCACTACCAGCGACTGCTCGAACTGTCGCGCGAGACCCAGCTCATCGGCGGATGCGCCAGCATGCTGGGATGGGACCAGGAGGTCCTGATGCCCGAGGGCGGCATCGAGTACCGGGGCCGTCAGCTGGCGCTGCTGGCCAAGCTGCATCACGAACGGAAGACCAGTGCTGAGTTCGCCGACGCACTCGCGGAATGCGAGTCGGATTCCGATCTCACCTCGGATCCGCTGAGCGATTCGGCGGTGAACCTTCGCGAGTTCCGCTGGAGCCTGGACCGCAGCACGAAGCTTCCCCCGGAGCTCGTCGAGGAGGAGGCCAAGCTTTCGAGCGAGGGCATGTACGCCTGGAAGGACGCTCGGGCCAAGGACGACTTCACGCTCTTCGCACCGTCCCTGCGACGCATCATCGACATGCTCCGCCGCAAGGCCGAGTGCTACGGATGGGAGGACGGCGGCGAGCCGTGGGATGCCCTGGCCGAGGACTACGAGAAGGGCTGCACCGCCCAGTGGGTGGCGTCCATCTTCACGCCGTTGCGTGAACGTCTGCAGGGGCTGCTGGACGACGTGATGGGGTCCTCGCAGGCGCCCAGCAACGCGTTCAACGAGATCGATCTGCCCGTCGAGGACCAGAAGCGGTTCGTCCGCATGGTCGCGGACCAGTTCGGCTTCGATTTCAGTCGAGGCCGTCTCGACGAGTCGACCCATCCCTTTTGCAGCGGATCCCACTGCAACGATATTCGTATGACGACCCGCTTCCACGTGGACAACGTGAACGACGCCCTCGGCTCGACCATGCACGAGACCGGTCACGGTCTCTACGAGCAGGGGCTGCTGGCTGAGTTCATCGGCACGCCGATGGGTGATTCCGTCTCCCTGGGCATCCACGAGTCGCAGAGCCGCATGTGGGAAAACCAGGTCGGGCGCAGCGAGGCCTTCTGGCGCTGGTGCGAACCCAAGCTCAAGGAGCATTTCGGCGATGCCGTCGCATCACTGTCCTTCGACGATGTCTACGGCGGAGCAAATATCGTGCGTCCCGACTTCATCCGCGTCGAGGCCGATGAGGCGACCTACAACATGCACATCATGATCCGCTTCGAACTCGAGCGGGCGATCCTCTCCGGCGACCTCGATGTGGACGACATTCCCGCGGCGTGGAACGCGAAGTACAAGGAATACCTCGGACTGGACGTTCCCAGCGACGCCAAGGGGTGCCTCCAGGACATCCACTGGTCGATGACCTCCATGGGGTATTTCCCGACGTACACGCTGGGCAACCTGTACTGCGCCCAGTTCTTCGAGACCGCTCTCGAGGCGCACCCCGGGATGTACGACGAGTTTGCCAGAGGCGATTTCAGTTCGCTGCTGGGCTGGCTGCGGACCAACATCCATCGGCACGGCCAGCGGTACCGGGCGGCCGAACTCTGCGAGGTCGTCACCGGCAAGCCGTTGTCCGCCGATCCGCTGCTGCGGCATCTCGAAGACAAACTGCGTCCGCTCTACGGGGTCTGATCCGATTCCGGCAGGCACCAGAGACCGTCGCGAATCCCCGACGTTCCGCGTCCGGTGATTCCGGGCAGCGTGATGGGAACTCCGTCCTCGGCCAGCGCGGCGAGCACCGCCATCGAGGCGGCTTCGCGTTCGTCCCCGTGGGGCAGTCGGCCCACGCTCCGGGTCGGTTCCGTCCGTTCCTCGATCGCCCGCACCAACGCGGCATTCCGGGTGCCCCCGCCCGCCAGCAGCAGGGTCTCCGCCGGGCAGTCCTCGAGGGTTGATTGCAGGCACGCGGCGATGGCCGCACAGAAGGTCGCCGCGGCATCGGCCGGCCCGATCGCATGCATGACGTCCGGAACGAACTCGGTGCATTCATCTCCGCTGCCCAGCGACCGCGACCGGCCGTCCATGCCGCGGAGGTGTCGGGCAATGAGTTCCAGGTGCGACAGGCAGGCGGTTCCCGACTGTGCCAGGGTGCCGCCCTCGTCGTAGGGCGCATCGAGGGCGAGTCGTGCGACCGCATCCAGGAGGTGGTTGCAGGGGCATACGTCGAAGCCGTCCACTTCGGAGCGGGGCGAGTCGTTGCCCTCCTCCGGGAGAGTGGTGCAGTTGATGAATCCTCCGAGATTCACGATCACCCGGGCCTCCGGCCCGCGATGCAGGACCCAGTCGGCCATCGGCGTGATCGGTGCGCCGCGGCCGCCAGCGGCCCGGTCGAGTCCCCGAAGATCGCTCGCCACCCGGCACCGGAAGCGGTTGGCGATCGGAAACGGATCGATCAGCTGCCATGATTCCGGTGGGGCGTGATGCACGGTCTGGCCGTGCACCGCGACGAGATCGACGGGGTCGTCCAGCGGCAGCGCGGCCACGGCCTCGGCGCACCGTTCGCCCAGCAGCCTGCGCAGAGATGCCACCATGGAGGCCGGCAGCGGCTCGTCGTCGGCCATGGCCCGCAGCGGCACGGCCAGTTCGCCGAGGGGGATCGATGTGTAGCCGAGGTGTTCGGCCCGCATCGTCATGCCGTGTCCGTGCACCCGCACCGCGCACGCATCGATCCCGTCGAGACTCGTGCCGGTCATGACGCCGACGGTGATTCTGGATTGTGCATCGCGTTCCATGGCGCCCTGCTCCGGCCGTTGCGGTATCCTCCGCTCCCATGGCGGACATTGGACACAGGGTACTGGTCACGGGCGGAGCGGGTTTTCTCGGTTCCCATCTGTGCGAGCGGCTGCTCGAGCGGGGGCACGACGTGACCTGCGTCGACAGCTTCCTCACCTCGCAGCGGCGGACGATCGCCCATCTGGAGGCGCACGACCGGTTCACGCTCATCGAACATGACATCATCGAACCGCTCGACGTCGGGACCGATGCGATCTTCAATCTCGCCTGTCCCGCCGCTCCCGGCCACTACCAGGCCGAACCGATGCACACCTGGCGCACGTCGGTCTACGGCGTCGACAACATGGTCGCGCTGGCCCGCCGCAACAACGCCACGATCTTCCATAGCTCCACCAGCGAGGTCTACGGTGATCCGGACTGCAGTCCGCAGCCCGAGACCTACCGGGGGAACGTCAACCCCATCGGACCCCGTGCCTGCTACGACGAGGGCAAGCGGGCGGCGGAGACGCTCCTCTTCGACGCACGCCGGCGCGGGGACGTGAACATCAAGGTCGTGCGGATCTTCAACACCTACGGCCCCCGGATGCATCCGTACGACGGGCGGGTGGTCAGCAACTTCATCCGCCAGGCGATCAACGGCGAAGACATCACGATCTTCGGGGACGGATCCCAGACCCGTTCCTTCTGCTACGTGGACGACATGATCGACGGGTTCCTCGCCATGATGGAGGGGCCCGACGATCTGCCCGGTCCGGTCAATCTCGGCAATCCCCAGGAACGCACCATCCTCGATCTCGCCGAACGGGTCCTGGCCCGAATCGAATCATCGTCCACGCTGGTGACCCGTCCGCTGCCTCCCGACGATCCTCTCCAGCGTCGCCCGGATATCACGCTGGCGACCGCCCGGCTCGGCTGGGAGCCACGGGTGGACCTCGACAGGGGCCTTGACGCGACGATTGAGGCCTTCCGAGGTCTTGATCTGGAGGACTGGACTCCGCCCACCAAATACTGGCAGGGGCCGCCTCTGGACGCCTGAGGGCCTCGAAAGGGCCATCAAGGCGGTTGCGGATCCGAATCGGTGGGCTGATAGGGGGATACCCGAACATTTTACGAAAATAGATACCGAATATGTACCGAACAGACCTTGCGAAATCCGATCAATCTGGCATCCTGAGCAGCCTTCAAGGATCGAAGTACCAGACGAAAGGGGCCAAGCATGGTCAAGCGAACAAGCCGTGGAAAGCAGAATGGAAGCCTCGGGACCGAGGATGCAAAGCAGCGTGGTAAGGTGCGAGCCGGATCGAAATCGCGATCCGGTTCGAACACCACGGATGGAAAGGAAGCCATGAGCAGGAAGAACACCAAGGAAGAGGCCGGACGTGGCCAGGCCCTGGATCGGGCCATCAGTCAGATCGATCAGATGTTCGGGGAAGGCTCGATCATGCGCCTTAACGATGGCAACCGGGTCATTCCCGGCATCGGGACCGGCTGCCTCAGCCTCGATCTCGCCCTGGGTGGGCGAGGGATTCCTCGCGGGCGGATCGTGGAGATCTACGGCCCGGAATCATCCGGCAAGACCACATTGGCATTGACCGTGGCGGCGCACGCACAGAAGGATGGCGGCGTTGCTGCATTCATCGATGCCGAGCACGCACTCGATCCAACCTGGGCGCGGCGACTGGGAGTCGATCTCGACGCGTTGCTGGTGTCGCAGCCCGACACGGGCGAGCAGGCACTGGAGATCTGTGAGCTGCTGGTCCGTTCGGGTGCCGTCAGCGTCGTGGTGGTCGACTCGGTGGCGGCCCTGATCCCCCGGGCGGAAATCGAAGGTGAAATGGGCGACACGCACGTGGGCCTGCAGGCCCGACTCATGAGTCAGGCCATGCGGAAGCTGACCGGAGCCATCGCCAAGAGCGACGTGACGGTGATCTTCATCAACCAGCTTCGTGAGAAGATCGGAGTGATGTTCGGATCGCCGGAGACGACGCCGGGTGGCCGTGCACTCAAGTTCTATTCGTCGGTGCGGGTGGATATCCGTCGCATCGGTGCGATCAAGGACGGGGACCAGAACATCGGCAACCGGGTTCGGGCC
Organism: Phycisphaerales bacterium UBA854; assembly: GCA_002295885.1. GTDB lineage: Bacteria > Planctomycetota > Phycisphaerae > Phycisphaerales > SM1A02 > UBA854. The sequence continues at coordinate 75,541 of DBGM01000002.1, forward strand.
CGGGTGGTCAAGAACAAGATCGCTCCGCCGTTCCGTGACGCTGAGTTCGACATCATGTTCAACGAGGGCATCAGTACCTCGGGAGATCTGCTGGATCTCGCAGTCGCGGAGAACATCGTCAAGAAGTCCGGAGCATGGTTCAGCTACGGCGACGTGCGACTCGGACAGGGTCGTGAGAATTCAAAGCTGTTCCTCCGTGAGCACGATGATCTGTTCACCGAGATTCGGAACCGGATCCTGGTGGCCAAGGGACTGCTCGAGACCACCGAAGGCGACGAGGCGGATGCCTCCTCACCGCAGGCCGAAGAGGAAGTGGCAACCGGCTGATCGCCGGAGCGGAACGCTCGAAAAGCACGAATGCCCGGGCCGATGTTCGTCATCGGTCCGGGCATTGTTCGTCTTCGGAAATGCGGCTGAGAGGAGTCGAACCTCCACGGGATTTTACTCCCACTAGAACCTGAATCTAGCGCGTCTGCCAATTCCGCCACAGCCGCGTGGGGTGCAGATCGGAAATGGTACCTGCCGCGGGCGAAAGTTCAATGCAGCGGCATTCACGGCTTCTGAAAGGGCTTCTGGGGCCCTGTCTTCGCCTTGACGCTTCCGGTGCAGCCGTCGGATTCGTACAATCCTTCCATGGCCCTCTCCGAACTCGACATGATCTACCTCGATCACAACGCCACCACTCCGGTTGCTCCGGAGGTCCTGGCGGCCATGCAGGAGGTCTTCGCCAGCGATTGGGCCAATCCGTCCAGCATTCATCGCCTCGGGCAACAGGCTCGCCGGCGGGTCGATCGGTCCCGGGAGCAGGTGGCGTCCTTCATCGGCGCCCATCCCCCGGAAATCGTGTTCTGCGGTGGAGGCACGGAGTCCGTCAACATGGCCATCCGTTCGGCGTTGCGAAGCCGACCCGATCGAAGGCTCGTCGTGACCAGCCAGGTGGAGCATTCCGCGGTGCGCGAACTTCTCGAGGACCTGCACGAACAGGGCATCGAGACGCTGATGCTGGCCCATGATTCCAGCGGCATCGTCGACTGCGATTCGCTTCGCGACATCCTCGCCACGCGTGCCGACGACGTGGCGTTGGTCAGCGTGATGTGGGCGAACAATGAGACGGGCGTGATCGAACCGGTGGAGGAGATCGCATCGCTCTGCCGTGACCATGGAGTCCTCTTCCACAGCGACGCGACCCAATGGGTCGGCAAGATGCCCACCGACGTGTCGGCCGTCCCCTTCGACATGATCAGCTTCGCAGCCCACAAGTTCCACGGCCCCAAGGGCGTCGGTGTCCTCTACGCCCGGTCCGGCGTGGCCTGCCACCCGCTGGTCATCGGGGGAGGGCAGGAGCGGGCGCGGCGCGGCGGTACCGAGAACGTGCCGGGCATCGTGGGGCTCGGGGAGGCCTGTCGCCTTTCCCAGGCGTGGTTCGATCGTGGTGGCCCCGCCGGCATGAATCCCCTGCGGGAACGCTTCGAACGTTCGATCATGGATGCGATGCCCGAGGCGTGCATCAACGGACGGGATGCCAACCGGATGTGGTCGACCTCGAGCATCGGATTCCCCGAACTCGAGCCGGAACTGGTGCTGCTCATGCTCTCGGAGCGTGGTGTGTGTGCCTCGTCCGGATCCGCGTGCTCATCGGGTGCACTCAAGCCCTCCAAGGTCATCGAAGCCATCGGCCGCCAGCCCTGCCAGGTCGCGAACGTTCCCTACGGTGCGGTCCGCTTCAGCATGGCGAGGGAGACTTCGGAGGACGAGCTGATTCGCGGGGCCGCCATCGTGATCGACGTGGTGCGTGAGCTTCGCCGCGATGCCCCGTCGATGAATGCAGGTGCGGTCGAAGCCTGATCCGGCATTCGGGCCGCTCCGGGCCGCCTGCTCGACAGGATCACCTCACCACCGTACACTTCCGCCTTCCCGCCCTGTTAGCTCAGTTGGCAGA
>DBGM01000045.1:0-13515 GCA_002295885.1 Phycisphaerales bacterium UBA854
GGTGCCGCGTTGCGACTGCTGGCCGATGATCGACCGCAGGCGGCGGTCGAGGAGATCGCGGACGATCTCCGGGGGGACGGGATTCCCCGCCGGCAACACGCGATCAGCGTCCTGGGGACCATCGATTCGCCGCAGGCCAGAACCATGCTGACGGATCTGTTCGGCCAGACCCGGACCGGTGAACTTCCCACGGCCCTGCATGTGGACGTGATCGATGCATTTGAAGGACAGAAAGGGGAGACGCCCGACGTGATGCGGTCGCTCGCGTTCGGGGACGATCCACTGGCCCGCTACCGATCGGCCTGGGTCGGGGGCGACGCGGACCGTGGTCGCGAACTCGTCCTGTACCACTCCGGTGCCGCCTGCATCCGTTGCCACGTGGTCGAAGGTCGGGGCGGTGCCGCAGGTCCGGATCTGGGAGACGTGGCGGGTCGACTCGACCGGAAGGCTCTGCTGGAATCGGTCATCGCACCCGGTGCGGTGATCGCCGACGGATACGGGGATGCCAGCGCGATGCCCGAGATGATCCACCTGCTCGATCCGCGTGACGTCCGGGACATCGTGGAGTACCTCGCCACCCGCCGGTGATTCGGGGACCGACTCGGGTATCCTTCGTGCGATGCGATACGCGCTTACGGCATTTCTGTGCTTCCTGTGCACCGTCCCCCTGGTGATCGGAGATCCGGTCATCGAGACCGGCGATCGCGTGCTCGTGCTCGGTGACGGATTCGCCGCCGAGCTCGGTCGTCGCGGTGTGCTGGAATCCGTTCTGGGTCCGGACGTCGAGATTCTTCATCACGCCGCACCGGGAACCGAGGCCATGTCGCTTCCGGGGCCCGATCGGTTCGACGGTTCTCCGGTCGATGCGGTGATCGTGTGCGTGGGCATGGTGGACGCGATCCGGGGCGATGGGCATCTGCCCCGGTTCCGCAGGGAGCTCGCGTCCTTCGCCGGTCGTTGGGCCGACGCCCGGATCATCATGGTGACGCCGGTGCCACCGGATCCGAACGATGCCGCGGCATCCGTCGCGCATGCCTTGTCCGTCGCGCGATTCGCCGACGCGGTCCACGCCGAGGCGGGACGTTCTGGAGGCCGATCCATCGATCTCCACGGACCCCTGCGTCTCGCGGGACGAGGCGCCGCCGTTCCTGCGACCCGTGACGGCATGCACCTCTCGGAGGCGGGCTGGCGGTTCGTCGAGGGAGAACTCGCATGGCAGTTGGGGGTCTCCGAACTCGATCCCGCCTTCACGCTGCAGACCGTGAACGGAGTGCCCGGTGCGACCGTCGATCAGTCGATCGAACTGGAGTGGCTGCGGCACCCCGATCGCATGCCCGCTCCGGAGCAGTCCACTGCGGGCAGCCCCGTCGAGCCGCCCGGTCTGGATTGGGACGAGGCGGTCGAGCGTGTGGGTCGGTCCGACGAGATCGGCACCGAACAGCTTCGGGAGGCACTGGCGCATCTGGCGTCGGATTCCGAACGGTCCCGTTCGGCACGGGAGATCATGCTGCCGTTGACCGATCCCACCCGTCCCGAACCGGTCCGACTGGCCGCCCTGGCTGCGCTGGACGATCTTCCCGAAGCCCTGCGGCCGAAGGATGGGATCCGGACCATCGCCATGGAAGCGGTTCCGGTGAAGATGGTCTACGACGTGGACCGGTTCGAGGTCGAGGCGGGAGCGGCGGTCCGGATCGTGCTCGAGAATCCCGACGCACAGCCGCACAATCTGCTGATCCTCCGTCCGGGATCCCTGCGGTCCATCGGTCGTGCGGTGGATGCAATGGAGAACAACGAGGAATCCAAGTCGAGGCACTGGGTTCCCGAATCTCCCAAGGTGCTGCACGTGATGCCGATGGTCCAGCCGGGCGAGCGGGGGGAACTTCGTTTCACGGCCCCTTCGCGTCCCGGACGCTATCCGTTCGTGTGCACCTATCCCGGCCACTGGCGGATGATGAACGGTGTCATGACGGTTCGCAGGAAGGATTGAGCGGACCATGACGGATCATGGACCCGACACGCTCGATCCACCCCGTCATCCGCTGTCGGAGGTCTGGTCGCTCGCCTGGCCAACCATCATCACGATGGTCAGCTACACGGTGATGCAGTTCGTCGACAAGCTGATGGTCGGTCAGATCGGGCCCCTCGAGCTGGCGGCCCAGGGCAACGGCGGCATCTGGGCGTTCGCGCCGCTCGCGTTCGCGATGGGTGCACTGGTGGTGGTCAACACCTACGTCAGCCAGCACATGGGGGCCGGACGTCCGGAACGGGTCGCCCGCTATCTCTGGGGTGGTCTGTACATCAGTCTTGCGGTCTGGCTGCTCGTACTGATCCCGTGGGCGCTGGTGCTTCCGTGGTTCTTCGAGCACGTCGTGCACGGGGGCCACAGCATCGAGAATCTCGAACGTCTGATCGAACTCGAGAGCGAGTACGGACAGATCCTCCTTCTCGGGGGCCTGTTCACGATCGGCGCCCGGAGCGTTCACCAGTTCTTCTTCGGAATCATGCGACCGAAGGTCGTCACGATCTCCGTGATCATCGGAAACCTGGTCAATGTTGTGCTCAACTACCTGCTCATCTTCGGTGAGGAGGGGCTGCCGGCGATCGGACTGTCCGGCATTCCGGGGATCCCCGCGCTGGGAGTGCACGGAGCTGCGATCGGCACGGCGGCCGGGGTCTTCGTGGAGATGCTCATCCCGTTCCTGGTCTTCCTCGGACCGCGCTGCAACCGGGCCTTCGGATCCCGATCCAGTTGGAGGCCGCACGGCAGGACGATCAGGGAACTGATCCGTCTGGGCTGGCCCGGATCGCTGGTTTCCGGAAATGAGATCGTGTGCTGGTCCATCTTCATGACCGCTCTGGTCGGGCTGTTCGGAACCGAGTCCATGGCCGCCGGGTGGATCGTCCTCGGGTACATGCATCTGAGCTTCATGCCGGCGGTCGCCATCTCCTTCGCGGCGAACACGCTCGTAGGTAACTCGATCGGAGCGGGCACGCCGGATCTGGCGGTCACCCGCGCACGATGGAGTGTGGGACTTTCGGTGTTCATCATGACGGTTTGCGCCGTGCTGTTCGTGGTCTTCCGGGAACCGATGGTCGAACTCTTCATCGGTGGGGACGTCAGCGAGCAGGAGGCGGCGGAGATTCTTCGTATCGGCATCCAGCTGATGATGGTGATGGCCGTCTGTCAGGCGATGGATGCCCTCGGCATCACGTACAGCGGGGCGCTGCGTGGAGCCGGGGATGTGATCTGGCCCGGATTCTTCATCGCCGTCAGCAGCTGGGTGCTCATCATCGGGCTTGGATACGGACTCGCGGTCCTGGTTCCTGAATGGGGTGCGGTCGGTCCGTGGGTCGGCGCGGTGGCCTACATCATCGTGGTCGGATTCGGCATGCTGTGGCGATTCGAGAGCGGCGCGTGGCGAACAATCGACATCATGTCCGGCGGCGATCGGCCGCAACGGACGGAGGACCTCTCGGTGGACTAGGACTTCAGCGAGAGCGAGGGCCGGTAGAACGCATTCTCCATGACGGATTCATCCACGGATTCGGGGAGACGACCCTCCTCCGCCCAGATGTACACGGCGGCCTTGATGATGGCCCACATGGCGCTCATGAACGCCCCGTTGACGTACAGCATGACGATGATGGTCGCGAGCACCCCGATGGAGACATGGTGGGCGTGCTGCTGATCGGCCCCGAACTCCAGCCACATCAGTCCGAAGAGTCCAATCACGAGGATGAGGTTGACGATGGCGAACGCTCCGCCCACGTAGAACCCCCGGCGGAGGTGCTTCAGATCGCCGTCGTCTCCCTTCACCTTGTGCCAGGCATCCTTGATGGTGTTCTTGGAATTCTTGATCGCTCCGATCGGACCGCAACCGGTCGCCATGATCGACGTGATCGAGAAGAAGGTGAGCACCGACCAGGCCAGGCCGATGATGCCGGCGATGATCAGTCCGACGATGCGATGGCGTTCGAGGGACTGCAGCAGCAGGCCCACCACGATGGTGATCAGCCACCAGACGAAGAGTTGCGGAAAGCGCAGGATCGCCATTCCGTAGCCGTAGGCGAGTGAACGTCGCTCGCCGCGGATGATGGCGATGGCCTGTCCGGTCAGTGCGCCGGTGGACACGATTCCGATGAGGAGGTTGATTCCGATGAAGACGAGGAGCCATCCGAAATGGATGCTGTCGAGGATGCGGTTGACGTCGGACGACATCTGCTTCGACTGGGTCGTCTGGCCCGCCTGCCCGGACGTGTCCCCGTCGGCATTCACCTGGTTCGCCTGCGTCGACAGGTCCGAAACGGTGTCGTACATCTGCGACGTCGAGAGATCGAAGATCAGCGGCCACATCAGGGCCAGTAGCACGAGCATCATGACGATCCGCAGCAGGGGATAGGCGATGAGCTTGATGTCGGACTGCAGGATGTCCCATGCGAAACTGGCATTCACTCGTCGATTCTTCAGCATGAAGACGCCCCTTTGTTGGCCGGTGGTGATGTGCTTCGATGTCTCAATGCTACCCAACGATCGGGAGTCTGAAAAACGAAGCGCCCCGGTCGCATCCGCGACCGGGGCGCTCGTCCCCATGAACTCCCTTTCATGTCATCCGCAGGGGGTCGCCCAGTTGGCGATGATGGAGAGCAGATCCGCGATATTGACCACTCCGTCGCCGTTCGTGTCGGCCGGGCAGCCGGTGCACGCCTGGCCCCAGGAGTTGAGGACCGCCAGCAGATCGTTCACGTCGACCAGCATGTCTCCGTTCACGTCACCGGGGCACGGATCGTTGCACTCCGGGAAGTCGACGCAGAGCAGCGAGGTGCAGGACTGGCCGTGGTGATAGAACACGGTGACCTCGAAGCAGTGGGTTCCGCCGCTGGTTGCTCCGAACACCTCGGTATTGAGGATGTAGCTGGAGAACGGAGCGAAGGGGCCGCTGAACATGCCCTGCGACAGGGCGACGCCGGACGGAGCCGTGATCTGCAGTCCGGTGATCGGCTGGGAGCCGGTGTGGCTCATGTAGAAGCCGAGCTCGTGGGCAGCTCCGTCGGCGGTCATGATGCAGTCGACGTAGCTTTCACCCACGGGAACGCAGAGGTCGACACCGGTGACGGCGAGGTCGCCGATGAGCGTCTTGTCCTGGGCGGACAGATTGTCCTGGTAGTCGACAAGCTTGCTCGTCGTGACGTCGCCGCCGGGCATCGGAAGGGCCTGGAATCCGTAGATGTTGTCGTTGCTTCCGAGGTGCAGCGCATCACCGGAGGCGAACACCAGCTCCCGGGTGGCGTCGATGCCGCCGGAGGCGTTTCGGCCGGGATTGAATCCGACCTGGAAGCGGTTGACATCGGTGGTCCAGGCACCGTCGATGCATTCGAACTCCAGTGCACGGGCATCGTGGGCACCGATGTAGTTCCAACCGTTCATCGAACGTTCGGCGACGAGCATGGTGCCTTCGAGGGTGAACCGCATGTCCGAGACAGGGGAGCTGTACTCGACCTGATCACCGTTGACGTAGCCGGGGATCTGGACTTCGAGCCGCTCGGCTCCGACGGGCTGACCCATGGGGTCGAGTTCGACCGACCAGATCTCATTGTGCTCCGAAGCGGACTTGTTCTGACGGTCCTCGTTCCAGACGGAGTAGTACAGGCGGCCACCGTGGACCTCGACGGCCCAGACGCGATCACCGAGAGCAGCGGGTCCGGCGGAGCCGTTCCATGCCGTTCCATGGTCGAACGTGTCGAGGATGTTGCCCCCGTTGTCGAGTCGGTAGACGAGTCCGTCCTCGATGTTGGACACGAAGAACTGGTCGTGATCACAGTCGTAGGCGATGTTGCCCAGCGATGCTCCCTGGTTGGGAAGCGATGCGAACAGGGTGATGTCGCCGGTGATGTGATCCAGGCGGTACACCGCACCCCATCCACCGAAGGCGGGGATGTCGCTGTTCCAGCTGCGGGTCGCGGTGACGTAGATGTTGCCGTCACCGTCCACGGCGAGTCCGAAGATGCTGCCCAGGTTCTGGGGCGTCCAGTCCGGATCGCTGTAGCGGTTCATTGCGAACCACGAATCGTTGGGAGCGGTGTTGATGCTGCTGAGATCGAAGACCTTGACCACCTGGCCTCCGAGGATGGACGGTGAAGTGGTCTGGATTGCGACACGGCCGTTTCCGAAGATGGTGTTGAACTCGGGATCGGAGTACTGCGGACGACCGGCACAATTCGAGGGTGCGTGCAGTTCGCATTCCGTGATCGGGGTGGGTTCGCACTCGATCCAGGCGTCATTGCAGTTCGATCCCGGACCGTACCACGTGCCGTTGAGATCGATGCAGAACTCCTCGATGATGTCCACGCACTGGAGAACGCCGTCCTCTTCGTAGCAGCAGGCACCGGTGTCGATCTGCGGCTCGCAGTCGACGATGGGATCGGTGCACAGGGTGCCCGGTCCGTACCATGTGCCCGACACGGTGAGGCACCAGTCCTCGATCATCTCGTTGCAGCTCAGCACGCCGGTGTCCGCATCGGTGTAGCAGCAGGCACCTTCGAGCGACAGCGGCTCGCATTCCACGAACGGATCCTGGCACGTGGTGCCGTTTCCGTAGAAGTAGCCGTTCTGCCCCTGGCAGTCGTCGTACGAGACCAGAACGCAGTAGATCAATCCGTCGGCGTTCTGGATGCAGCACGCACCGTCGGCAGCCGGCTCGTCGCATTCAACGAACGGATCGGTGCACTCGGTTCCGTCTCCGTAGTAGTAGCCGTCCTTGCTGTCGCACTCGTCGGCGGAAAGCAGGAAGCACTCGAGCAGGCCGTCGGCCGTCGGTACGCAGCACGCACCGTCCTCGGCCGGAGGGTCGCATTCGACGAACGGATCCGAACAGACGGTGTGATCGCCGTAGTAGTAGCCGGAATAGTCCGTACACACGTGTTCGGTCAGGACCTGACAGATCAGCTGGCCGCTGTCGAGATCCTCGAAGCAGCAGGCGCCGGTGGCAATGGTGTTGTTGGCCGCCAGGGCGGATCCGCCCGTCAGCAGAGCGGCCAGACCGGCGATCGAAAGAATGGATGATTTGATGTTTTTCATGGGGTCTCTCATAGAAGGATTCGGTGCTCCTGCAGCCCCTCCGGGGGCCTGCACCTTGCGTCACATTGCTTCTGCTCGAGCCCGTCGGATCTCACACCAGAAATACGGAAATGCCTCAGAAAGGTCCCGTTGCACCGGAATCGCGGCACATCGGGACCAAAAAAGCCCCTGAAGGCATCGAAACGGGGGTTGGTACCATGGCCGGATGCGAAGGCCTCTCCGACTGTTCACATCTCTGCTGCTGCTGCTGGGAGGGTGTGGCGACGAGGACCCGACTCCGGCTCCCACCGGCCACGGTCACCACGGTCCGCCCCGGATCGCGCCGACCGGTCCCCTGCAGCCGGAGAAGGGGGATCGTCTGGTCCTCGTGGGCAACACCTTCGCGGAACGGATGGATCGCTCCGGCTGCTTCGAGGCGCTGCTCCAGCAGGCTCATCCCGAACTCGGCCTGCGGGTGCGTAGCCTGGCCTGGCCGGGCGATACTCCGCTGCTGCAGCCGCGGCCGCTCGACTTCGGAACGATGGAGGAGCATCTGCTCGAGCAGGAGGCGGACATCGTCGTCGCCTGCTTCGGAATGAACGAGTCCTTCGACGGCCCCGACGGACTTGAGCCGTTCCGGGAATCGCTGCGGGAGTTCATCGTCTCGGTGCGCGATCTTGCTCCCGGCGGATCGGAGCCGGAGATCGTGCTGGTCTCACCCGTCGCCCACGAGAACCTGGGGGGCGACCTTCCGGACGGCAGCGAACACAACCGGGATCTCATCGACTACACCGAAGCCATCCGCACCGTGGCCCACGAGCAGGGGGTGCGCTTCGTCGATCTGTATTCGCCGACGTTCCATCGGATGCGTGCCTCCGGCACCGGTCCGATCACGATCAACGGCATCCACCTGAACGACGAGGGCAATCGGATCGCGGCCCTGGCCATGATGCAGGCCCTGTTCGGAGAACGTCCGGCTCCCGACTGGAATGCGATCGAGCCGCTGCGAAGGGCGGTCGTCGAGAAGAACCGTCAGTTCTTCCATCGCCACCGACCGATCAACTCGTACTACGTGATGGGCGGTCGCAAGAACCCCTTCGGGGTCGTGAACTTTCCGGCCGAGATGGCCCGACTCGACGCGATGATCCGGCACCGGGAGGATCGCGTCCACGCCATCGCGCGGGGAGAGGATCCCGGCCCGGTCCGGGACGACGGGATCGAAGACCTGCCGGTGATCGAGACCAACTACGCGGGTCCGGAGATCGTGTATCGCGATCCGTCCGATACGGCGGCCGGGTTTCGGCTGCCCGAGGGGTACGAGGCGATCTGCTTTGCGAGCGAACAGGACTTCCCGGAACTCGCGAATCCGGTCTCCATGTCGTTCGACGAGCGTGGACGCCTCTGGGTCCTCGTCCTCCCGACCTATCCGCAGTACCTGCCGGGTGTGGAACCGGACGACAAGCTGCTCGTGCTCGAGGACATCGACGGCGACGGCCGCGCCGACACCTGTGAGGTCTTCGCGGACGGGCTCCACGTGCCGACCGGGTTCGAACTCGGTGACGGTGGGGTCTATGTCGCGGCGCAGCCGAACCTGCTCTTCATGCAGGACACCGACGGGGACGGTCGGGCGGATACGAGCGAGACGATCCTGCACGGCTTCGGAACGGAGGACAGTCATCATTCGATCAGCGCCTTCGAGTGGGGGCCCGGAGGCGGTCTGTACTTTCAGGAGGGCACCTTCCATCATTCGCAGGTGGAGACTCCGCACGGACCGGTGCGGGTACGGGACGGAGCGGTCTTTCGCTACGAACCCCGGACCGGCAAGCTGCGCGTGCATGTCTCGTACGCATTCGCCAATCCATGGGGCCATGTGTTCGACGGGTGGGGTCAGAACTACGTCGGAGATGCATCCAACGGAGCCAACTACCTCGGGGCCAACATCGCCTCCCGCATGTCCTACGACCGCAAGCACCGTGGGGTTCCGTCGTTCAACGACAAGGGTATCCGTCCCACCGGCGGCTGCGAGGTGGTCTCGAGCGAACATCTCGGCCCGTCGATGCAGGGCGACTATCTGCTCACCAACGTGATCACGCTCCGGGGCATCCGGCAGCACGATCTGCTGGACGACGGATCCGGTGTGGCCGGCCGCTTCCAGCACGATCTGCTGGTGTCCGACGATCCGTCGTTCAGGCCTTGCGACATCCAGGTCGGACCCGACGGCGCCCTCTGGTTCGTCGACTGGTACAACCCGCTCATCGGACACATGCAGCATTCGCTGCGGGATCCGAACCGGGATCACGCCCACGGACGGGTCTGGCGCATCGTGCGGACCGGATCACCGTTGTCCAAGATCGTGGACGTGTCGGACCTGTCGCCCGATGCGCTCTGCACGGTGCTCGAGCATCCGGAGCGCCGTACACGCGACCGCGCCCGGCTCGCACTGCGACGTCCGCCCACGTCCGAGGTCGCCGCGGCCGTCGATGCATGGCTTGCTCGGCCCGAAGCTACGGAACACGACCATCTCGAGGGACTCTGGGTGCTGCAGAACCACGACGTGGTCGACGAGGCACGACTGCAACGTGTGCTCGGCAGTTCAGATCCTCGCGCCCGCGCCGCCGGTGTCCGGGTCCTGTCGGCATGGGCCGATCGACATCCCGATACGGTTCCACTGCTGATGGACGCCGCCAACGACCCGTCGCCACGCGTGCGACTCGAGGCGGTGGTCGCCGCCTCCTGGCTCGATTCGCTCGAAGGTGCGGAGATTGCGCTGGAGGCGTCCAAGCATTCCACGGACCGGACGCTCGACTATGTGCTTGAACAGACCATCGTCGAACTCTCACCCCACTGGACCAGAGCACTGCAGCAGGGTTGGGCATACGCGGAAGCCAATCCCGGTGCGATCGACGATCTACTGGTTTCGGTCTCCACCGATGCACTGGTCAGGATGCAGCCGCTGCCGGCCGTGCATCGTGCCGTGTTGCGTCGGGCGGATGCGCCGCTTGAACGGCGACGAGTCGCCCTGGATGCGGTTGCGCAGGAAACCGGCACCGGCGTTGCCGCGTCCTGGATGCTCGAATTGGAGCGGGACGACGCCCGGACCGGTGGCCCGTCCAGCGAACCGGGTCGACTTCTGGCCGCGATGGAGGCGACGGATCTCGAACCGGTGGGGGACCGGATCGATCCGGCCCGAGGTTCGGCACGACTTGAACCCACGCGTGAAGCGCTGCTTGCCGCTCGCATGCTCGTCGACGGTGATGCGACGGCCGTGCTGTCCGGCGATCTGGATGAACAGCAGGTGCATCGGTGGCTGCGAGCCGTCCGACTGCTTCCCGATGGCGCCGTTCGTGATGCGGCGAACGAGCGGGTGGCGGAACTTCTGATCGATCCCGGTTCGTGGCGACCCGATGGGTCGTCCCGCGACACGTCGGTTGCCGGACGGTACGTTCGCATCGATCTCCCCGGAATCGAACCGTTGACGCTGGCCGAGATCGAGATCGAATCCGCCGGTCGGAACATCGCACTCGGGGGCACGGCCACCCAGTCGTCCGAAGCATGGGGTGGTGTTCCCGGTCGTGCCATCGACGGAGATGCAAGCCCGTCGTACGGATCGGGGTCCCAGTCCCACACCATCGAAGGCCGCAGGGATCCGTGGTGGGAGGTCGACCTCGGCCGCGCCCATCCGATCGATTCGATCCGGATCCACAATCGGCAGGATGAACCGTACTGGAAGCGGATCGATGGATACACCATCACGATTCTCGACGATGATCGCGGCACGATGTGGCAGCGGACGGAACAACCGGCCAGTCGTGCGATGGTGGAACATCGGCTCAACGACGATCCGACCCACCGCATCCGCCACGCGTCGCTGCTGACGCTGGCCGATGGCGGCGCTGTGCCGTGGTCCGAGCCGCTCGGCGAGGTCGTGCACGGCATGGTGGAACCGATTCCCGTCGAAGCCCAGGACGATCCGGTACTCGTCGCCGCCATGGCCGTCGGCGATCGTGAACCTCGACTCGCCTCGATGCTGACTGGGCTTCGGGTGCCGACGATCGAACTTTCCGCAGCACCCTATCGAATGGACTACGACCGCAAGGAGTTCACGGTCGAAGCCGGTCAGCCGGTGCGTTTGGTCCTGCTCAATCCGGATGACAAGCCGCACAATCTCGTCATCGGCACGCCGGGCAGCCTGCGCGAGATCGGTCGGAAGGCGACGCTGCTGGGCACCACCTCCCGTGCGAAGGGACGCCATTACGTCCCGGCAATGCGCGAGGTGCTTCATTGGATTCCGGTCGTCGAGCCGAAGTCCTCGGCGGAACTGGTGTTCACCGCACCGTCGGTTCCCGGAGACTACGTCTACGTCTGCACGTACCCGGGCCACTGGACGACGATGAACGGCGTCATGAAGGTTCGTCCGTCGGAACCTCCGGATCCTGATCCTCGCTGAATGCACTCGGCAGCAATCTGATTCCCACCTTGTTCGCACCCGCCACGGCCACCGGCAGCAGCAGCGTGCTGCCCGGAATAAGCGTGAAGAAGGTTCCCATACCGGCCAGTCGCAGAAGATCACCGAACTGCTCGTTGGCGCGCTTGATCTCCTCTCGGGTGGCATCGCCTTCCATCGCGCGGTTGTAGATCTCGAACATTTCGCGGGTCTCCTCCCGCTCCTGTCCGAGGTGCTCCTTGAGCCGCTCGAAGCCGGCCCGTGCCTTCTCCCGCTGGGCCGACAGACGTTCGGTGAACGATCGCTTGGCCTTCTCGTCATTGATCGGTGGTTCGTCCGGGTCCATTGGTTCGGGCTTGCGTCGCGTCATGCTGGTTCCGAGGGGTGATCTGGTAGAGTGTGGGTTCGAACTTCGAACATCAGGAGGGTACGTCATGACACCGCTTCTCGCTCTTGCCGCAGGGACCATCGTCGCCATCGCCGTCGGCGGCTTCGTCCTGCTGCTGGTCTTCTGGAGCATCGCCGCCTACAACAAGCTTGTAATCGGCCGGAACCGCGTAAAGAACGGATTCGCCCAGATCGACGTGCAGCTCAACCGTCGGTACGACCTGATTCCCAACCTCATCGAGACCGCAAAGGGCTACATGAAGCACGAGCGGGAGACGCTCGAGGCCGTCACCGAGGCCCGCAACCAGGCCGCTGCGGCGTCGCAGGCGGTGGCCGGTGATCCCACGAATGCCTCCGCCATGCAGGCGCTGTCCGGTGCGGAGGGTTCGCTGCTGGGGGCTCTCGGGAAGCTGAACGTCACCATGGAGGCCTATCCGGATCTCAAGGCGAGCGCGAACATGCTCCAGGTCCAGGAGGAACTGACCACGACGGAGAACAAGGTGGCATTCTCCCGGCAGGCCTACAACGATGCGGTGATGCAGTTCAATGTCCAGCGCGAGTCGTTCCCGGATTCGATCATCGCGAACATGTTCAACTTCAACGAAGCCCAGATGTTCGAGGTGAAGGACGAGGCGGTTCGCGAGGTTCCAAAGGTCGACTTCTCCTGATCCCGATTGAGGAGTGCCCGTTCCGTGGCCATGGACTTCTTCGCAGCGCAGGACAAGGCGAGAAAGCGCACCGGACGACTGGTGCTGTATTTCGTTCTGGCCTTGTTTCTCATCATTGCGGTGCTCTACACCGTGGGCATGATCATCTTCAACGTCGGGCTTGACCAGCAGGGCGGTTCCTACGACTTGCTGAACTGGCCGATGCTCGGCGTCGTGACCCTGTTCTGCGTGGTGGTCATCGGGGGTGGAAGTCTCTTCAAGATACTGCAGCTCTCCTCCGGCGGCAGCGTCGTGGCCCTGTCACTCGGTGGCAGGCTCATCGATCCCGACGGAGCGGACGCGGACGAGCGTCGCGTGCTCAACGTCGTCGAGGAGATGGCGATCGCCTCCGGTGTACCCGTGCCACCGGTCTACCTCGTCGAGGACGACACGATCAATGCGTTCGCGGCGGGCTACAAGCCCACCGACGCCGTGATCGGGGTCACGCGAGGCTGTGTCGAGCGACTGGACCGGGACCAGCTGCAGGGGGTGATGGCACACGAGTACAGCCACATCTTCAACGGCGACATGCGTCTGAATATCCGTCTGGTCGGCGTCATCCACGGTCTGCTGGTGATGGGGGTGATCGGGTACTACATCATGCGCACGGCGGCGTTTTCCGGTGGAGGGAGGCGCTCCAGCAACAACAAGAATGGCGGTGGGGCGGGGGCCATCCTGCTCGTGGGACTCGCCATGATGGCCGTCGGCTTCATCGGGACGTTCTTCGGTCGGTTGATCCAGTCGGCCGTCTCCCGGCAGCGTGAATTCCTCGCGGATGCATCCGCGGTGCAGTACACGAGGAATCCGGACGGCATCGCCGGTGCATTGCGGGTGATCGGCGGACTGAAGAAGAAGTCCGACATGCCGTCCACGGCCAGTGAATACAACCACATGTTCTTCGCCCAGGCGATGCATTCGATCTT
>DBGM01000045.1:13942-27252 GCA_002295885.1 Phycisphaerales bacterium UBA854
GGAATGGCGGTCAGTGGATTCGCATCCGACGTTCCCTCGTCCGCAGTGCACGCGGCCGTGGAGAGCATCGGACAGGTCAATGAGGCGTCGATCAGGCACGTCGGTCATGTCTTAGACTCGATCCCCGACTCGATCCGCGCTGCGACGCATGATCCCTGGGGTGCCAGACTGGTGGTGCTCGCCCTGCTGCTGCCGATCGAAGGTTCGGAGAAGCAGCGTGCGTTCGATGCGATCGCAGCACACCTCGACGATGGGCATCTGGAGATGCTGAGGAATCTGCACGGTACGGTCCGCAACCTGCATCCGATGCAGCGACTGCCGCTGATCGATCTCTCCATTCCCGCTCTGACGCGCATGTCGCGGCCGCAGTACGACCGGTTCATGGAAATGGTCGGACTGCTTATTCGCCTTGACGGGCAGGTCGATCTCTTCGAATGGTGCATGCACACCACGCTCGAGAAGCACCTGGGGGAACGGTTCGATGCCCGGTCCGATCACCCCGTCGGTCGACGCAGACTCAGAAACCACCTCGACGAAGTCGCTCTGGTGATCGCGACCGTGGCCCGAGTCGGGGCCGAGGATCCCGCATCCGGCCTCCGATCGTGGGAGGACGGCATGGCCGGTCTCGGCATTGCGTCCGGGATGCGGATGCCGGACGCGACGATGTGCACGCTGCGCACCATGCGAACGACCCTCAGCCGTCTGGGAGACGTTCGATTCGAGGATCGGAAGCGATTGCTTCAGGCGTGCGAGATCGTGATCGATCACGACGGTACGACCACGGTGGAGGAGGCCCAGCTGCTCCGGGTAATTGCGGACAGCCTGGACTGTCCCATGCCTCCGATCATTCCCGGGCCGGCATGATCAGGACCAGTCGAGTCCCTCCGGCAGCCGATTGAAGTTCTCGCAACCCGACTCGGTCACCGAGACCATGTCCTCGATCCGCACGCCGCCGACCGACTTCCCGTACAGACCGGGTTCGATGGTCAGGACGTCGCCGACCACGAGGGGAGGTCCCTTCAGATCGAGCAGCGGCGGCTCGTGGACATCGAGTCCGACTCCGTGGCCGGTTCCGTGCACCATGCCGACGAAGTCTGCGGCCGGTTCGTCGGATGGAGGACCGACGGGCCATCCGGCTGCTTCGAGCGAGGCGATGGTTGCCTGGTGCACGTCTTCTCCCGTGACCCCGGCACGTACGACGGCGATCGCCTTCGCCTTGGCGTCGACGACCGCGGCGTGAATCGCCCTGATCTCGTCGGAGATCTCGCCGTGGACGACCGTTCGCGTGCAGTCACCGTTGTAGAGGGAGGATCGGTTCCGCGGAAAGATGTCGATGATCACCGTTTCCCCGGTTCGCAGCGGTCCGGTGCCGACCTCGTGGCAATCGGCGCACTGTGGTCCGCAGGCGACGATGCTGGCCGGATTGGAGTAGTTACGCTCCAGGAGGAAGGTGTCGATTGCATGACGGACTCGTTCCGAAGTCAGTGTTTCGTCACCAACCCGAAGGGAACCGTCCGCGGCTGCTTCGGCACCGGCGACCAGTCGACACGCCATCTCCATCGCAGCTTCGGTGTCGGACTGGGCGGTCCGCAGCGCAGCGAGCTCGGCGGACGACTTGGCACGGCGCTCCGCCACGCCCATCTGCGCGTCGTAGGAGAGTTCGATTCCGACCGCTGTCAGCTCGTGGGCGAAGCTCATCGGGAGGCTGCGATCGACGACGACCCGGGTGATGCCGCGGGCGCGAAGGAGCTCGGCCACGGCCTGGGCCGTCGCGGTCTCCCGGTCGCCCGACAGCCCCCCGGGCGGTTCGTGCTCGGCGGGACACGTGACCGCATCGACGGTGGCATGCTCCCGGGCCCGGTGCACCTCGATGTCGCGAAGAAGCATGGTGGTGCTTCCGTCGATCTCGATCCACGCCGCCGGATCACCGACGTTGAACTGGACCCGGTGAAAGAGGGAATTGTTGTGGGCGGGAATGCCCGCCATCAGGCGTGCGGTTCGGGTGGAGTCCATGCGGTGTTCCTCGCTGCGGCAGATCGGATCACGATACCCCACTTCCTCCGGGTCGGCCATCGGGTACAACTGCCGTCATGAACATCAGAACCGCACTCGTCGTTCTTCTTGCATCCGCAACCTCCGCCATCGGAGACATCGAGGATCCGCTGCACCCGCATCCCCATCCGACCAGCTCGGACCAGAGCCGGTTCATGACGAGCCGCACGGCGGCCCAGTTGGATCTTCCGGTCGAGGAGGAGGCGTTCATGTTCGCCATCTTCGGTGACCGGACCGGGGGACCTGCGGAGGGGATCGCCGTGCTCGCGGATGCGGTCGAGGACGTCAACCTTCTGGAACCAGACTTCGTCATGACCGTGGGCGATCTCGTCGACGGCTACAACGAGAAGCCGCAGTGGATGGCCCAGATGGAGGAGTTCAAGACGACGATGAACGGACTGCTCATGCCGTGGTTTCCCGTGGCCGGCAACCACGACGTCTACTGGCGCGGCAGCGGGCCGCGCCCCGAAGGCGAGCACGAAGGGAACTACGAGATGCACTTCGGACCGCTCTGGTACGCATTCGAACACAAGGATTCGATGTTCATCGTGCTCTACACCGACGAAGGTGATCCGGCGAACGGAAACAAGTCGTTCGGCCGTCCCGAATCGCAGCGGATGAGTCCGGAGCAGTTCGAGTGGCTCGCCGGGACGCTGGAGCGTGCTCGGGAAAGCCGGCACGTCTTCGTGTTCATGCATCATCCGCGATGGCTCGGGGGCGGCTACGGCGACGACTGGAGCCGAGTCCACGACCTGCTGGCATCGGCGGGCAATGTCCGCGCGGTGTTCGCCGGTCACATCCACCGCATGCGCTACGACGGTGCCCACGACGGAATCGAGTACGTGACGCTGGCGACCGTCGGAGGCGGACAGTCCGGTGCCGTGCCCGAGGCCGGCTACCTGCATCAGTACCACCTGGTGACCGTGCGCGACGATCAGATCGCCATGGCCGCGTTTCCCGTGGGGGAGGTCATGGACGTGCGTTCCATCACCGGACGGATCAGCGACGAGACCGGTCGCCTCGCGCGGATGAATCCGGTGTTTGGAGGACCCGTCGAGCTGGATTTCGCATCCGGCGTCGATGATGTCCTCACCGTGGAACTGCACAACCCGGTCAGCCGTCCGATCGAGGCCGTGGTGGTTCCACAGAGCGAGGACCGTCGGTGGAGATTCCGTCCCGATCACGTCCACCGGATCGTGCAGCCGGGTGATCGGACCACCATCGAGTTCAGGGCCCGGATGCCCGTGGACGGCATCGATCTGGATTGGCGCCCGCCGGTGGTGTCCGTCCAGTACGACTATCTGGCCGAAGGACGTCGGTTCCATGTACCCGAACGCCGGCATGCGATTCCGTTGAAGGTCTCGTTCGTCGATGTGACCGTCCCCGATCCGGATCTGGCGATCGAGTTCGACGGTGTCGACGACCACCTCAAGGTTCCTTCCCGACAGCTTCGACTGCCCGACGGACCGCTGACGCTCGAGGCGTGGTTCCGGGGTGATGCATTCGGCGGACGGACCGGACTGATCACCAAGACGGAGGGGTCCGAGTACGGGTTCTTCGTGTCGGATGCGAAGCCGTCCTTCTGGCTGCACCTGAACGGTGCCTACGTCGAACTGGCACCGCCGGATCTCGCCCTGCAGACCGGACGCTGGTACCACATCGCCGGCGTCTTCGACGGCTCCGAGGTCCGCATGTACCTCGACGGCCGGCTGGTGGGTCGGATGCCGGCCGATGGTGTCCGCACCACCAACGAGCTTCCGTTCGTGGTGGGGGGCGATGTCGACCGGAGCGGGTCGGGAACCTCCTTCTTCGACGGGGCGATCGACGAGGTCCGCCTCTCGAGCACCGCCCGCTACGACGACGGGTTCGAGCCGGTCGTCCGGCATGAACACGACGACGCGACCGTGCTCCTTCTGCACATGGATGCACGGCGGGGGGCGTGGATCGCCGGCGATGCGGGGCGGGGCATCAACCCCGCGGTGTGGTCGGATCCGGCGCTGGTCGAATCGGGAGCGGGATCGGAAAAGTGAACAGGGGGCCCGAACGGGCCCCCTGCGTGATCTTCGATGAAGGCGACGATCAGTTCTCGTTCTCACCGAACGGGAAGTTGATCATCGTGGTGCCGCCGCCGCCCATCTCGTTGCTGTTGTAGATGTACTCGGCATCCTGGACACGGTCGAGCAGGGCGATCGAATCCACCAGATGGGCCTGGGTGTAGGGGTCGATGCTGCCCTTGTTCTTGTCGAGGAACGCGGTGGCCGCGGTCTTCAGATTCTCCATGTGCATCCGCCCCAGATTCTGGACGGAAGCGGAGGCGGAACCGAATCCGTTCCCCGGCATGCTCATGTCGATGAGCCGTTCGATGTGCTCGCGTTGAAGATTCCGGCGGAGGGAGCTGATGTATGGATTGCGGGCGTCGTGGTCGTCGCCCGGCTCGTCGTACAGTTCCGTCCAGACCGACTCGTGCACGGTCTCGAGGACCTCGGGAATGGTGAGGACGTCCTCGTCCGCCATGGCCCGGAACTCGTTGTCCTGGATTCGGGTCATCGTGGTCGGATTCAGAAGCTGCGACAGCGCGGAGGCCTGGATGCCGGAGATGCGCGAATGCACGGGCCAGGTCTCGTCCGAGAAGCTCATGCTGCTGCCGTCGAACCAGCGGTCCACGGTCATGTAGCGGAGCAGTTCGGGACTGAGTCCGAACGCATCGTCGTACATCGTGTTGTCCAGGACGATCTGAAGAGCGCGACGCTGCTGGTCCGCCTCGATCGGAGCGATCGGAGCACGATCCCCGGGATCGCCCTTCTTGTCGCGGTTGACCATGCTGCCGCCGACCCAGTTGGAGGCGACGCTGATGGCCTGGACGTGCTTGCTGAGGAGCATCTCGTAGGCGCGGCGAGCCTTGGACCAGCTGTCGCCGTCATCCACCATGTCCTCAAGGATGCGGCTGCGAAGATCACGCACGAGCTTGAGCTGCGACTCCGAGAAGTTCAGCGGATTCTTGCCGTGATCGAAGCGTCGGGCGCGGGGATCCGGTCCGCCGGTGTCCTCGTCCGTAGCGTAGATCAGCTGGGGTTCGGACACGCGGGCGAGAATCGGCTCCAGATCACCGCTGGTGTATCCGTACTCGATGGCCCAGTAGTCGTAGGGGCCGATGGTGACCATGGTGTAGTCGCCCTGGACCGCGTTCTCGTCCGAGTTGATGTTCACGGGCATGTAGTCCATGACCGATCCGGCCTGGGCGTTCCCCATGAAGTCCTCGCTGTTGATCTCGTCGAGGCTGTAGATGGTCGATGCCTTGAAGTTGTGACGAAGCCCGAGCGTATGACCGACCTCATGCATGATCACGTCACGCAGCAGGGGCCCGATGAAGTATTCAGGCACTCCGTCCAGCTCCTGGACCGGTGCTTCGTCCGATTCTCCATCGGTACTGTCGTTGGCCTTGCCCTGCTGAAGGAAGAGATCCGGATTCAGTCGGAACATGGCGACGTCCATGGCCCGGACCGCGCAGTGCTGGCACGATCCGTTGACCTGGCTGATGCGATGGACGAGTCCGTCGTATTCGTCGTCACCGAGCAGGGTGGGATCGGATTCGAAGGCCGGGTGGCCGGTGGTGGTCCGGTTCGCCCGTTCGACGGCGAGCTCACTCAGCACCGTCTCACGCATCGAGGGATCGACAAGGCGGACACGTGGGTCCCAGTTCGGACGTTCCTCGAGCCACTTCATGGTCAGGGGTCCAAAGTTCTCCATGGCCGTCTGCGGCACGAGACCCTCCCAGGTCTTGACCCAGCCGGTGATGAATCCTTCGTCCATGACGATGTCCGCATCGAGGATCTGGCCGGTCTTGGGATGGACGCGGCTGGGGCCGATGGCGAAGCCCATGCCGGAGTTGGTCCAGAGGATGAAGTTGTAGCGGGCATCCTCGGGGTCCTTCTCCATGTGTGCGCCGGTCGTCTCGTCCTGCTGGTACACCTCGATCGCGTTGACGATGCCCACCTTCTCGAAAGCCTTGTTCCATTCGAGTACACCGTCACGCACCCAGCGGCGGTAGCGGACCGGTGTGGTGTGCTCGATGTAGAACACGATGGGTTCCTTGGGAGGACTCATCTGGAGGGACTTGTCCGCCTTCTGGAGGTGCCACCGGTTGATGTAGCGAACGTACGGCGTCTCCTCCGATGGATTTCCGATGTCACGGTGGCTCGTGATGAAGTAGCCGATGCGCTCGTCCGCCTTCCGGGGACGGTAGCCGGTGTTCTCCGGGATTTCGGCCAGCGAGTAGTAGATGGTTCCGAATCGTCCGTTGCTGAGCGGCATCTCGAAGGCCAGTTCGACGTTCTTCGGGAAGGACTTGGCCTTGACGGTCTTCGCGAGCCGGGTGTTGGCGCCACGGGTCCGACCGCCGAAGAAGCTCGTCGAACGTTCGAGGAACAGGTCCGACAGATTGATGACCGGTCCGCCGCCGGGTCCCATGGTGAGGATGGGTACATCGAGAATCACGCGGTCCGTGTAGACACGCTTGTAGCCGCTCTTGGACTGGGCATCTCCCGTCGACCGGGTGGCGAAGTTGGGTTCGACGAGGGCGAGCCGCTTGCCGAATCGCTTCCAGTAGGCATACATGTCGCCGGTCTGGACACCGGACGTCGAGATGCCTCCCTTGATCGTGTAGGCCAGGAAGATCTTCTGCTTCGAGAAGTTCCTGGGAAGCTCCGCAAGCAGATCCCCGTCCTTGTCGCGGTAGAGCGTGTACATGCCGGGGTTGCCGTCGGCGGACGAGATCACCTTGGAGTAGTCCTTCGTGACGTCGTCGAATTTCGGGAAGTCGGGTTTGGACCCTCCGGACTGCCCTGCGCCGGGACGAGCGATGGTGGGATCGTCCTGTGCCGATGCGGCGGGAGTGAGGGTGCTGATCATCGAGATCAGGATGGCGCCTACGAGTGTCCGATGGTTGAACATGGGGTTCGACTCCTTGGGGATGCGGTCCAAACCAGTGAACCCCAGATCCTAGTGAAAACAACGGATAGATGGCGAAAAAACGGGTCTTCGGGCCGCAGAATCCGTCGTACCCCCGGTTCTTGGGCCCTGCAGGTACGAATGAACACCGGCCCGCCCCACGAGGGGGCGAGCCGGTGCGATGCGGCGGTGTCTCGGTCTTCAGGGGCAGGTGGCGGCGATGACGTTCCCGCCCAGATCCACCCAGGGACCGAGGATGTTCATGCTGGTGTTGTTGCAGAAGAGACTGTTGTGGATCCGCGATGAGGAACTCGAGTCGGTGCTCAGTCCGCCGGCGGGAGTCGCGGACGACCAGGCGATGTTGCTCTTGGCCTTGCAGTCCGTCAGGGAAAGTCTCGAGTTGAACTCGTTGAGCATCGCACCACCCACACCGGCGGCGTTGCCGTCGAAGGAGGAGTGGATCATCTTCGCCGTGCTGTGGTCGGTCAGGTAGAGTGCCCCCCCGAGATCCACGGCGGTGTTGTTGTGGTATGCCATTCGTGCACAGCTCATGCGGGATTGCTCGACCTTCATGGCGCCACCACTCATGCCGGCTGCATTGCCCACGTAGGTGCACTGCAGCAGTGTGATGTCGGTGTGCGAAGCGTAGAGTCCGCCGCCGTCCTGCTGGGCCTCGTTCTGCTCGAAGTCCGTCCGTTCGATGTCGATCATGTTCGGAGAGGAGATGAACATGCCTCCACCGTTCATGGCGACATTTCCATGGAGTCGACTGTCCATCAGCCCGGTGATGTCCGTCATGAAGTAGCAGATGCCGGCACCTCGATCGCCGGCCAGATTCAGGTTCACCTTGCTGTAGATGATGTCGTGGCGTCCGGACCGCTTGCGGACCAGGATGCCGCCCCCGTTGTCGACGGCCCGGTTCCGCTCGAAGGCGCAGTTGTATATGAAGACATCGCCCTTTCCGGCGTTGTACACCGCACCCCCGTTGTAGTGGGCCAGATTCTCATGGCTCGTCACTCCGAGCATTCGCAGATCGCAGTGCATGCTGAAGACCGCACCGCCGTCGTTCGCCTCGTTCCGATCCAGGTTGGACTGCTCGACGAGGACCTTGGAATCGTGGAAGTACGCTCCACCGCCGCTGCGGGTTGCGCGGTTGTCGGTGATCGAGCAGCGGGTCAGCAGCGCATCTGTCTTCCGGCCGTGCACTGCGCCGCCGAACCCCACGAGGAATCCCACGCCGGCCTGGCCGTCCCTGAACTGCGAATCCAGCACCTGTGGATTTCCGCCGCGAAGATCGAGATGACCGCCGTGGGCGCGGGCCTGGTTCGATTCGAAGAGGCAGAACTGGAAGATGGAACTGCTCTTGTAGACCGATGCACCGGCGCCGTTGGTCGCCACGTTGTCGTAGATGTGGCATGACCGCACGGTCGGGCTGCTGGCGGAGATCAGCAGACCGCCTCCGCTCATGGACGCCCCGTTCGTCAACGCCAGTCCCTCGAGGACCGTGGCACTGGTCTCGCCGTTCACACAACTGACGACCGGTCCGGCGGCACCACCGTCGATGAGGACGGATCCCAGTCCCGATGCGGAACGGATGTGGAGGTCCTTGCCGAGCAGGTCCAGATTCTCCATGTAGACCGACGGGTAGACGTCGATCGTGTCTCCACTGGCCGAGGCGTAAATGGCCTGCTGGATGAGTGGGAAGTCGTACGACGATCCGGGACCGACGGTCCAGGTGGCGGCGTTGGTCATGGTGGCCAGACCCAGGGCCGCGGCGGTCATGGTGAAAGCATGGGATTTCATTGGCTGGTTCCTTCGTGCGGAAGAGGATGAGCGCCGATCCGCTGATCGCACCGGCGATCGGAACGGGACCGTTGCGAAGGGACCCGAGTCGAGAGCGGGGATGGCTATCCGGAATGCGAAGAAACCGTTGCGGATCTCACAGGGAATCCGTGGATTGCGGATCTTTCCGCGTCGATCCGCCATGGGAGGGGTGAAAACGAGGGAAGGATCGGGATCGCTGGTCGTCGATCCCGATCCTTCCGGCCTGTCCCCACAGGAGCCGGGGGTGCTGCGAAGGGACGGCGAAACCCCAATCCCGGAAGGGCCCGGCACGAGCGGCCCCGGAAGGGCCGTCGCTTCGCATGATGCCTGCAATCGATGCAGGAGACCGCAGGCATCCTCGTTCCATGCGCGTGGCGCCTGGATTCCTCTTCCCGTCTCTTCGCTGAGTTTTCGATCTGGGTGTGCGCCCGGTGATCTGTCCTAGAGTTCGCAGGGCGTGGGGGATCGGTTGCGTCGAGGTCGGAGAATTGCGGTCGATGGGGATCAGGCGGGCCGCATGGTCTCGGATTCGGCGTCCCACAGCATGACCTTGTCCTGCCGGTAGGACTCCACGGCCATCTTGATGGCCACCATCGTCGATGCTCCGAGATCCACATTGCAGCTCAGCGGATCGCCGTTTCGTATCGCATCGAGGAAGTTGCCCATGTGATCGCGCCGTCCCGGTGCATCGAGCCGGCTCACGGCCTGACCGTGAGGTGGTGTGGTGATCGTCTTGCCTTTCTCGTCCGTGGTCGTGGACACCTTGACCGTGTCACGGTTCGCCGCCCGGAACTCCTCCGCCCAGGTCGATTGTTCGTGCATCGAAACGCCGTTCTCGAACTTCATGGTGCCGTACTGGCCGCGGATGATGTCGGGGACGCCGAGGTCGTTCGTCATCACGCTCACTAGCACCACCGTGTGTTCGCTCGGGTAGTCGACCATCATCATGAACGAGTCGGGAATATCGCGTTCGTCCTTCTCGAGGTACCGGCCGCCCGAAGCGACGACCCGACGTGGGTATTCGCCGTCGGGTCCGCTGATCGCCAGCAGGAACGGCGCAAGCTTGTGGTAGAGCAGGTCCGTCGCGACCCCGCCGTTGTAGGCGAAGTACTTGCGGAACCGGAAGAAGTGGTCCGGATTCCATGCGATCTCCTCGGCCAGGCCGTGTTCGTGTCCCAGCCAGCGATCCCAATCCACGTAGTCGTCGCTGGCCGGATCGTTGTCGGGGCCCGCACCCGGGTCCATGCCCCAGTTGAACTGCCCGCCACGCGAGTTCCTGCAGTAGCTGCTTTGACTCCAGACCGGCTTTCCGATCCGCCCGTCCTCGATGGCCTTGCGGGCGGTCCAGAACTCGCCCATGCTCGTCCGCTGCGGACCTACCTGCAGCACGCGCCCCGTGCGATGGACCGCATCCCGGCATTCCAGTGCCTGCGGGATGGTCAGCGAGAGCGGCTTTTCGCAGTACACGTCCTTGCCGGATTCCATCGCCTCGATCGCGATCCGCGTGTGCCAGTGGTCCGGCGTGGCGATCACCACCGCATCCACGTCGCGGTTGTCGAGGACCTCCTCGTGACGCATCGTTCCGCAACCGTCCCCGTGGCCGATGATCTTCATCGCATTGTTGAGCCGTCGCCGGTAGACGTCGCAGACCTGGATGACGTCGAGGTTCTCCTCGGCCTTGCGCTTGACGAGGTTGTTGGTGTGCCCGGTTCCCATTCCGCCGGTTCCCACCACGGCCATGTGGAGCCGTTCGTTCGAACCCATGATCCGCGCGTAGCTGGAGGCGGGGAGCCAGGAGGCGACGGCGGTCGCGGCCGAGGCCTTCAGGAAGAGTCGTCGTGAGGACGTGTGGTGCTGGGTCATGGGAAGAGGCTCCTTGCTCCCGATAGCCTACGCCGAAATTCCACGGGGGTGTCAGTCCAGATCTGCGCCCTGGGAGCGGAAGTAGGGCGCGAGCGAGATCCGTCGCGGCGTCGTGAACTTGTCGATCATCTGGGTGTTCCAGTCCCGGCGCGGTCGGTTCGAATCCGCGGCGCCGCCGTCCCGGGTCGCGTAGTACTCCGAAACGACGGCGTCGTATTCGTCCATCGACGCGAGCATGGATTCGTCGTCCGGCCACCGCTCCTCGAACAGCACCGCCTCGATCGGCAGGCGGGGTCGAAGGTCCGGTTCCTGATCGGGGTGCCCGACGCAGAGTCCGAAGAGCGGGTACACCCCGGGGGGGAATTCGAGCAGCTCCTGCACGGTGGGAAGATCGTTCCGCAGGCCACCGATGTAGCAGGCTCCGTAGCCCATGGATTCAAAGGCGAGGACCAGGTTCTGGGCGAACAGGGAGGCGTCCACGACCGAGAGAAGGAACGCCTCGCACCGGGCGTCGTAGTCCTTTCCGTCCCGTTCGATCAGCAGTCGGTGCCGACGGGTGTCGCCGCAGACGACGAAGAAGGCGCCGCACCGCGCCACCTTGGTCTGGTTGCCGGTCAGTTCGATCAGCCGTTCACGACGGTGCTCGTCGCGGATGCGGATGATGCAGTAGGACTGGATGCTGCCGCTCGTGGAGGCCATCTGCCCGGCTTCGATCGCGGCGCGGACGTGCACCTCGTTCACGGGCTGATCCGTGAACCGTCGGATGGAACGATGGGAAAGCATCTGTTCGATGACCGTGTTCATGTGCGGTCTCCTCTCAGCTTCCGATGTATCTGGCGTAGATGGTGCGGGCCTGTTCGGGGGTTGCGCAGCCGTGGATCAGCGCTCGCCCGTCGGGGAAGACGGTGACATCGACGGCCGGGTCGTCCAGATGCCCCCGCAGGACCTCCCCGGTGCTTCGGAACCGGCCGTGGTCGGCGAGTCGGTCGGCGAGGGTGGGCAGGTCCACGTCGGTGCCGGAGGAATCCGGCTTGATCTGCACCGCATCCCGACCGCAGAGGACGGTCGAGGAGGCGATCCGGTCTCCACGCAGCCATTCGAAGTTCCGCTCTCCGCAGCAGGGGCACGATGCGCGGGGGGCCCCGGGATCCATGGCGTGACGGGTGCCGCTCCAGGCGTCGAACGAGTGCAGGCGGACATCCACGTCGTCGATGTGGCCGGACAGGATCTTGATCGCCTGCATGCACTGGTGTGCCGCAACCATGTGGATGACCGGTCCGAGGATGCCGGCGGTGTCGCAGGTCGGTGACAGGCCGGGTGCGGGCGGATCCGGGAACGTACAGCGCAGACAGGGGGTGCGACCGGGAATGATCGCGGTGCTCATGCCCGTCGTTCCGACCGCGCCGCCGTAGCACCACGGTCGTCCGGACGAGACGGCCAGATCGTTGACCAGATACCGGGTCTCGAAGTTGTCGAGGCCGTCGATGAGGAGATCGTATCCCTCCGTGAGCCGCTCCGCGTTCGAGGCGTCGAAGTCGGCGATCTCGGGGACGATGTCGATCGACGAGTTGACCGATGCGAGTCGTTGTGCCGCCGCCGCCGCCTTGGGTCGTGCCAGATCGGATTCCGCGAAGAGCACCTGTCGCTGGAGATTGGTTGCTTCGACGACGTCCCGGTCGATCAGCAGCAGTCGTCCGATCCCGGCCCGGGCCAGCAGGTCCGCGGCCACCGTTCCCAGTGCGCCGCATCCGATGACGGCGACCGAGGAGTCCGCCAGTCGCTGCTGGCCCGCGTCGCCGAGTTGCGGGACCATGCGTTGACGGTGGTAGCGGTCCTCGTTCATGCCGACAGCCTAGCGTCGTCGGGACGCCGGTACGAAAAAAGCGGACGCGACCGAGGTCGCGTCCGCCGTGGGGTTCGTGTCGACGACATCACCAGGCGAAGTGGCTGAACGCCTTGTTTGCTTCGGCCATGCGGTGGGTCTGCTCACGGGTGTTGACCGCCTTGCCTTCACCGCGTGATGCGTCGTAGAGCTCCTTGGCGAGTCGCTTGGCCATCGGCTTGCCCTTGTCGGCCCGTGCGGCCTGGATGATCCAGCGGAAGCCGAGACTCTGGCGACGTCGCTGGGTCACGGGCATCGGGACCTGGTAGTTCGCACCGCCGACCCGCTTGGAACGGACCTCGACGTTGGGCTTGGCGTTGTCGATTGCCTTGGTGAAGACCTCGAACGCCTCGGAGGGCATGCTCTCGTCCTTCTCCTTGTCCAGGCGGGCCTGGATGAGGTCGAGCGCGTCGTAGACGCAGCGCTGGGCGACGGCCTTCTTGCCGTCGATCATGACGCAGTTGATGAACTTCGACAGGACCAGGCTCGAGTGGCGCGGGTCCGGCTTCAGCTGTGATTCGGATTTGGTGATACGTCCTGCCATTGGTCCTCTCCTGGCTCATCTGCCCCAAGGGGGCCGTTGTTCACCGTTTCCCCGAGGAAGGAAACGATTACTTGCCTTGCATTGTGGTTACTTGCGCTTGGTTCCGTACTTCGAACGTCCCTGCTTTCGTCCGTCCACTCCGAGGGTGTCGTGGGATCCGCGAACCACGTGGTACCGGACACCGGGAAGGTCGCGGAC
>DBGM01000045.1:27504-72391 GCA_002295885.1 Phycisphaerales bacterium UBA854
CCGCTCCTGTAGAACATTCGAGCCAGGTAGTGTACCAGACCCCCGCAGGCCAATTCAAGGGCTCTTTGGGCGACCGACGCCCCCGGGGGCAGGCGGTACCATGTACCGGAAGGGGAATTCACCCCTCAGGNNCCGATGTAGGCGGTGACTTCCTTGCCGTTGGAGAGCCGGACACGGGCCACCTTCCGGAGGGCCGAGTTGGGCTTCTTCGGTGTGACGGTACGCACCTGAAGACAGACACCGCGCTTCTGGGGACTTCCACCAAGGTCACGGACCTTGGAGTTGGTCTTGGGGCTTCGTCGAGGCTTTCGTACCAGCTGGTTCGTCGTGGGCATGCGGTCTTCCGCTCCTGTAGAACATTCGAGCCGGGCAGTGTACCAGACCTCCGCAGGCCAATTCAAGGGCTCTCCGGGCAACCGACGCCCGTGGAGGCAGGCGGTACCATGTAGCGGAAGGGGAATTCACCCCTCAGGCACCACGGAAGGCGAATTTCGGCATGGAAGACCGAACGGACTACACCCTATATACGGACGGTGCATGCTCGGGAAACCCCGGGCCGGGCGGCTGGTCCTACATCCTCGTCCACGCGGATGGAACGGAGACCGTCGAGTACGGCGGGGATCCGGCCACCACCAACAACCGGATGGAGATGCTGGCGGTCATCGAGGGACTACGCAGCATCGGCCAACCGGCGAGTGTCCAGGTCCACTCGGACAGCAAGTACGTGGTCGACGGCCTCGCATCCTGGTTGGATCGCTGGCTGGCCAATGGCTGGAAGACGTCGCAGAAGAAGCCGGTGCTCAACCAGGACCTGTGGGAGGCTCTGGACGAACTGCGCAACGTGCATCGGATCTCGACCCACTGGGTTCGCGGGCACTCGGAGCATCCTGAGAATGAACGCTGCGATCGCCTTGCCGTTCAGGGTCGGGATGAAGCTGCTCGTGGTGGCGGAAACAACGTGTGATCGATATTCTCGTCCTAGCTCGGGATGGAGCCCGTCATGACCGTTCATCGCATCGAGGTACGCCCCAGCAGTGATGCTGGAGATCCACGCGGTGCAGCCGCCTGCCAGTCGGCTCGCACGGCATCGCTGGACGCGCAGCCCGAGTCCGTACAGGCCACCGCCATCTACCTGATCGAGGGTGAACTCGACACCGATGCGGTTCGTCGGGTCGCGGACGAATTGCTGAGCCATCCCGTAACCGAACGGGCGGTGGTCGGTGCATCCGAGCCCCGCGCCGATTCGCTGGTCGAGGTCCATCCCCAGCCCGGGGTGATGGATCCCGAGGCGGAGGCCGTGGAACTCGGAGTGAGGAGCCTGTTGGGTGTCGACGTCACGGTCCGGACCGGCCGCCGTTTCGATGTGGATGGTCTCGATCAGGGACAGGCCCGCACGTTTGCCGAACGATGTCTCGCCAACACCCTGATTCACGATGTCCACGACGCTCCGTACCACCCCGAGCAGTTCGAGTCGGGGCACGATCGGGAAGCCGAGGTCCGGACGGTCCCGCTCCTGGAGCTCGACGACGAGGCGCTGCAGCGACTTTCGCGCGAAGCCCACCTCTTCCTGAGTCTCGACGAGATGCAGGCCCTGCAGGAAGCCTACCGCTCCATGGGTCGTGATCCGCGCGAGATCGAACTGGAGACGCTCGCGCAGACCTGGTCCGAGCACTGCGTGCACAAGACACTCAAGGCACGGGTCGAATACCACGGGCCGCTGCCCGGTGATCTCGATCGGTTCGGTCATGAGGTCGTCGGCGAGGAGGTGGTCCGAATCGACAACCTGCTTGGTTCGACCATCGCCGCGGCGACCAAGGAACTGATGGCGGACGGAATCGACTGGTGTCTGTCCGTGTTCGTGGACAATGCGGGCATCATCGCCTTCGACGAGGAGCACGCGGTCTGCTTCAAGGTCGAGACGCACAACCATCCTTCCGCCCTGGAGCCGTACGGCGGTGCCGCAACCGGCATCGGTGGCTGCATCCGGGACATCATCGGCACCGGCCTGGCGGCGCGCCCGATCGCGGCCAGCGATGTCTTCTGCGTCGGACATCTCGACACCTGGGCGCCGGACACGGATCGTCCGCTTCCCACGGGTTGTCTGCACCCCCGCCGCATCCTGTCCCAGGTCGTCGCGGGCGTCCGCGACTACGGCAACCGGATGGGCATTCCCACCGTCAACGGCACCGTGTGGTTCGACGACGACTACGTCGGCAATCCACTCGTCTACTGCGGATGCGTGGGGGTGATGCCCCGCGACCGGGTGACGGGTGATCCCCGGCCGGGCGATCTGATCGTCGCTCTGGGCGGCCGGACGGGTCGGGACGGCATCCACGGCGCGACGTTCTCGTCCGCCGAGCTGACGGACACCCACGTCGACGAGTTCTCGCACGCCGTCCAGATCGGCAATCCGGTGACGGAGAAGAAGGTGCTCGACGCGATCATGGAGGCGCGGGATGCGCCGGGCGGCTGTCTCTACAGCTCCATCACCGACTGCGGCGCCGGCGGATTCTCCAGTGCGGTGGGCGAGATGGGGGAGGAGCTCGGTGCGACGGTGCAGTTGGAGGCGGCTCCGCTGAAGTACCAGGGGCTGACGCCCACCGAGATCTGGATCTCCGAGGCGCAGGAACGAATGGTGATGGCGGTTCCGGAGGAACGGCTGTCCGCCCTGCAGGAGATCTGCGACGCACACGACGTCGAGCTGTGCGTGCTGGGAACCTTCGGTACGCCCGACCGCGAACTGATCCTGAACTGGCACGATGTGGAGTTCGGGCGACTGCCCATGTCCCTGCTGCACGACGGACTGCCGGATCGGATCCGGGTCGCCCGGTGGCAGCCGGTGGAACCGGCCCGGCCGGCGACGGATGTCGCGCCGCCCTCGATCGACGTCGCACTGCAGCGACTGCTTGCGCACCCCAACATCGCCTCCAAGCGCTGCATCATCGAACAGTACGACCACGAGGTGCAGGGCCGGAGCGTGATCCGCCCCCAGGTCGGCCCCTACGGGAACGGCCCCTCCGACGCGGCGGTTCTCCTCCCCGTGGCGGGTTCCACCCGCGGCCTGGCGGTGGCCAATGGCCTCGCCACCGGACTGCAGGACGATCCCTGGCGCATGGCGGTCGCGGCTCTCGACGAGTGCGTTCGGAATCTGGTCTGCGTCGGCGCCGATCCGGAGCGGATCGCGGTGCTCGACAACTTCTGCTGGCCCGGCTGCGACGACGAGCAGCGCATGGGAGAGCTCGTGCGCGCGGCGGAGGGCTGCCGGGATGCAGCACTCGCCTACCGGACGCCCTTCATCTCCGGCAAGGATTCCCTCAACAACCAGTTCACGACGGACGACGGTCGAACCATCCGCATTCCGCCGACCCTCCTGATCTCCGGCTTCGGCATCGTCGATGACGTCCGGCGGTGCATCACCATGGATGCCAAGCAGCCGGGTTCGAGGCTGGTGCTGGTCGGCGACACGACCGCGGCGATGGGTGGGTCCCAGTTCATGGACCTGTATCCGATCCGCGAGCAGGACGGGACACTTCCGGAACTCGACCTCGAGACGGGGCCCCGGACCGCCCGAGCGGTGGCCGCGGCCATCGCGGCGGGACTGGTTCGATCGGCCCACGACTGCAGCGAGGGCGGAGTGCTCGTCGCCGCGGCCGAAATGGCCTTCGCCGGTGGACTCGGACTTTCGCTCGATCTCGACTCCGTGCACCCGGATCCGATCGTCGCGGCCTTCGCGGAGACGCCGGGCCGGTACCTGCTCGAGGTCCGCGACGAGGACGTGTCCGCGCTCGAAGCGGCCCTGGGCGATGCGGCGTGCCGCGTCATCGGCCGGTTCGACGACGGCGGACGATTGGAATGCAGCGGTTGCGATGCATCCATCGACGAACTCCGTGACCTCTGGTCAGGAACGATCAACTGGTAACCCGGGCCCTCGAGGATGCTGTGACCATGAAGCCGCGAGCACTGATCATCACCACCGCAGGCATCAACTGCGACCGGGAACTGGCCGAAGCATTCGAACTCGCGGGCGCCGAGCCCGTCTCGATCCATCTGAACCGGCTGACCGCGGATCCGACCATCGTGGACGACTTCGCGCTCGTGGGGCTGCCCGGAGGCTTCAGCTACGGCGATGCGGTGGCCGCGGGGCGGATCGCCGCCCAGGTGATGCGGACCGGACTCTACGACGCCTTCCGCCGGGCCCTCGATCGAGGTGTGCCCATGATCGCGCCATGCAACGGATTCCAGATCGCCGTGCAGGTCGGTCTGCTTCCCGGTCCGCGCGACGAGGAGTCGGTCGCCGATCGCCCCCCGGTGCCCAGCGTCGCGCTGGCGGACAACGAATCGGCCCGGTTCATCGATCGATGGGTGGGCATCGAGGTCCCTGCGGACACCCGGTGCGTCTGGACGCGGGGGCTCGACATGTCCCCCGAGACCGCCGTGCTTCCGATCGCCCACGGTGAAGGTCGATTCGTCGCTTCCGCGGAACAGCTCGAAGAACTCGAACGAATGCAGTGCGTCGCCGTCCGCTACGCCCCCGAGGACAATCCGAACGGTTCAATGGGGCATGTGGCCGGCATCTGCGACCGCAGCGGTCTCGTCTTCGGACTGATGCCGCATCCGGAGCGGTACACCAGATGGACATCGCATCCGATCTGGACCCGGCTCGACGAGTCCCTGATGCGCGTCGATCCTCCCGGACTCCAGATGTTCCGCAACGCGGTGAATCACGTGCGCGAGCATGCCAGCGCGGCGGCCGCCTGCGATGCCGGTTGATCCGTACTTCCTCGGCGGTTCCGATGGTGGCGAATACCAGGGTGAGACACCCTGTGCGGACTGCGGCTACGACCTCCGGGGACTGTCCATCGGCGCTCGATGCCCCGAATGCGGTGCTGCTCCCCAGTGGGATCCTGTCCTCGACGAACCACCCGAGGTGATGATCGATCCGAGATTCCTGCGGAATCCCGACGGATCCGAATCCGGTCTCCCCGACGGGGGTGACGCGCACGTCGGCGGTGGGGAACGCCGGTGCGGAGAATGCGGCTACGACCTGCAGGGTCTCCCGGCCGGGAGTCGCTGCCCCGAATGCGGGGTCGACTTCGACGCCGGGCGTGAACGCA
Organism: Phycisphaerales bacterium UBA854; assembly: GCA_002295885.1. Taxonomy (GTDB): domain Bacteria; phylum Planctomycetota; class Phycisphaerae; order Phycisphaerales; family SM1A02; genus UBA854. Next base: position 32,619 of record DBGM01000045.1, read on the forward strand.
TCGCGGTCCGTTCGGACCTGATTCCAGAGGATGTGGCGATTTCATCCCGGTGGCGATGGGGCCTTCTTCTGCTCATCGCGTCCACCGCCGGCTACATCGGATTCGGTCTGTGGGGTCTCTTTCCTTCGGACACGGTGATCCACGAACTCGGAACCATCGTGTGCCTCGGGTCCTGGGGCGCCGGCTGCTGGCTCGCGATTCCGCACTCCGTATGCGGCGGTTCATCCGCCTGGGAAGCCGGTCGCATCGCGGGGTGCGCTGCACAGCTGCTCTGGCTGCCGATGTATCTCCTCACCTGGATCGTGCATGCAACCGGATCGAGCCGGCCGCTGGAACTGCTGACGGGCGTCATGGGATTTGGAGCGGTGGCGGGACTGATCATCGTGCTGGCGCTCCTGTGCCGCATGGCCGGTGAGCTCTACTTCCGGGACACCGCCCGACTGCTGGGGCACATGGTCTGGATCGCCGTCCCCGTGGCGATCATCGACTGGTGGTTTCCGTGGCCGTCCCCGGGCGGCGAGGCGCTCTTCGATACCCGATTCAGCGTCCTGGGAACGGTGGTGCTTCTTGCGACGCTACTTCCGCTGTTCGTCATTCCCCTCGTGGTGTGCGTGACGGGATTTCGCTTCCTCAACTACAGCCTGTGGTCCGTTCGCCAATCGCGCCGTCGGCTCGGCCGTGAGGATCGCATCCGCGACAAGAAGAGTGCCCTCCAGGAAAAGGCCGTGGACGATCTTCCTCGCATCGAAGTGTGCGGACTCTGCGGAAAGACGTTTACCGGTCGATCCTGCACGGCCTGTGGACCGAACGAACCCCCTTCGGACATCCCGCTGGCCTGACACCGGCTAGAATGCCACGCCACCGGCAGGATTGGAGAACAGCCATGACCAGTGATGCGATGCGATGCGGAGTGATCGGAGTCGGACGGATGGGTCGGCACCACGCCCGCGTGTACGCCCAGCTCGATGGAGCGGAGCTCGTCGGCGTCGTCGACCATTCGGAGGAACGTCGAACCGCGATCACCGAGGAGTGGGGCGGTACGCCGCTCTCCACGGTGCAGGAGCTGATCGATCTCGGTGTCGATGCCGTCACCATCGCCACTCCCACGATCCATCACCGTGAGGCGGCCGAGGCCCTGCTCGAAGCGGGCGTCGCCTGTCTGATCGAGAAGCCGCTGGCTCCGACGGCGGACGAGGCAATGGCACTGGCCGAAACCGCTCGGCGGTGCGAGACGACCCTGCAGGTCGGGCACGTGGTGCGCTTCGACCCGGTCATGCAGGCGATCAAGTCGCTGGGCCCGATCAAGCCGCGGCACGTGGAGGTGAGTCGCATCTCCCCTATGACCTTCCGAAGCCTCGACGTCAGTGTGGTGCTGGACATGATGATCCACGATCTTGATCTCCTGCTGATGCTCGTCGGCAGCGAACCGGAGGACATCCAGGCCAGTGGAGTGCCGGTGCTCAGCGACCAGATCGACGTCTGCAATGCGCGACTGACGTTTCCGGCCGCGGCGGAGGGATTCCGGACCGTGGCGAACGTCACCGCGAGCCGACTCGCACTCAAGACCGAACGGAAGATCCGGATCATCTCCGAGGACCTCTACCTGTCGGCGGACTTCGCCGCACGCACCGGAACGGTGGTCCGGAAGAGTTCGAACGAATGCAAGCTGGAGGAGATGCAGGAACGCATCCGCTGCGGCGAGGACCTCAGTGACGTGAACTACCTAGACCTGGTCGAGTTCGAGGAACTCACGGTCGAGGACGTCGAGCCCCTGCGTCTCCAGGCGGAGGATTTCCTCCACAACGTCCGGACCGGATCCCGCCCGTCCATCGATGCCGAAGCGGGCTTCGCGGCGGTTCGAACCGCAGAGCGGATCCTCGAGACGGCCCACGCGACGGGTGCGGTCGGCGTCTAGGCTCAGCTTCCCCGGGACCAGTCGTCCGGAACCGGCGGCGGGCCACCCGAGGGCGGTGGCGGCAGCGTCAGTTCCGCGTCCGCACGACGGTCCATGGCGACGATGAACATCTCCCTGGACACGCTGCGCGATGCGGCGGGCCGCATGGCCTTGACGTCCTCGAAGCAGTCCTGGATCCGCTGGACGAGCTCCTGGAAGTTGCCGCCCTCGAAGGCCTTCATCACGAGGTGGCCGCCGGGACGGAGCAGCGAGCCGGAACGCATGAGGACGAGTTCGCACAGCGCCATCGATCGATGGTGGTCCGTGTCGCGGTGACCGGTGGTGTTGGGTGCCATGTCGGACAGCATCACATCGAATCGACGGGTTCCCCCGAGACCGGCCGGTGCCAGCAGCTCCTCGTCTCCGATGTCCCGTAGATCACCGAGGAGTACATGGACGTTCCGGCCGGGAAGCGGAACCATCTCGAGCAGATCGATGCCCACGACCGATCCGTCCGGTCCCGTCCGCTGGGCCGCGTACTCCATCCAGGAACCCGGTGCGCATCCGCAGTCGAGCACCGCATCGCCCGTCCGAATCAGGTGCCGCTTCCGGTCGATCTCGCTCAGCTTGTAGATGGCGCGCGAGCGGTAGCCTTCCCGCTTCGCTTCCTTAAACCAGTGATCGTGGAGTTCGCGTGCCATGCACGATCCGCCTCAGGGAATGTGGAAGAGGCCGTGCTGCTTCGGATTCGGTTTCACGACGAACCGGATGGATCCGTCCGTGGTGCGGATGGTGATCGGATTGGCTCCGTCGTTGAGGATGCCGTTGAAGACCTCCTCGCTCGAGTGCCCCCGAACGATCAGCTGGCCCGACTTCACGTTCACGCGCGAGGAGCCATGGTCCGCGTGGAGATCGAATGTTCCGCAGCTTCCCGGTGCGATGCGCACGTTCACATCCCCATCATTGGTGAACAGGGAGATCGGATCACGCAGCGGCTGGTCGGAGAGCAGCTCGATCCATCCGTCGGTGGTACGGACGTCGACCGGTCCCGTCACGTCGTCGATGAGGACGTCCCCCCGTCTCGTTCGGACGTGGATTCCGTCCGCGATCGGAATGCGCACCGTCACGTGGGCCCGCAGCAGGTGGGTCTCGTCGGAGTCCGACTGCACCCGAACAACCAGTCTCGGACCACGATCGTCGTTGTCGAGCTCGGTCGTCCACCGGATCGAATCGAGCGCGGTTTCGGCGTCGGTGGTGCGGTTGATCGCATGCAGGGCTTCACCCTCGACCGTGACGTAGGACGGTCCGTGCACGGCCTTGATCGTTACATCGCCGGCGAAGGACTCCACGTGCACGGAGACGGGACCCTGGAGTTCGAGCGGTTGAAGATCCGGTTTCGCCCTGGTGGAGCAGCCCGTCGCCGCGGCGATCACCGAAAGCAGGCTCAGAAGCAGCGGGAGGGATGAATTTCGGGTCTGAGGCATCGATTCGGATTGTAGCTTCGACGCTGCAGCGGTGGGCCCAGAGGGAACCAGCAGCAGGTAGACTGTTCGTGTTCGCTCGGGGCACAGGTGGTTCACCTGCTGAGAAGTACCCGCAGCACCTGATCCGGTTCGTACCGGCGGAGGGAACGCGAGCACGGGCTCCCGTTCCCCTCCAACCACTGGAGGAAGAGCATCATGATCAAGCAGGATGGAACGGCCGACCCCGGCCAGGACCGAGCCGACATCGACTTCGTCACCGCACCCGACCACGCGTTTCTCGACGCATTGCCGCTGCACGGAGCGGCCAACCCCTCGACCGATCGGCAGGGGACCTCGCCGGGAAGCTTCTCGATGGCCGCCGACATCGGCGGACCGCGTATGTTCTCCAGTCCCGATACGCCGGGCATGCCCGCGCCGTCGGAACTCACGGCCTGGGACTTCCTGCCCGGTGGATGGACGATCGAGGATCATCCCGAAGGGTGCGTCGGTCACAACCAGGGCGCGGGCCGCGCCATTCGGGCGGTGGCACCGGAGGGATTCGTCCCGATCACCCAGCTCGAACACGCCCGGCTCGGCCTGATCACCGATGCGATGCGTCGTGTCGCCGAGCGGGAGCCGCATCTCACCGTGGAGCAGATCCGCGACGAGATCGCCGCCGGCCGCCTGATCATTCCCGCCAACATCCGTCACCTCGAGTACGAACTGGATCCGATGGCGATCGGTCGAGCCTCGACGACCAAGATCAACGCGAACATGGGGGCGTCCCCCGTCAGTTCCGGAACCGACGAGGAGGTCGAGAAGCTTCGTTGGGCCGAACGGTGGGGTGCGGACACCGTCATGGATCTCTCGACGGGGGGAGATCTCGACCAGTGCCGTGAGGCCATTCTTCGCAACTCCCGGGTTCCGATCGGAACCGTACCCATCTACTCCATGATCATCGGCCGCAAGCTGGAGGATCTGGATGCCGAGGTGATTCTGGAGACCCTCAAGCACCAGGCCAAGCAGGGCGTCGACTACTTCACCATCCACGCCGGTCTCCTTCGTTCCCACATCCCGTACGTGAAGGATCGGTTGATCGGCATCGTGTCCCGCGGCGGTTCGCTGCTGGCCAAGTGGATGTTGACCCATGGTCAGGAAAACCCGATGTACGACCTCTGGGACGAGATCTGCGAGATCATGCGCGAGTACGACGTCAGCTTCTCAATCGGCGACGGCCTCCGTCCCGGCGGTCTGGCCGATGCCACGGATCGGGCCCAGCTGGCGGAGCTGGAGGTGATCGGTGAACTCACCGAGCGAGCATGGCAGTACGGCGTGCAGGTCATGGTCGAGGGTCCCGGACACGTCTCCTTCGACCAGATCGAATACAACATGAAGCTCCAGCGACGGAAGTGCCATGGTGCTCCGTTCTATGTCCTGGGACCGCTCGTCACCGACATCTTCCCCGGCTATGACCACATCACCTCCTGCATCGGAGCAACCAGTGCCGGATGGCACGGTGCATCGATGCTGTGTTACGTCACTCCCAAGGAGCACCTCGGACTTCCCAAGCGTGACGATGTCAAGCAGGGCTGCATCGCCTACAAGATCGCTGCGCACGCGTCGGACGTGGCGCTGGGCATTCCGGGTTCGCGTGATCGCGATGATGAACTCACCAAGGCCCGCGCGGCGCTGAACTGGGAACGTCATTTCGAACTGAGCTTCGATCCAGATACCGCGCGAGCGCTGCACGACGAGGACCTCGACGTGGACACCAACTTCTGCGCCATGTGCGGCCACGACTGGTGCAGCGTCCGGATCAGTCGCGAGATCCAGGAGATCGCATCCGGCAAGGATGCCGACTACGCCTGGGACAAGTCGAAGGTATCCGACGCCCTGACCGAGGAGCAGAAGGCGATCCTCGAACAGCGGGGCGTCCTCGATCCGGAGGAGATCCACCGACTCGCATCCAAGACCAAGCGTTCGATGAAGGGCAGCAAGAGCCGGGCCGCATGCCACAGCGATACCACCTCCAGTTCCGAAGCCCGCGAAATACAGGACAAGGAGATGGGAACATTTGTCGAATTGAATACGGCTCCCGCTCACAATATTTCAAAGCATGACTCGATCATCTGAATCACAACCGGACGACAGTTCGTTTTCATGGACCAAGGCGGTCCTGTATCCGAACCTGTACCTCTGGCTGATCTTCGTGTCCGCGCTCGACGTGGTCCTGACGAGGGTGATCCTGTTCTTCGGGGGCACCGAGGTCAATCCGATCGCGGACTGGATTCTCGGTGAGTTCGGACAGATGGGAATGAGCCTCTTCAAGTTCATCATCGTCGCGTTCGTGGTCGTGTGCTGCGAGATCGTCGGGCGACAGAAGTGGATGGTCGGCAGGAACCTGGCCCGCGTCAGCATCATCATCTCGATGATGCCGGTCGTCTGGTCCAGCTTCATCATCCTGTCCCTCATCATGAATCCTCCGCCCCTGCCGGATCTGCCCGATGACCCGTCGTTGTCGCGGATCCCCACGGTGAACGGAGGCATCGATGGCTGATTCGAAGCCGACGCGGGTCGTCATTCTCGGGGGAGGATTCGGTGGGGCGTACCTGGCCCAGTCCCTGCAGAAGCACGCCCGAACGGGCGAGCTCGAAGTGATCATCATCGATCGCAACAACTACTTCGTCTTCTATCCGCTGCTGGTGGAGGCGGGGACCGGTTCCATCGAGCCCCGTCACTGCACGGTGCCGATTCGTGACTTCGCGCGGAAGAGCGAGCTCCTGATGGGAGAGGTGAAGGGACTCGACGTCGACGGCTCGACGGTCCGCTACCGGCTCATCGGCGACGATCGTGATCGTTCCATCACGTACGACCATCTCGTGGTTGCACTCGGCAGCGTGACCCGAATTCTGCCGGAGGATGTCGTCTCGGGCGTCCGGGAGCACGCTTTCGAGATGAAGCACATGACGGACGCGGTGGCGGTCCGCGACCGGGCGGTCGAACTGCTCGAACTGGCCAACGCGACCGACGATCCTGAGGAGCGCCGACGGCTGCTTCACTTCGTGATCGTGGGGGGGAACGTGACCGGCATCGAGGTGGTCGGCGAACTGGAGACGTTCGTCCGGGACGCGACCATCATGTATCGGAATCTGCGGCGGGAGGACTGCACCTTCACCGTGGTGGAGCTCGCTCCGAGCATTCTCGGCGTGCTGCCGGAACATCTCCACCAGTGGGCCCACCGGGAACTCTGTGACCGCGGCGTCCGGATCCACAACGGGATCTCGGTCAAGGAGGTCCACGACGATCATGTGATCACCTCGGAGGGCGACCGCATTCCGTGCAGCACCGTGATCTGGACCGCGGGCATCGCGCCGAATCCGATCCTGTCCGAACTGGCGGGTCTGCCCCTGAACCGGTTCGGCGGTCTGGAATGCGAAGCGGATTATGCGGCCAAGGGGCTGTCCGGTGTCTGGGGCCTGGGTGACTGCGCATCCGTGCCCGGTCTCGACGGCAAGCCCATGCCGCCCCTGGCCCAGATCGCGATTCGCCAGGCGCCGCAGCTGGCCGCGAACATCGTCGCGACGGTGCGGGGTCGATCCACCCGTCCGGCGAATGTGCACGTGCAGGGCATCCTCGTTCCGCTGGGTCGTCACCGGGGTGTCGCGAGTCTCAAGGGCATCAAGGTCCACGGCATCCTGGCCTGGGCGATGTGGCGGGCGATCTACCTGCTGAAGACACCGGGATGGCGTCGGCGTCTGCGGGTCGGGATGGACTGGTTCATCAATCTCTTCTGCAAGCGCGACTACGTCCAGCTGGGAATGCTTCCCGCTTCGCATCGGGAGTTCCACGGCCGGGACCAGACCCAGGAACGCGACAGCGTCGACTGACCGTTTACGTCCGGCGGGAATTCCAGAAGGTCTTCAGCATTTCGATCGCTTCCGCACCCCCCGTGAGGGTCCGGGAACCGTCCACCGGTCCGTCGAACGACGCATCGTCGTGCGAACCATCGAGTTCGTTCACCCATCGTTTGGTGGTCCGCATCGCATTGGAGGACCGGCCGGCGGCCCCACGCGCCCACTCGAGGGCGGCGACGTGCATCTCCGTCTCGATCCAGTGGGTGGCGAGACCGAGTTCGACGAGGTCCCGGCCCCGCACCAGGCGGCCGCCCAGCAGCAGTTCACGGGCCCGGCCGTCGCCGATGCGTTGTCGCAGGGTGGGGATGGTCACGGCCGGACTCACCCCCAGCGGATGGACGGGATAGCCCGCCGTCGTGCCGTCGTCGACGAAGACCGCGTCGGCTCCGGTCAGCAGGGCGCAGCCGCCCGCGATCGCGGCTCCGTGGGCAGCGACCACCACGACCTGGGGGAGGCGTCGCATGGTTCGAATCGCGTTGCTCAGCCGTTCGATCAGTTCATCCAGAACCTTCGGCTCGTCGACCACCGCCTGCAGATCGAATCCGGCGCAGAAGCACGGACCCCGGCCCCGAAGCAGCACCGCGTGGATGTCGCTGCGTTCCGCGCAGGCTTCGAGTTGCGCGATCAGCCCGTCGAGCAGATCGACCGTGAGTGCGTTGCGCCGTCCGGGATCGTCAAGTTCGATGATCCGCACGCCCTGCTCGTCGGTGCCGTGGATGGTGGACGCAGACATGCTCATCCCCACACCAGCAGCCAGAAGGCCATCCACACGCCCGCCCCGATCATGACCAGGGCGGTGTATCCCACGATGTCGCGCGCCCGGACTCCCGTGATCGCCAGGAGCGGCAGGGCCCAGAACGGCTGCAGCATGTTGGTCAGCTGATCGCCGTATGCGACGGCCATGATCATCCGACCCGGATCCACACCGGCGTCGTAGCCGGACTGCAGGGCGATGGGGCCCTGGATCGCCCATTGGCCACCTCCGCTGGGTACGAAGATGTTGACGATCGCCGCGGAGAGGAAGGAGAGCAGCGGCATCGTGCGTTCGTTTCCGATCTGCACGAACCATTCAGCGATCTGTGCCATCAGTCCGCTCGCGATCATGATGGCCATGATTCCGGCGTAGAGCGGGAACTGGATCATGATCCCGGCGCAGCCCCGGGCGGCACCGGTCACCGCATGCATGTAGGCGACCGGTGAACCGTGCAGCACCAGACCGAGCGCGAACATGACCATGATGATCTGGTTGAGTCCGACCGAACCGAAGCCGTTGAGCTCGACGAACCGCCAGAGACCGAGCACCAGCGCCCCGGCGAGCAGCCATGAGATGGGCCAGCATCGGTTGAGCAACTGGGGAAGATTGGTGACGGGCTCCGGCTGGTGGGGAGACTCGTCCATCGGATGGAAATCGCTGCACGGCTGCATGGATTCCTCGTCGCGGGGTGCAAGCCACCGAAGCAGCAGCGGAACGAGTACGAGGAGGCCGAGGCTGACGACGAGGTTCATCGGCGACAGGATGGTCTGCTCGAGGGGGATGGTTCCCACTTCCTTCGCGACGTCCGCCGGAAGCACCTTGGCCGCTCCGGTCGTGGTGGTCATCGACAGGGGTGCGGAGCCGGAGAAGCCGCCGTGCCAGACCAGCAGTCCCATGTAGCCGGCCGCTGCGACCAGCGGGTAGTGGGCACGGATGCCCCGGTGCTGCAGACTGCGTCCGACGTCCCGAGCGAGCAACGCACCGACGATCAGTCCGAGTCCCCAGTTGAGCAGGCCGAAGACCATCGCGACGAATCCGACCATCGCGGCGGCGGAGGTGGTGGATCGCGGAACGGATGCGATGCGATCGATGCCCCAGCGGACCGGACGGGTCGAGGCGAGGGCGTGTCCCGTCACGAGGATCAGGCACATCTGCATGCTGAAGGCCAGCAGTTTCCAGATTCCGCTTTCGTTGCTGCTCCAGGCGTCGAGGAGGACATCCAACGGTTCATCGGACGGGTCGAAGGTTCCCCACAGCAGCGCGGCCAGCACCGTCACCAGCGACAGGAGGATCGCGATGACGAATGGGTCGGGAATCAGCCACCGAAACAGGCGGCTGATGAGCATGCCGAGACGTCCGATCATGCCGGGCAGCATATCCCATGGAGGATGCGGAAGCACCTGTGCATGCGGGGCATCTTCGGGAAGATGCCCCGCATGGGTGCATTCGTTCAACCCCTCGCTGAACGATGACCAGCGCATCGGGGGAACCATGGTTCCCGACACGCACCACACCTGAGTACGGGTGCGACGGGGGCGTGAATCGCCCGTCGGTGTTCTCCGCCCGGTTGTACGCTGCTCCGACGTCCGGGTTCGTCGGGCACGTCAGAATTCCGTGTGCCAGGTGTTGGAGACGAGGTCGTAGATCAGGGAGAGATCGGCCGGTTTTGCGGACCCGTCCGGACAGGTGGAGACTCCGATGTCCACCCACGTCGAATAGACCTCGGTCTCGATGCGGCGAATGGAGAACGTGCCGGTGCGTGCAAGCAGATGATGCATGAAATCCGCTTCGGGACACTCGAGGCCGTATCGACGATGGCCGAGGCGCGATCGGACGTGGTTGCGCAGCACGCGGCCCCCCACAAGAAGCAGTGGACCGCGTAATCGTCCGTGAATGGACACCACATCGCCGTCCTCCGCCGCCGTGCACCGGCCGGCATCGTGCGTCCGGTTCGATTCGTTGATCAGGTCGATGATGTCCTCGGGCGGGAATCCGATCAGGTCGAGTCTCCACCCTGCTCCGTCGGTTGCCAGCCGACAGGCGATCGTCGACAGCATGCCGGCCAGACTGCTGGTGGCCGGCGCTGCATCGGGTCTTGACGGTTCGAGGTGTTTCATGGTCCGCCGCCCTCGTCGATTCCGATGCCGCGGTCCCGCTCGGTGGAGGGCCCGGTCGTGACATCGGTCGTGTGTACGAATCTGCATGGTGTCTTGGTCATGTCGTCGGCCTTTCGTGGTGTTCATGCAATGCAAGAGGCCCCGTTCTTCGGAACGGGGCCTCGGGAGATCATTCATGGGCGTCTTGTGTTCGCCTAGGGTCTCCGGTCCCGTCCCGTGCCGGTATTGGTGAAGCAGCGGGAGCAGATCCAGTCGATCATGGTCGTGACATGGCGCAGCCAGACCGGTGCCGGTCGGGTTGCCGCTACGGTGATCGGACGACGCCGGAGCGTGTGATCGGGTCGTCGACGGGTTGGATGTTGTCCGTTCATGGGTCAACCCAAGCATTCAGCCAAAACCAGTGCGAGTCAACGCGAAATGGGTAAATGGTTCGGATTGCCCCGACGAAGCGTCCAAGAGCTCCCTGCGGGCCCTACGCGGCGAAGGATCAGCCCACGCTATCATGGTGCCCCCGGTGGAACGATCACGCTCCGACCCCGGGACGACTCCTTCGACCGGGGTCGCGGGATGGGGCGGGAACGGAGCCGGTCATGAGTTTCATCTCGACCATCAAGAACGCGGGTCGCTACGGCGAACTCATGAAGGTTGCCGTCAAGTACGGATTCCGCGAGTTCGTCTACGAGACCAAGCTGCACCTTCTCCACTCGGACGGCAAGAAGACGCTCGATCACGACGGTGAGGGCTCGGATGCCTCCGGGATGTCCCGTGCCGCCCGCATGCGACTGGCCATGGAGGAGCTGGGTCCGACCTTCATCAAGCTGGGGCAGATCCTCAGCACCCGTCCCGACATCCTGCCCGACGACTGGATTGAGGAATTCCAGAAGCTTCAGAGCGAGGTGCCCCCGGCGCCGTGGGACAAGATCCACGCCCAGCTGGTGGACGAACTCGGTGACCTGGACGAGAAGTTCATCTCCATCGAGGAGGAGCCGCTGGCCGCGGCCTCGATGGGGCAGGCGCACCGCGCGGTCCGCAAGGACGGTCAGTCGATCGTGCTGAAGATCCTTCGACCGGGGATCGAGAAGACCATCAATTCCGACATGGAGATCCTGGAGGGCATCGCCCACTGGCTCGCCAAGCACCACGACGACCTTCCCTTCGATCCGGTCGCGGTGGTGGACGAGTTCGCGGGTTCGATCAAGAACGAGCTGGACTTCATGCACGAGGGAAGGAACACCGACGCCTTCCGCGAGGGGCTCGAGGAGGGCGAGGAGGCCTGGTTCCCGATCGTCTACTGGGACCTCACCACCCGGCGCGTCCTTGCTCTGGAGGAGATCAAGGGCGTCAATCTCTCCCATTGGAAGGAAGCCAATCTCTCCATGGAGCAGCGTGAGCGTCTGGTCCGTATCGGCGCTTACACGGTGCTCAGGCAGACGCTGGAGGTCGGCTTCTTCCATGCCGATCCGCATCCCGGCAACCTGTTCCTCATGGAGGACGGACGACTCTGCTTCATCGACTGCGGCATGGCGGGCCGGGTCGACGAGGAGACCACCCGCAACCTCGCGATGCTCATCTACGGAACCGCCAAGAGCGACATCGACGTGGTCTTCGAAGCGTTCATGACGCTCGGCAACGTGGATGAGGACGAGGTGGACGTCAAGCAGATCCGCCGCGATCTCCAGGACTTCATGGCCCAGTACACCAACGTCGAGATGAGCAAGATCGACATGTCCGGTGTCCTCCGGGCCTTCACCGAGGGGCTTCGGAAGCATCACATCCAGTGTCCCAGCGACATCGTGATGATGATCAAGGCGCTGACGACCATCGAAGGGGTCGGCGAGGACCTGGACCCGGACTTCGATCTGATCGGATTCGCCAAGCCCCACGTGGAGAAGCTGGTGAAGCGCCAGTTCTCGCTCCCCGCCATCCGCAAGCGGCTGCAGAAGAACGCCACCACGTGGCTGAAGTTCGCCGAGAACCTTCCGGGCAATCTCACCCGTCTGAGCGACCGCCTCGGTCGCAACCAGATGGGCGTGAAGATGGAGGTGGAGGGGGTGGATCGGCTGAACGACACGGTGAACCACGCCAGCCGGCAGCTCTCCTACTCCATGCTGATCGCGGCAATGATCCTGGCCTCGGCGATCCTGGTCCTGGCCGAGCAGCGGGGGGGCAGCAGCTTCCTCGGCTGGATCGGCGGCTTCGGCTTCCTGATCTCGTTCCTCTTCGCGCTGGCGATCCTGTTCGAGAACTTCATCCGCCGGCGGTGAGACGATCCGGAATCAGAAGTCGTAGCTCATGCCCACGGTGGTGAGCAGATCGTAGTTGCGGTCGGCCGCCTCGACCTGGCTCTGGTACTGGTAGGTCATGCCCAGCTGCATGGCCAGTCCGTCCAGTCCCTCGAGCTTGATCTTCCAGTTCAGCGACGCATTGATCCGGTAGACGTTGAGATCGGTCAGGTCCGGCAGCAAAGCGGCGCTGGCGACGATGCTGCTGTTCGGAGTCAGGGTCCAGTCGAGGCTGCTTCCCAGGTCCGCTTCCGGCACCACTCCCGTGTCGATCCCCGCGAACTCCTTGCGGGGGCCGAATCCGATGCGGCCGTTGAGGATCAGCGACTCGTACCAGAGGTCCGGATGCGTGGTCCGGTCGATGGACAGCAGCGGGTACTGGCCTCCGACGTGCAGCGACAGCCGCTGTTCCCACGAGTTGAACTCGGACCAGTCGAACTGCAGATCAGCGAAGAGCTGCCATTCGGTGTCGACCCTGGGCAGTTTCCACAACTGATCGAGAGTGAGGTTGTACCAGCTCTGGTTCGTCGTCCCGTCGGCACTGGCGAACCGATAGAAGGAACTGATCGACGTCTTCTCGACGTCGTTGTCTCGTTCCATCCGCAGCTGCAGGAACAGCGACGCGTTGTCGGAGGTTCCCGAGTTGGTGCTGCCCGCGACCGTGAAGGTGTTCTTCCACTCCCGTTCCGGCGGGGCGGGCGACTTCGTTGCCGGTGCGGTTCCGGAGTCCGGGGCCCCGTCATCGGCGGGCGGTGCGGGCGTGTTCCCCTTCGTACTCGCGGGGGGATCGAGGAATTGCGCAGTCGTGCGGCCGTCGATCGATTCGATCTTGTCGATGGGCAGCCGGATCGTGCCCAGTACCGAATGGGTCAGCGTGAGGGTGGTGTCATCGTGGGATTCGATCGTCCCCTGCAGACGATCACCCCCTTCCAGCCGGACGACTTCGGCCCGTGCACGCGGCATCAGGAGGAGGATGAGCAGGATCGGCACGGTTCGTGTGATGGACGGCACTGGGCACCTCGCGGCATGATTCGGAACCCCCGACCCGTCAGGGGCAGGGGACCATGGTATCGGCGTCCCGAATGGATACCTGCCTCGCCGCTACGCTTCGTCAACCGGACGGTTGCGGTTCGCCGTGGCGCGATCCCAGGGGCGGTGGTAGCGGGCGATCGGCAATCGCCGGTGCGAAGCCCCGCAGCGGTAGCAGTCCAGATGGGTGCGTGCGAACAGCAGGATTCCGATGTCGACGAGCAGTACGAAGGACATGCCGATCAGCAGTGCGATGTTGTCCGCGAATCCGAGGATGCCCACCAGGGCAAGTGCGAATGCGAGCACCACCACGAATCCGGTGAGCTGAGGAAGAGCCTTTCGCCGGTACAGCGGTCCACCGCACACGAGGCAGCGTCGCAGCTGACCGTCGTCGTCGAGCGCCTGGTCCCAGTCCAGGAAGACGTTCCGCGTGTCCTCGAGATCCCGGACCCGCGGTGGTCGCCGGACGGGATCGACGTCGAGGGTCGTTCTGGAGCCGTCGGATTCTCGAAGGACGATGCGCACGAGACAATGGTACGGATCGGCGGCGTTCGGGGGTTGCCGATCCGCCTCCGGTGGGGGATGATCCACCCCGATGCAGGACTGGATCGATCAACTCAAGGGGCGGTTTCTCGTCTTCGACGGCCCGGACGGATCGGGCAAGACCACGCAGTTCCGTCGTCTGGCGGCCTGGTTGACCGAGCAGGGGCTGGATGTGGTGGAGGTCCGTGAGCCCGGAGGGACTCCGATCGGGGAGCAGATCCGTTCGATTCTCCTCGATACGGCGAACGCCGAGATGACCGTCTGCTGTGAAATGCTTCTCTACATGGCCAGCCGCAGCCAGTTGGTCGATGAACTCATCACTCCCGCTCGAAAGCGCGGAGCGGTGGTGCTTGCCGACCGGTTCATCTCCTCCACCCTGGCCTACCAGGGCACGGCCGGCGGTCTCGACCGGGAGCACATCATCTCGATCGGCCAGATCGTCGTCGGTGACCAGTGGCCGGACTGCACGATCATCTTCGATGTCGATTCCACCACCGCGGCCATCCGACGCGGCGGTGATTCGGATCGGATGGAGGAGAAGGGGCAGGCCTACCAGGATCGCGTTCGGGACGGCTACCTCGAACAGATCCGGGAGGATCCCGAGGGTACGATCCTGATCGACGCCAGCCCACCCGAGGACCAGGTCTTCGATCAGCTGCTGCAATCCGTCCGCGCGTTCGTCACCCAGCGGACGGCCAGTTCATCCTGAGCATCAGCCGGCGGGACCCAGCTCCCACGGTCGCCCCGTCGCATCCAGAATCCCCTGGGTGGCCGACTGCATGTCGCCGTTGCGGCCGAACTCACGCTTCTGGATGTCGGCACCGGATCCCTGCTCGATGATCTCCTCGATGTAGCCGAGCTCGTTGCGGCAGCCGAGCCGCTCCGCATGCGGAGCGCACTGATCCACCAGTCGCCGGGCCACCTGCCTGGCGGGAACGGCCAGCATGGTGTCGAAGTCCACGAAGTTGGCATCCAGTCCGTACCGGACCGCGTGCCACTTGTTCTGTCGTGCGATCATCGGATGGCTGTCGTAGAGGTAGGCGCCGCGGTCGATGTGTTCGGAGATGCCCGCGATCAGGCTCTGGCAGAGCGCCACGAGTCCGAGCAGGTGCTTCATGTTGATCGGCGTGTCCATCACCCGGATCTCGACCGTTCCGAACTGGGGGCTGGGACGGACGTCCCACCAGATCTCGCTCGGGGAATGGATGAAACCGGTCGAAATCAGGTGTTCGATGAGCCACATGTACTCGGACCAGTTCCGGAGCGTCTCGGGCATGCCGGCGGTCGGCAGCGATTCCATCAACTTCGACCGGTAGCTGTGGAGTCCGGTGTCCTGCCCGAGCCAGTGGGGGGAGTTCGAGGACAGCGCCATCAGGGTCGGGAGGTGCCGCAGCAGCCGGTCGCACATCTGGATTGCCTTGTCACCGCTGTCGACTCCCACGTGGACGTGGAGGCCGAACACCACCAGTCGGCGGGCGACGTACTGCATCGTCTGCATCAGCCACTCGTACCGCTCACCGGGCGACAGCGACTGGTCCTTCCAGTGGCTGAACGGATGGGTGCCGCTCCAGAGGAAGGTCATGCCGCGTTCGGCGGCCTTCTCGTAGCCCCACTGGAGCTTCTCAGCGAAGTCGAGCCGGACCTCGTCGACGGTGCGGCAGATGCCGGTGTTGAACTCGCAGTAGGACTGCATGAACTCGTTCTTCACCGCATCATTCCACTGTTCGGGACAGGCGTCGAGCAGGAAGTCGATGTCGTTCACAAGCGCCTTGGACTCCATGTCGACGAGACCGAGTTCGATCTCGACGCCGATGGTGTGCTCCGGCGACGGCTTGAATTTCCTGTGCATGGCTGGACGGCTCCTCGAGTCCGGCTGCACTGTACTCGATTCGACTGTCGCTCAACGCTCGGGGACGACGGATCGGATCGCAGCCCGGCACAGGAAGCGAACACCGGCAACGAGGGATGATTCGTTGATGTCGAAATCCGGTGCGTGCAGTGGGACCCTCGCGTTGGGATCCTGGAACGCCGTTCCCAGTCGCACCATGGCGCCCGGCACCACCTGCTGGTAGTAGGCGAAGTCCTCGCCCCCGAGGCTGGGCATCTCGACCAGGGCGACCCGGTCCTTTCCGAGGGCGGCCTCACCCGCGGCCCAGAGTCGTTCGATCACCTCGCGGTCGTTGTTGGTGGCGGGGGATGCGTACGGAAACTCGATGTTGATCGTGCATCCCGTCGTGGTCGCGATGCCCCGAAGCACGTCGTGCAGCCTGGCACGGACGTTCTGCTCGTCCTCGTCCCGGGAGGTGCGCAGCGTTCCCCAGATCTCGGCACTGTCGGGAATGGCGTTGAACGCCTGGCCCGCGTGGATCGATGTCACCGTGAGCGCCAGTGGGTACCGGCTGTCCATGCTCCGCGGACACAACTGGTACATCATGCTCACGATGTTCGTCGCGGCGGGGATCGGATCCAGGCTCTGGTAGGGTCGGGCGGAGTGTCCGCCCTGACCGGTGACCGTGATCTTGAACGACAGGCAGTTCGCCGTCAGGGGGCCGGTGCGCAGTCCGATGTGCCCCGCTTCGAGGTAGGGATCGACGTGCAGGGCGACGATCGAATCCACGCCGTCCAGTGCATGCTGTTCGATCATCCGCTGGGCACCCTTCGTGGTTTCCTCGGCGGGCTGGAAGATGAAGCGCAGGTTGGCCGCAGGGTGCATGGCCCGGATGGAATCCAGGTGCTCGTGCAGGGTGAGCAGGGTGAAGAGGGACATCGTGGCGTGGGCGTCGTGTCCGCAGGCGTGGCAGCATCCCGGCCGGGTGGATCGCCAGGGAACGTCCTTGGCATCGTCCACGGCGACGCAGTCGAGGTCCGAGCGGATCGCGACGCACGAGTCGGCTGCGGGATCGAACTCGAGATCGACCACGATGCCACAGCCGTCGTTCATGATTCGGGGAGCGAGGCCGATCGCGCGGATCCGGTCTGCGATCTGCGCGGTGGTCCGATGCTCCTCGCCCGACGGCTCGGGATGGGCGTGGAGATCGCGTCGAAAGTCGATCATCGTGGATTCGTGCACGTTGATGGATGCCTTGATGGCCGTCCACCAGTCGGCGTTCCGCAGTTCGGTCGATGGGGTGTTCATGTCGGGTCCTTCACCGTCCAGCGTACCCCGGACTTCGAAGGACGCAACCGGGGTTCGTGGAATGCAGCGAACGGCCCCGGGTCCGGGAAGTGGTGTATTCTTTCGGCCGCGACACGACCGCCAGGGGATTCATGTGACACGACGCAGCAGCTGGATGACCGCAATCGGCTCGCTCTCCATCTTCATCGGAGTGCTGGGCCTGCTGCTGTCGGGTCTCATCCTGATCGGCGGCTACCAGATCGACCGGAATCTGGGGGCCGTGGAGCAGAGTCTGCAGACCGCAGCGGAGCGTGAGTTCCGTTCCCAGCGCGCGGCGCAGCAGGCCGAGCAGACCGGCGAGGAACTCCGTCGGGCGCAGGAGCTCATCATGACGGACGGGGTCATCTACGCGGGCCTGTCGTTCTGGATACTCATCATGGGCGTGGGTACGCTCCGCATGACGTGGTGGGCTCGATGGGGCAGCATCCTCTGGTCGCTGGTCTGCATCGGGATGCTGGTGACGGTGATCGTACTGCGACCGGTGGACTTCAGCGTGGGCAGCTGGCTCATACTCATCTATCCCGTCGTGCTGCTCATCAGTTGCGCACACCCCGCGTGGCGACAGGCGTTCCGCCGCGCTCCGGGCTGAATCAGCTCCAGTTGAGCACGATCTTGCCGAAGTGATCGCCCGATTCGAGACGGTCCCATGCCGACGATGCGTCGGCGACGTCCCAGGTGGAATCGAGGACCGGCGTCATGGTGCCGTCGGCAAGCAGTGCGAGCACCGAACGGAAGGCGTCCATGTCACCCATCGACGAACCGAGGATCGAAAGCTCGTTCCAGAAGATCCGAGTCAGGTCGATGGGGCAGTCGCACTGCGTGGTCGATCCGCAGGTCACGAAGGTGCCGCGACGGGCCAACGAACGGATGCAGGCGTTGTGGATGGCCGGTCCGACTGAATCCGCGCAGACGTCCACGCCGCGCTTGCCCGTCAGTCCCCGCACCGTCCGCGACCAGTCCCCGCCTTCGTCGAGCACAACGAACTCGGCGCCGAGTTCGAGGGCTCGATCCAGCTTCCACTGGTGCCGCGAAGTGACGATGGTCCGGCAGCCCATCCACCTGGCGATGTTCAGTGCCGCCAGGGCGACGCCGCCTCCGATCCCTGTGATGAGCACCCACTGTCCGGGCTTCAGACCGGCACGGTTCACGAGCATGCCCCAGGCCGTCAGGTGGGACAGGCCGAAGGCGGCGGCGGCGGCCGGATCCGCTTCGCCCACATCGACGATGTTCGAGACGGGGGCCACGAACCGTTCGCGGTGAGTGCCGGGATCGTGTTCGCCGATCATGGTCAGGGCCCCGGGGGCCGGAAGCACACCGGGAAGGATTGGTTCACGGATCCACCGTGCGGCGTTGAGGACCACCCGGCGACCAAGCCAGGCGTCGTCGACGCCGTCGCCTACGGCTTCGATGATCCCGCAGCCGTCCGAGCCGCTGATCTTGGGGTATTCCAGATTCAGTCCGGGCAGCCCACGTCCTGCCCACAGATCGAGGTGGTTGAGCGCGGTGGCTTCCGTCCGCACCACCACCTGATCCGGTCCCGCCGTCGGCGCGGGCAGATCGGCCACCAGTTCGATGTTGGGAGCGACGGGATCCCCCTGCCGGGCGATGGTGACGGCCTTCATGGTCTGCCTCCGTGCTTCATGAGAAGCTCACGGGTCCGTACGATCCCGTCCGCTTCGGAGAGTCCGCCTCCCTCGTATTCGACGCCGATCCATCCCCGGTATCCGGTGTCCAGCACGATCTTGAGCATTCGCTCGTAGTCCGTCGACGTCTCGTTGCCGTCCTCGTCGAAGTCGTTGCTCTTGGCGCTGACGGCCTTGGCGAAGGGCATGAGTTCGGACACCCCCTTGTACCGGTCGTACATCTCCATGGTGTCCCAGTCGAGGACGAAGTTCCCGAAGTCCGGGAGGGTTCCGAAGCGGGGGTGGTCGACGGTCCGCATCAGGTTGCTCAGCCAGGCCCCGTTGCTCGAGTGGCCCCCGTGGTTCTCGATCAGGACGTTCAGTTCCAGTTCGTCGGCGTGCTCGAGGAGCTTCTCCATGCCGAGCGCGCACCGTGCGATCTGTTCGTCGGGAGTGCCCTCCGAATTCGCATTCACGCGGATCGAGTGGCAGCCGATCGCCTTCGCGATGCGCATCCACCGGTGATGTCGATCGACGGCGTCGGAGCGTTCATCCTGCTCCGGAGCGCCGAGCCGACCCTCTCCGTCGATCATGATGAGCAGACTCGATGCGCCGTGGTCCGTGGCCCGCTGCTTCAGTTCGTCAGGCAGCGTGGGATCGTCACGTCGCTCCCGGTAGAAGCTGTTGACGTATTCAAGACCGCTGATACCGAATGTGCCGGTCGAACAGTCGGCGAAGTCCATGGCGTCGAGCTCCCCGGACCGGATGGTCCGGTGCAGCGACCACTGGGCCAGCGAGATTCGAAAGAGTGGTGCGTTGCCCATCGTGTTCTCCTCGGCAGTGTGGTCCGGTTCCGCTCCGATCGTCCGCTTCGCAGCGAACATTCCGAAGGCGGCCTGCAGAAACGACCGTCGATCCGACATGACGGACCTTCTACGCATCGTCGGGTTCATCGTTCTTGAGGACCACGTGGAATCCGATCAGCGGTTCGTCCTGATCCGACTCATCCGGGTCGACCTGCGCCTCGGCGAGCACCGCCGAGACGTCCTTGGCCTGTTCTCCGTCGAGCGGTACCGAGACGACCCGGTCGGCGCGGAGTCCCGACACCACCGTGGTCAGGACCGCGACGCAGCCCTCCGATTCGAGGGCGGCCAGCACGTTCTCGCCGACCTGGCGCTCGAGCGTCTGCAGTCGGGTGATGAAGTGGGACCGAGGTTCGTTCTGATCCTGTGACGACTGGTCGCTCATGCAAGCGCCTCCTCCGCAAATGTGGATGCGATCTTCACCGCTTCATCGACCCGATCGGGATCCTTGCCGCCGGCCTGGGCCATGTCGGGTCGTCCGCCGCCCTTGCCGCCGCACGCGACGGCGGCTTCGCGCACCCAGTCCCCGGCCTTGAGTCCCTGCTTGATGAGGGCATCGGGCACGCGGGCGACGATGGCGACCTTCGTGCCGCCGTCGGTGATCGCCAACAGCATGCAGGCCGAATCCTCGTGCTGTCCCCGGACCAGATCGAGTGCGGACAGGAGGCTGTCGCGTCCCTCGCACCGGAGCGTGCCGACGATGACCGGGCCGGAGGCGGCTTCGGCGATGCCGCGCGCCTCCTCCAGTGCGTCCGCCATGCCCGCGGATGACCGATCCTTCCGTGCGGTGCGGATGCGATCGCGCTGGGCCTCGATCAGGGAGAGGATCTCGTGTCGGTGGACGGTACTGATGGTCGCCTGCTCGATCGCACCGTTGAGTCCCTCGTGGGCTTCGAGGAGCTTTTCCCCGTCGACCGCTTCGAGCGATCGTGCCCGCTCGAGCAGTTCGACACCGGCGTCGTGCGCGGTTCGGGCCGCATCGCCCGTCAGCGCGGTGATCCGTCGCACTCCCGCGGCCAGCCCCTGTTCCGAGAGCAGGACGACGTGCCCCGCCCGGTCCGTCCGATCGAGATGGGTGCCGCCGCAGAACTCGATGGAGTATCCGTTCCACGCCTCGTCGAGCGGACTGTCCAGCAGCTGCGGCACCGGGACGCCGATGGAGACCACCCGGACCGGATCCGGATAGCGTTCGCCGAACACGGCGCGGACGCCGCGGATCTTCTCCGCTTCGGCGAGGGGAACCTCCAGCGCATCGACCGCGAGCTTCGCGTTGATCGCGTTCTGGATCCGCACTTCGACTTCCGCGAGTTCGGAGGGGGTCATGGCGCTGGCGTGGGAGAAGTCGAACCGCAGCCGGTCGTCGGCGACCAGCGAACCGCGCTGTTCGACTTCCGTTCCCAGGGTCGTGCGCAGGGCGTGGTTCAGGAGGTGGGTGACGGTGTGGTTCGATTCGATTTTTCCTCGCCGCTCCTCGTCAACGTGAAGCATCAGACGGTCGCCGACCGCGAGGGGGCGGTCGCTCGACCGCCCTCGATGCAGGACGTAGTCGCCGAACCGCTGCACGTGCTGGACGTTGAACCGGGCGCTGTTGGCCGTGTCGTCGAGGATGCGTCCGGTGTCCGACACCTGTCCACCCTGCTCCGCGTAGAAGTTCGTCCGGTCGAGCACCAGTCCCGCGTCCTCGCAGTCCGTGGTGCGTTCGCAGAAGCTGCGTCCGTTCCAGATCGCCTTGATGGTGGCCGATCCGCGGGCGGCGCCGTACTTGGAATCGTCGTCGGTCGGTGCGATCTGCATGTGCTCGAGCTTCGCCATCGCATCCGGAGGCAGCGTCATGCTGTCGGCGTCCTGGTCCCCGGACCGTGAGGTCTCGCGGGCGGATTCCATCAGCCGTTCGTATCCCTCCATGTCGACCTGCATGCCGCGTTCGGTGGCCATCACCCGGGTGAGGTCGATGGGGAAGCCATAGGTGTCGTGCAACTGGAAGGCGACGTCGGCGGTGATGGTGTCCGCCTTCGATTCCTCCGCGGTCTCCACCGCGGCTGCGAACCGCTGCAGTCCGCGCTGGATGGTCTTGAGGAACGCCTCCTCCTCGAGGCGGATCACCTCGGCGATCGAGTCCTCCTGCGCCTTGAGCTCCGGAAATGCGCCGCCGAGCTCCTTCACCACCGACGGAACGATCCGGTGCAGCAGGGGGGTCTCGACCTGGAGGATCTGGGTCGACATCCGGACGGCGCGACGGAGGATCCGGCGCAGCACGTAGCCGCGGCCCTCGTTGCCGGGGCGGCCGCCGTCGCCGATCGCCACCGAAAGGCAGCGGGCGTGGTCGGCGATCACCCGGTAGGCGGTGTCCACCGGATCCTCGAAGGAGCCTCCGTAGGGATTCACACCCGACTCCGACCGGATCGACTCGAAGATCGGTGTCCAGAGATCGGTGTCGTAGTTGCTTCCCGCACCCTGGATGATGCGGGCGATGCGTTCCAATCCCATTCCGGTGTCGATGTGCCGTGCGGGCAGCGGCGTCAGGGCGCCGTCGTTCCCGCGGTTGAATTCGATGAAGACGAGGTTCCAGAACTCGATGACCTCGGGGTGATCCCGGTTTACCAGATGTCCGCCTTTTCCGTCCGGCGTGTTGTCGTAGTGGATCTCGCTGCAGGGTCCGCAGGGACCGGTCGCACCCATCTCCCAGAAGTTGTCCTTCCGTCCCCATCGGGTGATGTGGTCGGGGCGGACGTCGGTGAGATCGCGCCACAGGGATTCCGCCTCCTCGTCGGCGGAAGTCCCGTCCGATTCGTCGCCGGCGAACACCGTGACGTGCAGACGATCCGGATCGAGCCCCCATGATTCGGTGATGAGCTCCCACGCCCAGGTGATCGCTTCCGACTTGAAGTAGTCCCCGAACGACCAGTTGCCGAGCATCTCGAAGAAGGTGTGGTGGTATCCGTCGATTCCGACGTCTTCGAGGTCGTTGTGCTTGCCGCCGGCCCGGATGCACTTCTGCGAGTTCACGGCCCGGGTGCAGTCCCGACTGCCGAGTCCGAGGAACACGTCCTTGAACTGGTTCATGCCGGCGTTGATGAAGAGCAGGGTGGGATCGTCGTGGGGAATCACCGGTGACGAGGGCACGAAGGTGTGACCGGCCCGATCGGTGAAGAAATCGATGTATGACTTCCGGATGTCCGCTGCCGACAGCGTGCTGCTCACGTCGAGCTCCTCGTCTTGATGCCCGGGCCCTTCGCCGTTTCGAGGTCGATGGTGCCAGCCGGCCAGTGTATCGGGGGGAGCCTCCTTCGACTCCCGAACCGCATTGGGATGCGGTTCGGAGGGGGTCGGAGACGCGACCCTGCCGGAGGAACCGCCTTCCGGTATCCTGTGCCGTTTGGAACGACGGAAGGGGGCTCCCATGGCACGTCGAACGCCCTGTGTGGGTGGCAACTGGAAGATGAACACCCGATCCGCGGATGCCGCGGCACTGGCCCGGGCCGTGGTGGCCGATGCATCGTCCGATGTCGAGGTCGTCGTGTTTCCACCGGCGGTCTACCTCCAGGAGGTGCACGAGGTGGTCTCCGGCTCGTCCGTCGCGCTGGGGGGGCAGGACGTCTCCGAGCAGGCGGACGGTGCGTGGACCGGACAGGTGAGTGCCGGCATGCTCGCGGATGTCGGGTGCACCCACGTGCTCGTGGGGCATTCCGAACGGCGTCACGGTCTCGGCGAACCCGATTCCCTGCTCAATGCGAAGGTCCGGACGGCGCTCGAAGCCGGCCTGTCGGTGATGCTCTGCATCGGTGAAACCCTGGCGGAGCGGGAGGGGGGCACCACGTCGGATGTCGTCCTGAAGCAGGTTCGTGAGGGTCTCGCAGGGGTCCCCATCGAGTCCCTGGCGGCCCTCACCATCGCGTATGAGCCCGTATGGGCCATTGGGACGGGTTTGACGGCCAGTCCGAAGGATGCCCAGGAAGTTCACGCCCTGGTGCGGGAAACCGTCGGCTCCCTGTATGATGTTCCGTCTGCCGATGCTCTCCGGATCCTGTACGGGGGATCGGTGAAACCGTCCAATGCCGCCGAGTTGTTCTCGCAGGAGGACATCGACGGAGGATTGATCGGTGGGGCGTCCCTGGACGCCGAGCAGTTCAAGGCCATCGTGGATGCCGCAGGTCGATCCTGCGTCTGAAGCGGACAGACGATCGAGAGATTCCATGACCACGACCTACATGATCCTCACCATCCTCTTCATCATCATCGCGGTGGCGATGATCCTGATCATCCTGGTCCAGCGCCCGCAGGGCGGCGGACTGGCCGGTGCCTTCGGCGGTGCGGGAGGCGGTGGCACGGAATCCGTCTTCGGCGGTCGGGTCGGCGACGCTCTCACCTACATGACCGTCGGCGCATTCAGCATCTACCTGGTGCTCGCCATCGCGCTCAACCTGATCGACAGCGCTCCGGCTGCGGCGCAGCCGCTGGTTCCTGATGTCGTGGCACCCGCGGAAGGGGAGTTCAACCCCGACGATGTGTTCATCGCTCCGCCGGCGGACGGCGAGCCGGCGGCCGATTCGACGTTCGTCCCCACTCCGGCACCCTCGGATGACGTGGTCGTCGATCCCGAGACGCCCCTCGATCCCGATGTCCCGGTCGATCCGGAACAGAACGAGACCCCATGATCCGTTCGATGACGGGCTTCGGCAGCGTGGCGGAGACCGTCGACGGCGAGCAGTTCGCCGTCGAGGTCCGTGCTCTGAACGGCAAGCATTTCAAGTGTCACGTCCGTCTGGCGGACGAACTGGTCGGCCTCGAATCCGACCTCGAGTCGATCGTCGCCGATCGGCTCAGCCGCGGGACGGTGACCGTGACCGTCCGGTACGAGGATCGATCCGAACACGCCGCATCGCGCATCAACGGACCCGCTCTGCAGCGGTACCTGACCGAACTCAAGGAACTCGGCGCGGACGTGGATCCGGCTTCCCTGCTGCAGCTGCCGGGCGTGCTCATCAGCGACGAGCTGGCCGATCGCCGGGATCGCTGTCTCGATACGCTGCGGGGACTCCTGACCCGGGCCTGCGACGCCGTACTGGACATGCGGATCGTGGAGGGCCGGTGCATCGAGGAGGATCTCGGTCGGCACGTCGCTTCGGTCGAATCCGCGCTCGAGTGCATCCAGACACGTGCCCCGATGGTGAACGAACTGTACTCGGACCGCATCAAGCAGCGCATGTCGACGATGCTCGGTCAGATCGGAGCCGAGATCCGCGAGGAGGACGTGCTCCGGGAGGTCGCCATCTTCGCCGAGAAGTCGGACATCTCCGAGGAGATCGATCGACTTCGGGGCCACATCGTCCGCTGTCGTGAACTGATCGAGGGAGACGGCTCGAAGCCGGTCGGACGGACCATGGACTTCGTGGCGCAGGAGATGCTGCGCGAGGCGAACACCATGGGAAGCAAGTGCCTCGACTCCGTGGTGAGTCGTCACGTCGTCGACATCAAGGTGGCCATCGACCGAATCAAGGAGCAGGTCCAGAACGTCGAATGATCGACGCGATGCACGGTGGTCGGCATGTCCACGTCCCACGAGCGAGCACAGATGGGAAGCCACGAGGTCCAGGAGGTCCTCGGGCACTACGATCTCGCCCGCGTCAAGGAGGCCCGCGCCTTCAATCGGGGCTCCTCCAAGTCCCCGAAGGTCCTGCTGCGGACCCTGGACGGCGACTTCATCCTCAAGCGCTGCGCACCCGGTCAGGATGATCCGGATCGACTCGCACTTCGCCATCGCATCGTGGCTGCGCTGGAGGAGCACGGCGGTCCGATCGCGGGCATCGTGCCGACCCGGGACGGCGCTTCCTTCATCCGGCGAGGCAGCAGGCTCTACGAACTCTTCCGCTACATCGAAGGCCGTCGCTACCGACGCACCGGGCCGCAGGCCCACGCCAGCGGATACGAGATGGCCCGCATGCACGACCAGCTTGCGCACTGGACCGGTCCGATCCCCGAGGGAGCCGGCTACCACCACGCCACCGGCGTGAAGGAGGCTCTGGGGCGACTTCCGGAACGACTGTGCGCGGACGACCCGCACCGCCGCCGGGGCATGGCCGCGATCTGCAGTTCCCTCGCCGCACTCTTCGGGGAGGCGCACTTGCACGTCGAGCGGCTCGGCTACGCGGCGGCGGCACGGACGATCGTGCACGGGGACTGGCATCCCGGCAACCTCCTGTTCGAAGGCGACGAGATCGTCGCCATCCTCGACTTCGATTCGATCCGCCATGCGCCCCGCATCCTGGATGTCGCCAACGGAATGCTCCAGTTCACGATGCAGATCGGATCGCCCGACGACATCGGCCGCTGGCCCGACGCGCTGGAACTTCCGCAGCTGGAGTCGATGCGACAGGGCTACGATGCGGGAACGTTCGAACCACTGGAGCCCGACGAGATCGCCATGCTGCCCTGGCTGATGATCGAAGCCCTGGTGGTCGAGTCGATCGCTCCGATCGCCGCCCGCGGCCGGTTCGGCACCATTCCCGGGGACCGCTTCCTCCGCCACATCGAGCGGCAGATCGGTTGGATCAGACCGAGAATCGACGAACTGGTCATGAGACTACGATGAGCTTCGACATGATCACCCTGCTTCTCGTCATCCTGCTGCAGCAGGCGCCGCTCGCCCCCGTGCCGGCACCGTCTCCGGAGTCCGCCGCGCCTCCTCCGACGGCACCGATGTCCGAGGACGAGTACACGACGCTGGTCCGGCAGCTCGATTCCCCGGTGTGGAGCGAACGGGAGGCGGCCACGATGCGGATGGCCCGAGCCAACATCGAGGTCCCCATCGGTCGCATCGAGACCAGTCTGCAGGAGGGAGGCCTGTCCCTCGAGCAGGTCATGCGTCTGCTGCGGGTCATGGAGATCCGTCTCCTGCATGCGGCCCGGGGCGCGATCGGAATCCAGATGCCGCTCAACCAGGCCGGTGTTCCCGGCGACCTGGTGCGCGTGTCCGGCGTGCGCGTCTCGGCGGTCATTCCCGGACTGCCCGCGGAGAAGGTGCTTCAGCCCGGCGACCTGATCACACACATCGATGACCAGCCCATCTCCAATCGGGAGGATCTCGCCCGCATCGTGCAGCGGCACTGGCCCGGCGATCTGCTCCGCTTCCGTGTCGTGCGCACCAGCACCCGGCCGGGGGAGCAGGAGGCGGAACGGTCGCGGACCGAGTATCTGGAGCTGGAGATCACTCTCGGTTCGACGGACGATCTTCGTCGCAGCGGTGGAACGCAGTCCGTCCTCGACCCCGCTCTGGTGGATCGCCGCCAGCGCCTCATCGCACTCTACGAGCAGTACGGCGCGGTCCCGTCGATGATCCCCGCGCCGTTGGATCCGAATCGGATCGAACTTGAGACCGAAGCAGACCCGATGATTCGCGGCATCCTGCGGCAGCTTGAAGCCGCTCGTGAAGGCCGGTACACGATGACCATGGCCCAGCTGCGGACCCAGATGATCCAGAAGCTTACCTCGCTCGAAACCGCGCTGCTCGAGGGTGATCTGCCGGAGGAGCAGCGCAGGATCCTGGAACGCCGTCGAGTGAGGCTTCAGGAACTCATCGATTCGGCGGATCCACAGCGTCGCTGGTGAATCAGAACAAGTTGCCCGCCAGCGCGAGCACCAGGCCAGACAGCAGGGCAAGGACCGCGACGATCATCCCCAGGGTGGCCATCAGGGGAAGGCCCGAGCGTGGTGCGCGAATCTGTTCGACCGTATCGCCGACATCGATCGCATCCCAATCGATGTCGATCGAATCGATGCGGTTCGCCTCCAGCGCAGCCTTGGCCCGCTCGAGATCCTCGCGACGCACCTGCACCGCGGTGTTGAGGAGGTTTCCGGACATGCCGGTGACCCCGAAGATGTTCTGAGCCGAGCTGAACGCGAACGCCGGAATACCCGCATCCTCGAGCACGATCACCAGTGAGTTGGCGGCGAACTCGCTCGTTGCAGTGAGCAGAGTGACCAGGTCGTCGTTTCGATCGTTCATGCGGACCCTCCTTCGGGATCGATATCTCCCGGTCCGATCGGTCCATCCTCGGTGTAGACGGTCCAGTTGGAGACCTCGTCCTGTGCAACCATGGTGGTCCATCCGATGTCCAGTCCCGGTACGAGACGGGGACGATGGGCGAGCTTCGCCTCCACGACCTCGTCCTGCACCGCGACGACCTGCAGCCAGAGATGCTCACGGAGAGCCTCGTCGTCATCGACCTGTTCAAAGGGGACCTGCACCATGAACTGCAGACCGTCCTTGTGCAGATCGTCCCGGCAGGCATCGATGAACTGATTCCAGGTCGCTTGCGCGAGTTTGGTGGTCTGACGGGTCCGCCGAGTGGTTCGGAATACAGCAATCTCGCCAATGTTCATCGCATTCAATGCGAGCTGCGGGCACGGTGTGGTTTCCTCCTGCACGGCATCGCGGACGCTGACCAGGGTGCTTCCATCGTCGTCGGTGATCGGCTCGAACCGTACGAGAATGTCCGGGCTGATCTCAAGCATGCCTTCGGATCCTGGAAGTTCCAGTTCCAACGACAATGCCGCAATATCGCTGATGGACTCGATCGCGGTCTGCTGCAGCATTTCGGGGACGCCCAACATCACCAGCTCCTCTCTTCCGCAACGCTGCAGCCCCGCGGTTCGAACCGATCCGCCCTCGAGCTCGATGCGCCAGAGGATGTCCTCGGACGGCTCCCGCTCGACGTCCATGAAGTCCTGGAGGATTCGATCCCGCTCCAGCCAGTACCCGCTGCCCGTGTCGTGCAGAACGGGCGCATCGGGGAGGGTCATCGAGACCAGGCGGACGAGATTGATGTAGTTCGTGAGGGGATCGTCGATCGAAAGCAGAGTTTCGAATGCGACCAGCGTATCGCATTGCACGCCGGTGATCTCACGGGTGGCGTTGGCGAGTTCCTCGCTTCGGTCGCACCAGATCGCGCACGGGCTGGGAAGCCCGTCGATCTCGACCTGACAGGCCCAGATCGCACCCGCATCGTTTTCATCGGCGACCCGGACGTTGAGCTCCTGGCCGGTGCAGTTGGCCATCGCCTGCAGGATCGCATCCATCGTCGGTGGTTCATCACCGGGCCACGGGCCCAGGACCATGGTCGTCGTGGGGGGGTCGAGGCGGAACGGAGACGGTGGGTTCGATCCGCCTTGCTGCATGATGTTGAGGGGAAAGTCCATTGGTGCACAGTTCAACCGGGAATGATGTTGATGATCCGACCCGGAACCACAATCACCTTGCGGATTTCCATGCCCGCCACGAGTTCGGCGATCCGCTCGTCGGCCAGTGCGAGTTGCCGGGTCGTTTCCTCGTCCGCATCGGCCGGCAGCATGATCTTGCTTCGGATCTTGCCCTTGATCTGTACGGGCAGTTCGATCATCGAGTCGACGAGCATGGCCTCGTCGTAGGAAGGCCACTCGGCCAGTGAGACCGCTTGGTCGTGCCCCAGTCGATGCCACAGTTCCTCGGCCACATGGGGAACGAAGGGACTCATGATCCGGGTCAAGCGATCCAGCTGGTCCGTGGTAAGCCCGCCGGCACTGGTCGCGATGTTGGTGAACTCGATGAGCGATGCGATGGCGGTGTTGAAGGAGAGGCGGTCAATGTCCTCCCCGACCTTGGCGATGGTGCGATGCAGGGCCTGTTCGACCTGATCGTTCGCCGTCTCGATGCACCGGAGATCACCGGTCTCCTCGTCGATCGCCAACCTCCAGGTCCGCTGGAGGTAGCGGAACACCCCAACGATGTCGCGGGGGTTCCACGGCTTACTGGCCTCGAGCGGCCCGAGATACATCTCGTAGAGACGGCATGTATCGGCGCCGTATTCGGCGATGACGTCGTCGGGGTTGATGACGTTCTTGAGGGACTTGCTCATCTTCGCCACGACCTGCTCGACGGCTTCGCCTGTCGCGGTCTCCACCCATTCGTTCTCGCCGCGGTCCTCGACCTCGTCGACCGGCACGAGCGAGGAATCGCCGCGCTGGTAGGCGAAGGATGTCAGCAGCCCCTGATGGAACAGCTTCGCGAATGGCTCCGGCGAGGAGACGTGTCCATGATCGTAGAGAATCTTGTGCCAGAACCGGGAGTAGAGCAGGTGAAGCACCGCATGCTCGGCGCCGCCGATGTAGAGGTCGACCCCTCCCGGGCCGTCCGGTTGCGGGCCGAGCCAGTAGGATTCCGCGTCCCTGGAGACGAACCGCTCGGAGTTTGCGGGGTCGCAGTACCGCAGGTAGTACCAGCACGAGCCCGCCCAGCCGGGCATGGTGTTTGCCTCCCTTCGGACCGGGACCTCCGGGGCGAGTTGGTCAGGAGCCACCCCCGCGGCACCGGCGGTGGTGTTGATCCAGTCCTCCGCCTTGCCCAGCAGCGGCGTGGGGACGTCGGATTCGACCGGGGCGAAGTCCTGCAGGTCGGGAAGCCGCAGAGGCAGGGCGTCGTCCGAGATCCCGTAGTGGTGGCCTTGCTCGTCGAAGACCACCGGAAAGGGTTCGCCCCAGTAGCGCTGCCGGGAGAACAGCCAGTCACGGAGGCGGAAGTTGACCTTGCCCCGTCCGAGTCCCTCCTGCTCCAGCCAGTCGATTACGGCGGACTTCGCTTCGATCGTGGAGTGATCGTTGATCGAAAGACGTTCATTCGAGGAGTTGATGCAGACTCCTTCGCCGCCGTAGCAGGTGTGTTCTCCGCCCGACGGATCGCGGACGACTTCGACGATGGGAAGTCCGAATCGCTCCGCGAATGCGTGATCACGTTCGTCGTGTCCCGGTACGGCCATGACCGCACCGTGTCCGTATTCCATCAGGACGTAGTCGGCGATCCAGATCGGGATGCGTTCGCCGGTGGCCGGATTGACGGCCCAGGCGCCCGATGCCACCCCCGTCTTCTCGCCCGAGTCGGTGCGCCGGTCGAGATCACTCCGGTTTCGTGCCCGTTCCACGTAGGCGGCGATCTCCGGATTTCTCTCGGAAGCATCCGCCGCGCCGAGAATGCGGTCCACCAGCGGGTGTTCGGGAGCCAGCACCATGAATGTGACTCCGAAGATCGTGTCCGGTCTCGTCGTGTACACCTCGACACTGCCCGACCAGGGGGCTTCGATCTGGAAGTGCACTTCGGCGCCCTCGCTGCGGCCGATCCATTCCGACTGCTGCCGCTTGGTCGATTCCGGCCAGTCGATGAGTTCGAGATCCTCCAGCAACCGGTCGGCGTAGGCGGTGATCCGGTACATCCACTGCCGGAGCGGTCGACGATGGACGGGGTGCCCGCCCCGTTCGCTGCGACCGTCGATGACCTCTTCGTTGGCGAGGACCGTGCCCAGTTTCGGACACCAGTTGACCGTCTGTTCGGAGAGATAGGCCAAGCGGCGGTGTTCGATGGCCGTACGCTGCCCGTCGTGGTCCAGTTCGGACCAGTGCAACCGGCCTTCCGCGGGGGGGGCGGCGACGATCTCCAGATCGGTCGTGACCGAGTACGCGCCGGATTCGAGTCGGTCGACCAGTTCGGAGACCGGGCGGGCCCGCTTCGAATCGTGGTCGTACCAGGAACGGTAGGCCTGCAGCCAGATCCATTGCGTCCAGCGGTAGTAGTCCTCGTCGATGGTCGCGAACTCGCGCGACCAGTCGCAGGAGAGGCCGAACCGCTTGAGCTGTCTTCGGAAGTTTTCGATGGCGGTCCGGGTGGTTTCGGCCGGATGGACGCCGGTCTGGATCGCATACTGCTCGGCGGGCAGGCCGAAGGCGTCCCATCCCATCGGATGGAGGACGTTGCATCCCGTCATCCGCTTGTATCGCGCCATGATGTCGTTCGGGATGTAGTTCAGCAGGTGTCCGATGTGGAGGCCGGCGCCCGAGGGGTAGGGGAACATTCCCATGCAGTAGTAGCGCGGCTTCGACTCGTCGAAGTCTGGATCACCGGGATTCGGAGTCCGGAAGACGTCCTGCTCGCTCCACCGGTCCTGCCATTGCGTCTCGATGGCCTGGGCCAGGGATGCCGTGTAGCGGTGGGAGGTGCGGGATTCGGTCGGGGTGCTCATGGCGGGCTCGGCGCAGGATCGATCGGCCCAGAGTCTATCGAGTTCCCGACGTCGACACGGTTCGAATCACTCAGGATGCGGCGGTCCGGTTCCGCTGCTTCCGGAGGGACTCCAGATGCGCCTTCGTCTCGCCCACGAGGTAGAAGGATCCGGTCACGCAGATCAGATCGTCCCGACTGGCCGCGCTGGCGGCGATCTCGAGGGCCTGCTTGATGTTGCGGGCGGTCTGGCACACCTTGCCGCGGATGCTCATGAACCGCTGCTTGAGTTCCTGGGGATCGACGGCACGGGCCTGGTCCTGCGCGGCGGTGAAGATGATCTTGTCGCCGCCGATCGCCAGGCTCTCGAGCATGGTGTCCACGTCCTTGTCCTCGCAGCAGCCGAAGATGCAGATCATCGAGTCGTAGGGGACATGGGATCCCATTCCCCGCATCAACGCGTTGATCGAGACGGGATTGTGGGCCCCATCCACGATGATGCGCGGCTGCTTCCAGACCATCTCCATTCGACCGGGGACATTGGTTTTGGCCAGTCCGCGGTAGAGGCTGGTGTCGATGAGACCCGGTTCGGTCGTCTTGAGATGATTGATGGCGGCCAGCGCGACGGCGCAGTTGTCGGCCTGGTGTTCACCCGGCAGCGGGACGGGGAGATGCATGTACTGATTGGTCGGCGTGATCAGGCAGATGCGGTTGTGCGGGCCGAGATCGTCATCGACACAGAACCGGCTGCTGAACTCGATGTCGTCGCCCACGATGTGCAGTTCGCAACCGATCTCCTCGGCCTTCTCGCGTAGTACGCCCACGACCGAAGGATGCTGGGGCACCGAGAAGCAGGGGACGCCCGGCTTCATGATGCCGGCCTTCTCGGCCGCGATCTCCTCCAGCGTCGAACCGAGAATCCGGACGTGATCCATCTCGATCCTGGCCAGCACGGATGCTTCGGGAGTGATCACGTTGGTCGAGTCCAGTCGGCCGCCGAGTCCAACCTCGATGATCGCCAGATCGATCGCCTCGTCCGCGAAGTGCTTCAGCGCCGCGGCGGTCAGCAGTTCGAAGTAGGTGATGTTCTTGTCGGTCTTGTCGGCCTCCTTGATCACCTCGCGCATGAGCTTGGTGAAGGCCGTCTCATTGATCGGTGCCCCGTTGAGGCAGATCCGCTCCGTGACCTCGACGAGGTGGGGTGACGTGAAGGTGCCAACGGTGAATCCACACCCCTGGATCATGTTCGCCAGCATCGAGACCGTGGAACCCTTGCCGACGGTGCCGGCGACGTGGACCGTGCGGACCTGCAGATGCGGATCGCCCAGACGCTTGAGCAGTTTCCGCATCCGGTCGAGCTTGAAGTTCTTCTCGTCGTAGTTGACGACACGGACACGCTCGTAGTTCGTGCGTTCCAGAAGGTGCCGCACCACCGTGGAGTAGGTGCGGGGAATGACCGTACGCGAGCTTCCGGAACCGGAAGTGCGGCTTTTTGAGGCCTTCTTCTTGGTTTTTGGGGTGGATGCCATGAGATCCGCATCCTACCAAATTTGCGTTTCCGAATCAAATGAAGCATTGTAAAGTCATTCATATCATTGACTTGCGCTCAATAGTGCCTGTTCGGTCGGCTTGGGTACACTCGCTTCCATGGCACATGAAATGCCCAATAAACCCCAACGGCCATCGAATTCCGCTGAGGGGGGTTCCGAACGCATCGATGCGTTAATTGCCGCCTCCATCGATGTTCCGCTCGTGGCCGAAGTGCTCCAGCGGCAGCCGGCTCCGGATGCGGCCGATGCCCTTGAGCGCCTCGACGAGGATGATGTGCGGGGTGTTC
The DNA here is from genome assembly GCA_002295885.1 of Phycisphaerales bacterium UBA854. GTDB lineage: Bacteria > Planctomycetota > Phycisphaerae > Phycisphaerales > SM1A02 > UBA854. The sequence goes on from DBGM01000045.1 coordinate 66,131, forward strand.
TTGCGGAGATGGACGACCAGGCCGCCGCCGACGCTCTGGCCGAGATGGAGTCGAATCTGGTCTCGAGCATTCTCGACGACCTGGTCGATGAGCAGCGGCACGATGAACTGGGGCGGATGCTTTCACTGCTGGCTCCGGATGATGCGGTCTCGCTGCTTCGAACGCTGGACGACGAAGACCGAAGTCGGGTGCTCGGCACGATCGTCCCCGAGCAGGCCGAAGTGCTGCGGGGACTCGTCGAGCATCCACCGGGAACCGCCGCCGGCATGATGACCACTCGGTACGTCGCCCTGCCGGCGGGGGCGACGGTTCGTGACGCGGTCGCGATCATCCGCGCCGCCGACGTGCATCAGGAGCTGCAGTTTCTTCCCGTCACCGATCCCGACGGATGTCTCGCGGGTCTGGTGGGACTTCGGGCCCTGCTGCTCGAGCCTTCGGACACGCTGCTGGAGGACTGCATGGACACGTCGGTGCACGCGGTCCGGGCCGGTACGGACGACGAGGAGGTCGCCCGCACCTTCCAGAAATACGACTACACGATGCTCCCGGTCGTCGATCTCCACGATCGGTTGCTGGGGATCGTGACCGTCGACGATGTGATCGATCTGATCCAGAGCGAGCAGACGGAGGATGCGCAGCGGTCCGTCGGAGCCGGAGCGGGAGAGTCGGTCTTCTCGGGTCTGGGAACGAAGATGACCGGCCGACTGCCCTGGCTCTTCATCAGTGTGCTCGTGATGATTCCGGCCTCAGTCGTCGTTCTTCGCTTCGACGGCTTGATCGAGGAGATCGCGTTTCTGGCGGTGATGATGCCGATGGTGGCGGCGTTGGCCGGCAATGCCGGGCACCAGTCGCTGGCGGTGACGCTCCGGGGGCTTGCCCTCGACGAGATTCCCGGTGAACGGATTCCGAGCCTGCTCCTTCGGGAACTGGGATCGGGGCTCGTGACCGGTGGACTGCTGGGCGGGGTGCTCCTGCTGCTGGTCTGGTCGGCATCGCTGATCGTCGAGGGGCCCTCATTGGGACTGGGCATCGTGATGGGGCTGGCGCTGCTGGTCTCGATGAGCATCGGCACCCTCACCGGGGCCGCGGTTCCGCTGCTGCTGAGGCGTCTGGGGGCCGATCCGGCGCAGGGATCCTGCATCGTGCTCATCATGATCACGGACGCGGTCGCCTTCGCCTCCCTGCTGGGGTTCACCTGGCTCGCCATGGCCTGGCTCCTTCCCGGAAGCGGCGGTGCATCCGTACAATGACCGCATGCGACAGGACATCGATCGCATCCTGATCGACCGGGAGACGATTGCCCGGCGGATACAAGAACTCGGCCGCGAGATCGCGGGTGATCTCGCGGATTCGATCGGGGACGATGGCCTCATGCTCATCCCGGTCATGACGGGCAGCATCACCTTCGTCGCCGACCTGATGCGCGAACTTCCGTTGCGCATGCGGATCGGACTGATTACCGCTTCCAGCTATCCGGGCACCTCGACGACGAGCCAGGGGGTCACGCTCGAAGGCATGCTCCTGCCCGAATCCCTCGAGGGCCGTCACGTCCTCATCATCGACGACATCCTCGATTCCGGTCGGACGATCCGTCGCGTCCGCGAGGAGATCGAGTCGCGGTCGCCGCGGTCGGTCCGCTCGTGCGTCCTGCTGAGGAAACGCATTCCGGAAGCGCTCGAGACGAAGTGCGAGTACGTCGGGTTCGACATCGAGAACGAGTTCGTGGTCGGCTACGGCCTCGACTACGACGACTACTACCGCAACCTGCCCGACATCGGTGTGCTCCGCGAGGACATCATCCACGCCACGGGCGGATCCCGGTGACGGCCGGCCCGACCGCCTCGCAGCGTCGCGTCCTTCCCTCGTCGCTGCTGCGTGACGGGGAGACCGTCCTCCGTTCCCTGCGTCCGCACCCGCTGTACATTCCGCTGGTCTCGCTTCCGTCGTGCGTCCTGCTGCTCGTCGTGGTGCTGCTGGTCGTGATTCCCGGGCCGATGCTGCCCGGCGGGGGGATCGGGGACCAGGCCTGGGCGACGTTCATTTTGCTTGTCCTGCTGCGACTCGGCTGGGCCGTGCTGCAGTGGTTCAACGAACTCTACATCCTCACCGACCAGCGGCTGCTGACCCGCAGCGGCGTGATCCGCGTGCGGGTCTACGAGACGTCGCTGCGGCATGTCCGCCAGACGCTCGTGCACGTGAGTCTTCGTGAACGGATCTTCGGGCTGGGCACGGTGCTGTCGGCGACGGCCGCGACGGCCGTCTACGACACGGCCTGGGTCATGCTGCGGCGTCCGGTCGCGGTCCAGTCGGCGATCCAGGATGCCATGTCGGACCGGGAGGCCGCCTCAGGCGGGTGACGGCACGGTTTCGAGGATCTGCTGCATGATCCGTCGGGTGGTCATCGTGTCGCCGGTGTGCATCACCGACTTGCTGATGATGCGGTGGGCGCAGACCGGGAGGACGTTCATCACGATGTCCTCGGGAATGCAGTAGTCGCGGTCCGCAAGGACGGCGGTGGCCCGTGCCGCCTGCGACAGGGCGATCGAGCCGCGCGGACTGATGCCGATGAGCAGATCGTCGTGCTCCCGGGTCACGGTGGCCAACTGCAGGATGTAGTCGACCAGCGACTGGTCGATCTTCACATCATCGACCCGCCGCTGGAGTGCGACGACCTCGTCGGCATCGACGGCCGGCTGCAGCGACTTCAACTGCGAGCGTGCGGGCTGGTGGAGGACGATCCGCGCCTCGTCGCTGGGGGCGGGATAGCCCAGGCCGAACCGCATCAGGAACCGGTCGAGCTGGTTCTCGGGCAGCGGGTAGGTGCCTTCGAACTCGTAGGGGTTCTGGGTCGCGATCACGATGAACGGCTGGGGCAGCGACCGGGTGGTTCCGTCGATCGACACCGATTCCTCGTTCATCGCCTCCAGCAGGGCGGACTGCGTCCGGGGCGTCGTCCGGTTGATCTCGTCGGCAACGATGATGTTGTTGAACACCGGGCCGGGCTTGAAGTCGAACTCCTGCCGTTCGCGATCGAAGATCGTCACGCCGGTGATGTCCGAAGGGAGCAGATCGGGCGTGCACTGGATCCGGGCGAAGGTTCCTCGGAGCGAGCGGGCCAGCGCGCTGGCGAGGACGGTCTTGCCGACGCCGGGCACGTCCTCGACGAGGATGTGGCCGCGTGCCAGCAGGCACACCAGCATCCGATCCACCGCCGTGGAGTTGCCCATGTAGACCGACGTGATGTTCTGCCGCAGTTGCTGCAGCGTCTCGTTCGGCATGTCCGGCTCCTGTCCTGTCCGTTCCCGGGAGCGGAAGTCTAGCACACCGCCCTGCCTTCGAGCCTGTACGATCGAATCCGATATGCCACCGGCCAGGGAATCATCCATCATGCTCGGTGCGGACGGCCCCGAGTCGCTGCGCAACCGGCGGATCGCACGATCGTTCAAGTGTGTCGGTTGCGGGTACGACATGCAGGGGCTCGGCGCAATGGGAACGTGCCCCGAGTGCGGGATGTCGATCCGGCGCTCCATCCGCGAGACCATCGATCCTTCGGTGCATTCACTTCCCGAGATCGCATCACCCCGGACCGTGGCGAACGGTCTGCGCATCGTCGCCTGGGGGATGGCGGTGTCGGTGTTGAGTCTGATCGCCGGTGACATGTTGCAGCACCAGTCGATCGAATGGAACGACGTGATTCCCCTCCAGCCCGAGACCTGGCCCCGTTCGGTCCTCGTTCTGGTCACCATCGGCAATGCGGTCTACTCCGCCGGCATCGTCGCCTCCTGTGCGATGCTCGTCGGCCTGATCGGCATGCGTCCCCTGGCCGCCTCCGGAGAGATCAACCGCGCCCGTCGGATGCTCACCCGGCTGTTCATCGGGGGCATGCTCTGGATGGTCTCGCTGCTGCTGTTGTTCGACCGGTTCCCGGGCACGGCGTTCGATGTCCTGGCGCGGGAGGCTCTCGACACGAAGGTCGGCGTCGACGTACTGGTCCAGCAGCTGCTGCTGGCGGTCTTTCCGCTGATCGGTGGCTGCATCGTGCTGCTGGGGATCCGGAGCTTCTTCGGTGAACTGGGGCGTCGCAGTCGCGAGTTCCGCACCGCGACCGACAAGCGGCAGAAGGTGATCGACGTGCTGCTGGCGATGGGTGTCTGGCTGGCGGGGGTGGTGCTGCAGCTGATCGGTGCCCTCGAGCGGCAGCCCACGCTGGTGACGTTGGGGACGGTCGTCCGCTTCATTGCCGGTCTGTTGGTCGCCATCGGCATCGCCTACCTCGTCATGAACCTGCTCTGGATCACCCGGGCCCTGGCTTCGCCGCCCCCCCGGCTCGCCTCCCTGCTGACGCCTCCGGAGCATTCCGACCCCTCGGGGTGAACCTGCCACCTTGGCAGGATTTCTGCTTCATCTCCTCCGATCCGAGCCGCCGTCCTGGCGGGTCGCCCGCCCCATCCTCCTTGGAGGGGCCTTCAGGGCCGAATTGGCTTCCGTAGATTCGGACCGGAATTGGCGCAGGGTTTGATCCTCTTCGCGGGGGACGGTGCATCCGCACCGCCCCGAGAGGGTCCGGCCGACGGGCCCGGGAAGATCGAAGAAGCACCCATCGCAGGAGTCACAGCCAATGGGCGTCAAGGAACTGGCCTTCGACAGGGAGGCACGCATGTCCCTGCTCCAGGGAGTCGAGAAACTCGCCAGCGCGGTCAAGTCGACCCTCGGCCCACGCGGCCGAAACGCAGTGCTCGACAAGAGCTGGGGCGGACCCACCGTCACCAAGGACGGCGTCACCGTCGCCGAGGAGATCGAACTCCGGGACTCCGTCGAGAACATGGGGGCCCGGCTCGTGCGCGAGGCGGCCTCCAAGACCAGCGACAAGGCGGGCGACGGCACGACGACCGCCACGGTCCTGGCCGAGGCCCTGTTCCGATCCGGTCTCAAGCACATCAGTGCCGGTGTGGATGCCAACGCACTCGTGCGGGGAATGCGCGAAGCAGTCTCCACGGTCGTTGACAGCATCGGCACCCTCGCCCGTCCGGTCGAGGACAAGATCAAGGACGTCGCGACCATCTCCGCCAACAACGACCCCGAGATCGGGGGCATCATGGCCGAGGCGTTCGAGAAGGTCGGCAAGGACGGCGTCATCACCGTCGAGGAGGGCAAGGGACTCGAGACGAACATCGAGGTGGTCGAAGGCATGCAGTTCGACCGCGGCTACCTCAGCCCGAACTTCGTGACCAACACCGATGCGATGTCCGTCGAGTTCGACAAGCCCTACATCCTGGTCTACGAGGACAAGATCGATTCCATCAAGAAGATCGTTCCCATCCTCGAGAAGATCGTCGAGTCCAAGAAGCCGCTGCTCGTGATCGCGGAGGATGTCACCGGTGAGGCGCTGTCGACCCTTGTCATCAACAAGCTGCGGGGCGTCTCCCAGGTCTGTGCCGTCAAGGCACCGGGCTACGGCGACCGCCGCAAGTCGATGCTGGGTGATCTCGCGGTCCTCACCGGCGGCGAGGCCATCATGAAGGATCTCGGGGTCGATCTCGAGCAGGTCGGCATCGGCCAGCTGGGCCGGGCCAAGAAGATCGTGGTCACCGCCGACGAGTGCACCGTCATCGAAGGTGCGGGTTCCACGGCGGACATCCAGGACCGGATCGCCCTGATCCGCAACGAGATCGCCGCCAGCGACTCCGACTACGATCGCGAGAAGCTTCAGGAGCGTCTGGCCAAGCTGGCCGGGGGCGTGGCCCAGGTCAATGTGGGCGCGGCGAGCGAAGCCGAACTCAAGGAGAAGAAGGCCCGGGTCGAGGATGCCCTGCATTCCACCCGCGCCGCCGTCGAGGAGGGCGTCGTTCCGGGTGGAGGCGTCAGCTTCCTTCGGGCCCTGCCCGCACTCCACGAACTTCGTGCGACGAAGGACGACGACGCCGGCTACGGCGTCGAGGCGGTCATCGCCGCGATGACCGTGCCCCTTCAGACCATCGCCGACAACGCCGGCGAGAAGGGGACCGTGGTGGTCTCCAAGGTCTGCGAGGGCGAAGGCACCTTCGGGTTCAACGCCCTCACGCTCACCTACGGCGACCTCATCGCCGATGGAGTGCTGACTCCGGCCAAGGTCGACCGGTCCGCACTGCTCAACGCGGCGTCCGTCGCTTCCATGCTGCTGTCCACCGACTGCATCATCACCGATGCTCCGGTCGAGGATGCCGGTGGCGACGATCACGACCATGGCGGCATGGATCCCATGGGTGGCATGGGCGGCATGGG
>DBGM01000045.1:72733-159399 GCA_002295885.1 Phycisphaerales bacterium UBA854
ATGGGTGGCATGGGCGGCATGGGCGGCATGGGCATGCCCGGCATGGGATTCTGATTCCCGGCGACCCCTGATCATTGAAACACACTGAAGATAGAAACGGAGAAGAAACAATGTCCGTCAAACCACTTGAAGATCGCGTGCTCGTCCGGCCCCTCGAGGCCGAAGAGAAGACCGCATCCGGCATCTACCTTCCCGAGTCGGCGAAGGAGAAGCCCATGCAGGGAACCGTCGTCGCGATGGGGCCCGGCAAGATGCTGGACAACGGCGAGCGCGTCGAGCCCTCGATCAAGAACGGCGACACCGTCGTGTACAGCAAGTACGCCGGCACCGAGGTCGAGATCAAGAATGAAACGCACCTGATCATCCGCGAGAGCGAACTGCTCGGCATCATCGAGTAAGTCCCTCGCGCAGATTCAAGAGCACGTCCGTCCGGACGTCGGGAAGAGCACCATGTCAACCAAGCAGATGAAATTCGATACCGATGCCCAGAACGCCTTCAAGGAGGGCATCGAACAGATGGCGCGAGCCGTCTCCGTCACGATGGGTCCGAGCGGCCGCAACGTGGTCGTCCAGAAGTCCTACGGCGGTCCCGCCGTCACGAAGGACGGCGTCTCGGTCTCGCGGGAGGTCGAACTCCCCCAGGCGTTCCAGAACATGGGCGCCCAGATGGTCCATCAGGTCGCGAAGAAGACGGCCGATCTGGCCGGTGACGGCACCACGACCGCGACGGTCCTCGCCGGATCCATCTTCAAGTCCGGCCTGCGCCACGTGACGGCGGGAGCCAACGCCGTGGCGATCCAGCGCGGTATCAACGCCGCCGCCCAGGAGGCCGCCTCCTACATCGAATCCATCTCCCGCTCCTGCGCCGGACGCGAGGATCTCCGCAAGATCGCAACCGTCTCCGCCAATCACGACAGCTCGATCGGCGACATCATCTCCGAGGCGCTGGACACCGTTGGGGCCGACGGAGTGGTGGAGGTCGAGGAGGGCAAGACGTCCGAAACGACGCTCGACTACGTGGAAGGCATGGCCTTCGACAAGGGGTACCTCAGCCCGTACTTCATGACCGATCCCAAGACGACGGAGTGCGTGCTCGAGGATGCCGCCATCCTGATCCACGAAAAGAAGATCTCGAATCTCGCGGATCTGCTTCCGCTGCTGAACAAGACCGCGACCGCGGGCAAGCAGCTGCTGATCATCGCGGAGGACGTCGAGAACGAGGCGCTGGCCGCACTTGTTGTCAACCGGCTGCGCGGCGTGCTCCAGATCTGTGCCGTCAAGGCCCCCGGCTTCGGTGAGCGGCGCAAGGCCATGCTTGGCGACATCGCCGCCATGACCGGCGGATTGTTCATCTCCGAGGATCTCGGTCGCAATCTGGAGGACGTCGAGCTCGACGAGCTCGGAACCGCCCAGCGGATCGTGGTGACCAAGGACGGAACGACGATCATCCGGGGCGCCGGAGCCAAGGAGGACATCGAGTCCCGCGCTTCGCAGATCCGGCTCCAGATCGAGAAGACGACCAGCGACTACGACCGCGAGAAGCTCCAGGAGCGTCTGGCCAAGCTCACCGGCGGCGTCGCCATCATCTCCGTGGGCGGTGCGACCGAAGTGGAGATGAAGGAGTGCAAGGATCGTGTGGACGACGCGCTGTCCGCCAGCCGTGCGGCCGCCAAGGAGGGCTACGTGCCCGGCGGAGGCGTCTCGTTCATCCGTGCCCAGCAGCATCTTCGTTCCAAGGCCGCGTCCATCGAGGGTGACGAGGCGATCGGCTACGAGATCCTCGCCCGTTCGCTCGAGGCGCCCGCCTGGCACATCGCGGAGAACTGCGGCATGGACGGTGATGTCGTGGTCGAGAAGATCCGCGACGGCGAAGGCGACTTCGGCTACGACGCCGGTGCGGATGTCTACGGCGACCTCGTCGAGCGGGGCATCATCGATCCGGCCCTGGTGGTCTGCGTGTCGATGAAGAACGCGGCGTCGGTCTCGGGCCTCCTCCTGACGACCGACGTGGCGATCACCGATCTCGAGGACGACGCCGATCCGATCCAGAACGCGATCGTGTAACTGACCGGGAGTCGGACGCATGGCGACGACGCGGTGCTACTACGAGATCCTCAACGTCGAACGCACCGCGTCCGGTGACGAGATCAAGCGCTCGTATCGTCGTCTGGCGATGAAGTTCCATCCCGATCGGAACCCGGACGATCCCGAGGCCGAGGTGCGGTTCAAGGAGGCGGCCGAAGCCTACGAGGTGCTGGCCGACGAGGAACGGCGCCGCATGTACGACCAGTACGGCCGGGACGGACTGCGGTCCCGCCCGGGCCACGACTTCCGCTCGATGAATCCGGAGGACATCTTCTCGATGTTCGACGAGATCTTCGGTGGCGGGCGTCGGGGTCGTGGCGGCGGTGGTCGGCCCCGGGCCCAGGGCTACGACCTCGAGACCGAGGTCGAACTCGAGCTCGAGGAGGTCTTGACCGGTGCGACGCGGGAGGTCGCCTTCACGCGGCTGGACGTCTGCCAGACCTGCAACGGTTCCGGAGCCAAGCCGGGCACGCAGCCGGTCGCCTGTCAGCGTTGCAGCGGCTCCGGTCAGGTCACCCAGGCCGGTCTCGGTGGCATGTTCCGCATGGTGGTCAGCTGTCAGGACTGCGGCGGGCGGGGGTCGGTCATCATGGATCCCTGTCCCGACTGCGGCGGGCGGGGGCGTGTGCCGGTCGATCGTCGGATCGAAGTCAAGATTCCCGCCGGCATCTCCGCGGGTCAGGCGATCCGGATTCCCAACGAAGGCGAACCGCCGCCGCCGGAGGCCGATCCGGCTGGAGAGGGCCCGCGTGGCGATCTGCACGTCGTGACGAGGGTCAAGGAGCACGAATGCTTCGAGCGTGACGGGGACCATCTGATCGTCGTCATGCCGGCGGTCTTCACCCAGTTGGCGCTGGGTGCGGAAGTCGAGGTTCCCGGTCTGGGAGAAGAGGAACTGCACGAGCTGTCGATTCAGCCCGGTACCCAGCACGGAGCGTTGTTCCGGATCACCGGAGCGGGCGTCCCCAATCTCCGGACCGGTCGACGAGGAGACCTCGTCGTCGTCGTCAAGCTCATCGTGCCGTCGAAGCTCGACGAGCATCAGAAGGAACTCCTCCGTTCCTACGCGGAGACGGAGGAGGTCGAAGTCGGGGCGTCAAGCCCGTCGTTGTGGAATCGAATCAAGGACGCCGTCACCGGTCGTCATTGAGAAGCAAAGGAGGCGTCGTGATGCGCCCCGAAGACACCGACATGGAACAGCCGACGGCCGAAGAGGTCCAGGATGTGGTGCAGGACGAGACGTCCGAGGACGCGGAGCCGGCACGACTGACTCCGGACGAGATCGAGGAGGTCATCGAGGACGGCGACGAACTCACCCGGCGCTGCGTGGAGCAGCTGCTCGAGGACTGCAACGCCGCCGCCGAGTCCCGCCAGCGTGCCCTCGCCGACTTCAAGAACTTCCAGCGCCGTGCGACGGAGCAGGAGCAGCGGATGCACCTCATCGTGTCCGCCGGCGTCCTCCGTTCGGTGCTGCCGGTGCTCGACCAGCTGGACATGGCCCTGCAGCAGGATCCGGACCAGGTCGGTTCGGACCAGATCCTCTCCGGGGTGCAGATCGTCCGCGACGAACTGGACAAGGTGCTCGGCGAACAGGGAGTGGATCGCATCGAACCGGTCCCCGGAGACGAGTTCGACCCCACCCGGCACGAAGCGATGCTCAAGCAGGAGGCGGACGGCGTCGAGTCGGGCCGGATCACCAGCCTGCTCCAGGTCGGCTACCAGAAGAGCGACCAGGTCCTGCGTGCCGCCAAGGTGGCGGTCGCCCCCTGACCCGCCATGCCCACCTACGACTACCGATGTGAGGCATGCGATCACGAGTTCGAGCTCTTCCAGCAGATGAGTGCGCCGGTCGAGACGGTCTGTCCCAAGTGCGGGCTGGAGTCGCTGCGTCGACTCGTCGGAACCGGCGGGGGCATCCTCTTCAAGGGATCGGGCTTCTACGAGACCGACTACCGCAGCGCCTCCTACAAGAAGGCGGCCGATTCCGATCGGAAATCGAACGATTCCGCAGCCAAGCCAACCGAGACCGGCGGTACCAAGAAATCATCCGATTCGTCGGGCGGCTCGGGATCGTCCAGAGGTTCGTCGGGCAGTTCATCCGGTTCCGGTGCGGACTGACACCATCTGCGTGTACCGTGTGCACGCTCACGAAGGAAAACGATGCCCGCCGCCTTCATTCCCCGCATCCTCACCGAGGTCTCCTCGCTGACCGACGACCCGCCGACACCGGCGCAGCTGGCGCGACGGATGAAGGTGTCCGAGGCGGACGGCGAGCGGTTTGACCGTGCGATCGAGCAGCTGGTCTCCGATCGTCGAATCAGGCGGGGCCGCGACGGCCGACTCCGTCTTCCGGAGATGGGCAACGAGATCGTCGGGATCTTCCGACAGACCCGCCGCGGGTTCGGATTCGTGGTGCCCGAGCGCCCCACCCGCGAAGGTGATCTCTACATCGCGGTGCACGACACCGGCGGCGCCCTGACCGGCGACCGGGTGCACGCGGTGGTGACGGGTCGCCGCAGGCGGGGACGGACGCAGCAGCCGACCGGTCGCATCGACGAGGTGCTCAAGCGGGCGCAGACCGTCTTCGCCGGACGACTGGTCCGCAAGCACGGTCGCTGGATGATCGAACCGGACGGCCGGAGCCTGCGCTGCGATGTGCTGGTGGGGGATCCCCATGCCCGGGGCGCCGGTGAAGGCGCGAAGGTCGTCTTCGAACTGACCTCCTGGCCCGAGGGCGACTACATGGCCGAGGGGGTCATCACCGAAGTACTGGGTGCGTGCGGGGAGCCGCACGTCGAGACGCAGGCCGTGATCGCCGCCAGCGGATTCTCCGTGGACTTTCCCGCCGAGGCCACGAACGAGGCCCGTGAGGCCATCGGGCGATTCGACTCCGCCGGGTGCGAACCCGGACACCGCGAGGATCTTCGGGATGCCCTGATCTTCACCATCGATCCGCCGGAGGCGAGGGACTTCGACGATGCGATCTCGGTCGAATGGGACGAGTCGTCGAGGCGGTGGACGTTGGGCATCCACATCGCCGATGTGGCACGATTCGTGCCGTACGGTGGTCCGCTCGATCGCGAGGCGACCGGTCGCGGAAACAGCGTCTACCTGCCGAACCACGTCATTCCGATGCTGCCGGAGATCCTCTCCAACGGCGTCTGCTCCCTCCAGGAGGGGGTCGATCGATTCACGATGTCCGCCTTCATCCAGTTCGACGAACGCGGCGAGGTGCAGGGGCAGCGGTTCTGTCGATCGATGATCCGTTCCTGCAAGCGTATGACCTACCTCGAGGCCCAGGCCCTGATCGACGGTGATCCCGACGAGGCCGCCAAGCACGCCCGGACCGATACGCCCGTGTCCGAGGAGCTGCTCGAGGCGATGCGCCTGTCGGACCGTCTGGCGAAGACCCTGCGGAAGCGGCGGCAGCGCGACGGGATGATCGTGCTCGATCTTCCCGAGGCCGAACTCTTCTTCGACGACCGGGGTCGGGTGCGGGACATCCTTCCCGAGGACGGCGCCTTCACCCACACCCTGATCGAGATGTTCATGGTGGAGGCCAACGAGGCCGTGGCCAGGCACTTCGAGGACATCGAGATCCCCGCCATGCGGCGCATCCACCCCGAGCCGAGCTTCGACGACCTCGAGGAGGTCCGCACCATGGTGAGCGGACACGGGGTGAAGATTCCGGACCATCCCACCCGGAAGGATCTCCAGCGGGTCCTCGATGCGACCCGCGACACTCCGGCGGCCCGGAGCGTGCACTTCGCGATCCTGCGTTCACTCACGAAGGCTTCGTATTCGCCGCTGCCGATCGGCCACTTCGCACTGGCGTCGAACCAGTACGTGCACTTCACCTCGCCGATCCGACGCTACCCGGACCTGACGGTGCACCGGGCGCTCGACGCCTGGCTCGACGCGACGGAGAACGGGACGAAACCGTCGTCGCTCGGCCGCAAGCGGATGCGCGCCGAACTGGCGAAGGACGAACGCGTGCTCGGCGAGCAGGACCTGGTCGTCCTCGGTGCACAGTGTTCGATGACCGAAGAGCGGGCCACCGCGGCCGAACGCGATCTCAACCAGTTCTTCAGCCTTCTCTACGTCGAGGAGCATCATCTCGGTGATGTGCTTCCCGGCGTCATCTGCGGATTCAACCGCGGGGGATTGTTCGTCTCCCTCGATCGCTATCTGGTCGAAGGCACGGTCCGATGGAGTGCCATGGACGGCGAGGGTGGCGGTCGGTCGGACCGGTGGAGCGAGATCGGCGGAACGGGACGGATCGTGGCCCAGCGGTCCGGGGCCGTGCTGGCGATCGGGGATCCCGTGACCGTGCAGGTCGTCCAGGTCAGTCCCGCGGGCCGCTACATGGATCTAATGCTCGTGAACCGCCCGGAACGCTACGCCCGCAAGGAAGACCGGCGTTCGCGGAACGCCCGCTCGGGCAAGCGGTCCGGCAAGCGGTCCGGCAAGCAGTCGGGCAAGCGGTCCGGAAAGAAGCGACGCCGCTGAATCCGCTAGGCTGGGGCACCCAAGGAGGTGCCCATGTCCGATCAGCAGAGCAGTTTCGATTCCGTCCTGAGTGAAGATCGCGTCTTTCCCCCGTCGCCCGACGCGGGTGCTTCGCTCGGCGGTGCCTGGATCGATTCGATGGAGTCCTACCGCGACCTGCACGCCAAGTCGGTGGCCGACCCCGAGGGATTCTGGGCCGCGGCGGCCGAGGATCTCGACTGGTTCAGTCACTGGGACACGGTGCTGGAATGGAACCTGCCCGATGCCCGCTGGTTCATCGGCGGCACCCTGAACGCCTGCTGGAACTGCGTCGACCGGCACGTCGAAAGCGGACACGGCGACGAAGTCGCCATCGTCTGGGAAGGCGAGCCCATGCCCGGGGGCGAACCTGATGTGCGGCATCTCACCTACGCGGAGGTGCAGGACAAGGTGATCCGGTTCGCGGCGGCATTGAAGGGCCTCGGCATCGGCAAGGGTGACATCGTCACCATCTACATGGGCATGGTGCCCGAACTGGCCATCGCCTGTCTCGCCTGCGCCCGCATCGGCGCGCCGCACTCGGTGATCTTCGGAGGCTTCTCGTCCCAGGCGATCGTGGATCGGGTCGAGGATGCCGACAGTCGCATCGTGATCACCTGCGACGGGGCGTGGCGCCGGGGATTGATCGTGCCCCTGAAGGACAACGTGGACGAGGCGGCCCGCAACACGGACCGCATCGAGCATGTGGTCGTCCTCAAGCGCTGCGAGAACGAGGTGCAGTGGATCGACGGTCGTGACGCGTGGTGGCACGATCTGATGGAGTCCGGCGACGGCCCCGTGGAGTGTCCGTGCGAGCCCATGGACAGCGAGGACATGCTGTTCCTCCTCTACACCTCCGGTTCCACCGGAAAGCCCAAGGGCATCATGCACACGACCGGCGGATACATGGTCTACACCATGCTCACGAGCCGCTACACCTTCAATCTGCGTCCCGACTGCGACCAGATGTACTGGTGCACGGCGGACGTGGGCTGGATCACCGGGCACAGCTACATCATCTACGGGGTCATGGCGAACCGCGTGCCCACCCTCATGTACGAGGGGGCTCCGAACCATCCCGAGCCGGATCGATTCTGGTCCATCGTCGAGCGGCACAAGGTCACGCAGTTCTACACCGCACCGACCGCCATCCGTGCGTTCATGAAGTGGGGAGACGAGCATCCGGCGAAGCACGACCTCTCCAGCCTGAAGCTGCTGGGCACGGTCGGTGAGCCGATCAACCCCGAGGCCTGGATGTGGTACCACCGCGTCATCGGCTCCCAACGGTGTCCCATCGTCGACACGTGGTGGCAGACCGAGACGGGCGGACACATGATCACGCCGCTGCCGGCCGTGACGCCGACGGTGCCTGGATCCTGCACGCTGCCGTTCCTGGGCATCGACGCCATCGTCTGCGACGAGCGGGGGAACGAGGTGCCGCCCAACAGCGGGGGGCTGCTCGCCATCCGCACGCCGTGGCCATCCATGCTCCGCGGCGTCTACGGCGACCGGCAACGCTTCATCGACACCTACTTCTCGACGGTAGACGGCATGTACTTCGCCGGGGACAGCGCCCGCCGCGACGATCGCGGGTACTTCTGGATCATGGGTCGCGTCGACGACGTCATCAATGTCTCCGGACATCGCCTGGGCACGATGGAGGTCGAGTCCGCCCTGGTCAGCCATTCATCGGTGGTGGAAGCCGCGGTGGTGGGCATGCCGCATGAGATCAAGGGCACGGGCATCGCCGCCTTCGTCACCCTCGATCCGTCCGGGGAGCCCGGCGACGAACTCAAGGTGGCGTTGCGCGAGCACGTTGCGAAGGAGATCGGCGCCATCGCCAAGCCGGACATGATCCGGTTCACCGATGCGCTGCCCAAGACCCGTTCCGGCAAGATCATGCGCCGGCTGCTGCGGGATATCGCGGCCGGGGCCGAATCGACCGGAGACGTGACCACCCTTGAGGACTTCTCGGTGCTCGCCAAGCTGCGGGACGACGAGGAGTAGGGGGTTCGAACAGGGCAATTTGCGAGGCGGTGGGGCCCGATCTACAGTGCACGGCTCGGGATCGCGGTGGGCGATCCATTCCCCTCCCTCAGGAGCCTTTCATGTCCAGGTTCATCCGTTTCGCCCTCGTGCTCTGCACGGTCGCCCTCTCCATCTTCGCCGGCCAGCCGGCCTCCGCCAGCTCCCAGAACATGGATGCGGACATGGCTCGTCTGCTTCCCCAGGGTGCCGCCATCGTCGCCTACACCCCTTCGATGTCCAAGCTCACGTCCGAATTGAGCGACATCGTCAAGCAGTTCGACCAGCAGGCCGCCGGCATGCTCATGTTCATGGGGCCGCAGTCGCTGCTCAGCATGCAGCTCAAGACCACCCAGAAGGTGCGCAGCGACATGCCCGCTGCGATCGCGCTGACTCCCGGAGCGACCATCGGGGACACGCCCGAGATGACCATCATCTTCGCGGTCAACGGTGCGACCGCCGACAACGTCAAGGCGAACAGCAAGGACATGAAGATGGTCTTCCTGGAGGGCACCGACTGGGTCGCCATGACGACCGGCGCCGCCTACCAGCCGCGTTCCGCCGATCAGGAGGCACCGTCCGTCGCCAGCAACATGCTGTCGGGAATCCTGTCGGTGTCCATCGATCAGGCGATGTTCCGCACCAAGTACGGCAACGCCCTCGAGGAGCAGTTCTACGAAGCGTTGTCCGCGGGCAGTTCCGCCGCGGGATCCGACGCGTCCGACCAGCGCATCCTCGACCTCAACAAAAAGATCGCTGCGAAGCTCGTCAACGAGTTCGATCGCTGGGACATGAGCCTCAATCTCGATCCCAAGACCCCTCGCTGGACGGTGCAGTACACCCCTTCGAGCCCCGACTGCGTCCTGCAGCCCTCGTCAGACCTTGCGGTCGTCGCCGGGCATCTGGCCACCGAACTGCCCATGCAGATGGCGATGAGCTCCGACGTGGCCGTCGACATGATCGACGTCGGCCGGATGTTCGTGTCCGCCGAAGGAACGGCCGTCGAGAAGTCGCTCTCTGAATACCTCGACTACGCGGTCGAATTCCTCGATCAGGTGTCCGGCGGCATCGGCGTTTCCATGGGCATGTCCGGTGACGGCATGAGCCTCGTCCAGACCATGCGGGTGAAGGACGTCGCCAAGACCCTGTCCATCGTTGACGGACTGATGGAGTTCTTCAACAAGGCGAACTGGGGCATCACCTCCGAGGCCATTCCGGTCACGGTCGGTGCAAGCACCTCGCGGGCCTATCGACTCAAGTTCGACCTGGAACAGATGAAGAAGGCATTCCCCGCCGAGTTCAAGATGAGCGAGAACGCATCCAACACCCTCGCCGGGGGCATGATGCAGGCCGACGCCCAGATGGGTGAACTGCTCAGTGCGATGCAGGGACCGGACGGAATGATCGTTCGCTTCATCTCCAAGGACGACTGGCTGGCCGTCGTGATCGGAGACGCCAAGCTCCTCGGCACGGCTCGACGCGCCCTGGCGACGGCCGGTGGATCCAACGCGGGCGTGGACCGCGCCCTCACCACCACCGACGGCAGCCCCGTGATGGCCTCCTCGATGGATCTCCGCTCGGTCATGATCGGCATGGGGAAGTTCCTGGCGGCCCATCCCGGCCTCTCCAAGATGATGGAGGAGCAGGGCGTCGGTGCGATGCTGGCGAAGCTGCCGGCCTCGCCCGCCGCGATGGTCTACATGTCGTCCTCGTCCAGCGAGACCGCGACCCGGTTCACCTTCATGCTGGATCTCAGCGGCGTCGCGGCCTTCAACAAGGACATGGATACCCTGATTGCCGAGCAGATGAAGAAGATGGAAGAGGCCCAGAAGGCCAAGGAGAAGCAGGAGAAGCAGGAGAAGGCGGGCACGCCCTGACTTCGGCCGGCTTGAACGGTCTTGGTCAAGCGATAGAATGACCCGTCCTGCAGCGGAGACCCAATGGGGATTGGTGTAACGGTAGCACGGCTGACTCTGAATCAGTTAGTCCAAGTTCGAATCTTGGATCCCCAGTTTCCCGCTTCACGATACACAACGACGCAGCACGCCCCGAACGGCGTGAACTGAAAATCGGAGCAGATCCATGGCGGAATACGTGACAGTCGACGGTGCGAAGGTGGGAGTTCTCATGGGCAGCGCCTCGGACTGGCCGACCATGGAGAAGACCTCCCAGACGCTCGAGAAGCTCGGCATCGTCCACGAGTGCAATGTGATCTCCGCCCATCGTGCTCCGCGACGACTCGAGTCCTACTGCTCCACCGCGGAGGAGCGGGGACTCAAGGTGCTCATCTGCGCCGCCGGTGGCGCCGCCCACCTCGCAGGTGTCGCGGCAGCCCTCACGCATCTTCCGATCCTCGGCTGTCCGATGAACGCCTGGTCGACCGAAGGGCTCGACTCGCTGCTCTCGATGGCGCAGATGCCCAAGGGCATTCCGGTGGGCACGCTCGCCGTCGGTTCCGCCGGTGCGATCAACGCGGCCATTCTCGCCGCCGAGATCATCGCGCTCTCCGACGCCACGGTGCGTGACGCAGTGCTTGCGTTCCGGGCCGACCAGTCGGCGGCGACCTTCGAGCTCCCGGGTGCCCCCGGACACTGAAGTCCATGGATTTCGATCATCCCCCCCTTGATCCGGTTCCCGTCTGCGAGCAGTGGTTCGCCGAGGCGTGGGAGCGGTCCGGCCTGCCCAATCCGAACGCCATGATGCTGGCCACGGTGTCGCCTTCCGGTGCTCCCTCCGCCCGCACCGTACTTCTCAAGGGGTTCGACGCGCGGGGAGCGGTGTTCTACACGAACAGCGAGAGCCGCAAGGGTGGGGAACTGCTTGCGACCGGCCGTGCGGCCCTCCTCTTTCATTGGGATGCCATGGGTCGCCAGCTGCGAATCGAAGGGGCCGTCTCACGAGTCAGCGACGAGGAGTCGGACGCCTACTTCGCGAGTCGTCGGCGTGAGAGCCGACTGGGCGCGTGGGCCAGTCAGCAGTCGCGTCCGTGCGGATCGCGTTCCGAGCTCGAGTCCGCCTACCGGGACCAGGAGGTTCGGTTCGAAGGCGAGGATGTCTCGCGTCCTCCGCACTGGTTCGGTTTCCGGGTCGCCCTCGAACACCTCGAGTTCTGGCGGGACGGCGACGCCCGGCTGCACGATCGGGTCGTCTACGACCGCGGGGACAACGGCGACTGGTCCGTGCAGCGTCTCTGGCCCTGACGGTCAGTCGTCCTCCTCCAGCATCCGCATCGCCTCCCTGATCACATCCTCGGGCAGTTCGTCGCCCGGTCGCGGTCGTCGCGTCTTGGCCGAGGGGGTCGGTGCGGATGGCGTGTCCGGTATTTGTTTCGGCTGCGGAGGGGGCGGGGGCTTCGCCAGCTCCTTGAACTCCGCGATGTCCTCGTCGTTGATGCCGAAGGCGTCCCTCCATTCGTGGGCCGCCTTGCGGCTGATCCGATCCGGGCTGGTGCCCGAGTCGGACCGGGAACGCTTCGCCGCCGATCGATCGTGGTCGTGGATGATCGTGCGGAGGAAGGTGGCCGATGTCATGGTGTGGCATCGCCGCCGGCGTGCGGACCGGATGATCCTCCTATCCTCGCTGACCACCAGCAGACGGGTGGGAGCATCGCTGCGTTCGATGAGCTGCTCGATGATGTCGTCCGCCTCGCAGCTCGTTCCTGAGTAGATGGTCCGGATGCCGCCGGCACGAATGATTCGGTCGCCGGGTGGAGGATTGCCATCACACACCAGGAGGACCTGATTGTGGCTCCAGCGGCCCCTGGAGAGGGCCCTGACGAGGCCGGGCACATCCATCCCCGCCAGATCCGGGGGAAGGACCCCGGTCTTGTGCAGGGCATTCATGGTGTCAACAAGTACCTTCATGGCGTTGGCGAGGCTGAAATCGTCCTTTTTGATGCCTTGAAGCAGGAATTCGTCCGCGAAGAGCACCATGGTACGCCTCCGGGAGGTGCCCCGCCGAAGCCATTTGTGGCTTGCAGTGAGGGGCCGGGTCGAGTCTAATACTCGGCTTCACCGATTAACGAGTTCGGAGTCCAAATTTCCATGGCAATCAGGATCAAATCACGGCAGGGCGAAAGCGTCAACCAGATGCTGCGCCGGTTCAAGAAGCTCTGCGAGAAGGAAGGCCTGACGAAGGACGTCAAGCGGAAGCAGTACTTCGAGAAGCCTTCGGAGCGTCGTCGTCGTGCCATGCGGAAGGCAATTGCCAGAGCGGCCCGATTCAACAGTCCGACTCCCCCTCAGTCCAAGGGACGGGGCGGTCGAAGCGGTGGCAGTGGTGGCCCGAACCGGGGCCGTCCCGCTCGCTGATCGCGAGCCTTGAAACAGGAACTGGCGTCGTGTGCATGACCCGTCTTGCTTCGCTTCGAGATGGAGAGTCAAATCGAAGCACCGGTGCCTACTTACCAAACTTTTCATTGAACACATCGTGCCGGCAGATCGGTCGCACCCGGTCCAGGCATGCAGACGGAGCCGAGTCAGGCTCCATGAACATCGAGGAGTGATCTCGTGACGGCACTTCAACTGGCGGATATGCAGTCGGTCATCGACCACGCATGGGTCTGGTTCATGGCTCCCATCGGAGCTGTTCTCGCACTGCTCTTTGCCTTCGGCTTCAGCCGCAGCGTCATGAGCAAGAGCGAGGGCGAGCCCGAGATGGTTCGGATCGCCGAGGCCGTCCGGCAGGGCGCCATGGCGTACCTGGTTCGCCAGTACAAGGTCGTCTTCATGGTCTTCTTCGCCCTCGTGGCGATCCTGCTCGTCCTCGGTCTGCTGGACATCCAGCCGCTCTGGACGGCGGCGGGCGTCCCGATCGCCGGTCTATTCTCAGGCCTGTGCGGCTGGTTCGGCATGAAGATGGCGACCAACGCCTCGGCCCGCACGACCTGGGCGGCCAAGCAGTCGCTCAACGACGGCCTGACTGTGGCCTTCCGCTCCGGTGCCGTGATGGGCCTTGTCGTCGTGGGCTTCGCCCTGCTCGATGCCAGTGCCTGGTTCTTCCTCTGGAACGAGGTCATCCCGAACTCCGGCCTCGAGGAGGTCACCGCCATCATGCTGACCTACGGCATGGGTGCCTCCACGCAGGCACTCTTCGCCCGCGTCGGTGGCGGCATCTACACCAAGGCCGCCGACGTCGGTGCCGACCTGGTCGGCAAGGTCGAAGCCGGCATCCCCGAGGACGATCCCCGCAACCCCGCCGCGATCGCCGACAACGTCGGTGACAACGTGGGCGACGTCGCCGGCATGGGTGCCGACCTCTACGAGTCCTACTACGGTTCCATCCTCGCCTCGATGGCGCTGGGAGCCACGGCGGCACTCTCCGGTGCGTTCGGGGAAATGACCGACCGGATGGCCTACATCCTCGCTTCGGCTCCGATGGCCCTCGCCGGTCTCGGCATCGTCTGCTCGCTGCTGGGCGTCTTCGTGGTCCGGGCCAAGGAAGGTGCATCCTTCAGCCAGCTCCTCAAGGGACTGCACATGGGCGTGTGGTTCGCATCGGCCCTGGTGGCCGTCGGTTCGGGCGTCCTGTTCTGGCTCCTGCTCAAGGATCCTGCGGTCGCCGTGTACTACGCCTGGTGGCAGCCGACCCTGGCCATCGCCACCGGACTGTCCGCTGGACTGATCATCGCCTTCGCAACCGAGTACTACACCTCCTACGAGCACGCTCCGACGCAGCGCATCGCCGAGCAGACCCAGACCGGTCATGCCACGGTGATCATCGCCGGCATCGCCGAAGGCATGAAGTCCACCTGGGCTCCGCTGGTGGTGATCGTCGCGGCGATCCTGCTCGCCTTCGGCTTCAGCGGAGGCAACGAGAACTTCCTTCTGGGCCTCTACGGCGTCGGCATCGCCGCCGTCGGCATGCTCAGCACGCTCGGCATTACGCTGGCGACGGACGCCTACGGGCCCATCGCCGACAACGCCGGCGGCAACGCCGAGATGACCGGACAGCCTCCGTTCGTCCGGGAGCGGACCGACATGCTCGATTCGCTCGGCAACACCACCGCCGCCACCGGCAAGGGATTCGCCATCGGCTCCGCGGCCCTCACGGCCCTGGCCCTTCTGGCGGCCTATGCGATCGTCGTCAATGTGGCCCTCGTCAAGAAGCACACCGTCAACCAGTGGGACGCTCCGCTGGCCCAGGTCGGCGGCGCGGACTACGACGTCTCCGACGTGTCGACCTTCAAGGCGAGCCGTCCGGCCGACGGTGAGACCGTGACCCTCCATCTCCGAAACATGGGGCAGGGCGAGTTCCGTCTCGTCGCCGAGTCCGGCGGCACCACCGCCGCCGGCGGAGCCCTGATGCTCGGTTCCCGCAGCGTGGTCACCGGCTTCGGCGACATCTGCCCAATGGGGTCGGACATCGACGCCACGGGAACGTGGGATGCTCGAAACGGTTCCTACAGCGCATCGGCATCGGCTGACGGTGAGACCTACAAGTTCACCTTGGTGCCCGCCGACCTCGCGACCCTGCAGCACATGGCGGCGTTCTACGACATCTCGATCATGAACCCCCGGGTGCTCGGTGGTCTCTTCCTCGGCGTCATGCTGGCCTTCGTCTTCTGTGCGATGACCATGAACGCCGTGGGTCGTGCCGCCTACCGCATGATGAACGAGTGCCGCCGGCAGTTCGGTCTCATGCGTGACAAGTTCCGTGCCGACGGCATGAGCGACGAGGACGTCTCCGATCCGATGAAGTGGCCCACCCGCACCAGCATCAACGGTGTCGAATACCCCGACTACCAGGAGTGCGTTTCGATCTCGACCGCGGGTGCCCAGCGTGAGATGGTGGTTCCGTCGCTTCTGGCGATCATCACCCCCATCCTCGTGGGACTCGTCCTCGGCGTCGGAGGCGTCATGGGACTGCTCGTCGGCGGTCTGACCAGCGGCTTCGCCGTGGCCATCTACATGGCCAATGCCGGCGGTGCCTGGGACAACGCCAAGAAGTACATCGAGGCTGGACACCACGGCGGCAAGGGATCCGATGGCCACAAGGCTTCGGTCACGGGTGATACGGTCGGTGATCCGTTCAAGGACACCTCCGGTCCCTCGCTGAACATCCTGATCAAGCTGATCGCCGTGGTTTCGGTGGTGTTCGCTGGTCTCGTGGTCCACTTCGGTCCCACGGTCCAGGCGGCACTCGGTCTCGGCTGATGTCGTCCGCTGATGTCTGAGCTCGAATCCAGCAGCGTGGAACAGACGGGGAAGCCCAGCGATTCGTCGCTGGACTTCGCCGTGGAGGCGGCGCGTCTGCTGGAGGATCGGCACTGCACGGACATCCGCCTCCTCGATCTCCGGGGGATCAGTCAGGTCTGCGACTTCATCCTGATCGGTTCGGGTACCAGCGACCGGCAGATGCGCTCCGTGGCGGACGAGGTCAGCACGCTCGGCAAGGAACGGGGTGCATCGAAGTTCCGGACGAACAACGACCCGGCTTCCACCTGGATCATCGTCGACTTCATCGACCTGGTGGTCCATCTGTTCGAACCGAGCCGCCGGGCCTACTACGATCTCGAGGACCTCTGGTCCGATGCGGCTCCCGTGGAGTTCGCCCGCTGATCGCCGAGAACGCTTCGTTGCGTGTCTCGGCGGGGAGGCCGTTGCCATGACCGTGTTCCAATGGAAGCCGATGCCATGAGTGCCGGGCTGTCCCGCACGCGCGACCTCGAGCCCGGGGACTGGGGCATCGAGATGGACGCTCTTCCTCCGGCGGAGCAGGGTCGCATCGATCCGCGCAGCTGGTTCGACGATCCCGCCCGGCCCTTCGAACTCGAGATCGGATCCGGCAAGGGGACCTTCCTCGTCCAGCAGGGACGTGAGCAGGCGGAGACGAACTTCCTCGGAATCGAATGGGCCGCCGGCTACGCGCACCACGCGGCGGATCGCGCAAGGCGTCATGGACTGGACAACATCCGGGTGCTGCACGGCAATGCGGCCGAGTTCATCACCCACTGGTGCCCCGACGGATTCGTCGACGTGCTCCACCTGTACTTCTCCGATCCCTGGCCGAAGAAGCGTCATCACAAGCGCCGCGTGGTCCAGGACCACACGCTGGCCCAGTTCCACCGGGTGCTC
Organism: Phycisphaerales bacterium UBA854; assembly: GCA_002295885.1. GTDB lineage: Bacteria > Planctomycetota > Phycisphaerae > Phycisphaerales > SM1A02 > UBA854. Next base: position 89,446 of record DBGM01000045.1, read on the forward strand.
GTCGAAGGGGGAGAGCTCCGCATCGTCACCGACCATGCGGATCTCTGGGAGTGGTACGAGGAGCATGCGAATCGAAACACGGCGGTCTTCCGCCGTGAGGACTACCATCCGCCGTCCTCCGCCGCCCTGGGGGAGTTCGTCGGGACGAACTACGAACGCAAGTTCGCCACCGAGGGACGCACGTTTCGTGCGATGACCCTGCATCGGGTGGACGGCTGATGCAGCGACCCGGAACCGATCCACAGAACGTCCAGCCCGAGGACATCCTTTGCGACTTCTGCCGTCGTGCGACCTGGGCCAAGGACATCCCGTCGATCGAGGGGCACCACGGGAGCATCATCTGCACGGATTGCCTTGCGTGCGCCTGGACGGAAGTGGTGGAACTGCAGGCCGGTGTCGACCTCGAAGGAGCATCCTGCACGATGTGTCTGGAGGAACGGTCCGATCCCGCCTGGCGGAGTCCGCTTCACGAGGAAGCGTCCATCTGTCGCCGGTGCATCAAACTGGGCGGTCGGGCCTTCAGGAAGGACGGTCAGGCCGCGTGGGGTGCGAAGCCCGACAAGGACTGATGCGGCTCAAGCCATCAGCGAGGGGGCTGCGGGCGGGGTGTAGGCGATGGGCAGCGTCACACTGAAGGTGGCTCCGGCTCCGGGGGCGGATACCAGGCCGATCTCGGCGTTCAGGAGGTCGGCGAGTTCGCGGCAGATGGCCAGACCCAGACCCGTCCCCGTGAACTCGCGGGTATGACTGGCATCGGCCTGACGGAACTTCTCGAAGATGAGATCCTGCATGTCGGCGGGCACGCCGGGTCCGGAGTCGATGACGGACAGCCGCAGCCGGTCCAGTTCCGCGCCTTCGAGTTCCGCCGCCAGCACGACGGAACCCTCTCGCGGCGTGAACTTGATGGCGTTCGACAGGAAGTTGTAGAGGATCTGCTGCAGTTTGCCGGGATCGGTGTCGATGGCGGGCAGTGTGGCCGTGCCTTCCGTCCGGAGCTCGATCGACTTGTTGCGGGCCTGCGGGGTCATGATGTTGACGAGCCCGTCGATCAGATCGTGGATGCTCGTGGGCTCCACGTTCACCTCCATGCGTCCCGCCTCGATCTTCGCCATGTCGAGCAGATCGTTGATCAGTTCGAGGAGCGATCGCCCGCTGGTGAGGATGTTGGTGATGTAGCGGGACTGCTTCGTATCCGATCCGCCCTCGGCGTCGGCGAGCAGTTCCGCGAATCCGATGATCGAGTTCAGGGGGGTGCGGAGTTCGTGGCTGACGTTGGCGAGGAATTCCGTCTTGAACTTCGTCGACTCCCAGAGGCCGACGTTCGCCTCCGCGAGTTCGGCGACCTTGAGATCAAGGCTCTCGTTCATCCGTCGCAGCCTGGACTGGGTCTCCTCCAGCTGATCGAGCATGCCGTTGAAGTTCTCGGAGAGTTCCTCGAACTCGTCGCCGGTCCGGAGATTCGAGCGGGCCTGGATGTCCCCGATCTTGACGCGCTCGGCCGTGTCGCGGAGACGCCGGACCGGCGAGAAGATCAGCTTAGTCAGAATGAAGTAGAACACGACGACGGCCAGGAGACCCGCGATCAGGCCGGTGATCACGATGTAGGTGCGGCTCAACTGGAGCTGGTTCTCGCCGAACTGCGTCGTGCGGCGCACGACGAGGATCGCCTTGAGTTCATCCGCGACGGCCGGCTCAACGGCGCCCGCCGAGAAGTCGGTCACGGAATCGATCCGGAGCGATCGCAGCATGGATGCCCGGATCGGGCGGGCGTAGAGGAAGATCTCACCCACGTCGTCCTGCAGGGGAAGGGTGTAATGCTGCAGTCCGGGGTCGTCGAGGAAGGCATCGAGGGCCAGAGTCTCGAAGGAGTTCCGATCCGTGGGGTCGATGTCCTCCGTCCAGTTGAACGTGATCTGGAGTCCTCTGGTGTTCGTGGAGGGACGTTCGGTCGTCGCAGCCACGTCGTCGCCCGGAAGTCGAGCCTCGAGCCAGGCGTTGGCGACCTGTGAAGCAACCTCAAGCTGATACTCCCTGACCATGGTGTAGGTTCGGATCCACGGAACGGTCAGGGCTCCGATCAGAATCAGCACGATGGCGCAACCGAACACGATCAGGCACTTGTTGGCCAGACTGATGCGTCGTGATTCGCTGGATTGCTCCGAGGCCATGGATCAGATCATTGTCGGGGGAAAGGGGGATGGCGAGAAGGCCGGCCGTCCTTCGCGGTGCCGTATCGGTCGTGGCGGTCCGGGAGAGGACGCCTCATCCATGGTACTCCCCCGAAGGGGGGATGGATCTGCGAACCCGATTCTGGATGATGGAGTCGGATCCGGGGACGAGACGGCGAAGCAGGGCCGCATCGAGGCGGTCGCGGGCCGGCGGATCGTCCTGTTCCAGCAGCAGGGCCACCACCGCGGCGGCCACGTGCTGGGGAGCCACCGTGCCGTCGGGGGCCCAATGGTCGTAGTCCGCCCACGAAAGCCCCAGTTCAATCGTCCGCTTCGAACCGTCTCGAAGCGTTCCACGGCACGAGAACGTCCATCCCGCGTCCGTTTCCATCTCTCGCTCGATCGAGACCTCGCTCATCACGGATCCTCCCCTATGCTTGAGGTCTCGATTACAGTATCAGGTCAGAGACATGAACTTCTACCTCGAGACAATGCGGATGGGCCTGTGGAACCTTCGGTTGCACCTGCTGCGTTCGTGTCTGACCAGTCTCGGCATCATTCTCGGTGTGGCGGCGGTCATTCTGATGGTGTCAATCGGCGAAGGCAACAAGCAGGCCGCCCTGCGGGATATCCAGGAGCTCGGTGCGAACAACATCATCGTGCGATCGCAGAGGCCCCCGGAGTCGACTTCGGTCGGTTCGCAGCGTCGTTCGTTTCTTGTCAAGTACGGTCTGCTCGACGAGGATCTGTCCCGGATCCACAAGTTCATCCCCGATGCCCTTCAGGTGATCCCCCTCAAGACCGTCGGATCCGAGGTCTCGTACGAGCACCAGCGCATCACCAGTCAGACCTACGGGACGCTGCCCGAACTCGGCGAGGTGCTGAACCTCAATATCGCCGAGGGGCGGTATCTCTCGCCCCAGGATCAGGAGCTTCGTCGTCCGGTCGCGGTGATCGGCCATCGCGTCGCCGAACAGTTCTTCCGCCTCGAGAATCCCATCGGCAAGGAGATCAGGATTGATCGTCGGGTCTTCACCGTCGTGGGGGTGCTGGGCCCGGTCGGCCTGTCCGGCGGTGCGGGTGGAGCGCTGGTCGGTCGCGATTTGAATCTGGATGTCCATATTCCGCTGGGAACGGCGGAATCCGAGTTCGGCGATGTCGTGGTGCGACGGGTGTCGGGTTCGTTCTCCGGTGAGCAGATCCGGTATTCGGAGATCTACGTGACCGTCGATTCCTCCGATGAAGTCATCGCGACATCCGAGCGCATTCGGAAGATCATGGACGCTTCCCACGCGGACCGCGGCGACGTCGAGCTGATCGTCCCCTGGGAATTGCTCGAGAACGTCAAGCGGACGACCTTCGCGATGAATCTCCTGCTCACCTCGATCGCGGCGATCAGTCTGCTGGTCGGCGGCATCGGAATCATGAACATCATGCTGGCGTCGGTCATCGAACGAACCCGCGAGATCGGCATTCGACGTGCCCTCGGAGCGACACGCAAGCACATCGTGTCACAGTTCCTGGTCGAAACTGGCACCTTGTCCGCGGTCGGCGGGCTGCTGGGCATCATTCTCGGAGTCAGCCTGTCCATCGCCGTCGCCCGAGTGCTTCCCTGGCTCCTTCAGCAACCGGCCTTCAAGCGCATGATCGAGACCGAGATCGCGTTCGAGACGCAGATCACGCCGTGGTCGATCATCGTATCGTTCCTGGTGGCTTCGTTGACCGGACTGGTCTTCGGGATCTATCCCGCGATCGTCGCATCCAAGCAGGATCCGATCGTCGCCCTGCGGCACGAGTAGGACTATGGTGCCGCGGAGGGCTTCGTCGGCTTGGGAGCGGTCTCCCGACTTCGCAGCTGTTCGGACAGCGGCACCGAGACAAAGATGTCATCCTGCTGGTACGACAGAGTTCGGCGACCGCCGCTTCCGGTAGGCGGGACCGGACGGAAGTCATAGCCTTCCAGTTGACGCTGGATGAAGTCCGGGGCGCGAATGATCAGATTGCCGCGATAGGATTCGATGGTGGCCCATTCGCCACCGTTCCGTCGCCAGGCCTCCGGTTCGATGAAGGTCGTGATGAGGGTGATCAGTTCCTCGATCCGATCCTCCTCTGAGGTGGGTGCGAGCGAACCGCCTCCGCCTCCAGCACCTCCGCCGCCACCGAGTCCACCGCCGCGGCCGCCACCGCCGCCACCGCCGATGCCGCCGCCACCGCCGAATCCGCCACCGCCGAGCCCGCCGGCGCCGCCGCCGAAGTTGCCCAGATCAAGGGTGGGGGCGTTGTCGAAGTCGGGGATCTCGAGAATCAGGCTTTCGACGTTGTACAGCTTCAGGTGCTGGGCGGACGATCGTCCCAGACGTTCCTTGGCGCCAATTTCGAGCATGCCCTGACGCAGCTGCCAGGTGTACTCCCGGCCTTCGTCGGAGCACTGTTCGAGCACCCGCTGGAGAAGATTGAGCGCCGGCGTTCGTTCGGCGTCGAGGGTGATGGTCTGTTCGGGATCCAGTCCGAGCACCTCGCGGTCGCTCTGCCAGTAGATCACCGTCTGGACGTCGAGCAGTGTGCCGAGGAACTCCATGACCTGCTTGAGTTCGGTCTGGTTGAACTCCACGGTGACGTCGGTGTAGACCAGTTTGCCGAGGATGACCGCTTCGGCCGCTCGCACGGCGGGATCCTTCTTGAACGAAGGTGTCTGCGCGGAGGATGCGGGGCGGTCAGTGATCAGCAGGCATCCGATCAGGAGGCACGTGCTGACAAGCGTCTTGGCGAGGGGTGACGTTCGCATAACTTGGATTCAGTATAGCCCTCGATCACCCCGGATCACGTGGGAATCCTCGGGCATCGCGGCCAACGTCTGCGAGAGGGTCACCATGGCCAGTGCCTGGGCGATGGTGGGCATTCGGGAATCCCAGGGTGCCATCCGGATCCCGCCCCGTACCCGCCGCGCAGATCGATGCAGCGACGCATCGGCGGATTCCATCTGCAGTTGAAGCAGGAACCGGGTCGCCATCGAAAGACGGCCCGCCTGTTCCGGACGCGATTCCGTTCCGACCGGGTCCAGTTCCTGCAGCATGTCCGGCATCGATGCGAACACCCGAAGCGAGCGCGCCGTCACATCGGGGACGGAATCACCCAGCACCACGCCACCGGCGAGCTCTGGACCGAACCGGTCGTCGTTCGGTGGCACCTGTCGATCGAGTACGACATCGCGCAGGGTGCGCAAGGCCGCATCGTCGGGTTCCGCGTCGCAGGTCGGCATCTCGAATTCGGCCCAGGCGATCCACGGCAGGAGGGACACCTGCCGGGCAGGGTCCGTGTTCTCCCAGGCGTGGTCGATGATCGATCGGGCGAGGTCGCAGTCGTTCCCGGTGGGGTGCCGGAGCAGGACGAATCCGATGAAGGCCAGATCCTGGTTCGACGGGAGTGCATCCACTTCGATCGCGGTCCGGATCCGCCTCCGCAGTTCGCTGCGTTGCGCGGCGATCATCGGTTCGAGTCGTTCCGGATCGATCGACCGATTGGTCTCCATGGCCAGCAGCAGGGCCGCGGCCTCGCCGATCGTGATATTTGTCTCCTCGTCCCGTTCCACCAGTGCCACGAGGATGGCGGCGGCGGCGTCGGAGGCCCGATCGCGCATCGGCTGATCCAGACGTTCGATGGCAGCCAGTCGTCCGAGGGCCCAGGCCGTCACCGCCTGATCACGCAGGGGGGCGACGACGGGATCGAAGCGATCCCGTGCGGGCTCGTAGTTTCCCATCAGGCCCAGCGGCTCGTCGCCGGGCCACAGTCGTCCCTCGACGTGCGCAAGGAGCGCATCCAGTGCACTGACGAGATCGGACCGGGTCGGATTTGACGGTGGATGCTGCATCGCACCGGCCGACACGACCTGCGGGGGTTCGTCAGGAGCAGGTTGGGCGATGTCGATCGTCTGGAACCGGTATGCGGCGACGTCGTTTCGCGACAGGGTGTCGCGCAGTCCCGACGACAGACCCATGGTCAGGGCCATGCCGTCGAGCATGGAGCTGTCGGCCCATCGGTTCATGTTCCGCATCCGACTGGGATACCGGACGGTCCACTGGTCCTTGATGCGCAGGGCCAGTCCGTGTCGAAGCGGATGGATGTCGTCCCTGAACTCCTCGGGATCGCTTCCGATCAGCGGCTGCATCGGACCGGCGAACTCGAGCTCCACCGTCAGTCGGGCCCCGAGCTCCTTCCGGATCGCTTCCGGAACCGATGCGACGGCCGGATCGGCGAGTACCTCACGCAGCGCGCGTTGGGCGGCGAGATGGAGCATCCGGTTCTCGCTCGACTTCGCACTTCCCGTACCGACGAGCCGTCCACCCTGGCGCAGCATGATGCTGCAGCCGGACGCATGGTCGATCGGGACGGTCGGGGATTCGCGAGGAACCGAGAAGTCCGTGACCCATTCCCGCACTTCGTACCAGGCCTCGACGGACTGGTCGATGCTGGGAATGGGGTCGCGCCCCCAGGCGTCCGGTCCGGAGGATCCGAAGAGGATCATGATGGCGAGCAGGCGAAATGATCTGATGCGGGTCATGCGGTCTGTATCGATCGTGGGGGGGGCAGGAAGGGGGACATCATCCCATATTCCCGACAAGGATGGAGTTTTTCCCTCGCACGGGCCCAGCATCGGCGCATGGTGAACCTGTTCCGGGAGGAAATGCCGCACGGCACCGGAAGGACACCTGAAGACGAGGGGGACCAGTCATGCATCTGCAGGCACTCATGGAGTTGACCAGCCATCGCCGGAAGCTCGCGATCCTGACGATCCTCACCTTCATCGTGCTGTGCTGAACACCGATCTTCGTGGTTTGGGGGAAGAGAAGAGACAGCCCGCGACGCCTGAGCGTCGCGGGCTGTTCTTTGGTCGGATTCGCACCGAGGATCAGAATTCGATCTTGTCGGTGCCCATGGCTCCGTGGTCGTCCATGCCGCCGCGCGACGGCAGGTCCATCCTGGGATCGGAGCCGCCGGAGTCCATGCCCTTCTCCTCCTGAGCATCGCCCCATTTGGCTCGCTTCAGGCTGAGGCCGATCTTGCGATCGGAGGTATCGACCCGGAGGATCTTGACGTCCACCTTGTCGTTGGGCTTGACCACGTCCTGCGGATCCTCGACCTTCTCGTCGGAAAGTTCGGAGATGTGCAGCAGTCCTTCGAGCCCTTCTTCCAGTTCGACGAACACGCCGAAGTTGGTGATCTTGGTGACCGTGCCGTGCACGACCATGCCGGGCTTGTAGGCGTCCGGAATCGCGGTCGCCCAGGGGTCCTCCGTCAGCTGCTTCACGCCGAGGCCGACGCGCTGCTTGTTCTGGTCGATGTCCAGAACGACGCACTCCACGGTGTCGCCCTTCTTGTACTTCTCGTTGGCGTGGGAGATCTTCTCCGTCCAGGACATATCCGAGACGTGAAGAAGGCCGTCGATGCCGGGCTCGATCTCGATGAAGGTGCCGTAGTTGGTGAGATTCCGGACCTGTCCCTCGATGATCGTTCCGGGCGGGTAGCGCTCGGCGACGAGTTCCCAGGGGTTGACCTCGGTCTGCTTGATGCCGAGCGAGATCTCGTGCTTCTCGGGATTGATGTCGAGAACGACGACTTCGATCTCCTCGCCGACGTTGACCAGTTCGCTGGGATGGTTGATCCGCTTGGTCCAGGACATCTCGGAGATGTGGACGAGGCCCTCGATGCCCTGGGCCAGTTCCACGAAGGCTCCGTAGCTGACGAGGCTGACGACCTTGCCGGAGACGCGTTCGTTGATCGGGAACCGATCCTCGACGCCGTCCCAGGGGGAGGGCTCCATCTGCTTGAGTCCCAGGGCGATCTTCTCCTTCTCCTGGTCGATCTTGAGGATCTTGACCTCGATCTCGTCTCCCACCTTGCAGACTTCGCTCGGGTGGTTGACGCGGCCCCAGCTCATGTCCGTGATGTGGAGCAGGCCGTCGATGCCGCCGAGGTCCACGAAGGCGCCGAAGTCGGCGATGTTGGTGACCGTGCCCTTGATGGTCTCGTTCTCGTTGATCGAGCCCATCAGCTTGTCCTTGGCCTCCGCCCGCTCACGCTCGATGAGCTTGCGGCGGCTGATGACGATGTTGCGTCGCTCCTCGTCGATCTTGAGGATCTCGGCCCGGACCATCTTGCCGATGAAGATGCCGATGTCGCTGGGACGACGGATGTCGACCTGCGATGCGGGCAGGAACACCGGAACTCCGATGTCCACCAGCAGGCCGCCCTTGATCTTGCGGGTGGCCTTGCCTTCGATGATGTCGCCTTCCTTGTTCGAATCGAGGATGCGTTCCCAACCTCGGATTCGGTCGGCCTTGCGCTTGGAAAGCTTGATGATTCCGGATTCGTCCTCGAGGTCCTCCAGGAGCACCTCGATCTCGTCTCCGTTCTTGAGCTCGTCGAAGTTCTCGAACTCGATCTTGTTGACGAGTCCCTCTGATTTCAGACCGACATCGATGACGGCGTCGTCGCCGGCCTTGCCGACGATCTTGCCGGTGAGGATCTTGCCTCGCCGGTACTGCTGGATTTCCGTGGCGAGGAGGGCCTCCATGTCGGTGTCCATGACGCCGGTTGCGTCGATGGCGGCTTCCTCGAGGCCGATGTCGGCGATGAGATTGTGATCAACCATGATGGTGTGGTGCGACGGGACGGGCGGAGGGCTGCGCGTCGCGGGACGCAGGGTTGAGGACCGGGTCGGAGCTCGAGACCCCGGCTCGTTGCCGGGTGACCATCGCGAGGCCGACGGGGTTCCGCCGTCGTGAATCGAGCAGTATAGCCGTTCCCCGGGGGAACTGAAGGGGGAGCACCCCCTGCTCAGGACGTCATTTCGGGCTTGGGAGCCCCCTGGAGCCCTCTGGCGAGGATGACGAACCCGGTTGCGCCCAGCACGATGAGGATCAGAGCCACGCTAAACACGATCCACCCGGTTGGATCGGTGCTCAGGAGGGCTTCGTAAACGAGCACCCCGAGGAAGGGAGCCAGCAGGCCCCGAATGCCCGTCAGGGTGACGTGGACTCCCATGTAGCTCGAGGAGTTGGCCACGTTGGAGAAGTCGTGGTGTCCGAGATTCCATGCGAGGACACCACCCCCGAACGCGATTCCCCGGATGATCGCGGCGATCCACAGTCCCGCCAGCCATCCGGTTCCGACACTGATGACGAGGATCAAGGTCGTGACCACGAAGACCCAGGAATGGACGGATCGGAATCGAATGATGTGGACCCGGTCGAGAAAGCTCGACCAGAAGGGGATCGACAGCGGCATGACGAGAATCGGAATCGTGGTCATGATCGCGATGGCCTGGACGTAGTCCATGTCGTAGATGCTCGTCAGCACGATGATCAGCGGAGCGGTGATCATCATGTTTCCGGTCCCCAGCAGGAACTGGCAGATCATGAAGCGCAGGTAGCCGAGATCGCTTCGCAGCAGTCGGATCATCTGCAGCGGATTGATGGAGGGACGGAGCGGATCCTCGGTCTCGTCCATGCGCCGCTCTTCGCGCAGCATGGCGGCGTGTCCCCGCATGCGCACCCGGCTGTAGACCATCGTGCCGAGGAAGCCGATGACCGCGGCCGCCGGATAGGCCCAGTGGTACGCCTCCTGGTTCCAGTCCATCAGGGCGCCGATGGCCCAGCTGATCCCCGCCAGCACCAGCGCCTGGATCGTGGCGAGCTTGCCCGCCATTCTGGCCCGTGCGACCCGCGGGTAGTTCGCAGCCCAGACCGTCGAACGCAGGGTGATCACGCCCGACCAGCACACCCGGGCGCCGACCACACCCCCCACGAACAGCCACATGCCGAGATGATCCGCGGAAGCGATCGCGGGCAGGATCGTGCAGAGTCCGCACGCGATCTGGAGGATCACCAGGAGCCGGATCTTGTGCCGACCGTGGCTCAGGGCCGCCCATGCGAAGCTCAGCATGTTGGCGATGGCGCCCAGCCCCGTCAGCAGGGCCACCACCAGGTTGAGCAGTTCGTCCGAGACGATGCCCTCGTACAGTTTCTTGACGATCACGCCGACGACCCCGCCCTCCAGAACCCCCGTCATGACCGGTAGGAGGGCCCACGCGGGGAGTTCACGGGCGTAGATCGCACGTGAAAGGTACGGCATGCTTTCGGGTAGGAAGGATTTGATCGCCGATCGTCCCGCTTGCAGCGGATTCAGATGGCGGGGACGCATTTCAGGCACGCCGTCTCCTTGATCGTCTGTGCCACTCGATGGGTCTTTCATCCTGGAATGACGTTGGGGTGCGGTTCGAAGGGGCACTGTAGCGTGCAACCATCCGGAATGCCTTCAAATCCTCCGGAAAGCGTCCCCTCCATCCGGCCGGCCGAAGAACTTCCGAATCATTCAGCCCGACGCCGATCGACGTGGTATTGTTCAGCGTGACGACCGTGCGTTCCACGGGTTCGTCAATCGTTACGGGATCTTGCTCGTTCCTGCTTAATCCCACGGGATCGTCGTGCACGCGTCGATGGTCACGCCTCCCCCGAACCGGGTGTGTGGAAGGCCGGGAACGTCGAGTCGCGAGCCCACTTTGAACTGGGGTTCGAGCACTGACCCGGACGAGCGGTCGGCATCTCCGGATGACCGGTCGTGACGAGCCCGTTGGAACGCACGGTCGTCGTGCGTCAGGGTTCCGTTCGCAGCAGCCGGGTCATCTCCTCGAGGCTGGCGGGAATGACCCGGGTGCCGCCGGTGGTGGTCATGAAGTTGGTGTCGCCTTCCCAGCGGGGCACCAGATGGGCATGCAGATGCCCCGGAATGCCGGCTCCCGCCGCACGCCCCTGATTGATGCCGAAGTTGACGCCGTGCGGTTGCAGCGTGCGCTGCAGCAGCTCGGTGGCATGCTCGACCAGAGCCCAGAAGGCGGCTCGTTGTGCAGGTTCGTAGTCGAGGATGCCGGGACGTCCTTCGCCCAGTGCCACCAGCAGATGTCCGTTGGCGTAGGGATACCGGTTCAGCAGGATCATCCCGTGTTCGTTGCGGTGCACGACATGATTGACCTCGTCCTGCTCCGGGGTGGACCAGTAGGCTTCGAGGAAGTGCTGTCGTTCCGCCGACCGGGTCGCGTCGTCCGCGGCGTCGTCACAGTCCTTCAGATAGGCGAGTCGCCAGGGGGCCCAGAGTGCGCGGTGGTCCATGGGATGTGGTTCCGTGGTGGGGTGGTGTTGCCCCCACAGGATAGGCCGCCTCACCGGGTGGTCCAAGGGGGACGCGGTCCGACCGGTACACTGGGCGGCCCATGCCTCTGCTTTCCTGTTCCAGCCTGTCGTGCCGACGCGGCCACACCGTGGTGCTCGAAGGTGTCTCCGTCAGCTTCGAACCGGGTGAACGGGTGGGGCTCGTGGGGCGGAACGGATGCGGCAAGTCGACCCTGCTGTCGCTGATCGAGGGCCGGGAGGCACCCGATCAGGGCCGGGTCGACCGGGCACGCGGTGCACGGGTCGGTTCGCTCGCGCAGGAGCACGTCTTCGATCCGACCTCGAGCGTTCGTGCCGTCGCGGCGTCGGCATTCCGCGAACTCGATTCGCTCCGGGAGGAACTCGAGGCGGTCTACGAAGCCATGGCGGCCGCTTCGGGGGACGAACTGGACAAGATGATGAAGCAGCAGGGCGCCCTCGAGGCCCGACTGGAGGCCGCGGGCGGCTGGGTCGTCGACCATCGGATCGATGCGACGCTGCACGGACTGGGATTCGGGGACGACCAGTTCGACCAGGCGGCGACCACGCTCTCCGGCGGTGAGCAGGCCCGACTCGCCCTGGCCCGTCTGCTGCTGGAGGAGCCGGATCTGCTGCTGCTGGACGAACCCACCAACCACCTCGACATCGACGGTCGGCGGTGGCTCGAGAACTTCCTGACCGAGGAGTTTCGCGGGGCCATCATCCTCGTCAGTCACGATCGTTGGTTGCTGGAGCGGGCGTGCAGCCGCACCATCGAACTCGCCAACCGGAAGGTCCGGGACTACTCCGGACCGTATTCCCACTATTTGGATCAGAAGTCCCAGCAGGATCTCACCGCCCAGCGGCTCCACGACAAGAATCTCGACCGTGTACGTCGGGAGGAGGCCTTCATCCGCAAGTACAAGGCCGGCCAGCGGGCCAAGCAGGCCCGGGGACGGGCCGCACGTCTGGACCGGTTCAAGGAGGAGCATCTGGCCCAGCCCGACCGTGTGGAAGGAGTCATGAACCTCTCTCTTCCGGAGACCGAACGCAGCGGAGATCAGGTCCTGCAGGCCGAAGCGATCAGCCTCGCCTGGGACGACGTGGATCTCATTCGCGGACTCGATGTATCGCTGCAACGGGGGGACCGGATCGGAATCGTCGGTCCCAACGGAAGCGGCAAGACGACGCTGGTCCGCTGCCTGCTGGGTGAACTCGCTCCCGGCACGGGCAGCGTCCGACTGGGGAGCCGTCTCAACATCGGCTGGTACCGGCAGACCCATGGGCACCTCGACGACACCCTTGCGGTGTGGCAGTACCTGCAGTCCGAGCTGACCAGATCACAGGGCGTTCCGGTCTCCGAGCAGCAGGCGCGGGATCTCGCCGGGGCGTTTCTGTTCAGCGGCCCGACGCAGGAGCAGGAACTGGGTTCGCTGTCCGGAGGAGAGCGTTCCCGTGCCGTACTGGCCGGCATCGTCGCGGGTGGACACAACCTTCTCGTGCTCGACGAGCCGACCAACCATCTCGACATCGCCTCCGCGGAGCGTCTCGAGGAGGTTCTGGCCGTGGACGGTCCCTTCACCGGCACCATGATCCTCATCAGTCACGACCGAGCCTTGTTGTCGGCGACCTGCACGACGCTCCTGGTGCTGGACGGATCGGGTGGCGCGCGTCTGGTGCACGATGTCGACGGATGGCTCGAGGGGGATGCGGATGCGGAGCAGCCCGCACCCGTCGAGCCGGCGAAGAAGAAGTCCCGCTCCGCCCCCGCGGCGGCACCATCGTCCGACGATCCGCTCCGGAGGTCTTCACTGCGGGACCTCGAGCGCCGCATCGAGCAGTACGAGCAGCGCAGAGGGGAGATCGACGCCGAACTCGTCCGGCCCGAGGTCTACGCCGACGGTGCGCTGGTCAAGCGGCTGACGGCCGAGCGGACCGAGATCGACGAGGCGCTCGAACCGCTGCACGTGGAATGGGAACGCCGCGCCGAAGAGGCCTGAACGCGACCGGCCCGATCCATGGGACCGGGCCGGCGTGGAAATCGGGATGTGTCGGATCGTCAGGCCGAGGTGAACAGCACGGTTCCATCCGTACCGATCAGTTCGAGACGATCGAAGGTCGCGGCGGCGAACACGTTCATGTCGAGGCCCTCGACGGCCTGTCCGATGAAGCCCTCGCTGGGCTGCAGCAGGGCGAGCGGCTGGATCGTGCCGTCGTTCGCGACGATGCGGAGCTGCATGGTGGTCTGCTGCGGATCGAGATCGAGACCGAGCACGAAGGCGTTTCCGTTCAGCTCGTTGACCGCGATCCGGATCACGCCCTCGTTCCGTTCGGAGACGAGGTAGTAGTGCCGGCAGTTGGGGTTGTTGAGGAACTGCGTGAACTGGGGTCCGAACCGGTCCTCGAGCGCGTCGAAGGTGTTCAGGGTCGTATGCGTGCTGGCCAGCATCGAAGCCTCTCGCTGGGACGATGCGTTGAAGACCGCGAGCGTGACCACGACGCCGAACATGACGAGAGCGGCCATTCTCCAGGTCCATACCGAAGCGAGCATTCCGCCCGACCGTCGTCCGGACACTTCGGCGGCGTAGGGTGCGTAGGCCTCCTTGTCACCGATCGTGGCGAGGGGAGCGAGCCGCTCGGACTCGGCTTCGATCGTGCGGCCCACGGCATCCAGCACGCGCTGCCGGAGCGCATCCGAAGGCTCTTCGGCCTCGAACGTCGTGGTGTCGGCGGCAAGATCCGCCTGGATGCGCCTGATTTCGGCCTGCACGTCCGCGGGTGCGGTCATGAAGGCCTGCTCGAACTTGACCGAATCGGCGGCGGACAGAAGCCCGAAGGCATCGAGGGTCGCCAGTTCGACCAGTTCGTTGATGGTGATGTGGGTTTGTGATGTCATCCCGTAGATTCCGTTCATTCAGTCAGGACCCGGATCAGGATGCGGCCCAATCCGCATTCGGTTCACCCTGTGCTTGGTCCCGTAGTTTATTCAGTCCCCGGCTCAATGCCGACTTGATGGTTCCCAGTGGCGTATCGAGTTGCTGGCTCACTTCCCGCAGGGTGTATCCCTGAAGGTAGGACCGTTCGATCACGACACGTTGCAACTCAGGCAGTCTTGCGAGCTGTTTCCTGAGTTCGGAGTTCCTTTCGTCGGTTTGGGTCTTGTGCCCGGGTTCCCCGGTCTGTCGTTCCGCTGTCAGGTCCTCGTCGAGGAGGGAGGGTTTGGGCCGCACGGCCTTGCGACGCAACTGGTCGATCAGGTGCCGGCGGGCGATCAACATCACCCAGGTCACGAGACGGGCTCTGCGGGGATCGAAGCGATCCGCCGTCTGCCAGAGCCGTACGAAGATGTCCTGAACGGCATCTTCGGCCTCGGCTTGGGTCGGGAGCAGCTGCCTGGCCACCTTGTAGACCAGACCTCCAAACCGGTCGTAGAGCTGCTCTACGGCCTGTTCATCGCCAACCGCGACGCGATGCATCAGCATCAGGTCCTGCTGGTCCATATCCTCCACACTCCTGACAGCCCACATTTCGGGCGGCACGGGCCTCTGGTTCCCCTGAAACCCCATTTAGATGGTTTTTTGGCCTTCAGGGGGCTCCAAACACTACGAATATCGAATTCTAAGTCCTTCGTGTGGTTTATCGGGCTCAAAAAGCAGTCTTTCCGATAGTCTGTTCATAGGTTTGTGCAGGTTCCGCCTCACAGAGCCGGGTGAACAGCGTAGTTGTTCATAGAGGCAATGAGTCGGTCCAGAGCACATCCTCGTCGGGGCATGATCCCCGGCGGCATCGAAGTGGGGTACCGCGTGACGAATCGCGTGAAATCCTGTCCCGTCCGGCACGATCCCCGGCGATCCGTGCAGCGGAATGGTTTCAGTCTCCTCGAGCTGCTCGTGGTGCTGGCCATCACCGGTCTGCTCACCGGTCTGCTGCTGCCGACGCTCGCTTCGATCCGGGAGAACGCCAATCGCGTCATCAGCTCATCCCACCAGCGGAACATCGGTCACGCGCTGATCATGTGGGGATCCGACCACAAGAATCAGCTCCCCGAGAGCCGGGTTCTCCTGGCCGATCCGCCGCGCCCCGGCGAGCTGATGGTGGCCCGCTATCAATCCGCATCGGACAATCCGTTCGGCAAGCGGCAGTACGCCGCATCCGACTCGGAGGTCATCGAGGGCTGGGACGGTCTCGGTTGGCTCTACGCCCGGCACTACCTCGATTCCCACGAGACGTTCTACTGCCCCAACCACGACGGGGATCATCCGCTCGAACGGTACGAGGCGCAGTGGGAGCGGGGAACCGGCACCATCTACACGAACTACCACTACGCGGGGCACGTCAACTGGGACACCTACGAAGTCCGGCGTTTCGACCGGGGTGATCGCATGGTGCTGCTGACCGACGGCCTTCGCCGCAGGAGCGACTTCAACCATCGGACCGGCCTGAACGTCCTGCGGGGCGACGGATCCGTCCGGTGGCAGGACGATCCCACTCTGTTCACCCAGCTTCCCATCGACGATCCGATGGGTGAGGAGCTGCGTGCCCACGAGAACCTGATCAACGACCTGTTCAACACGAACGTCCTGCTCGACTGATCAGTTTCCTTCGGAAACCTTCTTCAGAACCACCCGTTGCGTGCGATGCCGGCCGATGCCAGGATCCGCCGTGGTGCAGTCCGCGACGTTCAGCCAGGGGGCGACCAGCACGTGATCGATGCGGTAGATCGGCAGAGACCGGCTCCAGCTCGGTCCCCAGCCGCGACCCGCGAGATCCCACGCATGCACGAGGCCGGGAAATGCATGCCGCATCGCAGCGCTCCCGCGACGCATGTTGAAGTCGCCCAGCACGAGATCGATTCCCCCCGTCGTACGCTGTTCGACCCAGCCCTTGAGCTTCGTGGCGACCTGCCATCGGGATCTCGTGACGGATGAGGGAAGGTCCACCGCCAGAATGCGCAATGGTCGCCCCAGCTTTGCGGTCGTATCGATTTCGATGAACCGAGCGTGGATGTCGTCACCGGATGCCACCGATCGGATGTGTCGGACGGGGAGTCTCGTCAGGATCGTGAAGAAGCCGATTTTGTAGGGGGCGTGTCCGGCTCCGAGCCATTGGCGGATCTCGTCCGTCCCGCGGACGCCGTAGCCGTGGGTCAGGATCGTGATGTCGGCGTCCTCGCGGATGATGTATTCGGCGTGGGTGACGCGATCCGACTTGTCGTGCGACATCGTCCATTGCAGCAGCCGAAGCCCGCCGGTCGGTTCCGTTCCGGGACGCCACGGTTGTTCGACAAAGAGCACCCATCCGAACAGAACGGCAGCGGCCAGGCCCCATCCACCGAGGCCCATCCGGGTCCGTGCCGTCCAGGCGGCGGCGACCGCGAACGGCACCAGGGTGAAGGTGGGGATCCAGGAGAGGAACTGCGTCGCCAATGAGCGGTCGGACCAGATGACGCCCGCCAGCCAGGCCAGCAGGAACATGAAGGTCAGCCCGTGGACCGTCCGGCGAAGCCGGCGGCGGGCGATGGACCGATCAGTATGGGAAGACGAGCGGGGCAACGATGACACACACGGCGCCGACCAGAATCGTCAGCGGTATACCCAGGCGGGCGTAGTCGAGGAAGCGGTAGCCTCCCGGCCCGTAGACCATGAGGTTGGTCTGGTAGCCGATGGGGGTGCTGAAGTTGCACCCTGCGATCATCAGCGTGAAGACGTACGCGAGCGGGCTGACCTGCAGCAGTTCCGCCGACTGCATGACGATGGGGAACATGAGCACGGATGCGGCGTACGGCGTGATCAGCTGGGAGAGGATGTTCGCGATCACGAACAGGATGACAAGCATCAGGGATGGATGCAGTTCAAACGCGTTTGCGCTACCCATGAGCCAGCCGACGATGATGTCGGCTGCGCCGCTCTGGTCCATCGCGGCCCCGAGTCCGATGGCCGCACCGATGCTCAGCAGCACTTGGAGATTGATGCTCGATCGCGCGACCGATCCACCCACGCACCGCGTGAACACCATCAGGATTGCGCAGATCCAGACGGCGAGAATGGGGGGGATGTTGATGTAGGTGCCGCCGATCAGCAGCCCCACCATCATGACGAGCAGGCCGATGGCGATCATGGCCCGGTTGTGACGTGTGGGACGCGATTCCTCCACCTGGGAGATGAGGTAGAAGTCGGGGTCGTTGCGGTGCGACTCGAGAAATCCGACGTGCGTATCCAGCAGCAGGGTGTCGCCGATTCGAAGCCGGATGTCGCCGATCTTCCCCGCCACCTTCGCGCCCTGCCGGTGCACGGCGATGATCGCGGCGTTGTATCTGCTCCGGAAGCGGGAGTCCCGGACCGTCTGGTTCACCAGCGGGGAGTTGGCCGAGACGACCACTTCCACGAGGGTCCTCGAACTGCTGCTCCCCTTGAGTTTCAGGGTCTGGTCCGTGGCCGGTTCCAGACCGCGGACTCTCCGCAGGTCCACCACCGAATCGAGGACGCCGACGAAGCCGAGTCGATCACCCGCCTCCAGGATCTCTTCGGGCCCGACCGCGGGGATCACCACGCCGCTTCGTTCGATCTGGCTGAGGTAGAGGCCCGGAAGCTGACGGAGTCCGGCCTGTTCGATGGAGCTTCCCACGATGGGCGAATCCGGCTGCACGATCATGTCGACCTGGTAGGTCTTCGCGTCCAGCGATACCGAATCAACCGGCACACGATCCCGCAGCAGTGCCTTGGAGGCGATGATGATGAAGATGATGCCGACGATCGCACAGGGCAGGCCGACGGCACCCACCCCGAAGAAGAGGAGCCATTCCGGAAGGGGGCCGGTGATTCCCACTTCGGCCAGCCAGGCGTGATCCTGCGCAAGATAGCTCGTCAGCAGGCCGATCACCACCAGGTTCGAGGCGGTGCCGATCATGGTCAGTCGGCCGCCGAGGATCGCAGCGAAGCTCAGGGGCATGTACAGGGTCGAGGCGCTGATCCCCAACTGCTTGGACCAGTTCCGTACCAGCGGAATGCACATGGCGACGATCGGCGTGTTGTTCATGAAGCCCGAGAGCAGGGCGACCGGTCCCAGAAGGCGAACCTTCGCCTCGGTTTCGCTCGTCGGTCGACCCAGGAGCTTGTTGGCCACGATCTCGATCGCACCCGTCTCCCGCATTCCGGCGGCGACGACGTACAGCGCGCCGATCATCATCACGGCCTGAGATGCGAATCCCTCGATCGCGGTGTCGATCGAGACGATGCCGGTGGCCATCAGCAGAATCAGGCCGCCGAGGAGAGCCACGTCCATGCCGATTCGGTTGGAGATCAGGGCCACGATGATCATGGCCAGGACGGCAAGGGTGAACCAGGCTTCAAACGGCATGCTGGGGCTCCTCGACGCGGGGGGGGGCGGTCAGTCCTTCGACTCGGCATCGATGCCGAGCTGATCGATCGCACCGATGATGCATCCGTGCACGTCGGGAGAGGCGCAGATGACGCCCCGATTCCCTTCTAGACGTGCACCCTGTCCAAAGTCCAGCGGTCGCCCGTGAATGTCGGTCACGATGGCGCCGGCTTCCCTTGCGATCACCGAGCCTGCGGCGTGATCCCAGATCTTCTCCACGTACCCCGCCCGGGTGGGGAGTCTCAGGTACGCGTCCGCCTGACCGCGTGCGACCATGGCGTACTTGCACTGGCTGTCGAGCCGGACCGGTTCGCCGACGTTCCCGACGATCTCCGCCACGCGGTCGCTGTCGCTTCGGTTTGAATGCGCCTTCTCGACCGAGCCGCAGAATCGCCAGGGACGGCCGTCCTGGCCCGGTCTCGCCTGGATCCGCAGCCGTTGGGCTTCCGGGTCGCATCCGGCGAACTCCCACGCGCCCTGCCCCTCGGCCGCGGCGTACAGCACGCCTTGCGGGTCGGGGGTATCCAGCGGAGCATCCTGGCTCACCGGAAGAGCGGGGCATCCCATGACACCGGCCACCACCCTTCCGTGTTCGATCCGTCCGAGCGCGATCGCATATTGCTGGCCACGCAGGAACCCCTTGGTGCCGTCGACCGGATCAAGCGTCCAGTAGGTGTCGGCGGTCCCGTCGTGGTCGCACGAATCGATGGCCGCGAGCACCTCCTGCTCCTCGATGCCGTTGCGCCAGTGCTGGACCACTTCCACGATGGCCCGTCGCACGACGGCGGATTCCTCGTCGGCCAGCCCCAGGGCATCCTCTTCGCCCACGATCCGATGGTCCGCAGGGTCCTCGAGCATGTCCTGCAGGGTCAGGGCCACGATCGCCTGGGCTGCGTAGTCGGCCACCGTGACGGGGCTCCGGTCGTCCTTGGTCAGGGCGGTGACCTCCTGCAGGCGTTCCTGGACGGCACGGGTGATCTGGCAGGCGATGGCGACGGCCTGCATGGCGGCGTGAAGCTGATTCGATGGGGTATTCATGACCCTTCATCATCGGCTCGATCGCCCGTCATGCTCCCAATGAAGACGCCCCGCCGGGGGCCGGCGGGGCGTCGGGGGGATCTGAGATGAGGGGATCCGGTCAGCTGGACCAGACCTGCTTGAACTCGCCGATTGCGGCTGCGAACTCCTCGCCGATCTGCTTGAAGGAGGAGGACTCCACCAACTGGTCGCGCAGCCCCTTGCCGGGCCCTCGGAAGTGGTCGAGCAGGTCGGCCTCGAAGGCGTGGACCTTGTCCAGCGGGAGGTCGTCCAGGAAGCCCTTCGATCCGGCGAAGATCGAGATGCACTGGTCGATGACGTCGAAGGGGGAGTACTGACCCTGCTTGAGGAGTTCGACCATGCGGCCGCCGCGGTCGAGCTGCTGCTGGCTGGCCTTGTCGAGCTCCGTTCCGAGCTGAGCGAAAGCCTCGAGTTCCCGGAAGGCGGCGAGGTCGAGTCGGAGGGAGCCCGCCACTTCCTTCATCGCCTTGATCTGTGCGTTTCCGCCCACCCGGCTGACCGAGATGCCCACGTTGACGGCGGGACGGACGCCCGAGGAGAACAGTTCCGGCTGCAGGTAGATCTGACCGTCCGTGATCGAGATCACGTTGGTCGGAATGTAGGCGGAGACGTCGCCTTCCTGGGTCTCGATGATCGGGAGTGCGGTGAGCGATCCGCCGCCGTTCTCGTCGGAGAGCTTGGTGGCACGTTCGAGCAGACGGCTGTGCAGGTAGAAGACGTCGCCGGGATAGGCCTCACGTCCGGGCGGACGGCGGAGCAGCAGCGAGAGCTGCCGGTATGCGGTCGCCTGCTTGGAGAGATCGTCGTAGACGCACAGGACGTGCTTGGGCTTCTTGCCTTCCTTGCCGTTCCACATGAAGTGCTCGCCCATCGCGCATCCGGCGTAGGGAGCGATGTACTGGAGCGGCGCGGGGCTGGATGCACCGGCGTTGACCACGATGGTGTAGTCCATGGCCCCGTTCTTGCGCAGCGTGTCGACCACGCCGGCGACGGTCGAGTCCTTCTGGCCGACGGCGACGTAGATGCAGACCACTGCGTCGTCGGTTCCCCAGAACTGACGCTGGTTGATGATCGCATCGAGCGCGACCGCGGTCTTGCCCGTCTTTCGGTCGCCGATGATGAGTTCTCGCTGGCCGCGGCCGATGGGGATCATCGAGTCGATGCCCTTGATTCCGGTCTGGAGCGGTTCGGTCACGGGCTGACGAGCCGCGATGCCGGGAGCCACGATGTCCAGCTTGCGGGTTTCCGTCGAGTTCACCGCACCCTTGCCGTCGAGCGGATCGCCCAGCGGGTCGACGACCCGTCCGAGCAGACCGTCGCCGACGGGGACTTCCAGCAGACGGCTGGTGGAGCGGACCACGTCACCCTCGCGGACGGCGAGGTAGTCGCCGTAGATCACGGCACCGACGGTGTCGGTCTCCAGGTTCATGGCCTGGCCCATGATCGGACCACGCTCCGTCTCGAACTCGAGCAGTTCGCCGGCCATGGCCTTGGAGAGGCCGTAGATCCGGGCGATACCGTCGCCGACTTCGACGACGCGTCCAACTTCGGAGATCTCGAGTTCACTGGAGAACTGTTCGATTTCCTGCTTGATGACAGTGGTGATTTCGTCGGTCTTGATCTTCACGTCGTTCTTCCTTCGAAACGTCCGTCTTCGACGGGTCGGTGTGTTCTCGTCAGGGGCCTGAGATCAGCCAGGTGAGTTGCACGGTTGCGTTGACCGTCACGTCGCCCGAGACGATCGGGGCGGCCGGCGCGGAGTAGGCCCGCTCCAGTGTCGCGGCACGGCCGTAGTCGGCGGCGGCCTTGAACTGGCGGGGCTGGTAGTTGCTTCCATCCAGCGATAGCGACTGGATGCGCACGAGTTCGACGCCCGCGGCTTTCGCCATGCTCGAGGCGTCGTCCATCGCGTTCTGGGTTGCGGCCCGGATGACCTCGTCGCGGGAGTTCCGGGGGTCGGCAAGATCGAAGACAATGTTTCCGATCTCGTTGGCACCGGCATCGACACCATTGCTGATGATGCGTCCGGCGAGTTCGAGCTTGCCGGTCTTGATCCGCATCTGGGCGTTCACGGTGTAGCCCACGATCGTGGGACGCCAGTTGGGTTCGGGGTTGCGGGGCCGCGGTGACCACTGCGTGTTCACGTTGTAGCGTTCGATCGTGTATTCGGTCTTCCGCTCGAGGCCGAGCTTGTCCATGGCCTTGATGATCTCGTCCATGGTCTCGACCGCGGAAGCGTTGGCCTCCTCCACGGTCTTGCCTGCGGTCTCCACGCCAAGGCTGATTCGCAGTTGATCGGCGGGGATCTCCAGGGTGGCCCGTCCGGTCGTGGAGAGCACGGCCGGTTGTTCATCGGCGTGCACCGCGCCGGCGGTGAGCATGGTCGTGGCGAGCATGATCGCGGCCGTCCGGATCATGCGTCATCCGCCTTTGCTGCTACGTCTGACGAACGCTTGCCTGCGTGCGACTGATTGTGCGGGGCATCCTCCAGGAACCGGTCGATCTCGGATCGAATGTCGTTGCCTCCCTGCTGCTGCAGAGCGGCGCCCATGCGGCGGAGCCGGGTGGCGACCGATCCGTCGATGAGTTCGTCGCCGATTCGCAGCCGGACACCACCGATGATGGAGGGGTCCGTGTAGGAGTGCATCACCGGTTCCTTGCCCAGAGCCTGCTGGATGCGTTCGCCGATGCGTTCCTTGGCGGCTTCGTCGATCTCCGTGGCCGTTATCACGTCCACCTCGATGCGCCCGAACGCCTCCTGCACCATCTGGTCGTAGGCGATCTGGATCGAATCGATGTGACCGAGACGGCCATTGCGGTTCAGGATCACCAGGAAGCGGACCGTGAGTTCCGAGACCCGATCCGTGAAGATCCGGGTGATCGCTTCGGAGCGACGGGCCGAGTCGATGATGGGGGAGGTGAACAGTTCGAGGAACTGCCGATCGTCCCGAAGCAGTTCACAGATCTGCTCCAGTTCGTCGGCGACTTCCATGACCCGGTCGCGACCACCGCCTTCGTCCGCCAGCTCATAGAGGCTGGTGGCGTAGGTTCGGGCCAAGGTGTCGGTCTGGGTGGCCATGTTCGTTCCTCAGCCGTTCCGCACCGTTTCCAGTTCCCGCAGGGACTCGTCGATGAGGCTCTGCTGGTCCTGGGCGTTGATCTCCCGCTGGAGGATGCGGGAGGCGATGGCGGTGGCCAGTGCCGCACTTTCGGCGTGGAGTTCCGTGATGGCCGCTTCCTTGGCGGCCCGGATCTCCCGACTGGCGTTCTCACGCAGCTCGTTGAGCTCCTTCTGGGCCCGGTCCCGAAGGTCCTGAGCCGAGGCCTCGGCGTCCGCCTTGGCCTGGGAGATCATCTCGTTGGCTTCGGCACGGGCCTTGGCCAACTCCTCCTGCTGGCGATCCATCGAGGCCCGGGCTTCCGCCTGGGCCTGTTCGGCCGCCTCGATCTCCTGGCGGATCTTCGCTTGTCGGTCGTCCAATCCCTTTCCGATCGCCGGCCAGACCTTCGTGAAGAACACGAGGCAGACCAGGCCGAACACGATCAGCGCCGTGATGGCGGGCGCCAGGTCGACGTTCAACGGATTGGGATCTCCGTCCGATGCGGCAAGCAGCAGGGCGAGCATGCGCTACCTCCTTCTTCGGTCCCCAAGGGGATCCGTCCGGATCACCGGCTCAGCCGATGATGCCAAGAAGACCAACGACCACTGCGAAGAGGGCGACACCCTCGACCAGTGCGGCGGTGATGATCATGTTCGTGCCGATGGGGCCGGTCATCTCGGGCTGACGGGCGATGGACTGCACGGCGTTGCTGCCGATGATGCCGATGCCGAGACCGGCGCCGACGGCGGCGAGACCCGCTGCAATACCACCACCGAGTCCCTTGAGACCGGACGAAGCTGCCGCGGCACCCTCCGCACCCTCGGCCGCGAGTGCGGCGTCGGATCCGAGCACGGTCAGCACGACGAAGGAGAGAGCCATCAGGGCGAATGTGTTCTTCATTTCCTTGGTTTCCTCATGAGATGAAGTAGTTCAATGATCTCGGGTCCGGTTCGCGGCAATCACGAGTGCCGGGCCTCGATCGAATCAAGTCAGGTGGCCGGAACCTCTGAATATTCGGTTAGGCCTTCTTCGAATTCCTCGTGGTGATCCTCGTGATGGTGTGACATCTGACTGATGAACACCGTGGTGAGGAACATGAAGATGAACGCCTGTAGAAAGGCGACGAACAGTTCCAGGAAGCCGATCGCCACCGCGGAGACGATGGAGATCGCACTGATTCCCAGCAGACCACCGACGCCGAGGCCTCCGTAGGCCATCTTTCCGAACAGGGCGAGCATGGCCATGAGCGTGTGCCCGGCGACCATGTTCGCGAACAGCCGGACGGCAAGTGCGCTGGGTTTGATGAGCATGCCCATGAGTTCCACGGGCAGCATGATTGGAAGCATGTAGAGCGGGGCACCACCGGTGAGGTGACCCAGCCATCCCTTGATGCCCAGTTCCCGGAAGGCGTGCACCTGGATGACGATGAAGCAGATGGCCGCGAGGGCGGCGGTGACGGCGAGATTGCTGGTTGCGGTTCCGCCGAAGAAGGCCCACTCCAGTTCGCTGCCCATGATGCCGGAGCCCAGATACTGGACATCCATCATCGGAATGAGCCCGATGACGTTGCAGGTCAGGATGAAGAAGAAGAGGGCCATCAGGAATGGCAGATACTTCTTCGTGTTCTCGTCACCGAGCACCGGATGGATGGCGGTGTCGCGCATGTAGAGGATGATCACTTCGATCATCTGGGCGAACCGTCCGGTCGTCAGGTAGCGATCGTTGCCTTCGGTCTCGCGACCGGTCGCGATCCGCTTGCCGACGTAGAGCATCAGCATGATGAAGATGAGGCCCGCCACCACGAGCGAGACCATGTGCATGGTCAGATAGGGAGTGGCGGAAGCGGTGTCGACGAAAATGGGGTTCTCACCGCCGATGATCGCCTTGTCCACGACGTGGCCGAGTGGGTTGTCGCCGAATGCGATGAGGTGCATCACCTACTCCGCTTGCTGCTTTCGAGTCGCCTGTCGACCCGATCTTCTCAGGGGCTCAGTCCAGACTGCCGTTCCCCATGCAAGTCCCACCAGAAAGCACGCAAGGTAGGAAAAAAGAAGGTTGGCGGGGTCTGGAGAAGAGGCGGAGTATAGCAAGATCACCAAGCCGATGGAGCCGCCGACCCGCAGGATCGAGTGCAGGATCCAGAGGTTCATCCAACCGGTCGCCGGCCGCGGTCGCCAGGGGGTCACCATCAGGTCGGTCCCTACTCCGACGGCCGCGACGATGCAGCCGGACCACAGGCCGATCAGCCCATTCGGCCACGATCCATTGAGGCCGCCGATCACCAGCCAGAGCAGCCCGACCCCCAACGGGCCGGCGGTTGAGGCCAGCAGGAGCTTTCCCGTGGGCAGGGGCATCAGGGGCATTCCGGCGGGATGAGTCATGTTCCTGCCCCCGGGGGGCCCGAATCCACCCGTCCGGCGGCCTGACTGGCCTTGAGGGCGGTTCGGATGAAGCTGGTCATCCCCACGACGACGCCCATGGAGGTTCCGATGATCAGGAAGATCTTGTCGGTTCCCACCCATTGATCGACCAGCCAGCCCAGCAGGAGCCCGGCCAGGATCTCGCTGGCCATCGTGAAACCCATGGCGGACAGCTTCCAGAGTCTGGCCATGGAGTCGGATCCGGCCGATGAAGGGTTGTGTGGAGGCATGTTCTTGATGGTAGCAGTACGGAACCGGGTCGTTTCCCGGCTATGATGGGGGGACCGGACGGATTTCCCCAGTGGATTGGAGCGACCTGTGAGCATTGATGATCGGGACATCATCGACGTGACTCCGGCTCGAATGAGCCGGGCGGACCGTCTTTTTCTTCCCGCCGTCTTTAAGGGGCTCGGGACGACCCTTCGCCATTGCCTGGGCAATGTGGGCCGGGACGGCAAGAACAAGAAGTACCTCTGGGTCGTCCAGTATCCCGAGGAGAAGCGGGATGATCGCGACGTGGAGGAAGGCGGCCAGTGCCGCGAGACCTTCCGCGGCGTCCACCGGCTCAATCGGGACGAGGATGGTCGGGTCCGGTGCGTGGCATGCTTCATGTGTGCGACCGCATGTCCGGCCAACTGCATCCACATCGTGGCCGACGAATCCCCCTGGGAGGACCGCGAGAAGTACCCCAAGCAGTTCGACATCGACGAGCTGCGGTGCATCTTCTGCGGAATGTGCGAAGAGGCCTGCCCGGTGGACGCCATCGAACTGACTCCCCGCTACGAGGTCGTCGGGCTGACTCGAAACGAGATGATCTTCGACAAGTCGAAGCTGCTCGAGATCCACGATCAGACCATCGAGGAGAAGCCCATGTAGGGCTTCGCCCACGGTCGGTGGCCCCCGCACCACCTCGTGTTGCAGAAATACAACATCGCTTTTCGTCGCGTTCCGGCCGGTTCCGCGCATACTTCAGTCAAGAGGGGGAGAACCGCCCATGCCCAGCCGGAGCATGTCCATCCTGTCGATCGGCCTTCTGGGTCTGGCCTGCCTGCAGTGCGGGTGCCAGTCCGGCTCCGACGTGGCGGTGGAGCGTTCCCCGGACCGGGGGATGCATCGCACGCTGAACAGCCAGCTGGTCCTGCCGGGTCCGGGCCTGCTGGAGCTGGCCGGTTCGGCCGCCTGGCCGGGCGGAGAGCTGAATGTCCTGAATCACCGCCGAAACGAGGCCCTCGGAGCGGATCGAATCCCTCTGATGGCATCCGTGGACGAGGCCGAGGTCCGGGTCTGGGATCAGCAGTGGATTCTCAACGGCCGGTCGATGGAGAACTATCTCCGCTCGACCCGGTCCATCCAGTTCCGGGATCAGCCCTGAGAGCGGCCTCCCGGGGCCGGTTTCTTGAACCGTTCTGAATCAGCCTTGCCTGTCTTGACGGCCCTCAGGGGGGTCGCCATACTGGAATCAACTCGTATGGAGGGTCGGAACACGATCTGACGCCTCCTGGCACACACTACGAGTGCCCAGTTTGGAGGGACCGATTCGAGCATTTCCCGATTCACACCAGTGCGGGAAAGGTTTCGTTCCAGTTCGTTTCGGTTTAACAGGACAGATGGTTGTCGGGCGTTGGGGACGTTCGACCATGGATGAGGCGACAACCTGATGGCCACCACGACCAAGAAGGATCTGATTGACAGGATTGCCGAGGAGACGAACCAGAAGCGGACGGTGGTGAAGGCCACGGTCCAGAGCTTCCTCGACAACGTCATCGTCGAACTAAGCAAGGGCAATCGTCTTGAATTCCGCGACTTCGGGGTCTTTGAGATCCGGGATCGCGCTCCGCGCATGGCACAGAATCCGAGGACGCTCGAACGCGTACCGGTGCCCGCGAAGCGAACCGTGAAGTTCAAGGTCGGCCGGCTCATGCGGGACGCGCTCGAAGACAAGTCCGATGGGGACGGGATCAAGGCCGATAGCACGGTCGAGGTCACGGCCATGCCGAGCGTGGTCGCCCAGTAGATCGACCATGACCTCCGAATCAGGCCCTGCCGGGCATTCATCCGGCCGCAGCTGATGCTGCGCCCCACCTTCGCCGACGTGCGAATTCGTACCGGCGATGTCGTGTAGGATGCACGATTCAGAGGAGAGAAGTCCCATGGGGAAGGCCCCGGCGAAATCCGAGTACGGTTCCGGCAGCAGCCAGCGGCGCGAAGGCGACATGCGGCAGCTGTCGACGCTCCTCGAGACCCTCCCCCCGCATGCGATCGAAGCGGAGATGAGCCTCCTTGGTTCGATCCTGATCGATCCCAACATCATCGCCGACGTCATCCAGGTCGTTTCCGACGTGAACGACTTCTACAAGCCGACCAACGGTGAGATCTACGCGGCGATGTGCAGTCTGTACGAGGAGCATTCCTCGCTCGACATCGTCCAGCTCCACCAGCAGCTGATGGATCGGGAGACGCTCAGCGCCGTCGGTGGCCTCGACTATCTCGTCAACATGGCCAATGCGGTGCCGTCCGCCGCCAACGCGACGCACTACGCCCGTCTCGTCAAGGAGAAGGCGGTCATCCGTCAACTGATCGAGGCCGCGGGCGAGATCCTCTGCGACGCCTACGGAAGCCCCGACGAGTCGAGGGACATCCTCGAGAATGCCGAGCGGAAAATCTTCCGGATCGCCCAGCAGTACGAGACACGGCAGGCATCGAGTCTGCAGGATCTCATCACCGTCACGATGGAACAGATCGAGGCGCGCGAAGGAAAGACCATCACCGGCGTCGGATGCGGATTCTCCGAGCTCGACCGCATGACCGGCGGTCTGCAGCGGGGCGAGATGATCATTCTCGCGGCCCGCCCCTCGATGGGAAAGACCGCCTGCGCCCTGAACATCGCGGAGCATGTGGGGCTGCAGGGGCAGGGTGTCGCCGTCTTCAGTCTCGAGATGAGCGGAACCCAGCTCGTCCAGCGGATGCTGGCATCACGGTCCCGCATCAACGGAGACCGACTGCGGCGGAACATGCTCGAGCCGGCGGACTTCTCCGCCCTCATGGCGGCCTGCGACGAGATGCAGGACGCTCCCATCCACATCGACGACACGCCGGGTCTCAACCTCGTGCAGCTGCGTGCCAAGGCACGTCGTCTCAAGCAGCGGCACGACATCGGAATGATCGTCATCGACTACCTCCAGCTGATGTCGTCCGGCCATCGGGTCGAGAATCGCCAGCAGGAGGTCAGCGAGATCAGCCGTGGCGTCAAGGCGATGGCCCGTGAACTCAATGTCCCCGTCATCTGCCTGAGCCAGTTGAACCGGGCCGCCGAGCATCGCGAGGGACATCGTCCGCGCATGAGCGACCTTCGTGAATCGGGTTCGATCGAGCAGGATGCGGACGTGATCCTCATGCTGCACCGCGAGGAGTACTACCACCCCGACGAGGAGTGGAAGAGTGCGAATCCGGACAAGCTCGGCCAGGCGGAGATCATCATCTCGAAGCAGCGAAACGGGCCGACCGGCATCGTCAACCTGCAGTGGGATGCGGCAACCACGCGCTTCCACAACTATTCGTACAGCGCTCCCCCCGCGGACATGCCCGCCACGGTCGTGCCGCCCTCGTCAGGGGTGATCGACGACGACGATCTGCCCATCTGACCCGGATTCCGTCCGACCTTCGACCGCAGGCGGCTCGTTCGTCGGGCGGTCGGTTGCGGTCCAGACGGCGCCACCGATGGTCACCGCGTAGAGCACCAGCAGCAGGCAGCCCTCCGGGCGGCCGATGCTGCGTCGAGTGAGGGCCATGGGCCAGAGCAGCAGGGTGAAGACGAGCATGGCGCCCAGGGCCCACCAGCCGCCCGAGGCCGGTACGGCGACCGGGTGGACGATGCTGGTGATGCCCATGACCAGAACGATGTTGAAGAGGTTGGAGCCCACGACGGTTCCGACGGCCAGATCGGGCTGTCCCTTGCGGGCGGCGATCACGCAGGTGGCGATCTCGGGCAGCGTGGTGGCGATCGCGACGATGGTCAGACCGATGAGCACCTCGTCGACCTGCAGCATCTGCGCGATGCCGATCGCGCCGATCTCCGCGGCCTTGCCGCCGGCGACCAGCATGCCCAGTCCCAGCACCAGTGCGATCCAGCAGAGCCAGGGGGATCGGGAGATCAATCCGCCATCGTCCTCCGGGGGGACGGCGTCCGTCGCCAGGGCATCGCCCTGTTCACGTCGTCCGATCCGGTACCAGTGGAACGCGATAGTGACGACCGCAAGCACGAGGACGATTCCGTCGAGCCGGTTGTAGCCCGGTGCGCCATCGACTCCCGGCGGCAGCCAGGTCTGCAGGACGAAGAGGACGGTTACGACCATCAACCACGGAAGTTCGAGACGGATGATGCGACTGGAGACCAGCAGGGGGGCGATCAGTGCGCTGAGTCCGATCACCAGTCCGATGTTGGCGGCGTTGGAGCCGACCACGTTGCCGAAGGCGAGACCGGTTTCGCCGTTGGTCGCGGCGACGACGTTCAGGGCCAGCTCCGGAGCACTGGTTCCGAAGGCCACGATGGTCAGTCCGATGACCAGGGTCGAGACCCCCAGCCGGCGGGCAATCACCACGGCTCCGTCCACCAGCAGTTGGCCGCCCAGCAGGAGGAGCACGATGCCTGCGGCCAGCAGGAGAAGCATCATGAACATTCTGAAGGCTCCTGGAGGTCATTCGCCGCTGATTTCAAGAAGGTCCGCATCAGCGACGAGGATTGTACGTCAGACCCCTGTATCGACGATTATGACCACATTACCGCTGCAACATTTCGAGAGCTCCATCTCCGGGAGCCGCACTGCGAGTCGCATGAGCACTGATCCCGACACATCCGGATTCCAGGACGTCCTTCGTCGGGCCTCGGCCGGGGACGAACTGGCCTGGCAGCAGGTCGTCGATGCGTACGGCTCCAGGGTCTACGCGCTGCTGTTCTCGCGGTGTCGCAACGCGGAACTGGCTGAGGAACTGACGCAATCGACGTTCTGCACCGTGGTGACGAAGTTGTCGGCGTACGACGAACAGGGGAAATTTGAGCCTTGGCTGTTCCGAATCGCCATGAACCGGCTTCGGGATGAGATGCGGCGGCGGGGCCGCCACGCGGTCAATGTCGCCAATGACACGCTTTCAACCATGGAAACGACGCCTCGGATCGAATCCGACCCGGGAGCGGGGGGAGAGCAGCAACTGGAGCTGTCCCGGGCCCTGCGGGAGGCCGTTGCCTCGCTGCAGGAGTCGGATCAGGAGATTCTGCACCTCAGGCACGTCTCGGGGCTAAGTTTCAAACAGATCGCTCAGGTCCTCCAGCAGCCGCTTGGCACCGTTCTGGCCCGCCATTTTCGGGCCTTCAAGCGGCTCAAGGAGATGATGGGCGTGGATGAGGAAGACTGAAATACAGGAAATCAGGTGCGATATGCCTGCAATTCAACCGGATCGACCATCGTTCTAGGAATGAACACATCATGGACCAACGGCCAGTACAACCCGAACACACCCTCTCCCGGGAGCCCCTGGGGGATGATTTCACCGATCGTGACCGGCAGTTCGATCAGCTGATCAGCCGGACCATCGGAGAGGTCACCAGTCCCCCTGGGCTCACCGACCGGGTCGTCGCGGCCTCGTTGGAGGAACTCCGGCGGACCACCGGGCCCATCCCGTTCCCCGTCGGACGGGTCCGAACCCGGTCCGTGGCGGCCCAGTGGCTCGCCATGGCCGCGTGTCTGGGTCTGCTGGTCGCCGGTGGCTGGCTGGTGATGCAGTCCACGGCCCCCCGAGCGGCCACGCCGACGGGAGGTGAACTGGTCGCATCGGATCCGATGCCGGTCGACGTCACGCCGGTGGCGATCTCTCCAGCGGCGGAACTGGTGCTGCTCGAGACGAGTCGTCCCGCCGCTTTCGATGATCTTTCTCCCTACGTCGCCACGCGTGATCTTCGTTTCGACGATCTCTCCGGTGATCTGGTCGCGGTCCTGGATGCCATCCAGAACCCGGTCATGGGCACCTACGATCTGGAGTTCACTCCATGAACATCGCACTTCGTTCCCTTGTTGCATGCGGTCTTGTCGCGGCGTGCATGATGGTCGTACTGACTCCGAATCCGGTTGCGGCGATGTCCGACGACTCGGTCACGGCGATCCGGAAGACCATCCGGGAGAAGCCGACGAAGACCAAGAAGGAGGTCGCTCCGGTCATCGCTCCGTCGAACCCCCGGCGCCCTATCGCGTCGCCCGACCTGTCCCAGGCCTTCGTCGATCGGTGCCTGGAGGTTGCGGATGAACTCGATCCCGAGTTCGCCAAGCAGCTCCGCACGTTGTGCGAACAGGATCCAACGGAATTCGAACGGATCATTCGTCGCCAGGGACCGCGTCTGACCGGGCTGGCCGAACTGAAGGCATCGGATCCCAAGCTGTACCAGTTGAAGCTGGTCGAACTCCGGGTCGACGCGTCCGTGCAGCGTCTGGCGAGCGAGATCCGTGCCGTCCGGCGCGATTCCCCCGACGATGCGGACCGGATCGATTCCCTGACCCAGCAGCTGCAGGGGCAGCTGCAGATCCGTCTCGGGCTCGAACTCGGCAACCAGATGCTCTACATCGAACGCATGGAGCAGCAGCTCAAGGAACTCAAGGCCCAGGTCGAGCGCCAGCGGGCCGAGTTCGACTCGGTCGTCCAGGATGAACTCGCCCGACTCACCGGTCGCCCCGATCCGGTCGAGGCCGCCCGAGCCCCCGCGCCCGCATCCCCCTGACCCGATCAAGTACCATCGGAAGCGATGAAGCACACCGATGTCGCCGGACGGATTCGGCCACCTCGATCCATGCACCTCATTGGCTGGTTCGGGATCGGTGTCCTGTCGTGCGTGTTCCTGCTCTGCGTGTGCAGTCTGCCCTGGACACTGGCCCGCACCGCCGACGGCGCCAATGCATCCCGGCGATTCGAATCGGCCCGTCCGAGGCTGGCGATGCTGCCGCCGTCGTGGGCGGCGCATTCGGAGGATGAAGCGGACACCGTGGAACGCGAGGATGCCGGCTTCCTCGTCTTCGGCACGGATCGGCTCGGTCGGGATCTCTTCGTCCGTGTGCTGGCCGGTGGAGGGATCAGTCTCGCCATCGGCATTGCGGCCGCGATCTCGGCGCTGGTCATCGGAACCCTGTGGGGCACCTGTGCGGGCTGGGCGGGCGGTCGGACCGATGCGTTCATGATGCGGATTGTCGATGTCTTCTACGGGCTTCCCGCCATTTTGCTGGTCGTGCTCATCGCGGTCGCGGTGGACGGGGTGCGTGATTCGTTCCTGAGCGGCGGCGGCGGAGATCCGGGAGTCGGACTGCTCATCAACTGTCTCACATTGTGGCTGGCGATCGCGGCGATCAGTTGGCTGACGATCGCCAGAGTGGTCCGGGGCCAGGTCCTGAGCCTGCGTACGCGACCGTTCATGGAGGCGTGCCGCGCGATCGGGGTTCCGCGCCGTAGACAGTTCCTCCGGCATCTGCTGCCCAATCTCGCCGGTCCGATCATCGTCTACGCCACCCTGACGATTCCCATGGCCATTCTCGCCGAGGCCTTCCTGAGCTTTCTCGGGATCGGCGTCCGCGAACCGCTGCCCAGCTGGGGGAATCTCGCTGCGGACGGGCTGGCCGAGATCAACAGCGTGCGCAGCCGCTGGTGGATCATCCTGTGGCCCTGTCTGTTCATCGGGATCACCCTGGTGGCTCTCAACTGCGTGGGTGAGCGGCTGCGTCTGGCGGTCGACCCCCGTCAACGTGCGGGAGGGGTGACGGGATGACCCTGCTGTCGGTCGAACAGCTCTGCATCGATGCGGTCGGACCGGGGGGTGCGTCGCGCCAGCCGATCGTGCGCGATGTCGGATTCGAGCTGGCCCCCGGAGAGATCCTGGCGCTGGTCGGTGAATCCGGCAGCGGCAAGTCGATGACCGCGCTCTCGGTCATGGGTCTGCTGCCCACGCCGGGTGTGCAGCGTGTCTCCGGTCGCATCGAATGGTCGGGTCGGACCGTTTCCGATCTCACCCGTCGGGAACTGGAGCACATCCGGGGCTCCGGCATCGGCATGATCTTCCAGGAACCGATGTCCGCGCTCAATCCGGTGTTCTCGATCGGCGAACAGGTGGAGGAGGTCGTGCGGCGTCACCATCGACTTTCCCGAGCTGATGCTAGGCGACGGGTCGTCACCCTGCTGGAGCGGGTGGGACTGCCGAATCCCGCCGCCCGGTACGACGATGCGCCGCACGAGTTCAGCGGAGGAATGCGGCAACGGGTGATGATCGCGATGGCCATCGCGGGGGAACCGTCGCTGCTGATCGCCGACGAGCCCACCACGGCGCTGGACGTGCGCACCCAGCGTGGAGTGCTCGACCTGCTGCAGTCGCTGGTCACCGACGAGGGCATGGGGCTCCTGCTGATCTCCCACGACATGGCGCTGGTTGGCGAACGGGCGGACCGGGTCTGTGTGCTGTGCCGGGGACGGATCTGCGAACGGGGTCCGACCCGAGAGGTGCTTCGTGATCCGTTGCATCCCTACACCCGGGGACTCATCCGGTGCACCCCCGGCTTCCACGGGGGGGACGTGTCTCTGGCGGAGATGGCGACCGCACTGGAGCATCCCGAGCTTGGTCCGTTGCGGAACGCCGGAGCGGCGGACGGGGCTCGTCCCTGGTGGCCCTCGGAGACCGGCGACGAATCCTCATGGAGCCTGCTGGAAGCCGGAACGGGTCGATTCGTGGCTGTTTCCGCGGACTGAGCGAAGAAAAACCACGATGGTCGCGGGATTCCCAGAACCCCAAATGGGATCACGTCCGTATCTGATTGTGTCTGCAGTAGCACCTGCACTGGGCCCGCCGTCGTTGCACGGCTCGGAAAGGGGAAGACAACCATGGTCAGACACGTACGACGCACGATCAACCAGTTGATCCAGGAATACGAGGACATGCCGACCCGTCACAGTCGGGACGCGCTGCTGAAGGCGATCTTCAACCTCAACGCCTGGTACTGCATCGAACTCGGCAACGCCGAGGACCGCCCGTTCTGCATCGCATGGGAGGACGGAGATCCCGTACTCCTCGTGTTCACGGACGCTCGGCGAGCCGACCGGGCTCTGAACACCTGGCTTGAGGACCATGTCGACACCTGTTCGAGCGTTCGCCGGATCGGCGTCGCGGAACTCGATGCGTTCCTTCCGGAACTGGATGGGTGGGGCATCCGCGCCATCCGCTTCAACCACGGACCCTGGAGCGTCCGGTTCGATCTCGAGCAGGCCAGCGACGCGGCCAGAGCCTACGCGCCCGACGACATCGGTTCGTTCGGTCGACCGGTCGCGCAGGCCACGCGTGGTTCCATCTCCCAGAGCGACATCTGGTCGAGGGTCCTCGGACTCGGTTCCTGGTACTTCGTATCCGACGTCGCCGACAACGACGATCCGCTGATCTGGATCATGCACGACGAACCCTGCGTGCTCGTCTTCACCGACGAACGTCGGGCCCGGGCCTACGCCGTCGAGCAGGGGCTCGAGGGATGCACCACCGACGTCGGTCGCCTCATCGAGGTCGATCCGGAGTCCGCGATGCGGTACATGGAGGAACTGGCCCGCCGGGGTGTCTCGGGAGCCATGTTCAATCACGGTCCCGACGGCTTCTACGCTTCACTGGGTTCGCTCTGTCGTCAGGCTGCCTGACGGATCACACGTCCAGTTCCTCGCCCGTTTCGGGATCGAGCATCCGCCAGCTGCAGATGCGACCGATGCGCATGATGACGAGGAATGCGATCTCCTCCTCGACCACCGTCAGCAGCATCTGATCCACGGGGTCCTTTTCGGGCGGAAGATCGATCCGGATGCCTGGTCCCCAGAGCACTTCCTCGCCGGGGCGTTCGGGCGCGGTGTTCAGCGGTTCCAGCGCCTTGACGATCTCGGCCCGGGTGCCGATCGGCGCGAGTCCCCCGGATCGGGACTGCTCGGGTGACAGGATGACGAAGGTCTGGTTCACGGCGTGGTCGGTGGGGGTTGGCTGCACATCCTACCCGCTGCCGGGGGCGGTGCTTTCCAGCAGCTCGGAAATCGTCTGGATCAGCAGTTCCAGCGGCACCGGCTTGTTGAGGTAGGCGTGGACGCCGAGCGAATGGGCGTAGCTGGCGTGTCGCTTGCCTTCGTTGGCGGTCACCATCACCACAATGGGGGGACGGTCGGATTCGACCAGTTCCTCCAGGACGAGGAATCCGGATCGCTTGGGGAGCATCATGTCCAGGACGACCACGGCGGGGGCTCCGCTTCGCCAGGCGGCGATCGCCTCGTTGCCGTCCTCGGCACGCATCGTCCTCGCCCCCTCGGATCGCAGCGCCAGATCGATCCCGTCCAGGACATCGGGATCATCGTCCACCACCAGGATCAGGATGCCGTCGAGGCGACTCATGACGTCCGGCTCGCCGCGGCTCGATCGGAATGCTCGACCACGCGTTGGACCTCGTCCTCGTCCATCCACGGCAGGCTTCGCATCTTCTCGATCAGCGATTCCGGCGTCGGTCGACCCTCCCGCTCGTGGCGGGGGCGGCTCTTCCAGCGGCGATGCAGCCACAGGTACTGCTCGGGAGCGCCGCGGATCAGCTTTTCGAGGGCATGGGTGTAGCGGGCGGTGATCAGATACAGCGGATCCTCCGCGTCGCGCCAGTCCTCGGGGTCGATGATGTCGCTGCACACCAGTTCGTACTTGAACTGCTGTCCGATGCGTCTGGCCTGGGCGCAGACGATGGGCATCTCGTACCGCATGGCCAGCAGAGCGATCGACTTGTAGCTTGATGCCAGCCGGCCGAAGAACGGAACGAAGACTCCCTGGTCGCCCGCGTTCTGGTCGGCGATGAATCCGATGTGCTCTCCGGCCTCGATGGAACGCTGGATCTCGGGGGTCGCGCCCCACTTGGTCAGGATCCGAAGGCCGTGCGCCTGCCGGATGCGGAGCACCCAGTCGTTGATCAGGGGATTGTCGAGCGGTCTGGCGATCGCGGTCAGGGGGTATCCGAGCACCGAGACGCCGTAGCCCAGCAGTTCCCAGTTGCCGCAGTGGCCGGTGAGCATCAGCATCGGACGTCCCTCGATGAGACGATCCAGAACCCGCTGGACGTTGCCGAGCTTCAGTGTTCTGGGCCAGGTGTCCGGCGTGACCAGCCTTCCCATCATCACCGCGTCGACCATCGCGAGCTGGAACATGTACTGGAACGAGGCCCGGCCGACGTCCTCGGCCCGCTCACGCGTCCAGTCGGGAAAACTCATCCGGATGTTGTCGATCGCCCGTTGGCGACGCTTGGGGTTCCAGTTCCAGAACGCGGTGCCGACGGTTGCCGCGGTCCTCAGATTCTGCTCGGGGGAGAAGCACTGCACCAGTCCCGCAACGACACGCAGGGGCAGGTACTGGCTCCAGTTGACCAGTGGTGATGAGGAACGGGCCATGACGCGGCGAGCCGCCGTGCTCAGAGATCCGTGCCGCCGGTGAGGATGTGGAGGCGGTTCGCGTTGAGGATCGGGATCTGGGCGTTGCGGGCCTGGTTGTAGAGTTCCTGGTAGTCGTGATAGATCGTCTTGCGGCGGATGTAGTCCTGCTGCACGAGCATGCTTGCATCCTGCGGGGGACGCACGGGATCCATCGGTTCCACGCCGAGGACCAGGAAGTCCAGGTCTCCCGGAAGCGTCTCGCTGCGGATCACGATTCCACCCCAGTTCTCGATCTGGCTTCGGAGGTAAGCGGCCTCCTCCTCGCTCGGATAGCCGTCGCCGTCGATGTCGTACTGGCCGTGGACGAGGAACTTGAACTTGTACTTGGGGTCGTAGATCGCGTTGGCGATGACGTCGTTGCGGACCACGGGACGCCCGACCGTCGAGCGGGTGATCTTGGCGGTCGACGTATTGTCTCCGACCTTGATCACCTGCAGGCTGGCCTTGCCGCGTGGGAAGTCGCCGGCGGCGGTGGGACGGATCTGGGCGGCATCGTCGTAGACCTCGAAGGTCATGCCGAGGACGACCTGATCGAGGCGTCCGCGGTCGATGTAGACCTGATCGTTGCCTCCGGCGATGTCGATCACCATGCCGTCCACGAGGGTGTCGGGGTCGTGGGGCTTGATGCGGGTCTTGTTGATTCGCTCCTCGAGCTCTTCGACCCGGCTCTTGAGGACGACCTTCTCCTGTCGAAGGGCGTCGACTTCCCCTT
Organism: Phycisphaerales bacterium UBA854; assembly: GCA_002295885.1. Taxonomy (GTDB): domain Bacteria; phylum Planctomycetota; class Phycisphaerae; order Phycisphaerales; family SM1A02; genus UBA854. The sequence continues at coordinate 126,970 of DBGM01000045.1, forward strand.
CGAGATCGGTGATGGTGTCCGAATAGCGGTCACGCAGCTTGTCGGATGCGACTTCCATCTGCTCGCGGACGTCCGCGATCTGGGCCAGGTGCTCCTCGGTGGCGTTGCGGTACTTCTCGACCTGCTTGCTCTCGGCTGCGATCAGGTTGTCGCGGGACCGGCTGGCGGATTCGACGTCGGTGACCAGGCGGTCCCGCTCGTCCTGCAGCGACTGCGCCTGCTTGCGGAGGCTTTCCAGTTCGTTGGTGGAATCGTTGAGGCGGCGATCCAGATCCTTCATGCTGTTGAAGATGGTCGAGTCCACACCCATGGACGAGAAGCGACGCTGCAGGTTCTCGATCGACTCCTCCGGATTTCCGGCGACGTACGTCTTGAGTGCGTTGTTCTCCTCGAGGAGGTAGCCCAGCACGGACTTGCGACCCTTCTTGGCCTCGGCCGCGATGGTCTTGACCTGATCCGAGTTGCGTTCCCGCTTGAGAGCGTATTCGTCGAGGGTGTTCTCGGCGGTGCGGGTGGCTTCCACCTGCTTGCTCTGTCCGGAGTAGAAGATGATCGTCGTCACCAGCAGGAAGATGCTGATGAGAATGAAGACGACGAGGGAGACGATGACGCCGGTTCCAGCGTTCGATCGAATAGCCATGGACTCTGCTCCGATGGGCGCTACCGCCCGGCTGCGGGGGGGTCCGAAGGGATCCCCCATCCTTGGGTGAACAGGGGAGTTTCCCCACCCGGAAGGAGAGCGTCAAGCGATCGACCCCGAAATCCCGCATTCCAAGCGATTGGGGGGGGTTCCGTGGCGTCTAGGGCCTTGAATGGGGCTTCCCGGGGGCGTATCCTCAATTGTTTACGGAGGACTCGTCCCATGGGCCATGACCCCAAGCAGATGTTGAAGGATCTTGCCCGCCACCAGCTGGTCGACGGGTACCCCCTCATGGTCGATCTCGACCGGTGTCACGGTTCCTGGATCTACGACCGGGTGAGTGGCTCCGAGTACCTCGACGTCTTCACCTGCTTCGCATCGTGGCCGCTCGGATACAACCATCCGAAGTTCCAGGACGACCGGGTGCTCGAGGCCATGAGTCGTTCGGCGATGAACAAGGTGGCGAACTCGGACATCTACAGCGAGGACCTCATCGAGTTCGTCGACGCCTTCGCCACCCACGCGACGCCCGAGGGATTCCCGCACCACTTCTGGGTGTCCGGCGGATCGCTTGCGGTCGAGAACGCGATGAAGACCGCCTTCGACTGGAAGGCGCGGAAGCTCGGACGCACCGACTTCACCCACTCCGTCAACGACCTCGTGATCCTGCATTTTCGTCAGGCGTTCCACGGCCGCAGCGGCTACACGATGAGCGTGACCAACACGCTGCCCGACAAGGTCGGCCTCTTTCCGAAGTTCGACTGGCCGCGGGTCCACAACCCCGCGCTCCACTTCGACCTCGACGGCTCCATCTGCAACGACTACGAGGCGGAGGAGGCCAAGGCGAAGGCGGAGATCGAGGCCGCGTTCGAGCACGCCGCGGCCAACGGCACCCACATCGCCGGCATCCTCATCGAACCCATGCAGGGTGAAGGCGGCGACAACCACTTCCGCACGGAGTTCCTGCAGGCACTGCGGGACTACGCCGACGAACGCGAGGCGCTCCTCATCTTCGATGAGGTGCAGACCGGCTTCTTCGGTTCGGGCAAGCCGTGGCTCTGGCAGCACCACGGGGTGGCGCCGGACGTGGTGTCCTTCGGAAAGAAGACCCAGGTCTGTGGCCTGTACGCATCGACCCGGATCGACGAGGTCCCGGACAACGTCTTCGAGCGTTCCAGCCGGATCAACTCGACCTGGGGAGGAAATCTCGTCGACATGGTCCGCTGCAAGCGGTTCATCGACATCATCGTCGAGGAGAACCTCGCCGAGCACATCACCGGCATCGGGGAGCACGTCATCGCGGGCCTCCGTTCGATCGCCGCGGACACCGGTGCGTTCAAGAGCGTGCGCGGCCGCGGTTCACTGATCGCATTCACCTTCGATCCGCCCGAAGCGCGGGGCGAGATGCTCACGGCACTCTTCGACCGCAAGGTCATGGCGCTTCCGTGCGGGGACGAGTCGGTCCGATTCCGTCTGCCGCTGAACTTCTCGCGTGAGGAGGCGGACGAGCTGCTCGACCGGGTGGCGTCGTGCGTACCGCTGGCGACCCGCGCCTGACCGTCACGCCGGAAGGTGATTCCGCTGTCTGAAGAGCGTGAGGGCCACGGTGTGGCCGTGGAGATGATTGCGCCCTCCGATCGGGCCGAGTTCGCCTGCGGCGAAGAAGCCCGCGACCGGTGGTGCGTCGAGACGCTGCCGCACGATCGACAGATCGTGGCCGGCGTGACCGAAGAGCCGGTGGCCGCGCCCGTTGCAGGTGACCAGCATGGCGGCGAAGGGCCGGTCCTGCAGCTGCTGGGCGTCGAGCAGCAGATGCAGATCCTCGTGGGCCGTCTTCGCATCACGGACGTGGAACTGGATCGTCTGGCCCGGAGTGGGCTGTTCACCCACGATGAAGCCGTCCGCGTCCTTGGGCATCCCGAGGATGCTCCGCACGAGGAAGTCGCCGCGTCCGAACCGGTGCTTGTATTCGTCGAGCACGCTGCCCACAAGGATGCCGCCCTGCAGGAGGGACCGGTCCTCCCGGGCGACCTCCATGGCGACTTCGTCCAGCACGGCCCGCGCGGGGCGGCCTCCGAGCCCCGTGATCATGTTCTGCTCGGCGGCGGTGATGACCAGGGGTTCACCGACGGGCCGACATCCCTGGCTAACAATGAACTCGATGTCCACGTCGCCCGAGATGGTGATTCCGACCACCCCGGCATCGAAGATCCGGTCATCGAGCACGAGCCGGTTGTGCCCCGGCTGGGATGCACCCGACGCCATCCCACCAAGCACCGGTACCGGTTCCTGTTCGGGAGCCAGGGCGTTCAGCGCGGGAAGCAGTCGGGTGATCGGAGTCGAGAACGGGTCCGCGAGCATGAGGATCGCCCGGGCGTCCTCCGCCAGTCCCACCCGGTGCGGAAGTTCATCCGGTCGGCTGATCGGAAGCGGCGCAGAGGGGGTCCCGCTGAAGGGATGCAGGCGGGCGCCGGGCACGGTGATGCACATCGCCGTCAGGCCCGCGATCCCATCGAGTTCCTGATCGTCGCCCAGAATCGACTCCGCGGTGCAGCCGATGACATGCCGGGGTGCGAGTGTGCCCCGCAGCATCTCGACGGCGTCGGCGACGGCGGAGGTGTGGTGGTAGCTGCAGAAGACGAGGAGCAGATCGCATCCCGCGCCGCCCGCATCGTGCAGGGCATGACCGACCTCCATCGCTGCGGTGCGCGTGTCGAGGTGTCCGCTGGTCGCGGAGCAGGCCCGGCTGCCGTCCGAGTTCGGAACCGAAGAGGAGGTCGAGAGCATTCGACGATCCTACCGTGGTGGTCGTATTCCCATGCACTACAATCGCCACGGGAGAGAAATGAGTCCGCATGGATCCGGCAGCCACAGATCGAATCCAGGCCGTATTGCGCAACGCCGTCGCTGCGTTGCGGCGGCTGCAGCGTCCGGACGGCTCCTGGTGCGGAACGGTGTACGGGGATTCGACCCTCGAGAGCGACTACCTGTTGATGAAGTTCGTCCTGCGGGAGGAGCGGCAGCCGATGTCCGACGGGAGCGGTCCGGAGGTCCTCGACCGTCTCGCGGCCGGACTCCGCACCCAGCAGCGGGCCGACGGATCCTGGGGAGCCTATCCCGGTTCGGGGCCCGACCTCGATGCGACCGTCAAGGCCTACTTCGCGTTGAAACTGATGGGCGACGATCCCGACTCCGATCCGATGCGTGCCGCACGGGAACGGGTACTCGCCGGGGGCGGTGCGGAATGCAGCACCGGTCTCACCAGAATGCTGCTGGCCTGTCTGGGGCAGCTCTCCTGGCGTGCGGTCGAAAGCGTACCGCCCGAGCTCGTGCTGCTTCCGCAATGGTGCATTGCCCGCGTCGGGATGCTCTGGGGTCCGGATGCAGCGGCGCTGCTGCCGCGCTCGATCGTCACCACGCGTCGCCCGACCCGGATCCCGCCGCCGGGATGCGGAATCGACGAGCTCTTCGTCGACCCGTCGGGACGTGATCATCTTCCCGACGGACGTCGTCCGATCCTCTGCGGTCTCGACCGGGCGTTGAAGTTTCTGCATCCGCTCGGGGGTACCCCGCTCCGGGGCGTCGCGCTGCGGCGGCTCTCGGAACGAATGCGTCGGACGGCGGACCACGACGATTGGACGGTGCATCCGGAGGTCGGGGTGGATTCCGGTTCGTTGGTCGTGCGGCGCCTTGCACTGGGGGCCATGGGGCTGCAAGGCGGCGATCCGGACGTACGAAGACTGGATTGCGATCTCGAGGACGGCTTCGTCGAGATTCCGAACCGGCACGGTCCGGATGTGCTGCGGATCCAGCCCTGTCGTCCGGCGGTGCGGGACACCGGCGACGCGCTCGATGCGCTGAGGGAATGCGGTCTGGACGAACACGATCCGTCGGTTCGTGACGCCGTGGAACGGCTTCGCAGCATGGGGGTCGCGTACGGCGTACCACGTGACGACGCCGGTCGGGTGCTCGAACACCTCGCTCGGCGGGGAGCGACCGTCGACCATCCCGATGTCCGGTGGGCGGTCATCCACCTGCGGCGTGAGCAGACGCGTGACGGCGCATGGATTGGCCGGCAGGGGGTGAACTACATCCACGGCACGTGGCGGGTGCTGGAGGATTCCATTCGGTGCGGAGTCGATCCATCCGCGGAGTGGGTCCAGCGAGCCGGATGCTGGTTGCAATCGGTCCAGAAGACGGACGGTTCGTTCGGTGAATCGCCCGACAGCGATCTCGATCCGTCGAGGAAGGGACAGGGGCCTTCCACCGCGTCGCAGACTGCGTGGGGGGCCATGGCCATGCAGGCGGTCTTCGGACACGAGCATGCCGGGGTTCGTCGTGCCGTCCAGTGGCTGGCCGCGACCCAGTTGTCGGAAGGGGAGGCCTCCGATCCGACGATCAATCCCGACGGCGATCTTCCGGGTTCCTGGGTCGAGCCGTGGAGCACCGGACGTTCCGGCACGTCCTACACCCGGCACCAGCTCTACCGTCTCTCCTTTCCCATCATGGCGATCGCCCGCTGGCTGGAGGCGGAGCAGGGGTGCCCACCCGTCGAACCCATCGTGCGCATCGAGCCCAAGCTGATCGCTTCCTGAGGATCAGAACGGGCAGGGATCGTGGAAGGTCGTGGGCCGGCCGGTTCCCGGATGCGTGATCGTCAACAGGGTCGCATGCAGGAGTAGCCGCGGGCTGGCCTGCAGCAGGTCGTACGGGGCGTACAGGTCGTCGCCGAGGATCGGATGTCCGATCGACAGCATGTGCACCCGAAGCTGATGCGAGCGGCCCGTCACGGGCAAGAGTTCGACCCGGGTCCGATCCCCGAGCCGTTCGAGTACCCGGAATCCCGTGGTGGCCGCTCGTCCGTGTTCGTCGTCGATGATCTGCCGGGGGGGATCGTCGAGATCTTTTCGCATCGGGGCCTCGATCACGCCCTCGTCGACCGCCAGTTCACCGCCTACGATCGCCTCGTACTGCTTGTCCACCTCGCGGTCCTGGAACTGTCGACTCAGTTCGCGATGGGTGTCGGCGTCCCGGGCCATCACGATCACACCCGAGGTGTCCCGGTCGAGGCGGTGCACGATCCTTGCGCCGGGGAACTCCCGTTCGGCACGACTCGCCAGGCAGTCCGCCTTGTGGGGGCCGATGCCCGGAACGCTGAGCAGGCCGGGAGGCTTGATGAACACGAGCAGCCGGTTGTCCGCGTGCAGCAGGGGCGGCAGCCCGTCCGGGGCGGGTGTGCGGGGCTCTCTTCCGGATTCGTTGTCAATCGGGGGTCGCGTCATGTGATCCGCCTATTATGCTCCGTTCACGGCGCGAAAGGATACGCATTATGGCAGCCACGACCATCCTCCTGTTCTCGACCCTGCTGATCGCCCAGCCCGCGTACTCGGAGCCCATGCTGGATGAGCCGGTGCAGTTGACCGATTCGGAGCGGTTCGTGAAGGCCGGTGAGGCCTACTTCTCCGACGACGGCCGACGCATCATCTTCCAGGCGATCGAGCAGCCCGAGCCCGGAACGCCACCGGACGACCATTACGCGATGTTCGTCGCTGATGTGGTCCGCTTCGTGGATCAGATCGTCGGCCTCGAGAATGTTCGCTGCATCAGCCCGCCCGATTCGGCCAACACCTGCGGCTGGTTCTATCCCGGCCGGAGCGATCGGGTCCTCTTCGCGACCACGACCACGCCACCGGTCATGGATGATGTGCCCGGCTACCAGCGCGATTCCGGAAATTACGAGTGGCAGTTCCCCCCCGAGATGGACATCGTATCGCTCGATCTGGACCAGGCCGACGGATCCGCCGATGGATTCGAGCCGATGGTCGGAGATCCGGCGAACTATCTCGCGGAGGGATCAATCAGTCCCGACGGCCGGCACCTCCTGTATACCTCGCTGGCGACCGGAGACGGTGATCTGTACGTCAAGGACCTCAAGACCGGGGCCGTTCGGTGCATCGTCTCCAAGCCGGGCTACGACGGTGGCCCGTTCTTCTCGCCCGACGGTCGGCGCATCACCTACCGGTCGGATCGCAACCAGAACGACCTGCTGCAGATCTTCGTTTCCGAATTGGCCTTCGACGAGGACGGAGCGATCACCGGGGTGGATCGCGAGTTCCAGCTCACCGACAACGGACACGTCAACTGGTGCCCGTTCTGGACGTCGGACGGGAGGCATCTGGTCTACGCCACCAGCGAGATCGGTCACTACAACTACGAGATTTTCATGATCGACGCCCAGGCCGGAGACGACGAGTCGCCCGCGCGGTACGGCACGGGCTCCCGTCGGGTCACCTTCGCCCCCGGGTTCGACGGTCTGCCCGCCTTCTCCGCGGACGGAAAGCACATGATCTGGACCAGCAAGCGCAGCGGCGAAGACGGAAGCCAGCTGTGGGTCTCGAAGTTCGATCCGAATCCACCGGAGCGGATGCCCATGGCTCCAGCCTCGAGCGGCTCGCACGGTCATCCATGAATCGAACGCTCTTCCTGCTCCTGATGGCCGTGCTCGCGGGATGCGGCGAGACCCGGACCCAGTACCGGACCATGCCCGCGTTCTACCAGCGCATGGCCGGAATCGAGGGGGCGAACAACGGTCGGATGCGTGACGGCACTGAGATCCGCTGGCAGCAGGGGAAGGAGGCGTCCCTGGACGGATTCACGGATCACACCGGCGACGTCTTCCTCATGCGCGACGAGCGGGAGGACGGAACCACCTCGCTGAATGCGCTCATCCCCGAACACGTCATGCTCAACACGCTGGAATGCGTCCGGGACCAGGAGTACCGGCTGCTCTGGGATGAACTGGTGGCCGACGGCACCAAGCGCTGGTACGAGGAGGAGGGGGGCGGCTACGAGGCGTACGAATCGTTCTTCCGTGCCAACCGCCGCGACATCGTCACCACGCTCACCCGGATGAAGGCGGGCCTCGGCTCGCAGGAACTGCGACGGGTGCGGGTCGCCGACGGAGTCACGCGTCTGGAGCTGATCGAACAGCTGCACTCGAGGTTTCGCTACACCCAGCTCGACGCGTCATGGGACGGCGAGGGGTATCGGCTGCTGACCATCCGCTGAAAACGAGGCACGGGACGGACCATCCGGGCCGTCCCGTGCGAAGGTGTCGTATGGGCGGACGATCTAGTCGTCCGAGCCGGATTCGGCGGCGGCGGCCACCGGAGTGTCCGACTTGTCGAACGTGAGGTGATCGTCGCCTTCGTGGTGGGTCACCTCGATGGTGTGCCCACTGGTGTATTCGCCGCCCAGGAGGGCTTCGGCGAGGGGATCCTCGACGTAGCTGCTGATCGCACGACGGAGCGGACGGGCACCGAAGTCGGGGTTGTAGCCCTTCTGGATCAGGAAGTCCTTGGCCTTGGCGTCGAGCGCGAGTTCGAGTCCCTTGGCGCGGATGCGATCGTGGACCTTGTCCAGCTCGATGTCGATGATGTGGTACAGGTCGTCCTTCACCAGCGGCCGGAACACGATCGTGTCGTCGAGGCGGTTGATGAACTCCGGACGGAAGAACTTCTCGACCTCGGACATGAGCGTGCCCTTGAGCGCGTCGTAGTCCTGGACCTCCTCACGCTTGCCGAATCCGAAGGACTGTCCGCCCTTGATGATGTCGGCGCCGATGTTCGAGGTCATGATCAGCAGGGTGTTGCGGAAGTCGACCTTGCGACCGAACGAATCGGTCAGGCGGCCTTCCTCCATGATCTGCAGGAGCATGTTGAACACGTCGGGGTGGGCCTTCTCGACCTCGTCGAGCAGGACGACCGCGTAGGGGCGACGACGGATCTGTTCGGTGAGCTGTCCGCCCTCCTCGTAGCCGACGTAGCCGGGAGGCGCTCCGACGAGCCTGGAGACGGTGTGCTTCTCCATGTACTCCGACATGTCGAGGTACACCATGGCATCCTGGTTTCCGAAGAGGAACTCGGCCAGGGACTTCGCGAGAAGCGTCTTGCCGACGCCCGAGGGGCCGACGAAGATGAACGATCCCATGGGACGGTTCGGGTCCTTCAGGCCGCTGCGTGCCTTGCGGATCGCCTTCGCGACCTGCCGGACGGCTTCGTCCTGGCTGACGACGGTCTTGTGCAGTTCGTCCTCCAGCTGCAGGAGGCGTGCCGATTCGGCCTCCTCCAGACGGGTGAGGGGGACTCCGGTGATCTTCGAGACCACTTCGGCGATGACCTCCTCGTCGACGGTGCCGCTGACCTCGCTCATGCTGTCCCGCCACTCCTTCTGCACCCGGTCCTTTTCGGCGCGGAGCTTCTCCGTCTTGTCACGGAGATCGGCGGCGAGTTCGTAGTCGGCACCGCGGACGGCGGCCTCCTTGTCGATGCTGAGCATTTCGATCTGCTGCTCGATGTCGGCGAGATCGGGCGGCTTGGTCATCGAACTCAGACGTACGCGTGCGCCGGCCTCGTCGATGATGTCGAGCGACTTGTCGGGCTGGACCCGGGCGGGAATGTACCGCGTGGACAGGTCCACGGCCGCCTCGATCGCGTCGTCGGTGATCTCGACGCGATGGTGCTCCTCGTACTTGATCTTGAGCCCCTTCAGGATCTCGATGGTCTGGTCACGGGAGGGGGGTTCGACGCCGACCGACTGGAATCGACGCTCCAGGGCCGAGTCCTTCTCGATGTACTTGCGGTACTCGTCGTAGGTGGTGGCACCGATGCATTGGATCTCGCCCCGGGAGAGGGCGGGCTTGAGCACGTTCGATGCGTCGATCGCACCCTCCGCGCCGCCCGCACCGACCAGCGTGTGCAGTTCGTCGATGAACAGGATGATGTTCTTCGCCCGACGGACCTCGTTCATGACCGCCTTGATGCGCTCCTCGAACTGGCCCCGGTACTTGGTGCCTGCGACCATCATGGCCAGGTCGAGCACGACGACCCGACGATCGTGGAGGAGATCGGGGACCTCCTTGTGCACGATCTTCTGGGCCAGGCCCTCGACGATCGCGGTCTTGCCCACGCCGGCCTCGCCGAGCAGGACGGGATTGTTCTTGGTGCGGCGGCAGAGGATCTGGATCAGTCGTTCGATCTCCTCGCTGCGGCCGATCACGGGATCGAGATCGCTGGCCTTGGCAAGTTCGGTCAGATCGCGGCCGAAGCTGTCGAGGGCCGGCGTCTTGCTCTTGCCGCGACGCGGAGTCTCCGGCTGTTCACCGGGACCGGCCTCGCCGAGCTCCTCGCCTTCCTCGGTGTCGACACCGGCGCCGAGAAGATTGAGCACCTCTTCGCGGACCTCTTCGAGCTTCACGCCCAGGTTCATGAGGACCTGGGCCGCGACGCCGTCCTGTTCACGCAGGAGGCCGAGCAGGAGATGTTCGGTGCCCACGTAGTTGTGGTTCAGATTGCGGGCCTCCTCGATCGCGTACTCCAGCACCTTCTTGGCGCGGGGCGTCTGCGGAAGCTTCCCCATGGTGACCATCTCGGGGCCGGACTTGACGAGCTTCTCGACTTCGAGGCGGACCTTGCGCAGGTCGATGTCGAGATTCTTGAGGACGTTGGCACCGACCCCTGACCCTTCCTTCACGAGACCCAGAAGGATGTGCTCCGTTCCGATGTACTCGTGGTTGAAGCGTTGCGCTTCCTGATTTGCCAGTGCCATTACCTTGCGTGCGCGATCGGTCAACCGTTCGAACATGTCTGTACTCCGGCTCTTTGCACCCGTGGGGGGGTGTCTTCTTTCCATTCCCTGGCCTTCACTGCGAAGGCAGGCTCCCGTAAGGGAAGCAAGGGCTGTACCAGTGTATTCGGCCCCTTGGGGGGGCGTGATGAGCCGAATTTCGGTCTACACTGGCTTCTGGAGCAGGTTTCTGGTCATGAAGCGGGAAAATCGTGCCATTCTGGCGGCTCTGACGCTGCTGACCGCCTCCGGAGGGTCCGCCGGGATCGATTCCTCCGAGTTGCGGATCCGTCCGCCCGTCACCAGCGGTTCCGCAACCGCCGCCTGGCCGGATCGGGGGCCGGCCGCCGTCCGGCGTGCCGACGGGGCGATACGCAGTCGCCTCCGGGTCCTGCAGGAGGCCATGGGAGCCCGCCGCGGCCCGAACGGGGTGGTCAGGACCCGCTACTTCCTCGTGGGTGGTGATATGTCGCAGGAGGAACGAACCCGATTGGGCACCCTGCTCGACGGTCAGGTGCGGAAACTCGTCGAGCACTTCGGCGGGGGCATCGAGCACCAGCCGTTCCCCTCCCGCATCGGTCTGTTCATCCTCGGTTCGCGCGACCGGTTCGAGCTTGTGGAGGCGGCCCACTTCGGGTGCTACGCGGAGCAGGATCTCGCGGCAAGACTTCACGCCGAGGATGGCGCCTTCCTGCTGATCGCCGACGCGTCGGCGCGTCGCGGCCGGCTCGATCACCAGACGAGCCGGGCGATCGCCGCGGCCTGGCTGCACGGTCTCCATTCGCCCCGACCGGTCCCGGCGTGGTTCGAGCAGGGCTTCATGACCGCCACGGCATGGATGCAGGCTCCCGCGGGAGCCGGCTTCGGTCGCCGCGAAGCGATCGAGTCCGTGCGTTCCGGTCGAACGCTGGAGGACCTGCTGCAGTACGAGTCGATATGGTCCGACGACCCGCACAACGAAGCACGGGCGGGGCTGCTCGTGGAACGACTGCTCGAGCAGCCCGAGGCGCTGCAGGCCTGGCTGGTCTCCACCAAGCAGGGCGGCGACTGGCGGGAGGAGTTCCGGGAATGCTTCGGCTCGGATCCGGAGGAACTCGCGCGGCACGCGGCGCGCTGGTACCGGGTCAACGACTGACCGGATCGGTCTGCATGACCTGACCGTGGTGCAGTTCGACCACCCGGTCGGCGAGTTCCGCGATGGACGGGTCGTGCGTCACCATCACGATCCCCAGGCCCTCGGCGTGCTCCTGGGCCAACAGATCCAGGATGCCGCGTCCGGTGCCTTCGTCCAGGTTGCCGGTGGGTTCGTCCGCCAGCAGGACCTGCGGTCCGTTGGCGAGGGCCCGCGCGATCGCGACCCGCTGGCGTTCCCCGCCCGAGAGTTCCCGGGGACGGTGTTCCAGCCGATGACCGAGGCCGAATCGTTCCAGCAGTTCGCGTGCACGTTCGCGGGCTCCGGGGATCGAGCTGGCGACCATGGTGGGCAGCAGGGCGTTCTCGCTCACGGTCAGTTCGGGGAGCAGGTGGTAGAACTGGAAGACGAAGCCGATGCTGCGGTTGCGGTAGATGTTCCGTTCCCGTCGGTTCTGGAGCGAGATGTCCCCGCCGTCGAACACGATCCGTCCGGCTCCGGGATCCGGTCGGTCGAGTCCGCCCAGCAGGTGCAGCAGGGTGCTCTTTCCGGAACCCGAGGAGCCGAGGATGGCGACCCATTCCCCGGCGGCCACCTCGAGCGAGGCGCCCTTGAGCACCGGCACCTCCACGTCGCCGAGGCGGTAGGTCTTGTGCAGGGACTCCGCGACGAGCAGGGGATCGGTCGACCGTGTTCCGGAGTCATTCATAGCGAAGCGCCTTGATCGGATCCATGTCGGCGGCCTTGGCCGCGGGAATGAATGCGCCGAGCACGCTGAACACGATGCCTCCGCACATGGTGATGATCGCGACCGGCAGGTCCACGGAGTTGGGGACGTCGGGGAAGTAGTAGGTGTCCGCATCCCACATGACGAATCCCTGTCCGGTCGCAGCGGCCCACACCACCACGGCCCCCAGCAGGATCAGGGGGATGGAGATGAAGGTGCCCAACACGGTCGGAAGCAGTTCGCCGCTGCGCATCCGCACCAGCGCCCAGCCGATGGTTGCTCCGGCGCCCGCCAGGAGGATGATTCCCAGCCACATCGGCGGTTCCCCGAGCATGTCGTGGATGTCGTCGATGTAGTAGGTGATGAGCCACCCCAGGAAGAATCCGAAGATGCCTCCGATGATCCCGATCACCAGTCCGTACAGCAGATAGATGCCGACGATGCCCCGTCGGGTGGCTCCGATGCTCCGCAGGATCCCGATGTCGCGGGTCTTCTCCTGCACGATCGACCACATGATGGCGAGCACCAGCGCGGCGCAGACGATGTAGACGATCGAGAAGAGGATCCACATCAGCATCCGCTCCTTCTCGACGGGGCCGATGAAGTCGGCCTGCATCTCCTCCCACGTGACGATGCTCACGAAGGCGGGGGGCGGAAAGGTCTCGGGGTCCACGATGTCGTCGCGTCGATCGGTGTGGAACTGCTCGTAGATCGGGACGACCCGTTCCAGCAGCTCCTCGGGAGTCACGCCTTCGGCGGCCCGGATCAGCAGCTGGGTCGCACGGGCGGGGTCGATGCCGCCGTCGACCAGCGGGGCTTCGAAGAGCCCGGTCTGTTCCTGGGCCGTCTCGAGCGGGATCAGGACCCGTTGCTTGTCCACCATGCGGACGTTGCTCAGGAACTCGTTGGCGAAGGGGAGAATGATGTTCTCCGGATCGTTGATCCCGCCTTCGCGATCCACACGGATGGTGGTGAGGGTGCCCTCGAACCGGGGCAGCCACCAGCGACCGTTGCCCTGCACCTCGTAGGTGCCGCCAGTGGTGCGCACGTTCCCCTTCGAGACATGCATGCCCGCGATGATCGCGGGACGTCCGAGCCGGTTCATCGCCAGTCCGTCGCGGATGATGTTCGCATCGTCGACCAGCCAGTCGTCCGCCTCGAGCACCATCGTCCACTGCGCGTCGTCGAGGATCGTCTGCAGGCGTTCGGCATCGTACTGCCCAAGCAGCTGGAGGAGGGTGATCCAGTCCGCTTCGGGGATGGTCGGAACCTGTCGGGCGAGGGATTCCCTCGAGCGATCGACGTTGTCGGGCACCCGATCCTCGAGCAGATCGACCTTCTGCTCGAGCGTCAGCGTGCCCGCCAGTTCGGTTCCGATGCGATCAATGGCCGCCGCGATCAGAAAGCGTTCCGCCTCGCCGGGAATGTCGTCCCAGTAGAGCGTCTCGGCGAAGTCGGTCACGCGATCGAAGCTCTCGGGCTCGATGCCCCAGATCTGCACCGCGGCCGTCTCGTCGTAGGGCATGCGGAGGACGCCCCAGGTCTCGACCACGGGTGTCGCGGCGTCGGCCAGCGGATCACGCTCGATCCGTTCGATCAGATCGTCGTAGTAGGGGATTCCGTGCATCGACCCGGAGACGATCACGTCTCCGATCAGGGTCCGCCCCGCGGCCCGGAACTGCTCGAGGAACCCCGACATCACGGACACGACCACGATGACCAGTGCCACGCACAGGGCGACGGCAGCGATCGCCAGCAGCGGGATGATGCGTGAAGTCAGGTACCGGTTCGTTAGGAGAGATTGGTACATCGGGAAGGTGGCCGCGTTGGATGATACGGAACTCCGGCCCGCCACGCGGTTCACATCCGCCGGGGGCGTCCGTGCCGCCGCTTGAGCACGTCGGGAATCCCGATCCCGACGATCTCGATCCCCCCGGTCCACGCCCGGGCGGATTCCTCGACGAAACCGGCCTTCCACCCCACGAAGGTCGCGGTTCGATCGGCTCGTACGGCGTGGCCCAGCGGCCGGCCGAGATCGGCGTCGAGACCGGAGGGGACATCCACGGCGAGCACCGGACGTGAGCACCCGTTGATCGCCTCGATCCACTCCTTGGCGAGGCCGGTGACGTCACGGTCCAGCCCGGTCCCGAAGAGCGCATCGATCACCAGGTCCGCGTCGGAGAAGCCGGTCGGACCGCCGGTCACGGAGGGGATCTCCATTCGGGTCGAGATCTCGGCGTTGGTCTCGGCATCGGAGCCCGGTCGCGGGGCACCCACGGCGGCGATCCGGCATCGGTGTCCCAGCGTTGTCAGGTGCCGAGCCGCAGCCCATCCGTCCCCGCCATTGTTGCCGGTGCCGCACACCAACAGGATGCGTGCCGGTCGGCCGGCCCGGGCGACCATGCGGTGTGCGATGGCCGCCACCCCCCGGGCCGCATTTTCCATGAGCACGATGCCGGGGATTCCATAGGTCGCGGCCGCCTCCTCGTCGATGCGTCGGGAGGCGTCCCGCGTGTACACCAAGCGTTCGGTTGCATCCTCCATGTCGTACCAGTCTATCCCACCGTTCCGGGCGGGAAACGCAGCGACCTGATGAGGGGTACACTGCGCCGCCGCTCATGATCGCCCTCTCCGTTCTTGCCTGGATTCTGTTGACCTTCGCCGTCTGTGCACTGGTGCTGTGGCTGACCGTATTCGTGCGGCTGGTGCGCATCATCCGCACCCGGCCGACGGTCCGTGCCGGGGTGGGACTGCCGGAACCACCCGGCGGCTGGCCGTCGATCAGCGTGATCGTGCCCGCCCACAACGAGGAACGGGTCATCGAGCGGTGCGCCCGGTCGCTGATGGAGCAGGAGTATCCGTCGCTCCAGTGCATCTTCGTTCTGGACCGCTGCACGGACGAGACGGCGGCGAGGCTCCGGGCCATCGATCCGGGCGGTGAGCGTCTGCACATCATCGAGAACGAATCATGTCCCTCCGACTGGGCCGGCAAGTGCAACGCGGCCCGGGTCGGTGCCGAGCAGGCCGAAGGGGAACTGCTGCTCTTCATGGACGCCGACACGTGCGCGGCGCCGGGGCTGCTCCGGGCGGCGGCGGCGATCCTCCGGGCCCGCGGCATCGGGCTGCTCAGCCTGCTCAGCACGCTGACGTGCGACGAGGAATTCGAGCTGCGTTCCCAGCCGATCGCGTCGATGCTGCTGCTCGCCCTCTATCCCCCGGACATGGTCAATCGACCGGTGCATCCCCGTCCCTTCGCGAACGGGCAGTTCATGCTCTTCGATCGCGAGTGGTACGACCGCATCGGAGGGCACGAAGCCGTCAAGGACGATCTTCTCGAGGACATCGCCTTCGCCCGGTGCATCAACTCGAACGGCGGTCGCGGCAACGTGCTCATGGCCGACGGCCTCTTCACCTGTTCGATGTATTCGTCCCGCGAGGCGTTCCGTTGCGGCTGGCAGCGCATCTTCATCGAAGCCTGTCGTCGCAAGCCGGCACGCCTCCGGAAGCACGCGGCCCGGGTCGCCTGCTTGGGGGTGTTGTTGCCCGCAGCTCTGATCGCCGGCATCCCCGTCGGGGTGGTGTCGGGAATGCTCGACGGGCCGGGGCCGGGGTTCGATCTGGCGGTGGCGTCCGCGGCCGCCCTCTGCCTGCAGGTGCTGGGGCTCGCGTTGATGTGCCGGATGGGTCGGCAGCCCGTTCGTTCGCTGCTGCAGTTCCCGTTCGGCTGCCTGGAGGTTGCCCGTATCCTGCGTCGTGGAGCCGAGGTCCTGCGGGCGGGTGAACCGATCGTCTGGGGCGGCAAGCAGTACGTGCTCGAGGCACGCTGAGGAGGAAACGCATGCGAATTCTGCTGACCAACGACGACGGCATCCATGCTCCGGGCTTCGCCGCGCTGCATGCGGCGCTGCAGGGGCTGGGCGAACTGATCCCCTTTGCTCCGTTGACGGTGCAGTCCGCGACCAGCCACGGCATCACCTACCACGACCCGCTGTTCGTGGACGAGGTCTCCGTGGCGGCCGGCTTCGACGGGACCGCCATCGACGGTCGTCCCGCCGACTGCGTGAAGCTGGCGATCACCACCTTGTGGGAGGAGCGGTTCGGGAAAGGGAGTCGGCCGGACCTCACGATCTCGGGCATGAACAGCGGCGCCAACATCGGCATCAACGTGCTCTATTCCGGAACCGTCGCCGCCGCCATGGAGTCCGCCTTCCTCGGCGTGCCTTCGATTGCGGTGAGTCTGCTGATCCGCGATCGAGCGGCGATCCAGTGGGCTCGGGCCGCGGAGCACGCTCGCCGCTTCATCGATCGGATTCTCGAGCATCCCCTGGACCCGCACGACGTCATCAACCTCAATCTTCCCCGGACCGAGGATCCCGATGCGCCGCTGCCGCCGCTCCGCGTGGTTCCGATGAACACGGCACCGCTGGCGGAGCACTACGACCGGCGAGACAGTCCAGCCGGCCAGCGCTACTACTGGGCGGCCGGTTCGGGACTCAACTTCGCGCACACCGCGGAAGGTTCCGACGTCGAGACCATCTTCGACGGCGCGGCCACCGTCACGCCGCTCTCCTACGACATGACCCACGTGGACCGGATGCCGGTGTGGGCGGATCGGCTCGGGGTCAGTCCCGACGGCGGTGCATGATCAGTTCGAGGGTGATGTCAATGGTCTGTTCGTCGGCCAGCGCATCCAGTCGCGTGCCCTTGGCCCGCCATCGGTAGAGACTGGCCTTGATCGCAGCGTCGATCCCCTCGTTCCCGCTGTGTTCGAGGATGTCGGCGGTGGTGGGCTTGCCGTCCTTGCCGAACCGGATGACCACCAGCATGTTCCTGGCGCCCGCCAGGGTCTGCAGCGTGGTGAAGGAGGGCTTGCGGGGAAAGAGTTCGAGCCCCTGTGAGGCCACGGGATGGCCGCTGATCCATTTCTCGCGTGGAACGGAGATCGTCGACGTCGCATCGGAGGCCTTGTCAGCGGCATCGGGTTCCGGAGGCTGCGGCGAGTCCGAGGGGGGGGTCGGCGGCGATCCGCCGCCGCTGTCCGGTCGATTTCCCGGGGGCTGGGGATCCGACTCGTTGGCCGGCTTCGGGGGCGAGGGTTCCTTCTTGCCCGGCTTCTCGGCGGGCGTCTCGGACGTGGTGTTCGGTGTCGCCTTGCCGGAGGGGGCGTCGACCAGTGGTCCCGTTCCCGGCGAGGCGAGTCCGCCGCCCCGGTCGCCGAGTCCGTCGATCGGTCCGCCGCCGCCTCCCGTCGGGGATTGCGGGGAGGCCGCGGGCTTCGGAGGTCCGCCCGCATTCGACGGGGTACCCGCCTGTTCTCCGGGCGTGACCTGCTGGTTCGGCGTCGACGTCTCGGGGGAGGACGCCTCGACGAACCGGGCCTGGTCGAATTCGGACAGCTGGGCCAGGTGCTCCCGGTATTCCTCGTACCCGACCCACGTCATGCTCGACGTGGTCGACGACTCGAGGCCGAGTCGCTCCGGTTCCTCGGGCGGCTCCTGTTCCTCGACGTGCTCCTCGAGTTCGTGTTCGAACTCGGTCCATTCGCCTTCGGCCTCCGCGACCGCGAACATTCCCGGCAGCAGCAGGAAGAGGTGGATGCAGATCGAGGCTGCGAACGACCCCCAGAGGATCATCCTGTGGCGATCCCCGGTCATGGATCGGTCGGTGGGGCGGGCGCGGCACTGTGGTCCGTGGCCTGCCCGACCAGCATGATCTCGACCCCGGACTCCCGGAGGTTGTCCCACAGCGAGGTCAGGATGGGGCCCCGGTCGACGTCGCCGTCTCCGGCGGCCATCACGAGGTAGATCGAGGTGTCGGGGTTGGCGGAGAGCAGTTCGTCCAGCATGCCGGGCACCTCCTCGATGGAGGCCGCCTGCTGGCCGACGTAGATGCGGCCGTCGAGATCGATGGTGATGCTCGTGGCGGGCACGGGCTCGGCGGAGGTGCCCGAGACGTACGACTCCATGGGCACGGGCATCACGTCGATCTGCACCATGAGGACCATGGCGTAGATGAAGAACGTCAGGATCAGGAAGATCACGTCGATCAGCGGCATCAGTTCGATGCGCGTCTCGGAGTCGGGTCGTCGAAGCGTCAGCATGGCCGCTCCTTCCGGCTTACGCCTCCAGCTGGAGCGTCGCAAGCGCCATCGTGACGTCTTCGCTGAAGGCGAAGACGCGATCGAGTCCGGTGGCCAGCAGTGCCGTCCAGACACCGTCGTTGACGGAGCAGATCATCAGGCGTCGATCGTTCTGTCCCAGGGTCGTCCGGAGCTTGAGGAGGGCTCCAAGGTTCGAGGAGTTCACCGTGGCGACCGACTTGAGATCGACGATGACGTTGGGAAGGGGATCTTCGCTCTTGACGAGTTCGTCGAGCCGGAGAAGCAGTCCGTCCATGTCCTCGGAGAACATCGGCTCGTCGTTGAGCTCGGCGATCATGATGTTTTCGGACCAGGTGTTCAGGGGCATGGTGGTTCCTCCGCCGCGTTGGCTCGTGTTGATCGGAATCCAGCATACCACGGCCGGTCGGCGGTTCCGGGGATGCTCAGTCGGTTTCCGTATCGTCGGCCGATTCGAAGACGCGGGCGGCGGAGATCACCCGGTCGCCGTCCTTGAGGTTCACGAGCCGGACGCCCTTGGTGTTCCGCCCGATCCGGCTGATGGAGTTCGCGGGAATGCGGACGATCATCCCGCCGGAGCTGATGAACATGAGGCTGTCATCCTCGTGGACGGCCCGGATGGAGACCACGCGCCCGTTCCGCTCGTCGGCCCGGATGTCTCGTCGTCCCTTGCCGCCGCGGCTCTGGGGTCGGGTCGTGCCGTCTTCGCTGCGGACCAGGTATTCGGACATCGACGTCCGCTTGCCGTATCCATTTTCGGTGACGGTGAGGAGGTCCACGTCGTCGGTGGCGGCCACGATTCCGATCACGGTGTCGTCGTCGGCGAGGCCGATGCCCTTGACGCCTGCGGCGGTCCGGCCCATCACCCGGGCGTCGTTCTCGTCGAAGCGGATCGACATTCCGTTGGCGGTGGCCAGCAGGACGTGGTCGTTGCCGCGCGTCTGGATGATGCCGATGAGATCGTCGCCGTCGTTCAGGTTGATGGCGTTGATGCCGCTGGTGCGGATGTTCCGGTAGTCGCTCAGCGCGGTCCGCTTCACGCGTCCCTTCGCGGTCGCGAAGAGCAGGTAGTCCTCGCCCTTCTCGAAGTCCTTGACGTTGAGGAACGCCACGATCTTCTCGCTGTCGCGGAGCTTCAGGAGGTTCACGATCGCCCGGCCACGGCTGCCCCGTGACATCTCCGGGATCTGGTAGACCTTCTGCCGGAACACCCGTCCGGTGTTGGTGAAGCACAGGATGTCGTCGTGCGTCGAGCCGGTGAAGACGCGTTCGGTGAAGTCGTCGTCCCGTACGTTACCGCTCTTGACGCCGCGTCCGCCCCGGCCCTGCTCCCGGTAGGTCGTCAGCGGAAGGCGCTTGACGTAGCCCTGGTGGGAGATCGTCACGACCACATCGTGCTCGGTGATCAGTTCGCCGAGGTCGTACTCCCCGGCCTCCGCATCCTCGAATCCGGTGAGACGCGGGGTCTTGAACCGTTCGCTGATGATGTTGCAGTCCTCGCGGATCATCTCCCGGACCCGTTCCTCGCTGCCGAGGATCGAAAGGTAGTCCTCGATCTTGGCGAGGAGCTCGGCGTATTCACCGGTCAGCTTCTCGATCTCGAGTCCGACGAGCTGGATCAGCCGCATCGCTCCGATGGCCTCGGCCTGCACGCGGGTGAGGGCGTTGCCGTCGCCGGCATTGGACTGTTCGATGAGCGTGGCGGGGACATGGGGGGCGTAGTCGTGGTCGGCCGCGATGCGGAAGCGTCGCTCCATCAGCTGCTCGATCGCCTCCTCCCGGGTGCGGCTCCCGCGGATCAGAGCGATGACCTCGTCGATGTCGCAGACCGCGAAGATCAGTCCTTCGAGCCGGTGCGCCTGCTTCCGCGCTTCGCGCAGGAGGAACTCCGTGCGACGGCGGATGACCTCGCGTCGGTGGTCGATCCAGCACTGGATCATCTGCTTCAGCCCCATGGTGCGGGGGCGGCGCTTGTCCAGCGCGATGTTGATGATGGAGACCGTCGACTGCAGGGGGGTGAACCGGTACAGCTGTCGTTCGACGACATCCGGGTCGGCGTCCCGCTTCAAGTAGACCACGATGCGGGTCCGGTGCTTCTTGCCCGAGAAGTTCTTGATGTCCGAGATGCCTTCGATGCGGCCGTTCTTGGCCGCGTCGACGATCTTCTCGATCAGCGTGTTCTGCATGAGCTGGTAGGGGATCTCGGTGATGACCAGGATCTCGCGGTTGCCGCTGGTCTCCTGGTGCACGCGTCCGCGGAGGATCACCCGTCCCCGCCCCGAGGAGTACGCGTCCACGATTCCCCGTCGACCGATGATCACGCCGCCCGTGGGGAAGTCGGGCCCCGGTACCAGCTGCAGCAGTTCCTCGAACGAGAGGTCCGGGTCGTCCAGCACGGCCGTGATGGCGCTGCACATCTCCTGGACGTTGTGCGGGGGGATCGAGCAGGCCATGCCGACCGCGATGCCGCTCGATCCGTTGATCAGCAGGTAGGGGAAGCGGGCCGGAAGCACGGTGGGTTCCAGTCGCGTGTCGTCGTAGTTGGGGAGGAAGTCGACGGTGTCGTACTTGATGTCGTCGAGCATCTCCACCGTGGCGTGGGTCATCCTCGCCTCGGTGTATCGCATGGCGGCGGGAGGATCGCCGTCGATGGAACCGAAGTTGCCCTGCTTGTCGACCATGGGCACGCGCATCTTCCAGTCCTGCCCCATGTTCACGAGGGTGGGGTAGATCACGGACTCGCCGTGCGGGTGGTAGTTGCCCGAGGTGTCGCCGGCGATCTTCGCGCACTTCCGGTGCTTTCGGCCGGGGGAGAGATTCAGGTCGTTCATCGCGACCAGAATCCGTCGCTGGGACGGCTTCATTCCGTCACGGACGTCGGGCAGGGCCCGGTCGGTGATCGTGGACATCGCGTAGGTGAGGTAGCTCTCGTGCAGTTCGTCGTCGATCTGCTGTTCGACGACGGTGCCGATCATCGGCTGCGCAGTCGAACCGTCCTCGTGCGATTCATCCGGTGTGTTCGGGGTGTCGGCGTCGGTCATGATGCTGTCCGTCGGGGGATGGAACCGTGGTCAAAAAGGGGTGGTTCCGAGTCCGACCATTGTATCCGAAAAGACGGTTGGACAGGCGGTTTCAGCGGTCCGACAGGGGCTCCAGAAGCAGGAGAAATTCGGCGTTTCCGACCCCCGTTTTTCGACTGCTTTTTCCGCCTCGAATCGGGGATCGGACCTGATCCAGCACGCGGGCGCCGGCCGAGGGGGCGGCGTCGACGACCTCCTGCAGGACGGCCACCGCGATATCGTCCTCCAGTCGGCCGTCGATCAGGTGCGTCCGCTTCCGCTCCGGGTCGAGCTCGTAGTGCGGTTTCACCAGCGTCACGATTCGTCCGGATCCTCCGAGCCACTGCAGGGCGACCGGCAGCACGCGTCGCTGCGGAGTCCATCCCACGTCGATGACCACGAGATCGACGGAAGTCGACGGCGGTTCGGCGTGCAGGACGTTGGTTCGTTCCCGCACGTCCACCCGGGGGTCGTTGCGAAGTGTCCAGTCGAGTACTCCGTAGCCGGTGTCCAGGGCGGTCACCGACTCGGCGCCGCGCTTGAGCAGGCAGTCGGTGAAGCCGCCGATGTTGCATCCGAAGTCCGCGCACCGCAGGCCTTCCGGGTCCAGCCCGAAGGCCTCGAGGGCATGCGAGAGCTTCACGCCCGCTCGGGAGACGAATTCGGATTCCCTGGTCATTCGGACTCGGCTTCGACGCCGACCACGGCGATGCCCGCGGCGTCGGCCGCGGCGAGCACCTCGGGGCGATCGATCAGGATCACACGCCCGACGCCGAGGGCCATGCATCCGGCTCCGGCGGCCGCGAGGGTTTCGATCGTCGAGACGCCCACGGAGGGTACGTCCGCCCGGGTGTCGTGATCGCTGCGCGAGGTCTTGAGGAAGGTCCAGCCGCGCGTACGGCAGAGTTCGCCGGCACGCTGGATCATCCGGTCGGAACCCTCCAGTGCCTCGACGGCGATCACGTCCCGTTCACGGACGGCCATGGACTGTCCGATGTCGAGTGCGGTGGTCTGCTGCAGCATCGGCCATGCGAAGTCGATGTCGCCCTGCTGCATGGCGTCGGGTTGCACGGAACCCATGACGCCCGGGGTGGCGAGGTGGTCGGGAATGAAGGAGGTGGAGTCCACGAGATCGATTCCTCCACGATGCAGTTCATCGATGACCGCTCCGAGGACGGCCTGATCGCGTCGATCGTGTCGCAGACGACGATACCACAGCCAGGCGGCTCGCCAGTCCGGCAGTTCGCGAACCAGACGGAGCGGATCATGCATCCGGGCCTTGGAGACTCGTCCGACCATCACGGCCTGCGTCGATCGCCAACGCCGCAGGCGGCGAATCCACGAACCGATCCGGTAGACGCCCACCGGAGTGAACTCGTCGCACAGGGCCGGCAGTTCCGGATCGAAGTGGCCTCGGAACGCGACGCAGCACACGCGGCGTCCCTGGGCACGCATGCCCCGGGCCACGAGGATCGGGAGCCGGCCTTCGCCGGCGATGAGTCCGATGGGATCCATGCGGTTGATTTTACTCGTTCCCCGAGGGAAGGAACCGGCTTTCGCCACCCCGCAGGGGCTTGGCCGTGAGAATGTGGTCGAGAGCGGCATCCGGGTCGGGCACCACGGTGAAGAGCTCCTTCGCCGCCGCCCGCAGGAACCCCTCGTCGATGCTCCGATCCAGCTGTTCCAGCATGGGATCGCACCAGTTCTGGGTATTGACGATCGCGATCGGACCCTCGACGTTTCCGATCACGCGCTGCTCGAGCACCACCAGCAGTTCGACCAGCGTGCCCAGTCCACCGCCGAGGACGACGGTCGCGTCACCGAGTTCGATGAGCTTGGTGCGTCGCTCCTGCATGGTCTCCACGACCACGAGTTCGTCGACGTGGGGATCGGCCTGCTCGACCTCGCGGAAGAATCGCGTCGTCACGCCGATGGTGTGTCCGTTCGCGCTACGCACCGCATTCGCGGTTGCGCCCATGAGTCCGACGTGTCCGCCGCCGTAGACAAGGGCCAGTCCCTCCTCGCCCATGCGCGTTCCCAGCCGTCGAGCCGCGTCCAGGTGTGCCGGATCGATGCGGCTCGACGATGAACAGTAGACGCTGACGGCCTGCACGCTCATCCGTCACCTCGTGCGAGACGGACCGCCTCCAGCACCTGCTCGATCGTGTAGAAATCGCCCCGGAACACCTCGCGGCCGTCCGGAGCGAGCACGATCAGCAGGGGAATACGCAGCCCGCCGACTTCGGCCAGCAGGTCGTTGCCGACGGTGTTGTTGCCGGTCAGGTCGATCTTCATGGGAACGGCTTGTCCGTCCTGGAACAGTGCGGTCACCGCATCGCTGGCGAGGACGGTCTGCTCGAGGGCCTTGCAGTTCAGACACCATTCGGCGGTGAACTCCAGGACGACCACGTCGCCGTCCTCAAGGGATTCCTCCAGTCGTTCCGGGGTGTAGTAGATCCAGTCGATCGGCCCCTTGTCGGTCAGTTCGATTCCGCCGAGGACCCCGGTCGCGATCAGCAGTGCGCCGATGACTCCGAAGATGCTCCGCTGCTTCCAGGACGGGGAGATCGCGAAGGTCCGCCACGCCAGCCAGCCCCCGGCGACCATGAGGATTCCCGCGACGACCCAGAGGTAGTTCCGTCCGGGCGGCTCGGGCGGAACGGCCAGCACTCCGCTGAGTCCGACCCCGACGAAGTAGGCGGCGGCGGCCAGCATCAGCAGGCCCATGACCTGCTTGATGAGTTCGCTCGCGGCTCCGGCCTTGGGCATCCGATCGGTGAGCCGGGGAAACGCGGCAAGAATCAGGTAGGGGGCGCCCATGCCCAGACCGATGGCGGCGAACACCAACATGGTGATTCCCGGCGGTTCGGTGGTCGCCCACGCGGCGGCGGCTCCCATGAACGGGGCCGTGCACGGCGTGGACAGGACCGCGGTCATGATGCCGAAGAGGAACGAACCGTGGACGGTGTCGTGCTTCGGATTGACCATGTAGAGCTTGCCGGGCAGACGGATGGTGAACAGTCCGCACATGCCGATGGCCATCAGTCCGATGATCAGCCCGACCGTAATCGTGAACGCCGGATACTGGAAGAGCTGGTTCGTCGCGGTGAAGCCGCTGACGAAGGCCATAAGCCCGCCCAGCACCAGCCAGAAGAAGATGATGCCCGCCATCATGACGATGCCCAGCAGCAGGGTCCGGCTTCGGTGCGCTCCGCTGCCGCTCAACGCCATGATCTTCAGGGGGATCACCGGCAGCACGCACGGGGTGAGATTCAGGAGGAATCCACCGAAGGCCGCCACGAGCAGGAGCAGCAGCAGTCCCCAGCCGCTGGCGTCGATGTCGAAGTTGAGGCCGAAGGTGTCGAAGGCGACCACGTCGGGCGGTGCTTCGCCTGAACGGATGCGTTCGAAGACGCCCGGATCGAATCCTCCGAACAGCGACGCGTCGGGGGTGGGACTGGTCGTCTTGTCGGCCAGGGGCACGATGGTGAGTTCGACCGGGATTCCGTAGTCGTCCCATCCGGCCTCGCCGGGTCTCGGGCTCGGAGCGAGGCAGGTGGTGTCGTCGCAGACCTGGAAGATGGGCTTCAGCCGGACGGTGGTCGTGCCCGGTTCGGCATCGGCCGCGACGGTGATCGGCAGGTACGCGACGGCACGACCTTCGTACACGGCGTAGTCCACCGGGGACGCGCCGAAGGCGACCTGGACCACATGCTCCTCGGGCCACTGAATGAAAGGAGGATGCGCGATCAGCCCGGCGTCGGGATCCACTTCGACGCGGAGTTCGGTGGCCACGTAGTCCTCGGCTTCCCCGAGTTCGGGCGGAACGTCCGGCTGGTTGGTGTGGATATGCCATCCCGTGTCGTGATCGAAGATCACGGCGATCACCAGATCGTCGCCCGGGACGACTTCCCGCTGGGAGGGGGTGGCCGAGACCTCGACCGAATCGCGGGAATCGAAGAATCGGGGGGCCTCCTGGCGGGCCTGGGGCACCGGGATGCCGAAATTGGGCAGACCCGGCTTCTGGCCGGGGCCCTGGCTGGGGGCGGCCGAAGCGATGAGGGAGGTCAGGATGAGGGCGATTTTCAGGATCATCTGGAAGCGGCAGGATAGCCACTGGGCTTCAAGTGGTTTTCCTCCATGCTCCGATAAACGGGTTGCGGGTCGGTTTTCTTGCCCAGAACCCGCGGGGAGTCCTGCGTGCACGACGCATTGAATCAAAATCAGGTTGAAGCCCTCATGACGGCCGTTTCCGATGGCAGTGTGCCCGTGGAGGCCCCCCCGTCGAAGGTGTTTTGCCTCGATCGTGGCCAGGAGGGCTGCCCGGCGATCTCCACCTACGATTTCAAGCGGCCCGAGCGGATCAGCAAGGATCAGATCCGGTCCCTCAAGACCCTCCACGAGCCCTTCGCCCGGAATGTCGGCAGTCAGTGGACCGGCCTGCTTCGAACCATCGTCGAGATCGAGATCGGCCGGGTGGAGCAGATGACCTACGCGGAATACACGGCCGGTCTGGCCGATCCCACCTGTTTCGGTCTGGTCCGCCCGGACAGCCTCGAAGGCTCGGTCTGCCTGGAACTGTCCCCGGACATCTTCTACTCGATGATCGATCGGCTCATGGGCGGAGATGCCTCGGCGCCGAGGATTCCCGGGCGACCGCTGACGCAGATCGAGGAGCGGCTCGCCCGTTCGGTGCTGCACCGGGCCATGAGTCCGCTCTCGGATGCGTGGTCCACGATCTGTCCGGTGCAGTTCGCTCTGGGCGACATCGAATCGAATCCGCAGATCGCCCAGATCGTCCCGCCCAACGAAGTGGTGATCGCGTTCGAGTTCAACGTGCAGATGGTCGGAAAGGTGGACCGCATGAGTCTGTGCGTTCCCTTCAACGTCATCGAGCCGTTGATGGATGAACTCGGCCGCCGGGCCTGGACCTTCTCCGGTGCCGACGGACGGAATCATCTGCATGTCGATCAGCTGTCCCGTCACATCGCGGACACGGGGGTGGAGGTCAACGCGACCCTGGCGGAAACCACCATGACGCTGTCGGACCTCCAGGGCCTCGAGGTGGGCGATCTCATCCTCACGGGTCGCCAGTCCGAGTCGCCGGTGACGATCCTGGTCGAAGGCCGGCCGAAGTACCTCGCCAGCCTCGGGCAGCATCAGGGATCCAGAGTGGTCCGGGTTCTTCGCTCGATTCGGTCCGGCGAACGGACCTGATCGCCCTTCACGGCATCGAGAACGGGGTCGGCGCCTCTTCTGCGGTTGCAGGAGCGGGGTGGGGTGGATATTGTTCGCTGATTGGTTTGGAAGTTTCCGGGTCCGAAGGCCCGGATTTCAGTGACGGAGCAAGACAGATGGTCCACTTCCTTCACCTTAGGCCGGCCCGGCATGACGGTTGAATCCGTCATTTCGTGTCGTCCGGCGTGCGGCGTTCTTCCGCACGAGGTCTGCGTGTTGCCGCGTAGCGAGGGTTCTCCCTTGATCTGAGTGCCTACCCATTCTGGGCGGTGCTCGCTCCTTCGGGGGCGACGGCGACGCGGACCACGGAAGCTCTCCCGGGAGTTCCGTGGTCTGTTCATTGGATGAGGAACCGGGACAGGACAGATGGTCGCATCGGGCCAACCCCGATCGACGAGGAAGCAGATGAATCAAGAGACGATTCGGATCATTGACACCATCTCCCGCGAGCGGAACATCGATCGGGAACTCCTCATCGGAGATCTCGAACAGGCGATGGTCAGCGCGGCGCGCAAGCATTTCAACTCGCTCGACACCGAGGAGTTCGGATGCCGGATCGAGCCCATCTCCGGCGAACTCAGTCTCTGGCGAAACAACGAGGACGGTACCGTCGAGACCATCCCGATCGAGGAACTGGGCCGGATTCCGGCCCAGACCGCGAAGCAGGTCATGATCCAGCGGTTCCGCGAGGACGAACGGGCGAGTCTGCTCGACGAGTTCTCCAAGCGGCTCGGGGACGTGGTCACCGGTACGGCCCACCGCTACGAAGGCGGGGCCCTGGTGGTGCAGGTCGATCGCGCGGAAGGCTTCATGCCCCGCAGCGAGCAGATTCCGGGAGAGGTCTTCCATCCCGGCGACCGGGTCCGATGCCTGGTTCGGGATGTCCGCGAGGAGGGCAGCCGGGTCAAGGTGGTGCTGTCACGCAGTCACACCGACTTCATCCGCCGCCTCTTCGAGGCCGAGGTTCCCGAGGTCTCCGAGCACATCATCGAGATCAAGGCGATGTCCCGGGAGCCGGGATTCCGTACCAAGATCGCCGTCTCCTCGATCGACTCGAAGGTGGATGCGGTCGGAGCCTGCGTCGGTGTACGGGGCAGCCGGATCCGGAACATCGTCGACGAACTCGGCGGCGAGAAGATTGACATTGTCCGCTGGAATGAGTCCAGCCAGATCCTCATCTCCAACGCCCTCAAGCCGGCCGAGGTCGAGGAAGTCAGCCTGTGCTTCGAGCTCGGTCGTGCAACGATCATCGTGCGGGACGACCAGCTGTCGCTCGCCATCGGGCGCCGCGGGCAGAATGTCCGCCTTGCGGCCCGTCTGACCGGCTGGGACATCGACATCCTCACCCCCAACGAGTTTGCGCGGAGCCTCGAGACCCTCGAGCAGACCGTGCGGACCGTGGAGGGCGTCGAGGATTCGATGCTGGATCGAATGGGCGCACTCGGCATGATCAGCGTGTTCGACGTCGAGGAGGTCGGTGTCGAGGTGCTCGTCAACGATGTCGAGATGTCGCAGACACTTGCGGACACGGTGGTCGCGGAATGCTCCGCCATGTCCAAGGTCGTCGCCGAGCAGCAGCAGAAGGAGAAGGAGGAAGAGGAGCGCCGGCGTGCCGAAGAAGCGGCCGCAGCCGATGCGTTGCTCGCCTCCCAGACCGACGCCGGAGCGGAACTCGCCGCCGATTCGATTCTCGGTGGCGCTCCCGTGGAGGCCGCGGAGCCCGGGGTGGAAACCGCGGACGCTGCGGATGAGACCGCGGACGACGTGAGCGAAGCCGAAGCAGAAACCAGTGAGCCGGACTCCGACGTGGAGCAGCCGGAAACCGAAGCATCCTGATCTGGAGCATTGCGTGGCCAAGAAAGCCGGCACAACCAGGGTCCACCAGATCGCCAAGGAACTTGGCGTGACGTCGAAGGACATCGTCAAGAAGTGCGAAGACGAGGGGATTCCCTCCGTCACCAACCACATGTCGACGCTGTCCGCCGGTCTGGCGGCCACGATCCGAGAGTGGTTCGCCGACAGCGGCTCGGCCGCGTCGACGGCGGTCCAGACGGCCGCACCGGTCGATGTGGACAAGGCTCGTAAGAAGGCCAAGAAGAAGGCCCGGAAGAAGCCCGTCAAGTCTGAGGCGCCACCGGCGCCCGAGGTTGCCGCTCCGACGCCGGATGCGGTGCCGCCGGTACCGCCAACGGCCGAGACGGCCGAGACGGCCGAGACGGCCGGAGACATCGCGCCCCCGTCGCAGGCTGCACCCGCCGCCACCACCACGCCCGACGCCGCGGAACAGGATCCGAAGCCGGCGGAGCAGAGGACCGATGAGAAGGAGGCGGATGTCGCTCCGCGTGGTCGTCGGCTCGAACAGCCGGTCAAGACCAAGCTCGCGGGTCCCAAGGTCATTCGTGTGGAGACACCCGACGTGGTGCCCAAGCCGCGCTCGTCCAAGGGCGACGGTCCCCGTGGTCCCCGTCCGGGCGGGCCGCGTCCCGGTGGTGGTCCAGGCATGATGCCTCCCGGTCCGCCGCCCGGTGACGATCGTCGATCCTCCTCCCGTCGCAACAAGCGCCGCAGTGCTTCGGCCCGTCAGGACACGGCGCGGCCGACGACCGGACGCACGAACCAGCAGGACGCCGGCCGGCAGTTCAACTGGAGGCAGCAGGACCTGCTGGAACGGGAACGGCGACTGTCCCGTGCGGGCGGCTTCTTCAAGGCCGCACGCCGCGACAACCTCAAGCGAACCGCCGGGGGGACCGGATCGCGTGCTCCCAGCGCGCTCGACAGCGGTGATCCGATCGTCGTCGCCGCTCCGGTCACCATCAAGGCCCTGTCGGCGGCCACCGGCATCAAGGGGCGCGACATCGTGCGTCATCTCGTGAAGGCCGAACACGATGTGGACATCAACAGCGTGCTCGAGACCGAGCTCGCCGTCGAGACCATGGCCGACTTCGGAGTCGATCTGCAGGTCACCGAAGCCAAGAGCAGTGAAGAGGAGATCGCCAGCGGGTTCGAGGACCGCACCATGCACGACGAGCAGTCCCGTGCACCGGTGGTCACGATCCTCGGGCACGTCGACCACGGCAAGACGTCGCTGCTGGACCGCATCCGCAGCGAGAACGTGGCCGAAGGCGAGGCCGGCGGCATCACCCAGGCCACGAGTGCGTTCCGGGTTCCGGTCCGCATCGGCGAGGAGCAGCGTGAGGTCACCTTCATCGACACGCCGGGTCACGAGGCGTTCACCGAGATGCGCGCCCGGGGAGCCCAGGTCACCGACATCGTCGTGCTGGTGGTCGCCGCCGACGACGGCGTCATGCCCCAGACCGTGGAGTCGATCAACCACGCCAAGGCGGCGGGCGTCCCCATCGTCATCGCCTTGAACAAGGTCGATAAGGCCGAGGCCACCGACGCGAACATCCAGCGAATCTTCGGTCAGCTCACGGAACACGAACTCAACCCGGTCGAATGGGGCGGCGACACCGAAGTCATCCGCACCAGCGCGATCGAGGACATCGGCATCACGGATCTGCTCGAGGTGCTCGACTACCAGGCCCAGTTGCTGGATCTCAGTGCCGACTTCGGCGGACCCGCCGAAGGCACGGTGCTCGAATCCCGGATGGAGGACGGCCGCGGCGCCGTCATCACGGGTCTCGTGCAGCAGGGCCAACTGTCCAAGGGCGACTGCATCGTGGTGGGCCGCAGCTTCGGTCGGGTTCGCGACATCGTGAACGATCGGGGCGAACGCAACGCCGATGCGATGCCGTCGACGCCCGTGGCGGTGTCCGGCATCAACACCCTTCCGGACGCCGGCGACAAGTTCTACGTCGTCAAGAATCTCCGCACCGCCGAGTCGGCCGCCCAGGAGCGGATTCAGGCCGAGCGGGAGCGGGATCTGGCGAAGGAGAAGGTCACCCTCGACAACATCTTCGAGAAGCTGGAGGGCGCTTCCCGCAAGGAGCTCCCCATCATTCTGAAGTCAGACTGTCAGGGGTCCGCGGAGACCATCAAGGCGTCCCTGGAGAAGTGTTCCACGGACGAGGTCACCATCGCCGTGAAGCACAGCTCCGTCGGAGGCGTGAACGATTCCGACGTCGCCCTCGCGCAGGCGTCCGGGGCCATCGTGATCGGCTTCAACGTCACGGCGTCCGGCTCGGTTCGCAAGTCGGCCGAGAAGCAGGGGGTCGATGTCCGCTTCTACGAGGTGATCTACGACATCACCGACGACGTTGAGAAGGCGATCCTGGGCCTGCTGGATCCGGTCCAGCGTCTCGAGATCCTCGGGCACGCCGAGGTGCGCGAGGCCTTCAAGATCTCCAAGGTCGGCATGGTCGCCGGCTGCTACGTCACCGAGGGCAGCATCGAGCGCAATGCACTGATTCGTGTGACCCGCGACGAGATCGTCATCGAAAGCGATCGCAAGCTGGCCCAGTTGAAACGGTTCAAGGACGACGCCAAGGAGGTCAAGTCGGGGCAGGAGTGCGGCATGCTCATCGACGGGTACGACGACATCAAGGTCGGCGACGTCCTCGAGTGCTACAAGGTGCATCACGAGCAGCCCGGAGCCTGACGCCCGGGTCCGGGTCCGATTCCATCCATGAGTACGCATTCCCATCAGATCGAATCCGTGTTGAAGCGGTCCGTCCAGGATGTTTTGACCCGGGGTCTGAACGATCCGCGGGTCCGGGGGCTCATCTCCGTGACCAAGGTCGATGTCTCGCCCGACTACGCGGAGGCGATCGTGTGGTGCTCCGTCCTGCCCGAGCAGCATGGTCCCCTCTCGATCAAGGGCATCGAGCATGCGGCGTCGTGGATCCGCCGCACCGTTGCCGACAAGGTGTCGCTGCGACGAATGCCCCGCCTCTCGTTCCGGTTGGACGAGTCGCTCAAGAAGCAGGCCGAGGTCCTCTCGGCCATCAACGAAGGTCGGCGTCGGGACGAGGAGGATCGTGCCCGTCGCGACACGAACGGTGATCAGGACGAGGAGTCCACGTCGTGAAGAATTCCGCCAAGTACGCCAAGAAACTGAATACGCTGGTCAAGAAGCTCGGCGCAGCCAAGCCGAAGCGCGAGCCCGAGTCGGACGACTACCTCGGCGTGCTCATCTACTCGTTCATGCTGTGGGAATCCACCAGTTCCAAGGCCGGAACCGCGTACGGGAAGCTCCAGTCCGCGATCGAGGACTACAACGAACTTCGAGTCAGCATGCCCGAAGAGATCGTGGCCTGGATGGGCGATTCGTCCGATCAGGCGGACGAGCGGGCCCGCCGGCTCCGGGCAACGCTGAATGCGATCTACCTGCGGGAGCATGATGTCGTTCTGGCTCCGGTTGGTCAGTTGAAGAAGGCTGAGATCCGTGAGTACATCGAATCGCTCGACGGAATCGTTCCGTTCGTGTCGGCTCGCGTGCTCGCCGTCTGCTTCAGTATTCACGCCGTTCCCGCCGACAGTCAGTTGGTTGATCTGCTGGTCGAGTCGGATGCGATCGAGCCGGGCACGTCGCCCGACGAGGCCTCCCGCTGGATGGCGAGACAGATCCCGTCCGATCAGGGGGACGTCGCCGTCTCCAAGCTGCAGGGTTGGGTGGATTCCGAATCGCGACGAATCGTCCAGGGGCGTCAACGCCGTGAAAAGGCGGAGCAGAAGCAGGCCGAGCAGCGCATGAAGGACCGTCGGAAGGAGCGCGCAGCCGATGCCAAGCAGCGTCGGGCCGAGCGGGAGGAAGCGGCCCGCAAGCGTGCGGCCAAGGCCGCGGCCAAGGCCGAGGCGGCCCGCAAGGCCGAAGAGCGCAAGGCCGCCAAGCTGAAGGAGGCTGAGCAGGCCGCCAAGGAGAAGGCCAAAAAGAAGGCGGCCAAGAAGAAGACGGCCAAGAAGAAGACGGCCAAGAAGAAGACGACCAAGAAG
>DBGM01000016.1:0-140 GCA_002295885.1 Phycisphaerales bacterium UBA854
GGCGACCCCTGCGATCCGGCCTGCGGCGGCGACCCCTGCGATCCGGCCTGCGGTGGCGATCCCTGCGACCCCATCTGCGGCGGCGGCGACCCCTGCGATCCGGCCTGCGGTGGCGATCCCTGCGACCCCTTCTGCGGCGG
>DBGM01000016.1:511-860 GCA_002295885.1 Phycisphaerales bacterium UBA854
TCTGCGGCGGCGACCCCTGCAGCTACGATTGCAATCCGGATCCATGCTCGGATCCGTCCAGTGAGTGCTACGACGAATGCGAATGCACCTACTGCCTCTACCCGGACTGTCCGGACTACGACGAGTGCTACTGCTACGGCGGCCCGCTCGAGTGCAATCCGCTGTGCCCGGACTACAACCCCTACTGCACCCCGGCCTGCGCAGAATACGATCCGTGCAACCCCGCGGCGGACTGCTACGACCCCTGCGCCTGCGGCGATCCCTGCGATCCGGCCTGCGGCGGCGGTGACCCCTGCGATCCGGCCTGCGGTGGCGATCCCTGCGATCCGGCCTGCGGCGGCGATCCCTG
>DBGM01000016.1:1213-28124 GCA_002295885.1 Phycisphaerales bacterium UBA854
CCCTGCGATCCGGCCTGCGGCGGTGACTGCGGCGACGACGAAGGCGCCTGCTGCGCCTTCGACGATTGCAACCAGCTGACGCAGAAGACCTGTGCCTTCCTGGGCGGAACCTTCTACGGAGCGGGCACCTTCTGTGCCGACATCACGTGCGTGACCTGCGATGCGAACGAACTGATCGACTGCAACGGCAACTGCTTCCCCGCCAACTGGGTGAACGACGGGTACTGCGACGACGGAACCTACGTGTACGAAGGCAATCCGATCGATCTGACCTGCGCGACCTACAACTGCGACGGGGGCGACTGTCCCGCGGACAGCTGCCCCTGAGCCCGGTCGTCAGTTCCGGTTCCGCATGAAATCGGCCACGTGCGCGAAGCGTGCGTCGAGA
The DNA here is from genome assembly GCA_002295885.1 of Phycisphaerales bacterium UBA854. Lineage (GTDB taxonomy): Bacteria > Planctomycetota > Phycisphaerae > Phycisphaerales > SM1A02 > UBA854. The sequence goes on from DBGM01000016.1 coordinate 1,602, forward strand.
AACGACCGGATCTCCCCCTCGATTCCGCACGCGTCCATGGCCTCCGCCATGCAGGCCAGCCACTGATCCCGCATCGACTCGTCGATCGGAAAGGGAGCGTGCCGCATGCGCAACCGGGGATGGCCGCGCTTCTGGACGTACAACTGGGGGCCTCCCAGCCAGCCCGAGAGGAACTCGAAGAACGTCTCCTCGACCTCCTCGAGCCTTGGAGCATGCAGGGCACGAAGTCCCGCGTAGTCGGGATTGGAATCCATGTACGAATAGAACGCCCGGGCCAGGGCACGCACCGGCTCCTCGCCGCCGATGGCGTCGTAGGGCGTGTGCTGCGGTCCGTATTCGGGCGGTGGAGACTGGCTCATGCGAAACTCATAGAAGAATAGGAACGAAGTGTATCGGGCACGACGAAAGTCTGTTTCAAGCACGATTCGATTGACCGGACACCAAATCGTTTCAAGGTTGAGGGTTCAAGGACGACCACCAAGGGCCATGCCCACCATTCCGGAGTACCCGACCATGACCATTTCATTCCGATTCCTCGCCGCCGGCTCTCTGGCCCTCGCCGCATCCGTCCACGCCTCCCAGGCGTGTTCCGGTGATGTGGACGGCGACCAGCGGATCAACGTGAACGACCTTCTGGAGGTCATCGGAAGCTGGGGAGCGTGCCCCCCGCCCCCGGCGGAGTGCCCCGCCGACATCGACGGCACCGGTGCCGTGGGCGTGGACGATCTGCTGGTGGTGCTGTCGGGATGGGGGGACTGCCCCGACGCCGACGACGCACCGCAACGGATCGTGGCCTACTACATCGAATGGGGCATCTACGGCCGCGACTACCAGCCGATGGACATCCCCGCCGACAAGATCACCCACATCAACTACGCCTTCGCCAACATCGGCACCGACGGACGCATCGCGCTGGGCGACCCGTACGCCGCGATCGACAAGTACTACCCCGGGGATTCCTGGGATCAGCCGTACCGCGGCACCTACAACCAGATCAACAACGTGCTGCGTGGGCAGTACCCGCATCTGAAGACGCTGATCTCGGTCGGTGGATGGACCTGGTCGGGACGCTTCTCGGACATCGCCCTGACCTCCGCGTCGCGGGAGACGTTCGCCGAGTCGTGCGTCGATTTCATCCGCACCTACAACTTCGACGGCGTCGACATCGACTGGGAATATCCGGTCTGCTGCGGCCTGGCGAGCAACACCTACCGGCCGGAGGACAAGCAGAACTACACGCTGCTTCTGCAGGAGCTGCGGCGACAGCTCGACATCGCAGCCGCCGAGGATGATCGTGCATACCTCCTGACCATCGCCGCACCGGCGGGCTACGACAAGATCGCCAATCTCGAACCGGACGGCATCGCGGAGGCCTGCGACTGGATCAACGTGATGACCTACGACTACCACGGCGCGTGGGACATGACCGCCACCAACCACCACAGCAAGCTCTTCCCCAACCCCGACGACCCCGGAGCCGAGGAGGTGGCCGAACGATACAACGCCCGGTCCGCGATCCAGACCTTCATGGGGGCGGGCGTTCCCGCCTCGGAGCTGGTGCTCGGTGTCCCCTTCTACGGTCGCGCCTGGGGCGGGGTCGCGGCGGACAACGACGGCCTGTTCCAGCCGGGCTCGATCGTGCCGCCGGGAACCTGGGACGACTGGTCCAGCGGTTCCACGGGGGTCAACGACTGGTTCGAGATCGAGACGTTCATCGCCAGCGGGGAGTACACCCGCCACTGGGACGAGCACAGCAAGGTCCCGTGGCTGTACAGCCCCACCCGGCACGGCGGACACTTCGTGTCCTACGACGACGAGGAGTCGATGCAGTACAAGGTCGACTTCGCCCGCGAACTGGGCCTGGGCGGATTCATGTTCTGGGAGATCACGGCGGACCGAAACGAGACGCTGCTGGACATCCTCCAGTCGGCCCGGACACCATGACCCCGTCGGGTTCAGTCGCGTGACCCGAGATCGCGGATCCGGATGTCCCGGAAGGACACCACGTCTCCGTGGTCCTGCAGTGCGATGTGTCCGGACGACCGCTGTCCGTAGTCGGGCATGGAGGCGAACTTGCTCCCGGCCACGAGGGCCTTCCATTCCGCCGAATGCAGCACGTAGGAGACGACCTCGACGCCGTTGAGCCAGTACGTGACCTCGTTGCCGCAGACCAGGATCCGGACCGTGTTCCACTCCCCCGCCGGGCGGACGACGTCGCCGACCGGCGCGTGCAGGGCGTAGTTCGCCCCCGCCGAGGTCAGCTCGTTCTTGCCGTCGTAATGCCGTTCGTCGTCGAGGACCTGCATCTCGGGTCCGGTCTCCCAGACGTGGTCGCGATCCTCGGTGACGTTGTAGAAGATGCCGCTGTTGCCCGCTTCGGTGACCCGCCACTGGAGTTCCAGTTCGAAGTCGTCGTACTGCTCCCGGGTGATGATGTCACCCCCGGCCCCACGCAGCGTCAGGGTTCCGTCCTCGATCCGCCAGGCCTCGGGCACGGACTGCTTCTTGAAGCCGCGGAAGTGCTCGAGGGAGGTGCCGTCGAAGAGCGTCGTCCAACCGGGGCCCGAGGGAGCCGCGAGATCGGCGACCCCGGAGGCGCCCAGCGGCACCGTCGACGCCAGACGGATCATCCGACGCTGCAGCGCGGCGGCATCGGAGAGATCCATCGTCACCGTCGCCGATCGGATGGATGCCGCATCGTCGGAGCGTGCGGTCATGCGGATCGACGGCCGGGAGAGATCGCCCCCGGGATGCGGATCGATGGTCCAGACGACGTCGTTCGCTTCGGACCCCCGCCGCATGCCGTCGGAGGTCGGTGCGACCTCCAGAGTCATCGGAAACTCGACCTGCGGCAGACAGGGCACTCCGTCCCATGCCGCCAGGGTCGAACGGAGTTGTTCGGACAACCGCAGAGCCGCTCGTCCGCTCAGACGCGTCGCCAGCAACCAGGTGGTGTCCGGAGCGGCGTGGACGGCGAGGGTCAACCGTTCATCGACGCTGTCGACGGTACCGTCGGCCCCCAGGTTGTACGAGGGTGCGGTGACGGTCCATTCGAGATCGCCGGCGGCCGCATCCACGTTCGCCGACAGGGTCATCGACGGCCCCGTCCTGCGCTCGGGCCCCTGCGGCCCCGACTGGCACGAGGCGAAGATCAGGAGTCCGGGCACCAGCCAGACGGACGTGCGGTGTGACATGCGTGCTCTCCAGGACATGTGGCGTCGGAACGGGGTTCAGGATCCCTGCTCGTCACCCGAGAGGGGCCGTCCGAGCCCGGGCACCATCGCGACCTGCTGGTCGGTGAGGATGAGTTCCAGCATGATTCGGGTCTGATCGTTGAGCTGTCGACGGCGGTATCGGACCTGCTCCATCTTCATGTACCGCTTCATGCTCTCGCTGCTGGGGGGCCAGGAACGTTCCACGTTCTGACGGTTCTTGGCATCGTCGAGGATCGCCATCGTCAGATCCCGGTACTCGCTCCGGTAGTCCAGGGCAAGGTCACTGACGCGTTCGCGCTGATCCGGCGTCAGATCCTCGAGAGCCAGCGTGGACTCGATCTGCTCGTCGGCGACCTCGGCATCCTTGAAGACATCGGGATACGCCTTGCGCTCGTACATGTCCTGGACGACCATGACCCGGTCCTCGGGCAGTTTGCGGATGATGGCTTCGTAGGTGGATCGGTTCGTCTCGGACATCCTGGCCGCGATGCCGCTCATCGTCGAACGGCCGGTCTCCCATCGCTGGTAGAGGCGGGCCCGGATGTCCTCGTCCAGGTCATCGCGGCCGTCGCCCCACAGCTGCTCCTCGAGCCCCTTGACCCGGTCGTACTGCTTCTCGAGATCGTCGATGTCCTCCATGGACACGGCGTTGTACTCGACCAGCACGTCGATCATGAACTCCCGCCCCTCGTCGTCGAACGACGCGGGGTCGATCGCCATGACGATCTCACCGATGTCGATGGTGCCCTCGGTGGATCCCCGCAGCGACCAGTTTCCATTCCAGATCTTCTGGCGACGGCGGGCGCGGTCGTGGGAAATCCGGATCTGATCCAGGAGGTCGGGTCGGGTATCGGCGGGAAGCACCATGGCCATGTCGGCGAAGAACGCATCCTCCGCCTCCTTGAGCTTGGGAAGCATCTCGGCCTGCAACTCGCGTCGAACCTTCCTTCGCTCGCGCCAATTCCGTCCGGACTCGATCCCGCTGTAGCCTTCCGTCAGACGCCGGTCGTATTCCGTCGCCAGCGATTCGTAGGAAGCCGTGTACTGGTCGTAGAGCGACTCGAGCACGCTGGCATCCACGTCCTCCAGCCCCAACCAGGACGAGAACTGCTCGACACTTGCCGGCTGCATCGCCGCCATCGGAAGGCTGTAGGTGCGGCCGCCGGAGGACTGGCTTCCCTCGCCGGACCCTCGGGAACGACTTCGACTCCAACGCGATCGTCGGCCGCTGTCCTGCTTGTCTCCGTCCATGAGCTTCATCTGCTCGTCGGTGAGGATGCCGGCCAGACTGGTCTCGCCGCTCTGAATGACGTCGTCCACCCGCTCCTCCATCTTCATGGCGCGTTCGGCCTTGGGATGGGACTCCTCGTCCTCCCACTGGTCTGCGGTGCGGTAGGCACGAACGTCCTCCATCGCGTCGGCCATCTGGGAGAAGACGCCAAGCCAGCGGCCTCGGTAGTCCAGCCGTGCCGCCTCGAGGAGAGTGATCTGGTCCTCGGTGACGGTCTCCAGCTTCATCGCACGTTCGAACCGTCGATCGGCCCGCTTCGCGCCGCCGGCGGAATAGGAGTCGTCCGCGTAGTCGAGCGTCATCTCCGACCACCGGTCGTCACCGATGATCTCACGCAGCTGCGTCGCCGTCTGCAGGTTCAGTCGACTCATCTTCTCGACCGTCTTCTGGATGGCCTTCGACTTCTCGTTGAAGAAGTTCTTGAGCCGCTCCTCAAGCCCCTGCCCCATCAACGTCATCATCTGCTGCATGTCCATGTCACGCAGGCCGAGCTCATCGACCAGATCGAGCACCTCGGTGACCACCTGTTCCAGATCGCTCTGGAACTGGACGATGAGGTAGAGCAACCGGCTCTCGAAGGAATCGGTGATGGCACGGACGGCCTGGAGTTCGTCGGGGGTCAGATCCGCCCGTTCGACCCAGCCGAGGAGGTTGAAGCGAATGCCCTCGTTCATTCGACTGGCCATCAGGAAGTGAGGCATCCGGTAATTCGAGAGCTTGCGCTGACGCCTAGCCCGTTCCAACGCGGGCAGCTGCTGCTCGATCACCAGCGTGTTGATGCTGTCGAAGTATTCCTGGTCGATCCGGTTGAACCGGTCGTAGACCTCCAGAGCCATCTTCACGATGCTCTCGATGTCCTTGCGGGGGGGGATCGTCACCTCACCGCCTCTCCAAGGACTACCCATCGACTGGGCCATGGCGAGCCCGTCGTCCATAAGCTCGCTCACGTCGCGTTCCTGCAGCTGCTCGTACTCCCGCTGGTAGCGGTTGTAGAGCTGCATCATCTGGGCCTGCTGCTCGCGGGAGAGCTCGAGTTCCACCGCGAGATCCCGGAGGTTCTCGATGCTGATCGGTTGGATCAGAAACGGAAACCGCTGGGCCTGGGCCGTGGTCACCAGACCGGGGACCATCCAGCCCACCAGGGTGGCAAGCAGGAGCAGGATGATTCGGGCGCCGGGCTGAAATCGCGTCGTCATTGGGGGGATCCTGTGAAGAAATGTGGTGGTGCCATTCTACAGCCTCGCCACGAATACCCTCCGAAAGTTCCCCATTTGAGGCTGGAATGGAACGAGGCCCCGTTTCCGGGGCCTCGCATCGTGTCGATTCCGTTGGGACGTCGGACGTCAGGCGGCGTTGGCCCGCTGCTGACCCACCGTCCGCTGATCGGGCGTGGCCCGGCGTTCCGGCTCCTGGTCCAGCTTGGCGATCAGTTCCGTGGGTGTGGTGGCCCAAAGATCCGCACCGATCTCCTCCGCCAGACCCTCGGCCCGGTTGAAGATTCCACCTCCGACCACGATCTGCATGTCCGGACACGATCCGATCTCGCGGATGGTGTCGATGAGCACCCGGATGTGCGGTGCGTCGCGTCCCGAGGAGGAGAAGAGAAGCAGCACGTCGGGCTTCTGTTCGCTGGCTTCCTGCATGACCTCGTCCCAGGCCACACCGCCGCCACCGAAGAAGACTTCGTATCCGTCGGCTTCGACGAGGTCGGCCACGATCTGAGCCGCCAGGTCGTCCGCTTCCGTCTCGGCGCAGAAGAGCATCACGCGACGGTTGCGTCGTTCGTTCTGTGTGTAGAGAGCCTGCGCCTGATCGACCATGCTGCGAAGCAGTCGGGTCGCGTAGTGATGCGCGAGGCTGGTCAGTTGATCATTTCGATACAGCGTGTTCATCATCTCCAGCAGCGGCCAGTAGGCTTCGTGCGTGAGCGTCTCCGGCGTGACGCCGGACTCGATGATCTGCTGTGCGGTTGCACGTGCCGAGGCACGATTGCCCGTGATCAGGTACGGGAAGAGCTGTTCCACCATCATTTCGCTGTCCACCGGTCATCTCCTTGTCTTGGCCGGACTGTGTTCCCTCCAGCCGGCATTCTTGGTTCAAGTCCCAGGGAATCGACGATCCCTGCACGTGTACAATCCACGCTCCGACCCGGGACATCGAACGACGACCGGCTCCAACTGAACTGTTCGATCGATGGACGATGCAGGAGGGTTACCGGACCGGCTTCCGCGCAAATGCTGCGCGAATCAGGACACGGGATGCCCCTGCGAATTGAATCCATGAACCAGTCCATCCCTTTCGGGCAATGGCTGTGAAGGCTGGAATCAGGAGCACAGGCCCCAGGAACTGATGATCATCAGCAGATCGGCGACGTCCACCGTGCCGTCCCCGTCGACGTCCCCTTCTGGACCACCGCCCCAGGAGGCGATCACCATCAGCAGATCCTGGATGTTGACCACGCCGTCGGGCGACACGTCGGCCGGGCAGCTGACCGGTTCGGGAACCGGGACCCAGTTCACCACCGTCAGCATCAGACTCCTGCGGACATCGACGTCCAGCACGGCCTCCAGGGGGAACGCCCAGAAGACAGTGCGCCAGCCGTCCCCCACCACCGTGGCTCCGGCCCCGCCCAGATCACCTACGAAGGCGAGCTCGGCGTCCGGTGTGACTTCGATGGAATCGGTGTAGTTGTTGAACGGGCAGGTCAGGGTCATCGTTCCGTAGCCGCCGAAGACCGAACCGGCACCGGTCACCACGTTCTGGCCGACATCGCTGTCGTAGGCGGATACACCCAGATACGTACTTCCGAACGCATTCAGGCCACGGTCGTAGAGGTAGTCCTGACTGCTGAGCCAGAGCACCCCGCCTTCGAGCAGCCACTGCTCCAGAGCGATCTCCGAGTCGGCTCCCGGACCGGCGAAGCCGCCCCATTCGGCGCCGGTGAACCATACGACGAGATCGTAGTTGCGCAGCGTCTCGATTCCGGGTTCCTCGTCGGTGTTGGCGGTGTCCCAGACCTCGTACTGCAGCCCGAGCGATGACATGGCCTCCGTGTAGTACGAGCGCACGTCGGGGACGTTGTCGTCGTCGTCGACCAGGAGCACGGAGATCCCCTCGGACGTCGTGAAGCTCGAGGTCCAGGACCAGCTGCCGTTCCCGCAGGAACTCGAGGGGCGGACCCGCCAGTGGTAGGTCTCACCGTAGGAGAGTCCCGCGTCGACCGTGATGCTCTGCTCGGAGGTGGTGGCACTGAACAGCACATCGCCGAAGAGGGCGTCCGACGCCAGTTCGACGTCGAAGCTGGACGCACCGTCCATGGACCAGGACAGGGTTGGAATCGTCGGCAGGCCGGAGGCACCATCGGAGGGCTCCAGCAGATCCGGCACGGTCGAGAACGGAGAGACCACCACCAACTGCCCGACGACTTCGACCTGCTCTCCGGCCGAGGTCCCGATCACGCTGAACTCCTTCGTCCCGCTCATGCCGATGGGGACGGTCACGGACAATGTGGTCTTCTCGGGCGGCGTGACGACTTCGTTCTGGAGCGACAAGGAGACGCCCAGCGGCCCCAATGCACTCAGAGCGACGGCATCCGTGGCACCGGAAGCGGACAGGACCTCCACCGTGTATTCCACGGTTCCAGGAGCGCAGACCTCGATGGCCGGCGGATCGAGGGTCAGACTGAATGAATCCGCCTTGCAGTTCATGCAGACCAGGGCGAAGTCCTGATCGGACGCATCCCCGAAACCGGGCACGCCGTCGGAGTTGATGTCGGACGCCACGACACGGATCGTCGCGGTCGACGGTGCCACGGGCCCAAGCAGCACCGCCTCGGTGTTGTTCATGTAGTCGGCCGTCCCTCCGGTGCGGGACCATCCCGTGGACGGATCGATGTCGTTCCCCACGTAGGTCCCGCCGCCGGCCTCCACCACGAGATCGAGATCGTTCGTCCAGGCGGGAGTGGATCCACCGAGGCCGTGCCCCGCTGCCGTGGTCCAGACCAGCATGACCCGGATCGGCTGGGTGGGATCCTGCGGCTCGATCTGCAGCGACCATTCCTCGCCGCTTTCACCGAAGACGGTGGCCTGGTCGTAGTAGCGGATGCCTTCGGCATCGGGATTGATCAGCGGATCGATTGCCAGACGTCCCCAACCCTGTCTCGAATCGGGCGGATGTCCCATCGGTGCACCGTCGGCGTCCTCACCACCCTCGAGAGAGCGGGCCGCGATGAGGATGGCGGCCTTGGTCATGGCCGGGGAGGGATCACGACCGAGCCCGATCCGATTCCGGTAGTACTCGCAGAAGAGTCCCGCCGCGCCGGTGACCTGGGGACTGGCCAGACTGGTGCCGCATGAATAGGCCCAGTTGAACTCGTCGAAGATCGAGAGGACGTAGCATCCCGGCGCCACGAGGTCCGGCAGCATCCGGCCGTCGAGGCACGGGCCGTGGGCCGAGACCGCCGCGAGATCCTCGACGTGGTTCTGGAGCGTGCCTCCATTCGATCGAAGTCTGGTCGCGCCCACCCGGATGACGTTCATCGCCTCGTCGGGGGTCCCCTGCGACGACGTGCCACCGTTGCCGTTCATGATCGACAGCACGTAGGTGAGCCCCTGATTGCCGTCCTCATCGGCCAACGCGTCACGGACTCCGACATCCACCAGACGTGTATCGATGTCGTATCCCAACGGGGTCGGGGACGGTCCCCAGCTGTTGTTGGAGGCGCTGGCACCGTTGCTGCGGGAATCCCGCATCAGGCGAAGCATCCCGTCGGGCTCGGTGAAGATGGGGTCGTACAGCTGTTCGAGCATGCGGGCCCGGGGCGCCGTACCCTGGCCGGCCAGGAACTCCCACGGATCAACGATGCCGCTCGCGGCATCACCCACCATGGCTCCGGCGCTCAGTGTGCCGTGACTGGACTGGGTGGTGGAGTCGCCGCAGCTTTCCCCGACGCAGTCCGTGATTCGGCTGACCAGATCGGGTGCCTGCTCGGACACCCCGGTGTCGACGCAGGCCAGCGTGACCCCCGTGCCGGTGAAGCCCACGGAGGTCAGCCACTCGTAGTATCCCGGCACGAGATTGCTGTTCTCGTACAGACCGGTGTTCAACTGATTGGCGAGTTCGCCCCGGTTGCCGCCGTCCCGGGCCACGGGCTGCACGCTGTAGACGCCCGGAATCGTGGCGACCTGCTCGAGCACGCTTCCGCGGACGGAGCAGCCGAGCACTTCGAATTTCGCATCCATGCGGCGCCGCTTCACGGTGCCGATTTCCAGATCGTGCAGGGCGCGCACCACACCACCGACATCCGCACCGCGGTAGATCATGATGCGGACTTCGAGTTCGGACTCACCGCGCCCGCGCAGGTGGGGCAGCAGTCGGCACGCAGGGGCGAAATCTCCGCTCCACCGGACGGCGGGCAGCCGCTGCACGGACCGCATCTGTTCCGGATCCGCCCAGGTGATGTACGTGTCGGGATGGATGTACTGAACCAGTTCGATGCCGCGCTCCCGCAGCTGGACGCGATCCACATCGCGAACCGGATCGCGGAACTGGACCAGACGCAGATCGGACTTGGAGTCCGACGCCTTGGCCAGCCGCGCGGGGAAGACCGGACCGGCGTGCAGCGGATCGAAGGTGACCCCTCCCAACCGGAGGATCTTGCCCGCTGATTCCGTCTCGGCGTCGCTGCGGTCCGGTGATGGCGCACCCCCGGCGGAGCCGGCGAGCAGGGCTGCGATGATCAGGGACCAGATGTGACGGAGAGACGTGATCACTCTTCTTCGTGGCCCACACCTGAACATCAGGAGGCCACCCCCGTGAAATGGGTATACCGATACCGCTGATGGGGCTAAAAAGCCCATTTTGAGTCTACATCACGAATTTACCCGAGGTCGGATCTGAGTCCGTTGAAGGTGATCGAAACCTTGGAAAGCGTCTGATAAACGGCCCTAAATACGCCTGTGACAGGGGGCTGCGACCTTCCCCCGTTCGATCAGAAAGTGGCGGTATTGGGAGTGCGGGGGAACGGGATCAGATCCCGCACATTGGCCATGCCGGTGGCGTAGGCCATGGTCCGCTCAAAACCGAGCCCGAAGCCCGCGTGCGGCACGGTGCCGTACCGGCGGAGATCCCGGTACCACCAGTAATCCTCGGCCTCGAGCCCCATTTCACCGATCCGGCGGTCCAGGACATCCAGGCGGTCCTCACGCTGGGCTCCTCCGATGATCTCACCGATGCCCGGGGCCAGCACATCCATGGCGGCGACCGTCCGCTCGTCGTCGTTCAGCCGCATGTAGAAGGCCTTGATGTCCTTGGGATAGTTCATGACCACGATGGGACGCCCCACATGCTCCTCGGTCAGCCACCGCTCGTGCTCGGACTGGAGGTCGATGCCCCACGAGACCGGATACTCGAACTTGTGCCCCCCCGCCACGGCCCTTTCCAGCGCGGCGATCGCATCGGTGTATTCCATGCGTTCGAAGCTGGCACTGATGAACTGCTCCAGCCGCTCGATGCATCCCTTGTCGATGCGATCGCGGAAGAACCCCATGTCGTCGGGACGCTCCGAGAGCAGGGTCTCGAAGATCCCCTTGAGGAACGACTCGGCCAGATCCGCATTGTCCGCCAGATCCGCAAAGGCGATCTCCGGCTCGATCATCCAGAACTCGGCCAGGTGCCGGGACGTGTTGGAGTTCTCCGCACGGAAGGTCGGACCGAAGGTGTAGACCTTCGACAGCGCCAGACAGTAGGACTCGACGTTCAACTGGCCGGAGACGGTGAGGTTCGTCTCCTTGCCGAAGAAGTCCCGGCCGAAGTCCACCGAACCGTCCTCCGTACGGGGGACATTGGCCAGGTCGAGCGTTGAGACGCGGAACATCTCCCCCGCCCCTTCGCAATCGCTGCCGGTGATGATCGGTGTATGGACCCAGAAGAAACCCTGATCATGGAACCAGCGGTGGATCGCCTGGGACAGACAGTGCCGTACCCGGGCGACCGCGCTGAAGGTGTTGGTGCGTGGCCGCAGGTGCGCCACGTCGCGCAGGTATTCGAACGTGTGACGTTTGGCGGGAACCGGATAGGTCTCGGGATCGTCCACCCAACCGACGACCTCGACGGTTTCGGCCTGGATCTCCAGCGACTGCCCCTTCCCCTGCGACTGGGCCACGGTGCCGACGATGTCGACCGAGCAGCCGGTGGTGAGCCGCTGGATCTCCTCGGCGTAGTTCGGCAGCGTGGACTGGGCCACGACCTGCACCGGGTCGAAGCAGGAGCCATCGTGCACCTGCAGGAACGACAGGCCCGCCTTGGAATCGCGCCGGGTGCGAATCCACCCCCGGACACGGATCCGATCCCCATCCCCGATCCCCATCGAGGCGCCGGGACCGCCGATCACTTCGCACACCGAGACCGTGGGGGTCGCCTGAGTCATGGCCGTTGCTCCTGGGTTGCACTCAAAGTCGTGAGGGCGAAGTATGCCGCGTACGCCCGGAGCGATCAAGTATCCTCCCGTCGCACCGGAATGCCAATATGGCAGGAAATGAATGCCTGTTCGACGCATTCCAGTCCCTCCTCCCCGCACCTCCCCCCGCAACCCCCCGCCACAGCCCTGAAATCGGGTCCGTGACCGGCCCTGATCGGCACAAGGCTTGCCTATGGTTGGGGCAGGACGAATCGATCCGTGTACCAGAAGCCCGACAACCAGACCCCCCGGCTGAACCTGCTGCTGACCTACGGCGGCTGGCGTGAACGTCCCGCCGTCGAACAGCTTCCGAACCTGCTCAATCCCCTCGGCATTCGGGCCATGCAGGCGGACTCGGGCGAGGAAGCGGCCCAGTTGATCCAGTCGAACCCGGTGCACATCGCGGTGGTGGATCTGGAGATCCCCGTCCAGCCCCGATCCTCCACGGCCACCGATCGCCGCTCTCTCAACTCCGAGGGCGGTCTCAGGATCCTGAAACTGCTTCGCAGACTCGATCCGGCCCCGCCGACGATCGTCGTCCGCCCACGCCAGGCCACGGAGCGAGAACGCGTCCGAGGCCTGTCCCATTCCCTCCGGGACGGCGCGTTCGCCGTGCTGGACCGACCACTCCATGTGGAAGCACTGCTCGAAGTGCTCCGCCGAGTCCTGAAACGTCACTACGAGAACCTGTGGCCACAGCCACGCGAGAACCACGGGCGCCCCATTCGGGGACGCCATTGAGGAGACAGGAACCATGAACGTCAAGCCACTGGGCGACAAGTTGATCGTGAAGCGGGCCGACCCGCAGGAGATGACCGAGTCCGGCATCTACCTTCCGGAATCGGCGAAGGACAAGCCCCGCGAGGGCGAGATCATCGCAACCGGCAAGGGGATCCTCAACCGCGAGAGCGGTGAATACCTCCCCTTCAGCGTGAAGGCCGGCGACAAGGTGATCTTCACCTCGTACGCGGGCACCGAGATCAAGGTCGACAACGCCGAGTACCTCATCATGACCGAGGACGACATCCTCGGAATCATCGAGTAACCACACCCCCCGGTCTCGACCGGAACAAGGAACGAATGCCATGGAACGTGGACCGATTCTCACCATCCTCCAGGAAATGATGGGCACCGAGAAGGAGCTCGACATGATCCTCTGGGGGGAGGACAACCCGATCGAAATCCGCAACGTCATCGATGTCCAGACGCTTCGCAGCGCCAACGGCATCCACGTGACGACCCGGCAGAACAACATCTGGTTCGACGCCAGTCACGTGTCCGCCATGTGGCAGGCCCGCGACGACGAGGCACTCACGACCACGCCGACCGCCGACCGAGCCGACACCACCCGAACCACCACCACGCTCTGAACACCGAGCACCAGGAAGGAAGAACCATGCCAGCCAAACAGATTGCCTACGACATCGATGCCCGCGAGCGGATGCTCCGCGGCATCCAGAAACTCGCCAAGGCCGTCAAGACGACCCTCGGCCCCTCCGGCCGCGTCGTCGTCCTCGAGAAGTCCTTCGGGGCCCCCTCCGTCACCAAGGACGGGGTGACGGTCGCCAAGGAGATCGAACTTGAGGATCCCTACGAGAACATGGGGGCCCAGATGGTCAAGGAGGTCGCCTCCAAGTGCTCCAAGGACGCCGGCGACGGAACCACCACCGCAACCGTGTACGCCGAAGCGATCTTCACCGAAGGTCTCAAGAACATCACGTCCGGCGCCAATGCGACGCAGGTCAAGCGGGGCATCGACAAGGCCGTCGAGGCGGTCTGCGCCGAACTCGCGGGCATGTCCAAGATCGTCGACTCGTCGACGGAGATCGCCCAGGTCGGCACCTGTGCCGCCAACCAGGACTCGACCATCGGCGACATCATCTCCCAGGCCATGGACAAGGTCGGCAAGGACGGCGTCATCACCGTCGAAGAGGGCTCCAGCCTCGACACCACCGTCGAACTGGTGGAAGGCATGCAGTTCGACAAGGGCTACCTCAGTCCGCACTTCGTCACCGATCCGGCCACCATGGAGTGCGTCCTCGAGGACTGCGCGGTCCTGATCCACGAGAAGAAGATCAGCGCGGCCAAGGACCTCATTCCGATCCTTGGCAAGGTCGCCGAATCCGGACGCAGCCTCCTGATCGTGGCCGAGGACATCGACGGCGAAGCACTGGCGACCCTGGTCGTCAACCGGCTCCGCGGCGTCATCAAGGTTGCCGCGGTCAAGGCACCGGGCTTCGGTGATCGACGCAAGGCCATGCTGCAGGACATCGCCGTGCTCACCGGCGGATCGCCGGTCATGGAGGAACTCGGCATGCAGCTGGAGACGCTGACCCTCAATGATCTCGGACGGGCCAAGAAGGTCTCCGTCACGAAGGACGCCACGACCATCATCGAAGGCGGCGGCGAGACCAGCGAGATCACCGGTCGCATCGAGCAGATCCGGGCCCAGGTCGAGCAGTCCACCTCGGACTACGACACCGAGAAGCTCCAGGAGCGGCTGGCCAAGCTCGCCGGCGGCGTCGCCCAGATCAACGTCGGAGCGGCGACCGAGGTCGAGATGCAGGAGAAGAAGGCACGCGTCGAGGACGCGCTGCACGCCTGCCGTGCCGCGGTCGAGGAAGGTGTCCTGCCCGGAGGCGGCGTCGCCGTCCTCAAGGCGCGCCGCTGCCTCGAGGCCCTGAAGGAGTCCTGCCCCGGCGACGAAGCCGTCGGCGTCTCCATCGTGCACCGCGCCGTGGCGGCCCCCATCCGCCAGATCTCCGAGAACTGCGGAGTCGACGGTTCGATCGTGGCCCAGAAGATCATCGAGTCGGAGCACGACCAGTTCGGCTTCAACGCGTTGAGCCGCAACTACGAGAACCTCGTCGAGGCCGGCGTGATCGTGCCCACCAAGGTGGAGCGGGTCGCCCTCAGCAATGCCGCCAGCATCAGCGGACTGCTGCTGACCACCGACTGCGCGATCACCGAATTGAAGGACAAGAAGGACAAGGCACCCGCCATGGGTGACATGGACTTCTGATTCCAAGAGCATCATCGCTCCTCCCTGCGCGGGGACACGCTTCGGCGTGTCCCCGCGTTTCATTCGCCAACTCCGGCCCTGCCGGGTAGCCTGTCGGTCCATGAGCACACGACGAGGTCGACGCAGCCGCCGGGATCGCCATCACCAGGCCTCCCACTCCGGAACGCAGACCCCTCCACCCCCGATCCCCGACCATCCCGCCGTCCCCGGCGAGTCGACGTCGTTCGTGACCACCGCGGACGAACTCGAGGACGTGGTCGGGCACATCCGGGAGACCGGAGCCTTCGCCTACGACACCGAGTTCATCGGCGAGGAGACCTACGTGCCCCACCTGTGCCTCGTGCAGTTGGCGACGCGCAAGCGGCTCTTCCTCGTCGATCCGCTGGCGGTGCCGGATCTGGAGCCGGTCTGGTCGATGATCGCCGATCCGGAACTGCAGACACTCGTCCACGCCGGCGACCAGGATCTCGAACCGATCCAGCGGTGCATCGGTCGATGCCCCGCCAACATCGTGGACACGCAGATCGCGGCCGGCTTCGTCGGACAGTCCTATCCGCTCTCCCTGGCCCGGACGGTGGAGGTCATGACCGGATACCAGGTCACCAAGGGGATGACGTTCACCAAATGGGACGAGCGCCCGCTGTCGGACATGCAGAAGCGCTACGCAGCGGATGATGTCCGGTACCTGCCGCTGGTCTGGGAACGGATGAAGGAGCAGCTCGAAGCCAACGGCCATCTGGACAAGTGCCTCGAGGAGTGCCAGCGGGGCTGCCGCCCCGGCGCCTTCGACATCAAGCTGGAGCACGTCTGCCGCAAGTTCCACCGGAGGAATCAGCTGCGCCGCAACCAGTGGTACCGGCTCTGCAGTCTCGTCCTGCTGCGGAACGATCTCGCCCGCACTGCGAACGTCCCCCCTCGGACGCTGATCCCGGACGGAAGCCTCAGCGATCTCGCTCGACGCCGCATCGACTCCGTGGACGCGATGGGCGCCATCAAGGGGCTACCCCGTCCCACGATCCAGCGGTACGGAACCGAGATCCTGGCCGCTCTGGAGGACGGACACCCAACGGAGTCGCTCCCCGAACTTCCGCCCAAGCTCCGTGAGGAATCGGCGACCGATCGCATCCGGATCGATTCGATCTGGACGGCGTTGAGCTGCTGGTGTCTGGCGGAGCAGATCGCCCCCTCGCTGGTGACCAGCCGGTCGGAACTGGCCGAATGGATCCTCTCGGGGGCCTCGGACGACGGCAGCCGATCGCTGTGGTCGGACGGCTGGCGCCTCGAGCACGCCGGCGGTTTCCTCGATCCTTTTCTCAAAGGCGACCTCGAACTGTCGATGGAGTGGAAGGAGGAACGCCTTCGACCCGCGTCCGATCACCGCGACGCCTGATTCGAAGGACGAACGAACCCCATGGCGAAGGACCGAATCGTTTCAGCCCAGCAGCAGACGGAGGACGCCCCGGTCGAATCCGCGGAGACGCCGCGTTCGCTGCGACCGACCCGGCTGGACGGATTCACCGGTCAGGCGGACCTCCGACAGCGTCTGCGCATCGCCCTGGACGCCGCCCAGCAGCGCAACGAGCCGATGGAGCACCTTCTTCTGCACGGCCCCCCGGGACTCGGCAAGACCACGCTGGCCCACGTCGTGGCCAACGAGATGGATTCGAGGGTCTTCGTCACTTCGGGCCCGGCCCTGACCCGCGGCAGCGATCTGGTCGGCACGCTGACCCGGATGCAGCCGCGGGACATCCTGTTCATCGACGAGATCCACCGCCTGCCCGTGTCGGTCGAGGAGTACATCTACCCGGCGATGGAGGATTTCAAGATCGACTTCACGCTCGACTCCGGCATGCACGCCAAGGTCGTGACCTACCAACTGAAGCCGTTCACCCTGATCGGAGCTACCACTCGCGCCGGCCTGTTGACCTCGGCGCTTCGAAGCCGGTTCGGGATCAGCCATCGCCTGGAGTACTACGAGGTCGAGGAACTGGACACGATTCTCGAACGGGCGATGGAGCGAATGCGACTGAAGGAGATCACCACCGATGCCCGGCACCGGATCGCGGAACGAAGTCGCGGTACGCCGCGAATCTGCCTGCGCCTGCTCCGTCGGGTGCGTGACTTCGCCCAGGTGCGCAACCGGGGGCACATCGACGCGGACATCGTCGCGAGCGCATTGGAACTGGAGGGGGTCGATGAACTCGGGCTGGACGCCCTGGACCGGACCTACCTGCGGACCATCGAGAAGGTCTACGGAGGCGGCCCCGTCGGCCTCGAGGCGATCGCCGCGACCATGGGCGAGGACGCGGGAACCCTCGAGGATCTCGTGGAGCCCTATCTCCTGCAGATCGGCCATCTCGCCCGTACGAGGCAGGGACGGCAGTTGACGGACGCCGCCAAGGCGTGGCTGGACACCGCAGCCGGCGACTGAATCCGCGGGATCGGAAAACACCACGGCAAACGGCCCTTCGTCACGGCGGGATCGTTGTCCTCATTTACTCACCAACACCGATTTCATCATTGACAATGTGGGTGAAATCAAACATTCTGGAATCACTGGCAGGCCGGCCTCATATCTCATCACCTGCCGTTCACATGCTTGACCGTCCACGCGACCGGCCCTCGCAACGACACCCGAGTCGAGCTGTTGCATCGGGGCCCCCGCGGCCCGGAGAGGAGTAATCAAATGGAACCAGTTCGCAGCAGAGGATTCACGCTCGTCGAGTTGCTGGTGGTGATCTCCATCATCGCCCTGCTCGTCGGCATCCTGCTTCCGGCCATCAGCCGGGCCCGGGACAACGCCCAGATCGGCCAGTCCAAGAGCAACATCCGCAACGTGCATACCGCGCACAACATGTACTCCAACGACAACAACAACGACCTCTGGACCGGCACCCCGAGCAACCTCGCCTCCGGTCCCGACGGAAGCTGGTCGGGCAACACCGTCGGCAACGCCATCAACCTCTGGCGGCAGCGGTACTGGGGCGGTGATTCCGGCGGCGCCTGGACCGTGCTGCCCGGCGTACTCGCGTGCGAGACCGGCACCGGTGGCCACTGGTTCGCCTTCGACTTTCCGTGCCACATCGTCCCCTACTGCTTCCCGCAGGGGCTGACGACGTCGCTGTGGGACTTCCCCCGCGTCGGCACCTTCCGCTTCACCAACACCCGGCAGATCGCGGAATACATGGAGGACAAGTGCTACCACAAGGCATTCTGGGCCCCGAAGGATCGCGTCATCACGCGCGAACTCGCCCAGTGCTGGGACGAGGACGGCACCATGTGCGAGACGACCGCCGTCGTCGGCAATGCACCGCTGGACATCCCGTTCCTCCTGCAGCCCTCGTCGTACGCACTCTCACCCCCGAACATGGTGAACTGCCACGTCTACCAGATCCCCCCCGACGGGGAGAACCCGCAGGACTACTTCACCGACCCCATGTCCATCCCGGCGGGCTTCATCCCTCCGGCCCAGGGGTCATCGAAGTACTCCAGCCAGAAGACCTTCCTCATGGAGATCCACTGGCTCCAGAATCTGACCACCGGTGAGTGCGGCGCCAACTGGGGCGACTCCTCCGCGGCGTACCACGTCGCCGCCGGCGACGGCAACGACACCACCTGGTCGTACGACGGGTGCTACCCGCACTACTTCAACGCTTCGTGGCGATCCAGCCCCGTGGCCAGCATGTGCGACGGCAGCGTGACCCAGGTCTCGGCCGAAACGGCCGAGAAGCACGACTACGTGGTCGCCGGACAGCGTGGCAACACCAGCGACACCTCGCAGTACAACGGCCTCTGGCACCGTGGTGTCCCGGGTGACAACGAGAACGGATTCTTCATCGAATGCCGCTCCGACTGGGCCCAGTGGTCCGGCCACACCCACACCGCAGGGGGATATTGCGAAGGTCGGGACCTCCTCGCGGAGAACTGACCCCCCCTCTCATGAGTCAAAAAAGGCGATCCGGACCGGAAAACGGTCCGGATCGCTTCTTTTTGGCCCCCTTAGGTGGTTTTTATTGACAGATGACCCGAATTGAACCATCTTTTTCAGTTGTTGAAGTGAGCCCCGGTCCCATGTCTAATATGGCTCACATCACATCGGGCTGTGCGTCTCCTCAGGTCTGACCGGACCGGAGACATGTTGAGGCCCGAGTTCAGACCGCAGAGGTGCCCTGCACCTCACAACAAGGAATCACGTCATGAAGCGATCCAACCTTCGCGCATTCACACTGGTCGAACTGCTGGTGGTGATCTCGATCATCGCCCTGCTTGTCGGCATCCTGCTTCCGGCCATCAGTCGTGCCCGGGACAATGCCCAGATCGGCCAGTCCAAGAGCAACATCCGCAACGTCCACACCGCCTGCAACCTGTACTCGAACGATCACAAGGGCAAGCAGTGGATCGGTGCACCCGAAATGCTGTCCGCAGGACCCGACGGTTCCTGGACCGGACTCACCGCACAGAACGCACTCAACCAGTGGTCCGGCCGCTACCACGTCCAGCAGCAGTCCGGCGCCGGATCCAAGGCGACCATCTTCCCGGGCATCAAGGCCTGCGAAGCAGATGGTGGCGCTCACTGGTACTCGACGGCCATCGACAACGTGGCCCCCTTCCTCTTCGACAGCGGCCTGACCACTTCGGTCAACGGCCTGCCCCGAACCGGTGCCTGGCGTACCCCCAACACCCGTCAGATCGCCGAGTACATGGAAGACAAGTGCTACCACAAGGCCTACTGGGCTCCCAAGGATCGCGTCATCACGCGTGAGCTCCAGCAGTGCTGGGACAAGGACGGCACCATGTGCCTGACCACGCTGGTGGACAGCCAGGCCATCCTGGACATCCCCCTGCTGCTTCAGCCGAGCACCTACTCGTGGTCGCCCGCGAACATGATGAACTGCTACGTCTTCGACACCCCCGCGGACGGTGACAGCCCGCAGGACTACTTCAACGACCCCATGTCCTTCGCAGCCGGTTTCCGTGCTCCGACCATGAGTCAGGCCAAGTACTCCAGCCAGAAGACCTACCTGATGGAGACCCACTGGCTTCAGAACCTCACCACCGGTGAGTGCGGCGCCAACTGGGGCGACTCCGCCGCTGCGTACCACGTCGCCGCCGGTGACGGAAACGACAGCACCTGGTCCTACGACGGCTGCTACCCGCACTACTTCAACGCTTCGTGGCGATCCATGCCCGTGGCCAGCATGTGCGACGGAAGCGTCACCGGTGTCTCCGCCGAAACGGCCGAGAAGCACGACTACGTGGTCGCCGGTCAGCGTGGCAACACCAGCGACACCTCGCAGTACAACGGCCTCTGGCACCGCGGCACGCCCAACGGCGAGAACGGCTTCTTCGTCGAATGCCGCTCCGACTGGGCCCAGTGGTCCGGCCACGTGCTGACCACCGGCGGCATGTGCGAAGGACGTGACCTCCTCGCAGAGGAGTAAGTTCCTCGGAAGCCGCTTCAAACGTGTATTCCTCAGCGGGGGGCCTCAACGGCCCCCCGCTGTTTTTTTGCCCTCCCCCCGGCAAGAAGTGGATGAAATCCGCAAGCGTGCCGCAGCATCGGCGTCCGGTTCTCGTAGAATCATCCGTCGGACTTGTTTCCCGAGCTCCCCCCGGACCCTCTCATGCGACAACGATCTCAGGCCCGAATCGGATTCACCCTCGTCGAGCTGCTGGTGGTCATCTCCATCATCGCCCTGCTGGTGGGCATCCTGCTGCCCGCCATCAGCCGGGCCCGGGACAACGCGATGGTGGGACAGTCCAAGAGCAACATCCGGAATGTCCGGGTCGCGTCGGACATGTACATGAACGACCACAACGGCCGGGGATGGAACGGATGCCCGGAGAATCTTGCCCGCGGCCCCGAAGGCGAATGGACCGGGCTCAGCGCCCAGTTCGCCCTGATCGCCTGGCGGAACCGCTACTGGACCATGCAGGACGGCGGCCTCGGGGGCAAGATGATCATCCCGCCGGGAATCCAGCCGTGCGAGACCACCGGCGGACGGCAATGGTTCGTCGATCTGACGACCTGCAACGAGATCGCCCAGGTCGTCCCCTACTGCTACGGCGAAGGCCTCTCGGTGTCGCCCCGCGGGTTCGCCCGCCAGGGGACCTACCGCTTCCCCAACACCCGGCAACTCGCCGAGTACATGGAAGACAAGTGCTACAACAAGGTGTACTGGTCGCCGAAGGATCGGGTGATCACCCGGGAACTGCAGTACTGCTGGGACGCCGACGGTGCGACGTGCGCGACGGCCCTGAGAGGGGATGTCGAAGGTGAATACACCGTCGACATTCCGTTCCTGATGGTGCCGAGCACGTACGCCTTCTCGCCTCCGAACATGATGAACAGCTACTGCTACCGCAAGCCCAAGTCGAGCGAGAGTCCGTCCGATGCCTTCACGGATCCGATGTCGATTCCCGGCGGCTTCCGCCAGAACACCCTGGCCCAGTGCAAGTTCGCCAGCAACAAGACCTACCTGATGGAAATGCACTGGCTGCAGAATCTCACCACGAACGAATGCGGCGCGAACTGGGGTGACTCCTCGTATTCGTACCACTACCCCGCCGGCGACGACAACGCCAGTACCTGGTCCTACGACGGCTGCTACCCGCACTACTTCAACGCATCGTGGCGATCGAGCCCGATCGCGGCGTTCTGCGACGGCCACGTCTCGGAGATCTCCGCCGAGATCGCGGAGAAGCACGACTACGTGGTCGCGGGCCAGAACGGATCGACCGGCGACGTGGCCAACTACAAGGGCCTCTGGCACCGTGGAGTGGCCGGGGATCTCGCCAACGGCTTCTTCGTGGAATGCCGCTCCGACTGGGCCCAGTGGTCCGGACACACCCACACCGCGGGCGGCCTCACCGAGGGCATGGACATCCTCGCCGAGAACTGATCCCGATCCGCCAACCGGGCCCGGTGGTTGGAGTAGAATCGATCGCATGAAGCCTACTTCCAGCCCGCAGCGGCATGCCGTCGCGCCGATCTTCACCGACATCCTCGACATGGTGGGCAACACCCCCATGCTCGAGCTCAATCGCCTCGACACCGGGCCCTGTCGCCTGCTGGCGAAGCTCGAGTGCCTCAATCCCGCCAACTCCATCAAGGACCGGATCGCGATCTCGATGATCGATGCGGCCGAGGAGGACGGTTCCCTCAAGCCCGGCGGACACATCGTCGAGGCCACCGCCGGAAACACCGGCATCGCCCTGGCCATGGTGGGTACCCAGCGGGGCTACGAGGTCACCGTGGTCGTTCCCGACAAGATGAGCGAGGGGAAGATCTCCCACCTCCGCGCCATGGGGGCCGAGGTGGTCATGGCCCGGTCCGACGTGGAGAAGGGGCACCCCGACTACTACCAGGAGGTGGCCCAGCGGATCGCGGACGAACGCGGAAGCTTCTACGTCAACCAGTTCTCCAACGAAGCCAACGTCCAGGCCCACTACGACACCACCGCGAGCGAGATCTGGGAACAGACCGAGGGCACCATCGACGCCTTCGTCGCGGGGGTCGGCTCCGGCGGGACCGTGACCGGTGTCGGTCGGTACCTCAAGGAACGGAAGCCCGACGTCAAGCTCGTGCTCGCCGATCCGACGGGTTCGGTCCTGGCTCCGCTCGTCAACGAGGGGCGGACCGTGAAGCCGGGCCGGTGGCTCGTCGAAGGCATCGGCGAGGACTTCATTCCGGACATCCTCGATCTCAGCGTGGTCGACGAAGCGATCCACATCGAGGACCGCGACGCCTTCCTCACCGCCCGGGAAGTCCTCCGGAAGCAGGGCATCCTCGCCGGCTCGTCCAGTGGAACACTGCTCGCCGCGGCCCTCCAGTGGTGCCGGCGCCAGACCGAGCCCAAGACCGTCGTCACGTTCATCTGCGACAACGGTGCCAAGTACCTCGACAAGATGTTCAACGACTTCTGGATGATGGATCAGGGCTTCATCGAACGAACCCAGCACGGCAACCTCCGTGATCTCATCGGACGCCGACACACCCGGGGCGAGGACTACACCCTGCAGCCGGACATGCCGCTGCTGCAGGCCTTCAAACTGATGCGTCTCTACGACGTGAGTCAGATCACCGTGCTCGACGGGCAGGGAGCGGTCTGCGGCATCATCGACGAGACGGACGTGCTGCTGGCGGTCAGCGCCGACCCCGATGCCTTCCAGCGTCCGGTGTCGGACGTCATGACCCGGAAGCTCAAGACCATCCCTCCCGACGCGGACGTCCGGGATCTGCTCCCGATCTTCACCGAGGACAAGGTGGCCATCGTCATCGAAGACGGCCAGTTCCTCGGCCTCATCACCAAGATCGACTTCATCACCTACCTTCGAAAGCAACTTCCGTCCTGAACGGAACCCACGACCATGCAGCACAAATCCATGCGACCCGGAACCACCGCCGTCCACGGGGGACAGTCCCCCTGTCCTCTGACCGGTGCGGTCATGCCTCCCATCTCGCTGGCCTCGACCTACGCCCAGGCGTCGCCCGGCGAACACCAGGGCTTCGAGTACACCCGAAGCCACAACCCCACCCGCTACGCCTGCGAACGCTGCATCGCCGTCCTCGAAGGGTCCACGATCCCGGAGGAGGTCGACCCCTCCATGGGCGGATTCGCCTTCGCCAGTGGCCTCGCGGCCATCTCCACCGTGCTGGACATGCTGGAGACCGGCGACCGAGTGGTGGCCATGGACGACCTCTACGGAGGCACCCATCGGCTGTTCAGTCAGGTCAAGGCCCGTTCCCAGGGACTCGACTTCGCCTGCGTCGATCTGTCGGATCCGTCGACCCTGGCGGAGGCGGTGGATGAGAACACAAAGCTGATCTGGGTGGAGACCCCGACCAATCCGATGCTCAAGATCGCGGACCTGGCCGCCATCGCCGAGTTCGGTCGTGCCAACGGCATCATGACCGCCTGCGACAACACCTTCTGTTCACCCATGGTGCAGCGACCGCTCGAACTGGGCTTCGACATCTGCATGCATTCCGGAACGAAGTTCATCGGTGGACACAGCGATGTCATCGGAGGCTTCCTCGTCACCGGCGATGCCGCGCTGGCGGAACGCATCCGGTTCCACCAGAACTCGATCGGTTCCATCCTGTCCCCCTTCGACTCCTACCTCATGCTTCGCGGCATGAAGACGCTGTCGATCCGGATGCAGAGACACTGCGACTCGGCAATGCATCTGGCGAAGTGGCTCGAAGAGCATCCTCGGGTGCGCAGGGTGATCTACCCCGGACTGCCCAGCCACCCCCAGTATGATCTCGCCCGCCGACAGATGACCATCGAGGGGACGCCCGCCGGCGGCGGCATCATCTCGGTGGATCTGGACGGTGATCTCGCGGGCACCCGGAAGATGATGGAATC
Organism: Phycisphaerales bacterium UBA854; assembly: GCA_002295885.1. Taxonomy (GTDB): domain Bacteria; phylum Planctomycetota; class Phycisphaerae; order Phycisphaerales; family SM1A02; genus UBA854. Next base: position 25,957 of record DBGM01000016.1, read on the forward strand.
ACTGTCGGTCTTCACCCTGGCCGAATCGCTGGGAGGCGTGGAGTCACTCGCCAACCATCCCGCGATCATGACCCACGCATCCGTACCCGACGCACTGCGGGCCGAACTGGGCATCACCGATACCCTCGTCCGCCTCTCGGTCGGCATCGAGGACGTGGCGGATCTGCAGGACGATCTCGAGCAGTCCCTCGACGCCATGGGCTGAACGACGACGACGGCTCTCAGGGGCTATGCTTCCTCCATGGAAATGCTTCACGTCGATTTCAGCGGCTGCAGCCGACAGCGGATCGGATCCACCGGACTCGATCCCGAGGATCAGGCTGCAGATCATGCACTGCTCGCCTCGCTCGTCCGCGATCTGCGGGATTCGGACTGCAGCGGCATGGACGGCTGGAGACGACTCCCCCACGACCCGCTTCGGAACCGGCATCTGGACTCGGTCCGGGAGACCGTCGACCGAATCGGCGACAGCGTCGAGAATCTGGTGATCCTGGGCATCGGGGGAAGTGCCCTGGGCGCAATCGCGGTGCAGGCGGCCCTCAATCCGCTCACCTGGAACCTCCTCCCCGCCGCGGAGCGTTCGGGCCCCCGTCTGTTCGTCATCGACAACGTCGATCCGGATCTGGTCGCCGCCACCCTTCGGGAGGTCCGACGCGTCGATCCGGGCTTCGAACGGACGATCTTCAATGTCGTCAGCAAGTCGGGTGAGACCGCGGAAACCGCGGCCCAGTTCGCCATCGTGCAGTCGATGCTCGAAGGGGTCGACGCGGATGCGGCCGCCCGGCGGATCGTGGCCACGACCGATCCCCGAAACGGCACCCTCCGGCGCCTTGCCGATGAACGGGGTTGGACCACCCTGCCGATCCCGGACGGGGTCGGAGGTCGGTTCAGCGTGCTCTCCCCGGTGGGACTCTTTCCCGCTCTGATGTGCGGCATCGACGTGGAAGGTCTGCTGGACGGCGCCGCGGCCATGGACGCCGTCTGCCTCGACGAGGATCCCGCATCCAATCCGGCCGCCCGGCTGGCCTGGATGCTGATCGCCATGGAACGCCATGGACGACGCAATCATGTCCTGATGCCCTACAGCAACCGACTGGCCCCCCTGGCGGATTGGTATCGTCAACTGTGGGCCGAATCCCTCGGCAAGAGGACGGCACTCGACGGCGCCATCGTGCACGCGGGCGGAACACCCATCCGGGCCCTCGGAGCCACGGACCAGCACAGCCAGGTCCAGCTCTACCGTGAGGGGCCCGACGACAAGGTCTTCGGCCTCGTCGCACTCGAACGGCACGACGAGCGGCTTCCGATTCCATCCCGCAACGACGCCGACTCTCTCCAGTACCTCGGTGGACACGATCTTGCGGACCTTCTCAACGCGGAGCGTCGGGCCACGGAGTACGCATTCGCCGAATCCGCCCGCCCCAGCTACACGATCACCATTCCCCGCCTCGATGCTCCTTCCATCGGACAGTTCATCTGGCTCTGGCAGATGACGACCGCCATCGCCGGGGGCATTCTCGGCGTCGATCCGTACGATCAGCCGGCGGTGGAAACCGGGAAACAGGCCACCTTCGGACTCATGGGCCGACCGGGTTTCGAGGATTGGTCCGATTTGGTGCAAGAGAAGCTGGACTGAGTCGTCTACCATCTGTCCATGCCTCTCTACGAATACCGCTGCGACGAAGACGGAAGCACCCTGACCCTGCTCCGGTCCATGGCCCAAGCGGACGATCCCGTCGATGATCCTGAAGGGCAGGGACGAACGTTCGCACGTGTGCACAGCACCTTCATGGTTGAATCCCCCTCGACACCGCGCGGCGCATCCAACAGCGGCGGCGGAGGTGGATGCGGATGCGGGCGAGGCGGGTGCTCACACTGATGAATCGAACCCTGCAGATCGCAAGCCTACTCCTGTGTGTCCTGCTGGCCGCATGCCAGCCCGAATCCGGACCGACCCCGGAGCAGAACTCCCCCCGTCACGAATCGTCGATTACGATCTATCGACTCGATGGCGATGCCGGCCGGCAGCCTGATTCGGAGGGGACGTTCCATGACTGGGTGGTCACCGCAAGCCGGCCGATCACCGACTCCGCCGTGCAACGGTCGCTTCTCGATGAGCTGCAGGCCGGCATCGACGATCCAGACGCACAGGCGAGACGCTGCTTCAT